>SVBD01000003.1:0-91506 GCA_015059045.1 Erysipelotrichaceae bacterium
CTGTTAATTTCATAATAAAAACCCCTTAAGTCTTTCTAACATTTTAGTTAGTCCAACTTTTGGGGTTAAGTACATTTCCCGCTTTTTTGTTTGTATAACATCGACAATTGCTATTCGAACTATAATACATATTTTTTTATATTTTTTTAATAAATTATGATATAATTTTTAAAGGTGAATTTATGAAAAATATATTATATTGTCCACATTGTAAAAACGAATTAAATCAAATAGGCAATACTTTTAAATGCGTAAATAATCATAGTTATGATATCTCTAAAAAAGGTTTTGTTAATCTACTTTTAGCTAATCAACATCATAGCGATAACTCCGGAGATGAAAAAGGTATGATTCTTTCTAGAGTTAGATTTTTAAATACTGGAAAATATGATTTATTAAGAGATTTAATTACAGAAACTATAAAGAGTAGTTTAGATAGCTCAAAGGATAATGTGGTTTGTGATTTAGGCTGTGGAGAAGGATACTACACTACATATTTTCATAACAAATTAAAGGATGAATTTAATCTATCTACATATGGGGTTGATTTATCAAAGCAAGCGATTAATGAATGTACAATTAGACAAAGACAAATGAAACTTGAAAATATTAAATTTGTTATTGGAAATCTAAATTATTTACCTATTCAAAATGAATCAGTAGATTTGATTGTTAATAGTTTTGCTAAAATCGACGAGAACGAATTTTTAAGGATTTTAAGAAAGAATGGAATCTTTTTAAGAATTCTACCTGGCACAAAACATTTATTAGGCTTAAAAGAGGTTTTATATGAAAACGTTAGATTAAATGAAGATAAAGAAACGTATATTGAAGGGTTTGAATTAATAGATATAAAGGAATCTGAGGGAAATATATTATTAAACAATCAAGAAATTAATGATTTGTTTACTATGACTCCTTACTATTACAAGTCTCCAAAAGATACTTCAGAAGCATTAATGAAAAAAGAAGAATTGAATACGATAATTTCATTTAAAATATTAGTTTATAGAAAAAAATAAAGAAACTTTAAATTATTATTTAAAATATGTATAATACTAGCAGGTGATTACTATGGAAAAAAGAAAAGATTATATATCATGGGATGAATACTTTATGGGGGTAGCAGTACTTTCAAGTTTTAGAAGTAAAGATCCATCCACTCAAGTTGGTGCTTGTGTGGCTAGTGATAAAAACAAAGTTTTAACAATGGGATATAATGGAATGCCTATCGGATGTGACGATGAAGTTATGCCATGGGGAAGAGATGGAGACGATGTATTAAATCAAAAATATATGTATGTTTGCCACGCTGAATTCAACGCCATTTTAAACGCTAGAGTATCTTTAGATGGTAGTAGAATCTATGTTACTTTATTTCCATGTAATGAATGTGCAAAAGCAATTATTCAATCAGGTATAAAAGAAGTTATCTACTTTGATGATAAATATAAAGATTTACCTATGACTATTGCAAGTAAGAAAATGTTTGATTTAGCAGGTGTTAAATACCGCAAATTTGAAGGTACAATGCCTACTATTGAATTTAAGAGGAAGTAATTATGAAGAAGTCAGTTAAAGTAGCATTAAAACGTTTTTTAGTTTTATTAATTTGTTTAGTAATGGTTATGTCATTATTTGTAGGCATTAAAGACTTAGATAATAATGTTAGAATTATCGCAGGTATTGTTTGTGGATCTCTAATCATTATTTATTGGGTATACGCAATCATTGCCATTAGAAGAGAAGAACAAAGAAAGAAAAAGAATAACAAGTAATGAAAAAAGCAATTGAAATTAATGGAGTTAAGTTTCAATACAATAACGATAAAATAATCTTCGAAAATTTAAATTTAGAAGTTAATCAAGGAGAATATGTTTGTTTGGTAGGCCATAATGGTTCTGGCAAATCAACTCTTGCTAAAATTCTAATTGGATTAAACGAAATTAAAGAAGGTACTATTAAGATTTTTGAAAAAGAACTTAACGAAGAAAATATATATGAGATTAGAAAAGATGTAGGTATTGTCTTTCAAAATCCAGATAACCAATTTATTGGTTCAACGGTAAGAGATGATATCGCTTTTGGTCTTGAAAATAATTTAGTTCCTCATGAAGAAATGGAACAAATTATTTTAGATGTTTCTAAAAAAGTTGGGATGGACGCATTTTTAGATAAAGAACCAGGAAATCTTTCGGGTGGACAAAAGCAACGTGTTGCAATTGCTGGAACTTTAGCGATGAATCCAAAACTTTTAATTATGGATGAATCTACTTCAATGCTTGATCCAAAAGGCAAAAGAGAAATTAGAGAATTAACTAATGAATTAAGAAAAAATAATCAAGAGTTAACAATTCTTTCTATTACTCACGATATTGAAGAAGCTTTACAAAGTGATAGAGTTATTGTTTTAAATAATGGTCAGGTAGTTTTAAATGATAAACCAGAAGTAGTTTTTGAAAATAAAGAAAAATTAAGAGAAGTTAAATTAGATATTCCTTTTGGGTATAAATTAAATGAAGTTTTAAACAATAAAGGAATTAAAGTAGAAAGTTTAGATTTAGAAGGGATGGTGAAAGAATTATGCCAATAGTTTTTTCACATTTAAATTATATTTACTCTTCTAAAACACCATTAGAATTTAGTGCCCTTAAAGATATTAATTTAGAAATTAAGGACAATTCTTTTACTATGATTGTAGGTCATACTGGTAGTGGTAAATCAACACTTGTTCAACAAGTTAATGCTTTATTAATTCCAACTGATGGAGAAGTTAATGTTAATGGAATCATCGTTGATAAAAATGTTAAGAAATTAAAAAACATTAAAGAATTAAGAAAAGGTGTTGGTTTAGTTTTCCAATTTCCTGAATATCAATTATTTGAAGATACAGTTTTAAAAGACGTTTCTTTTGGCCCAAAGAATTTTGGAGTTAGCGAAGAAGAAAGTATTAAGCTCGCGAAAGAGGCTTTATCTTTAGTAGGTATTCAAGAAGATTTATTTGAAAGATCTCCTTTTGAACTTTCAGGCGGACAAAAAAGAAGAGTAGCAATCGCAGGAATTATTGCGTTAAATCCAAAAGTATTAATTTTAGATGAACCTACTGCAGGACTTGACCCACAAGGTAGTAGAGAAATGATGAAATTATTCTCTAAAATTCATGAAATGGGAACCACAATTGTAATGATTACTCATGATATGGATAATGTTTTAAAATACGCAAGTGATGTAGTAGTTTTAGTAAAAGGCGAAGTTATTAAATTTTGTAAACCATATGAAATCTTCTTAGATGAAGATAATTTTGCTAAACTATCAATTGAAGAACCATTAGTTATTAAAATGGCAAAAAAACTTAATAAGTCTGGTAAGTATCATATCCAATTAGATAAAGTAAAGGATATTGATACTCTTGTTGAACAAATTGCAAAGGAGGTTTCATATGAATAATATAACCCTTGGCAAATATGTTCCTTATAACTCTTTTATTCATAAGCTTGATCCTAGATTTAAAATTCTAGCAATGATTTTATTAATGGTCAGCGTATTTTTAAGTTTTTCTTCTATATGGATGAACTTTATCGTATATGGAGTTTTATTACTTTTTGTATTTATTTTAATGAAGATATCACATATTAAAATTTCCGCTTTATTTAAGCAATTAAAAATGATGTGGTTTATGATTTTATTCTTGCTTGTAATTAATATGTTAGTGCCTGGAGATCCTTCTTTAGGATTTATTGAAATTACTTCTTCATGGAAAATTTATTTCAGTGCCATTTATAATACTATCTATATTGCATTAAGATTAGTAATTATGATTGCAGTATCAATGATTTTAACTTCAACAACGACTCCTTTACAACTTACTGGAGCCCTTGAATGGTATATGTATCCATTAAAAGTTATTCATTTCCCAGTTCATGAAATTGCAATGACTATTTCTTTAGCACTTCGTTTTATTCCAACAATTTTAGAAGAAACAGATAAGATTATGAAGGCTCAAGCAAGTAGGGGTGTTGATTTCCAAAGAGGTAAATTAAAAGAAAAGATTCGTGCAGTTATTTCTTTAATTATCCCATTATTTGTTTCTGCTTTCCAAAGAAGTGAAGATTTAGCTAATGCAATGGAAGCAAGAGGATATAATCCTCAAGCAAAAAGAACTAGATATCGTATTAACAAATGGAGAGTAAGAGACACATTATCTTTACTATTTATGAGTTTATTCTTTGCAGGATTAATCGTATTAATTGTCACTAAGTTTGATTTAGTTGTTTGGGTGGGTTCTTTATGCGCATAAAAGCAATTGTAAGTTATAAAGGGACTGCCTTTTATGGATATCAAATCCAAACTAAGACAAAGGAAAGAAGCGTTCAAGATGAAATTCAAAAAGTTCTATCTAGAATCTTTTCTAGTGACATTAAAATAGTAGCTTCAGGAAGAACTGATCGAGGAGTTCATGCGATTAATCAATGTTTTCATTTTGATGTAGATAAAGAAAATATTGATTTATATAAATTAAAACATTCATTAAATTGTTTATTAGAAAATGATATTCATATTAAATCTATAGAACGAGTAAGTGAAGATTTTCACGCTAGATTTTCTATTTTAGATAAGACTTATCAATATAAAATCAATGTGGGTGAATTTGATGTCTTTAATGATGAATTACTTTTTAATTTAAATCAAAAGTTAGATGTTGAATTAATGAAAGAAGCAAGTTCGTATTTTGTTGGAGAACATAGTTTTCATAATTTCTGTTCAAACGATGAAGATTTCATTAGAAAGATTAATTTTATTGAAATTACCCATACTGATAATTTAGTTACTATTAATATAAATGGTAATGGATTTAGAAGATACATGGTTAGAATGATTGTAGGAACTTTAATTGAAGTTGGATTACATCGTTTTAACAAAGAAAGAATTAAAGAATTATTAGGTGAAGAAAACTTTAGAGTTTCTTTTAAGGCGCCTAGTTCAGGATTATATCTATTTGATATAAATTATGGAGAAAATAAAGATGATTAAGGAAAATTATCATACACACACCTCTAGATGTGGACACGCAATTGGAACAGATGAAGAATATATTCAAGAAGCAATAGCTTTTGGAATTACCGAACTTGGATTTTCTGATCATATTTTTTTACCATATCATAGCCAAATTGGAATTCGTGGAGAATATGAAGAGTTACAAGATTATATTTCTTCTATTGAATCATTAAAAGAAAAATATAAAGATCGCATTAAGATACATTTAGGCTTTGAAGCAGAAGCGATGAAAGAATATTTTCCATATTATAAACAATTATTAGAAGAGGGGCATATTGAATATTTAGTATTAGGAAACCATTGCGAAGTCGATAGAAAGAATAAAGAAAATCTACATTTTTATTTTTCGCATGCAACTAAAGCTAAGGATATTATTAGATATACTAACTCTTTAGTTAGAGGAATTAAATCAGGACTATTTAGAATTGTCGCTCACCCTGATTACTTTATGGGTTCTTATTATAAGTGGAACAAAACTACTATTAGTTGTGCGAAGAAGATTTGTCATGCCGCAAAAAAATATAATGTTTATTTAGAATTCAATTTTGGCGCAATTAGAAGAGGAAAGAGAGTTTATGGTAAAGAATATCGTTTTGCGTATCCTTATAATAAATTCTGGGAAATTGCTAAAAAATATAAGTGTAAGGTCATGATTGGTCTTGATGCTCACACTCCAAGTGATATATCAACTTTAAACAATGATGGAGGATATGAATTCTTCAAAGAATTGGGACTAGAATTAAATCAAAAAATGACCTTTAAATAGGTGATTTTTTTGAATATAAAACTTTTAATTTATTTAATAAATACATTATTGATATTATGGTTTATCTTTTATCAAAATAAAGATTATCGAAATTCGATTAAGTGGTTACTTTTCTTTTTGTTAATACCACTTTTTTCGTTTGTTATTTATTATTTTTTAGGTCAAGGTATTAAAGTGAATAAGAAGAAATATCTAACTGTTGAACAAAGAATTAACAATATCTTTTCTTTAAAAAGCGATAATAAAAAGTGCACAAATTATTCTTTGGAAAAATTAATTAATACGAATATTTCTTTAAAAGCAAGTCAAATTACTTTTTATAATGATATTTATTATTTTTTAGATGGAGATTCATATTATTCATCATTAATAAATGATATTAAACTAGCTAAAAGTTCGATTCACATTGAAATATATATTTTTAGAGATGACGATTTTGGTGAAACAATTATGGATATATTACTTCAAAAAGCTATTGAAGGAATTAAAGTAAAATTATTATATGACCCTAATGGTAATTTATTAAATAAAAGAGGCTTTTTAAAGAAGTATAAGCACCCTAATTTGAAGATAGTTAAATATTATCCAAGTTATTATCAAATAAGAAATTATAATTATCGAAATCATCGAAAAATTATTGTAATTGATGGAAAAATAGCTTATTTAGGAGGATTTAATTTTGGTGTTGAATATCTTTCAGAAGATGATAAAGTCTCCCCTTTTAGAGATACTCAAATGAAAATTAAAGGAGAAGGTGTTTATGAACTTCAAAGACAATTTTTGATTGATTTTTACTATGCTTATTCTTTAATACATCCTTTTGTAGATGTAGATGTTAACTTAAGCGATATCGTACTTTATAAAGAAGAAAAAAAGAAAGTGCCAATGCAATTTATCTCAACATCCTACTTTGTTAGAGAGAATGTAAAAAGAAGCAAATTAAAGTTATTATCCTATGCAAAAAAGGAAGTTTATATTCAAACACCTTATTTAATTTTGGATGTGGTTATGATGGAACAAATTAAGTTATTACTTTTATCAGGAGTTAAAGTAAATATAATGATTCCTTTAAAATATGATAAAAAAATCCCATATTGCGCATCACTAGCTTGTGCAAGAGAATTATATAATTTGGGTGCAAAAATATACTTATATGAAGGTTTTATTCATTCTAAAGTTATTATTGTTGATGATTTTTATTTGGTGGTGGGAAGTAGTAATTTAGATGTTAGAAGTTTTTCTTTAAACTTGGAAACTGATTGTTTTATCTATTCTTATAATGAAGTTAGTAGATATAAAAATATTTACAATATCGATGCTTTAAATTCAATTGAATATAGTCCATATATTGAAGAAAAACTATTTAAATCCTTTAAAATTGGTAAAAGAATTTATCGATTAATCTCTTCTTTGATGTAATATTTCAAAAATAATAACAATATTTAAAATATTGTTTTTAAAATTATTAAAAAAATAATAAAGGTGTGATAGAATAGAAAAGTCTTTACAAAGGAGAGTATTAATTATGGGAAGAGCGCATGAAGTTAGAGCAAAATCTATGGCGGCTACAGCAGCTGCAAGATCTGCATTATTTATGAGAGCATCAAAAGAAATTTATATGGCTGCAAAAGCTGGAACTCCAGATCCAAATGAAAACTTATCATTAAGAAGCGCAATCGAAAAATGGAGAAGCCAAAACGTTACTAAAGAAGTTATCCAAAGAGCTATTGAAAAAGCTAAAGGTGGCGCACAAGAAGCTTACGAATCAGGTAGATATGAAGGTTTCTCACAAGGAAATGCAACATTCATTATCGATACATTAACAGATAATGTTAACAGAGCTTTCGTAGAAGTTAGAACTGCTGTTACAAAAAGAGGCGGTCACTTAGGAACTCCTGGATCAGTTTCATTCAACTTTACAGAATGTGGTTTATTAGAATTCAAAGGAACAAACAGAGATGAAGTTGAAGAAAACTTAATTATGGGTGATGTTGATGTTATGGAAGTTGAATTAGATGAAGATATCATCGTAGTAAAAACCACTCCAACAGCATTAAACGATGCAAAAGTAGTTTTAGAAGGTATGGGAATTACCGAATTTGAAACTTGTGAAATTACAATGATTCCAAATGATTATGTAACATTAACTGGTGAAGATGCTGAAAAATTCAAAAACATGTTAGATGTTCTTGATGAAGTTGGCGATGTTCAAGCAGTTTATCACAACGCAAAATTTGAATAATATTTAACTATCTCTTAAACGAGATAGTTTTTATTTATTATTGCAAGAATTAATACTATAATAAGTGTATGAATAGAGTGAGATTATGAATAAATTAAGATATAAAGAAATTGAGAAGAACTTATCTGAAAAGCATGGAGAAATAGCTTTCCAAGTAACTTTAGGGATAAGAAAACTAGGATTAAATAAATATGAATTCCAACAAATCAGAGAGAAGATTTATCTAGAAGCAGAAGCTCTTGTTGAAAATCAAATGCCATCAAATAATGCTTTTCAAAAGAAATTAGAACAGTTATCAAACAAGTTAACTTCAAAAGCTTTAAAGAAAAGTAAAATTGAAGTAGCGTTAAATATCATCTTTGTAGTATTCGCTATTATGAGTGTATGTTTTCCTATTCTTTATGGAATGAATTTTGGAAGTAATTTGGAAACAGGTAAATTTTATTCTATTGGTTTAGATTTCTATGTCCGATTAGATAGCATTTTTAGCATTTTATTATGTTTTTTTGCAGGTGTTATTATTGCTTTATTATTCCAGGCTATGGATAAAAGTAAGAAAGTAAAAGTAGTAGCGATTGCATCAATTTGTTGCCTTTCAACATTGTTTATCGTTCAAGCAATATCTTCTTCTTTTCCGGGGAAAATATTAAAATTTAATTTTATTTTATTTGAGTTAATATTTTTAGCCTTAGGAGCAGCGGGATACTTTATAGAGAATTATTTAGCAAAAAAATTTTTTGATAAAAAGCATTTAAATAATTAAAATTAGTCGATGAAAAATCGACTATTTTTATTTTTTACTTGTCCTTATCAATTACTTTGTTAACAAAGATAATTGAAATTGATAATTTTCGTTTAGATTTGTATAATAGATAAAAGGAGGTATAGAAAATGAAAGTCTTAAAAAATGTTATGATTTATATATTGATAACAGTATCTGTTTTATTATGCCTCTTTTTATCTTTTGTTAATATATTTTGTGAAAAGGTTGTTGTTATTGGTACTTCAATGTATTCAACTTTAAGAGAAGGAGAATTAGGATTACTTATTAAAAAAGAAATTGCTCCAAAAATTGAAAGAGAAGATATCATTGTTTTTACTAAACCAAGAGGAAGCGAATCAATTAATGTTGTTAAAAGAGTTATTGGTTTACCAGGAGAGACAGTCGAAATTAAAGAAGACGGACAAATTTATATTAACGATCAATTAATTAGTCAAGATTTCTTGGATGAGTATCAACTATTACAAACTTATGTTGGATTAGATTCTTCGTATATGAAAGTGACTTTAAAAGATGATGAATATTACGTTTTGGGCGATAATCGTTTTAATAGTCAAGATTCTAGATATGATGGTCCAGTTAAGAGAAAAGATGTTTTAGGTAAATTAATGTTCACTTATGCTCAATATAGAAAATTTGACTCTAATACTGAAACAGGGGAAGATAAACAATATTTTCCATTAAGATTTTTTGAGGGTGGATTATGGATATTGTAGTAGCAAGTAATAATAAACATAAAATTGAAGAATATCGTAGTATATTTAAAGAATTTGGAATTAACGTACTTTCATTAAAAGATGAGAACATTAGTATTGATTTTGAAGAAACAGGTACTACTTTTGAATCAAATTCGTTATTAAAAGCTAAAGAATGCGCAAAGTATACTAGTAAAGCAATTTTAGCGGATGATTCTGGTTTAATTGTTGATTCTTTACCAGATATTTTAGGTGTGTATACTGCAAGAACGTTTGGAGAAGATACACCATATCCTATCAAAAGACAAAAATTAATTGATTTACTTGAAGGAAAAGACAGAACTGCAAAATTTGTTTGCTGCATTACAATTTTAAATTTAACTAGTGAGCCTTTAGTCTTTTTAGGTGAAAGTCGTGGTTCTATTAGTTTAAAAAGTTCTGGAGATCATGGCTTTGGTTATGATCCAGTATTTATTCCAGTTGGATATAATCAAACATTTGCCGATTTATCTGAAGAAGAAAAAAATAAAATATCACATAGAGGTTTAGCTTCAGAAAAAATGATTAGATATTTAAAGGAGCATTTTTAATGAGAATATTATTAACTAATGATGATGGATATAACGTTGAAGGGATACTTCTTTTACGCGAAGAATTAAAACGCTATGGAGAAGTTATTTTAGTTGCACCAAAAGTTGTTCAATCTGCAAAGAGTTGCGCAATTACTATTGGACCATTAAATATTGAAAAAGTTGATGAATTAACTTATGCTGTTGAAGGAACTCCTATTGATTGTGTTTTATTTGGATTATGTCATTTTGAAGGAATTGATTTAATCGTTTCAGGATGTAACAATTCTCCAAATATGGGTGTTGATACAATTTATTCAGGAACTTGTGCGGCATGTACTCAAGCATTAATCGCTAATGTTCCTGCAATTAGTTTTTCTTGCGCGGGTAAGGACTATTTTTCTCAAATTACTAAGTTTTCAAAATATGCATTAGATTATATATTTGATAATAATTTACTATCAACAGACTATTTCTTAAACGTTAATTTCCCTGATGGAAAGTATGAAGATATCAAAGGTATTAATTTAACAAAACTATTCTATCAAAGGATAAAATATCAAACAGGTAGTTATGAAAATGGAGTTTTCATTTCTCATAGAAAAATGGATATGAGCATTAAGGATTCAAGTTATGATGTTGGTTCATTTAATGAAGGATATATTTCTATTACTCCTTTATCAACTAGTAATTTTAATTTAGATGTTTTTAATAAAGTAGCAAAGGAGATTGAGTAATATGCAACAAAAAGGTATTCACTGGTTTCCTGGCCATATGAAAAAAGCCTTAAGACAAATTGAAGAAAGATTAAATCTTATTGATGTAGTTGTAGAAATCGTTGATGCTAGATGTCCTATTTCTAGTAAAAACGAATATTTAGAAGTTATTACAAAAAATAAGAATCGCGTTATTGTCTTTTCAAAAAAGGATTTAACTTCTTTAGAGGAAATTAAACCTTTTGAAGAATATTATACAAGCAAAGGATATTATCCTGTTGTTTGCGATTTAAATAATCCGCAAGATATCAATTTGATTAAAAAGGCTATTGCTTTAAAAGGCAAATCAACAACTGATAAATATATTAGAAGGGGAATGAAGCCTCAACCACTTAGAGCGATGATTATTGGTATTCCTAATGTTGGTAAATCTACTTTAATTAATAGATTATCTAAAAGTAGTTCAATGTCTGTCGCTAATACTCCAGGACATACTAGATCTCAACAATGGATTAAAGTTGATAAAACGTTAGATTTATTAGATACTCCAGGTATTTTACCTCCTTCTTACGAAGATAAATTAAGTGCAATTCATTTAGCTTTAATTGGGGCTATGAAAATTGAGAATGTTCCTGAAAGTGAATTATCTAGTTATTTATTAGAAGTTTTAGTAAATAAATATCCAGAAAAATTAAAAGAAAGATATTCTTTAAATGATGAAGAATTAGCAAATGAAGAATTGATTTTTAAAGGTATTGCTAGAAGAAGAGGTTTACTTTTTCCAGGAAACGAATTAGATGTAAATAAAGCCGAACTTCTTTTATTAAAAGAATTTAAAGAGGGACTAATTGTAAAATTAGTTTTAGATCAATTATGTTAGATTATGAAGTAAGTATCTTTAATAAAGGATATAAATTAATTGCTGGATGTGACGAAGCAGGAAGAGGACCTCTATGTGGTCCAGTTGTCTGCGCATGTTGTATTCTTCCACCTAATTATCAAAACGAACTAATTAATGATTCAAAAAAGTTAACTGCAAAGAAAAGAGATTTGCTTTTTGAAGAAATTAAAAAAGTAGCACTATTCTATTCAATAATTGCTATTGAACCAGAGGAAATAGATCAAATTAATATCTATGAAGCTTCTAGAAAAGGAATGATGGAAGCCATTAAACATTGTGGGGCAAAACCTGATTATATTCTTACTGATTGTATGCCACTTTTTGGATTTGATGGAATCCCTCAAGAAAATTTAGTTAAAGGTGATGCTAAAGCCATGTGTATTGCCGCTGCTAGTATTTTAGCGAAAGTTACTAGAGATAGAATCATGGATGAACTAGATGAAAAGTATCCCCAATATAATTTAAAGAAACATAAAGGTTATCCAACTAAAGAACATTTAGAATTATTAAAGAAATATGGTCCAATTAAAGGATTATATCGTTATTCTTATAAACCTGTTCAAGCGTGTAGTTATGAACAATTAAAAATTTTTTAGACAAATAATTTAAAAAACCTCCTAATTATATTTATAGGAGGCTTTTTTTATGAGAAAGGTAATAATTTATTTAGCAATTAAATATCAAGGTGATTGGCAAGATATTTACAATGCCATTAAAAGAAAGGAAAAACCGGATTCTGATTTTGAAGAAATCATTAATAAAGTTAATGATAATGTAATAACTATTTTAGATAAAGAATACCCTAAAGTATTTTCTTCTTTACTTCGTCCACCATTTGTAATTTTTTATAAAGGAGATATATCTCTTTTATCAAAAAATATCATTTCTGTAGTCGGTTCAAGAAATCCACCAAGTTATGCAATTAATTCTTTAAAAGAAGTAATCAAAGATATTAATAAAGATATAGTGATTTGTTCAGGACTAGCAAGAGGAATTGATACAGTTAGTTTAGAAGAGGCACTTAAAAATGAATTAAAGACAATTGTTTATTTGCCTTGCGGGATAGAAGATTGCTATCCTAAAGAAAATTTATCTTTATTAAATAAGATAATAGAAAATGGATTAGTTATTTCAGAATATCCGCATTGTACGAAAATGGAAAGAAACAACTTCTATATGCGAAATCGTCTTATCGCCGCTAGCTGTCAAAAATTAGTCGTTGGTCATGTTAATAAGAAAAGTGGAACGATGATTACTTTTAATTACGCTTTAGAAATGGGAAAGGATATTTATTGTATACCATCAAGGATTGAAGATGACTCTTTTGGAAATCAATTAATTAAAGATGGTGCGGATATTTTAATTGATGGAAAAGATTTGAATTATTAAGAATAGAAATTACCAATGCAAGCATACTTATTTATAGAAGTATCTATTTTAGAAAAAAGTTAAAAATTCTTATTAATATAATATAGATATTAATAAAGGAAAAAGGCGAAATTTTTTACCTTAAAAGTGTTTGACATTAGAGTAAAAACTCACCATAATTAGTTAAAGTGGAAAAGGAGGAGTTGCTTTGAAATTAGTTATTGTAGAATCGCCAACTAAATGTAAAACTATTAAGAAGTATTTAGGCGAAGATTATCAAGTATTAGCTTCATGTGGACATATTCGCGATCTTTCCACGAAAGGAAAAGGTGGACTTGGAGTTGATATTGATAACGATTTTAAGCCTACTTATGAAAACGCTAAAGATAAGGCGAAGATTATTTCTGATTTAAAATTAGCAAAGAAAAACGCTAAAGAAGTTTATCTGGCAACCGACCCTGATAGAGAAGGTGAAGCTATTTCTTGGCATCTTTGCGAAGTTTTAGGTTTAGATCCTTCATCAACTAAAAGATTAGAATTCCACGAAATTACTAAACCAGCAATTTTAAAAGCGATTGAAAATCCTAGAACTGTCGATATGAGTTTG
Source organism: Erysipelotrichaceae bacterium (assembly GCA_015059045.1). Classification (GTDB taxonomy): domain Bacteria; phylum Bacillota_I; class Bacilli_A; order RFN20; family CAG-449; genus UBA3210. Next base: position 13,701 of record SVBD01000003.1, read on the forward strand.
GTTCAATCTCAAGAAACAAGAAGAATTATTGATAGAATTATGGGATTTAAACTTTCTACATTATTAAAGAATAAGATTGGTTCAGTTTCAGCAGGAAGAGTTCAATCTGTTACATTAAAGTTAATTACTGATAGAGAGAAAGAAATCCAAGAATTCATTCCAAAAGAATATTGGAATTTATCTTTAGAATTAGAAAATAAATTAAAAGTTAAATACGATGGTGATATTTATGGAGAAAATAAAACCATCGAAAATAGTTTTAAAGCAGAAGAAGTAGAATCATCTATTAAAGAGTATGCGATAGTTTCTTCTTTGGTTACTAGACCTAGACGTTTAGAATCAAAACCACCATTTACTACTTCTACTTTACAACAAGAGGCTTATACAAAACTTCACTTCTCAACTAAGAAAACTCAATCAGTGGCTCAAAAATTATATGAAGGTATTGATATTGGTAATGAAACAGTTGGTTTGATTACTTATATGAGAACTGATTCGATTAGATTATCTCCAGAGTTTGTTTCTAAAGCTATTAATTATATTAAAGATAACTTTGGAGAAAACTATGTTGGTAGTGAAAGTTCTAAAAAATCTAAAGGTGTAGTTCAAGATGCTCATGAGGCTATTAGACCAACATCTTTAAGATATGAACCAAAATCAATAAAAGAACATTTATCTAGTGATGAATACAATTTATATAAATTAATTTATAAAAGAGCGTTAGCGTCTTTAATGGCTCCTAAACAAGAAGAAGTTACCCAAGTAAAATTTACTTGTGGTGAGTATATTTTTAAATGCGAAGGCGTTGTAACAAAATTTGACGGTTATTCTAAATTATATGAATCAACTGTTAGTGAAGAAAAAGAAACAAATTTACCTCCTTTAAAAGAAGGAGAATATATCAAAGTAGAAAAGATTAATAAGGAACAAAAATTCACTCTTCCACCTAGTAGATTTAATGAAGCTAAATTAGTTAAAACTATGGAAGAATTAGGTATTGGTAGACCTTCTACTTATGCTTCAACCATTTCGACATTAAAGGCAAGAAAATACGTTAGTTCTGAAAAAGGAGTATTTACACCTACTGCACAAGGGGTTAATACAGTAGATAATTTAACTAATTTCTTTTCTCCTTTTATGGATACAACGTATACTTCAAATATGGAAAAGAAATTAGATGATATTGTCGATGGAAATAATTCAAGAATTAACTTACTTGATAGTTTCTATAATGAATTTGATTCTTTATATGGTGTTGCTTTAAAAGAAATGGATAAGGCTAAACCTGTTGAAACTGGTGAATATTGTCCTATTTGTTCTTCTCCTTTAGTTATGAAAAAATCTAAATTTGGAGAATTTGCTGCTTGTTCAAATTATCCATCCTGTAAATATATTAAACCTAAAGAAACAAAACCTTTAGAGATACTTGAAAATGAAGTATGTCCAAAGTGTGGAAAGACCCTAGTTAAAAGAAAATCTAAAAATGGAGAATTCTTTGCTTGTTCAGGCTTTCCAAAATGTCATTATATTAAAGGACAAGAAGAACAAAAAAAGCAAGAGGAAGTTATTTCAAATAAGACTTGTCCAAAGTGTGGAAAACCATTGCTTGTTAAAAAAGGAAGAAATAATAAAGGGGATTTCTTAGCTTGTTCTGGTTTCCCAAAATGTAGATACATTGAATCAATTAAATAGCTATTTAGTTTTACTAGATAGCTTTTTCTTTTGTTTGATAAGGATTTATTTTATAATTAGATTGAAAGATGAGTGATTAAAATGATTATCAATGTTATAGGTGCTGGATTAGCGGGTTCAGAAGCGGCTTACTATCTAGCTAAAAAAGGATATAAAGTAAATTTATACGAACAAAGACCATTAAAGACTACTGGGGCACATACTAGTGATCTTTTTGGTGAACTAGTTTGTTCAAATTCGTTAAAAAATAAAAGTATTACTAATGCTTGTGGACTACTAAAAGAAGAGATGAGAATGTTTGATTCTTTAATGTTGGAGGCTGCATTAATTAGCGAAGTTCCAGCGGGAAACGCTTTAAGTGTAGATAGAACTTTATTTGGTGAATATATTACAAACAAAATAAAAAATCATCCTAATATTAAAGTGATTTACGAAGAAGTTGATGAGTTAAAAGAAGGTATTAATATTATCGCTACGGGTCCTTTGACTAGTGAAAATATGGCGAAAAGATTAGCTAACATTTTAGGTGAAGATTTCCTTTTTTTCTATGATGCAGCGGCTCCAATTATTGAAAAAGATTCAATTAATATGGATATTGCTTATAAGAAAAGTAGATATGATCAAGGTGATGATTCTTATATAAATTGTCCATTTAATAAAGAGCAATATGAAGCATTTTACCATGAATTAATTAATGGAGAAAGAGCAAAATTACATGAATTTGATAAAGTTTTTGAAGCTTGTATGCCTATTGAAATTATGGCTTTAAGAGGAGAAAAAACTTTAAGATTTGGACCATTAAAACCTAAAGGTTTAGAGTATAATGGAGTTCGTCCTTATGCAGTTTTACAACTTCGTCAGGACAATGTTTCAGGCTCTTTATACAATATGGTTGGCTTTCAAACTAACCTTACATACAAAGAGCAAAAACGTATTTTTAGAATGATTCCAGGACTTGAAAATTGCGAGTTTGTTAGATACGGTTTAATGCATAGAAATACTTATATTTGCGCGCCAAAACATTTGAATAAAGATTACTCTTTAAAGAGCGATAATAATGTATTTGTAGTAGGTCAACTTTCAGGTGTTGAAGGCTATGTTGAATCGGCAATGTCAGGATTGTTATGTGCAATTTATTTAGATTTAAAACTTAAAGGAAAAGAAGTAAATTATGTTCCATTAGAAACTATGATGGGGGCTATTACAAATTATATTTGTAATTGTAGTGTTAAAAACTTTGCTCCAATGAACGCTAACTTTGGAATTATGATGAATTTAATCAAAGATAGAGAAGAAATGGCAAGACGTTCTTTAGAAGCTTTAAGTAAGTGGAAAGAAGAAAATCTATGATTGAAGTTTTAAAAGATTATTTGGAGTATTTGGAAATTCAAAAACATTACTCTTTTCATACTATTGATAACTATAAACGGGATATTGAAAAATTCTTACTTTTTATGAATGATCAAGGTTTTTCTTTAGGCGAAGTAAATCAAACGTTAATTCGTAATTTTTTGATGTGTGAAAAAAGAAAAGGAGTATCTTCTAGAAGTAATGAAAGAAGACTAATTGCTTGTAGAAAGTTTTTTGATTATTTAGTTAAATATCAATATTTAAACGCGAATCCATTTACTTTAATAAAAGCCCCTAAAGTAAGTAAGTTACCACCTCAAGTTTTATATGAACAAGAATTAATAAAGATTCTAGATTACAATAAGTCTAGAGATGATTTTTTAGCAAAAAGAGATCAGGCAATCTTAGAATTACTTTATGCTTCAGGTCTTCGTGTTAGCGAACTTATTTCAATAACTCTACAAGATATCTCACCAAGACAAAGAATTATTAAAATCACAGGTAAGGGGAATAAGCAAAGAATGGTTCCATATTCTTTTAGAGCGCAAAATGCACTAAATGATTATATTAATGATTGTAGAAGTAAAATCATTGAGAAAAATATGATTGAACAACCAACAAATCGTTTGTTTATTAACGCTAAAGGTGAGCCGTTAACTTCTAGAGGTGTTGAATATGTATTATCAAAGATTGATGAAAAAGCAGGAACGAATTTAAAACTTCATCCGCATACTTTAAGACATACTTTTGCAACGCATCTCTTAGATAATGGTGCAGACTTAAGAACAATTCAAGAATTGTTAGGTCATAAAAGTTTAAATACAACCCAAGTTTATACTCACGTATCGACTAAAAGAATGGTTGAAGAATACAATAAAGTTTTCCCTAGAGCTAAGAAAGGTGATTAATATTTAATATTAATTGGTAAGTTTATTAAAATTATCTTGCCAAGATTATGTAGAAATGATATTATTAATTGGCTCTATAGAATATAGAGACTACACACTTTGTGAATTCATCGTCCTCGTCTAACTAGCCAAGGGGCAAAAAAAGTTAGGGATGATGTTCGAAGCAAAGGAGGAAAAAACGAAAAGAGGAGGCTCAAAAAATGAGTGAAGAAAAGGTAGTTGTCGAAGCACAAGAAGAAGTTGTCGACACAGTTATGGAAACAGTCATCCATGATGAAAACGAACCAATCGTTTCAACAAAAAGACTATTAGAAGCAGGATGTCACTTTGGACATCAAACACGTAGATGGAACCCAAGAATGGCTCAATACATCTATGGTTCAAGAAATGGAATCTACATTCTTGATTTAGTAAAAACTGCTCAAAAATTACAAGAAGCTTATCAAGCTTTAAAGAAAATTGTTTTAAATGGTGGCAAAGTATTATTCGTTGGTACTAAAAAACAATGTCAAGAAATCGTTCAAGAAGAAGCATTACGTTCAGGTTCTTTCTACGTTTCAACACGTTGGTTAGGTGGAACATTAACAAACTTCAGAACAATCCAAAAAAGAATTAAATACTTAAACAGCTTAGAAGTCATGGAAGAAGATGGAACATTCGATTCTATGCCTAAAAAAGAAGTTGTAATGTTAAGAAAAGAAAAAGAAAAATTATTAAAGAACTTAGATGGCATTAAAGCTATGAGAAAAGTTCCTAATGCAGTATTCGTTGTTGATCCAAAATTAGAACACAACGCTGTTGCAGAAGCTCACAAATTACACATTCCAGTATTTGGTATCTGTGATACAAACTCTGATCCAACAGAAGTTGACTTCCCAATTCCATCAAACGACGATGCAGTAAAAGCAGTTAAATTAATCGTTGGCTTATTAGCAGACGCAGTTGTTGAAGCTAAAGGTGGACAAACAGTTGTTGCTTATGGCGTTCAACCAGATGAAGAAGTTTCAATGATCGATGCTTTAAATTCATTTGACAAAGCAGAAGAATTAAAACAAATTCGTCAAAAAGCTAGAGAAGATATGTTAGCTAGCAAAAGAAAAGATGGCCACAGACCTTCAAGAAAACCAAACTTCAAACACGAAGCAAAACCAGAAGTAAAACCAGAAGTTAAAGCTGAAGAAAAACCAGCTGAAGCTCCACAAGCAGAAGCTCCACAAGCAGAAGCTCCAGTAGCAGAAGCAAAACCAGCAAGAAAACCAAGAAAAACTACTAAGAAAGCTGAAGAAGCTCCAGTAGAAAACAAGGAGTAATATTTATGGCATCAAACATTATCGAATTAATTAAAGTCTTAAGAGAACGTACCGGTGCTGGTATGATGGACTGTAAAGCTGCTTTATTAGCTAATGACCTAGATGTTGAAAAATCATGTGAATGGTTAAGAGAAAAAGGTATTGCTAAAGCTGCTAAAAAAGCATCTCGTATTGCTGCTGAAGGTTTAACATATGTAGTAGCAAGAGGTAACGATGCAGTTATTTTAGAAGTTAACTCAGAAACAGACTTCGTTGCTAAATCAGATGACTTCAAAAAATTAGTTTGTGAAGTTGCTGAATTATTATTAGATAAGAAACCAGCTTGCATTAACTGCGCTAAAGAATTAACAGCTGAATTATTTACAAATGCAACTGTTAAAATTGGTGAAAAATTAGACTTCAGAAGATTTGAAGTTGTTACAAAAACAGACGCTCAATCATTTGGCGCTTACATCCATATGGGTGGAAAAATCTCAGTTCTTGCATTAGTTGAAGGAAAAGATGATGAAGTTGCAAAAGGCTTAGCAATGCATATTGCTGCTAACAACCCAACTTATATCTCAAAAGAAAACATTCCAGCTGAAACAGTTGAACACGAAAAGAAAATCCAATTAGAAGCAGCTAAAAATGATCCAAAACTAATGAATCAACCAGAAGAAAGATTAGTTAAAATCATCGAAGGTAAAGTTAACAAAACATTCTCAGAAGTAGTATTACTTTCTCAAGAATACTTATTAGATCCAAGCAAAAAAGTTGAACAACTATTAAAAGAAAAATCATTATCAGTTAATAGTTTCGTTCGTTATGCTGTTGGTGAAGGTATCGCAAAACGCGAAGAAAACTTTGCTGAAGAAGTTGCAAAACAAACACAACAATAATCTTAGCACTCTTTTAGAGTGCTTTTTTGAAAGAGAAAGGAGATTGTATGGCTAAATATAAGAGAGTTTTAGTTAAGCTTTCAGGTGAAGCTTTAGCTAAAAAAGGACACGATGAAATCTTCGATGCAGTTAACCTTAATAAGGTTGCACTTGCTTTAAAGGGGATGATTGATGAAGGGGTCCAAATTGCTGTAGTAGTTGGTGGAGGAAACATCTGGAGAGGAAAGTTAGCAGACTCAATTGGTGTTGAAAGATCAACAGCTGACTACATGGGTATGTTAGGTACAATCATTAATGCTCTTGCAGTTCAATCTGCATTAAATCAAGTAGGTGTAGAAAGTCGCGTAATGTCTGCTATTGAAGTAAGACAAGTATGTGAACCTTATATCAAATTAAGAGCTATTAGACACTTAGAAAAAGGTAGAGTTGTCATCTTTGGTGGAGGAACAGGAAGCCCTTATTTCACAACAGATACAACGGCAGCATTAAGAGCAAATGATATTGCTTGTGATGCAATTTTAATGGCAAAAAATGGGGTTGAAGGAGTTTATACTGCTGACCCAAGAGTTGATGAAAATGCAAAATTTATCGATAAAATTTCATACAAAGAAATGCTAGATATGAATTTACAAGTTATGGATCGTACAGCAATATCACTATGTATGGATACTGATATTGAATTAAGAGTATTCAATATGCAAGATACAAACAATTTTAAAAAAGTTGTTCTTGGAGAAAATATTGGAACAACTATTAGAAAGGATATCTAAAAATGGAAGAAATTATTATTTTAGCTAGAGAATCAATGGATAAAACTATCCAATCAGTTAAATTCAATTTAAATACAATTAGAACAGGTAGAGCTTCTACTCAATTATTAGACAACATCGAAGTTGATTACTATGGATGTCCAACTCCATTAATTCAAATTGCTTCAGTTTCTATTCCTGAACCACGTCAATTATTAATTAAACCATATTCTAAAGAAGATGTTAAATCAGTTGTCGCTGCAATTAATGCTTCTAACTTAGGATTAACTCCAATTAACGATGGAACTTCAATTAGACTTAACATTCCACCTCTAACAGAAGAAAGAAGAAGAGAATTAGCTAAGCAAGCTAAAAGATATGGAGAAGATGGAAAAGTTGCAATCAGAAATATTCGCCGTGAATACATGGATGAATTAAAAAATGATAAAGAACTTCCAGAAGATATGAGAAAGAGATTAGAACAAGAAGTTCAAAAAGTCACTGATGAATTCTGCAAAAAGATTGATGATATCTGCGTAGAAAAAGAAAAAGAAATCATGACTATCTAATTGTTAATTTATTATTCGACAAAAACATAGGTTATGCCTATGTTTTTTTATTTTTATATATTATGAAAAATTAAAGATTTACAAATTATGAAAATTAATTTAAAATTAAATTAATAATGTAAGCGGTTACATAAGGAGGGCTTATTATGAATGATACATTTGCTGTAAAAAAGCATCGAGAATGGAATGGTAAAGTAGAAGTAGTACCTAAATCACCCGTTTCAACTCTTGAAGAATTATCTGTTGCTTATACTCCTGGAGTTGCTGAAGCGTGTCTTGCAATTAAGGAAGACATTAATGAAAGTTATAATTTAACAGCTAGAAATAATTTAGTTGCGATTATTACAGATGGAACAGCAATCTTAGGATTAGGTAACATTGGTCCAGAAGCTGGTATGCCAGTTATGGAAGGAAAAGCGGCATTATTTAAAGCATATGCTGGAGTAAATGCTTTTCCAATTTGTATTAGAACAACTGATACAGAAGAAATTATTAAGACAATTAAATATCTAGAACCTACATTTGGTGGAATTAATCTTGAAGATATTGCTGCACCTAGATGTTTCGAAATCGAAACAAGATTAAAACAAGAACTTGATATTCCTGTTTTCCATGATGATCAACACGGAACCGCAATTGTTGTTGGGGCAGCTTTAATTAATGCTTTAAAGATTGTTAAAAAGGATATTAAAGATATTAAAGTATGTATTAATGGCCCAGGAGCAGCAGGAACCGCAATTGGTAAATATTTGCTAAAAATGGGGGTTAAAGATGTTGTATGGGTCGATGAACATGGCATTGTTGATCGTTATAGAACTTATACAAATAAAAATTTAGAAGAATTATCTAAGATTTCAAATGCTGATAATTTAACTGGAAAATTAAAAGACGCCATTAAGGATCGTGATTTATTTGTTGGAGTTTCTGTTGGAAATGTTTTATCTAAAGAATTAGTAAAAACAATGGCACATGATGCAATCGTATTTGCTTTAGCTAATCCAGTACCTGAAATTTCATATCAAGACGCTAAAGAAGCCGGTGCAAGAATTGTTGGTACAGGTAGTTCTAAGAATCCTAACCAAATTAATAACGTATTAGTATTCCCAGGAGTATTTAGAGGTGCTTTAGAAGTTAGAGCAAGTGATATTAATACTGAAATGATGATTGCAGCTTCTTATGGTATTGCCGCAACAGTAAGTGAAGAAGAATTAAACGAAGAATATATTCTTCCTTATGCATTTAATAAGAAGGCACATGAAAATGTTGTTAAATATGTAAAAGAAGCAGCAATTAAAACAAAAGTTAATCGTTTATAGGAGTAAGAGTATTATGAAAAAAACAAAAAGAATTATTGCTCTTCCTCTAGCGTTACTTTTGGGTCTTGGAGTTGTTTCTTGTCAAAATAAAAACAATAACAACAATACTGGATACGATGGAAAAGAATTTGATATTTCTTTAGCCCAAGATGGTTCGGTTAAGGCATCGATTAAAAAAGTAGCAACTAACTTTGAAATTACAATTGAAGGTAATGGGGAAGTTAAATCTTACGAAAGAAAAGAATTAGTTCCATGGAATGCAATTAGTAAGAAGATTAGCAAAGTCGAAGTTAAAGAAGGGGTTAAAAATATTGGGGACTACTATTTCCATACTTCAACTCTTGAATCATATTATTTGCCTAGTAGCATAACAAAAGTAGAAAAAAATAGTTTCAATACTGGCGCAGAAGTATTTGCTTATTCAACATCTGTTGAGGGAACTAATTTAGATTATAATCTATATCAATATAGTGAAACAAAGCCTATAGTTGAAGATAAATACTGGAGAGAAATTGGTGAATCTTCAGTTGTATGGAAAAGTCATAAATTATTGTTTATTGGAAACAGCTTTACATTCTTCCCAAGCGATGTATTTAGTGTAGAAAACCCAGGTGTTTGCTCATTATTTAGCGAAATTGGCAAAAGTTTAAATATTGATTTAGAAGTAGATTTCGTTGTAAAAGGGGCACATACATTAAAGAAATTTGCAAACGCTAGCGATGAAATGGGTAAAATCGTCGATGAAAAATTAAAGAGTGCATCTGATTATGATTATGTTATCTTACAAGAACATTCAACTACACCGGTAAATGATTATAATTCATTCAATTCTGGGGTTTCATCTTTAGTAAGTAAAATTGAAAGTACTCAAAGTAATTGCGAAGTTTACTTATATTCTACATGGGGATTCCCTTCAGGAGTTAGTGAAGGAAGTATCTTCTCAAGTGTAAGCGTAATGGAAGGATTACTTCGTGATAAATATCATGCTTGTGCAGAAGAAAACGGGTTGAAAGTTAGTGATGTTGGTGAAGCATTTACTTACGTATATGAAAATCATACAAACATTAATTTATATGGTTCGGATGATAAACACCAAGCTTATACAGGAGCTTACCTATCTGCATGTACACATATGGCAACCATTCTTGGTGTCGATGTAAGAGAATCTAAATATTACGGTAACTTAGACGAAGCTACCGCGAATATATTACAAGATGTAGCTTACGATATATCTTTTAATTAAAAAATAAATGCAAGAATATCTAAAGAAAGGAGAAATAGATATGAAGAAATTACATTTATTAATGGTATTAGGTGTTTCTTTATTAGCGTTATCTGCTTGTGGTAATGGCAATAATGATCCAACTAGTAACCAACCTTCTTCACAAGTAGTAACAAAACACACTGTACAATTCTACGTTGAAGAAGACCTCTACAAAACATTAAAAGTAGAGAACAACACATCCATTGGGGCTGACAAAGTTGAAGACCCATTAAAGGATGGATTCACATTTGTATCTTGGGTTGACGAAGATAATAAAGCAGTTGACTTAGATACTTATGTAGTTACAGATGCATTGAAATTATATGCAACATTTGAAGAAGTAGTCACAGATGATACTTTAGTTGTCGATGGTACAAAAGAAGCAGGCGTTGATTACTATCTAGTAGTTGGTTGGTGGGAAACAACAGCACTTAATGATGATGGTACACCAAAAATTACTAGTTCCTTAACTGTTGATTCAGTTAGATTATTCTATTCAAACTTAAATATGTACTTAAAAGCATATGGTGCAACTGATGCTCAATTAGATTTAGTACAATTTAGAAATTACTCAACTGCAACCGTTGCAGAAATGGGTGAAAAAATTAATACAGATGGCGATGTTGATTTAGTAATTGGTGTTGGTAACAACATTAACTCAACTGCTGGAGTAAGCTTATTTGAAGGCAATGATGGAAAACAAACAGCAAAAATGGGTTCTCAATTATTAAGTAGATATGTTGCTTTACCAGAACATACAGAAATGAATTCAGTAGCTATTTCAATTTTCGATTGGATTAAAACTGAAGTAGGTCAAGCTTCTTTCTCAAGAGCATTACAAGCATCAGAAATTACTGTTGCTCCTGAAAGAACAGATGATGTCAACGTAAAAGTTACTATCCATGGTGATGGAGAAGAAACTAAAGTTACACAAATGGCATTAAAATCAGATGCAATTGAACTTCCAACAATTACAGTTGGTGAAGGTAAAAAATTCTTAGGTTATGCAACAACTAAAGATGCAACTGTTGCAGAAATCGAATTAGGTTTAGGCGTAGCATTAACTTATGAACACATTGAAGCATTATTAAATGGCGCTACAGAAATCGAATTATATCCAGTTATTATTACTGAAGAAATCAATACAAATTATGATTTAGTAGTTTATGTTCACGTAGTTTCTTCAAGTAATATTAATGAAGCAGAAGTTAACTTATTTAAAGATCGTTTCGAAGCTACATTAACTGAAGAAAAAAATATTAATTATGTTTTAATTACAGAAGGTAAAGCTGATGCTTTTACAGCAAAAGTAAATGAAGACTTAGCTGCCGGAGAAACAATCGATGTAATTATCGGTGGTAATAAATCTACTAATAAATTCTCAGCAATTGATGAAACATATGTAAATGCTAGCTGTGCACAATATCACTTTGCAGATAGCAGTAGAAAAATCGTTGTCTTAAATTCATGCGCTTCAACTCACGCTGAATTAGCAAAACAATTCTATACATTTATGACAACAGCAGCTCCAAAATTAGAATTATCAGTAGCTTACTGGCATAAAGATTATTCTTGGGTAACTGAAGCAGAAATTACTTCAATTAATGCAGGTGTTACTTCTTATGTAAATACACTATTTGCTGTTGAAGATGCTTATGCAACATACAACTTAGAAATCGAATTCTTCGTTTGTGAAAATACAAAAGTAGGACCTTTATCAGAAGAAACTAAAGCATTAAACGATGGTAAGGGTGTTGGCTTAATCGTTGGTACAGGCGGAAATGCAACAGACGCTGCTAATATGGGTTCAGATATTATTGAACAAAAAGATTGTCCAACTTCTTTAGTAGCAGCAGGTAGAAAAGTTTCTTTATGTAATGATAATTCTATCTATACAGCACTTTATAATAATTATTTTGCTGAAGCTGCAGCTGCATAATTATTAGGAGGCGGTATATGTTTAAGAAACTAGGTTTATTACTAGTATCGTTATTCTTACTAATGGCACCTGTTTCTTGTGCTGCAAAAGCATTTGAAAAAGAAATCAATGTCGTATTTATGTATGAGGATGAATTAATTTCTCACGATACAGTAACACAATTTAAAAATATTAAATCTCCAACTTTATCAGAAGCTTATATTCCAGATGGATATAAATTCTTTGGTTGGACACCATTAGATCCAAATACAATTTCTGCAACAGATGAAAATTTCAATGAAAAATATATTTCTGCAGGAGAAATGGTACACTGGGCTGATGTAAATGAATATGCAACAAATACAACAGTTATTTGTAAAGCATTAATGATTGATAAAAACGAAATTCCAAAACCATACCATTACGTAGTTATCGCTTGGTATGATAAGGTAGCAACTTCAGGTGTTGACCAAAACTTAATGAATCAATTAAAAGACGCATTATTTGATCACTTAACATCTTTAGGTGTTTCACAAACAGATTTAGATAGTATCGTTATTAGAGGATATACAGGAAATGTTGGTACTTCATGTGGACAAATTATGAAAGATGAAGACGTTGACATTATGCTTGGATGGGGATCTAAAGATAACATTACTACAACTGGAGGTATGAACCCAGATTCAATTTTAGAAACTATTAAAGAATTTAAAGTTGGAGAAAAAAATCGTACACTTCATAGATTAACTGATAAAGAAACTGCATTAGTTGTATTCGAATGGTTACAATCTGATGCATGTAGAGCAATCTTTGCATAGAATAGGTAGGTGTAGTATATGAAAAGAAAATTACTTACAGCTGGTGCTGTCACATCGTATATTTTTACAGTTTTATACGCTATTACAACTGCTCTATTCTTCTCTGTTAATGAGAAAATCTATTGGTTATTCTTAGCATTAATGGTATTAAGTATTTGCTTAGGTTTATATAACGAATTATTAAAAAGAGCATTACTTAAAAACGAAAATAAATTATCAAAAAGAGATACTATTATCTCTATAGTAATAACTGTTTTATCAGTTATTAACTTCCCAGCTTGTATCTTCAATTTATTAGCATTAACTCATAAAGGTGAAGATAAATATCTTGAAGTAATTAATCCTAATTACCAAGAAAAAGCAAAACCTGAAAAGAAGGTTATCTATAAATCAACTTCATTTATTTTAACAGTTATTAGCCTTGTTGGTATTATGTTATTTAGTATCATTGGTTCTTCTGTTGAAAGTGTTGGTGGAACAATTGAAGTTAGTGATCATACATTAACTAAAGTTGATACAGATGAATACAATCGTGGTCAACCTTTAAATGGAACAAGTTATACAATTGACGATCCAACAGTTCGTATTTCTTACACATTGTATCGTCCAAAAGATGCAGTAAGCACAAATCCTTATCCAGTAATATTTGTCGTTCCTGGATTTACAAGAACTAAAGCTACAATGAGTCAATACGCAATTGAACTTGCTAGACGTGGTTCAGTAGTATTTACAATTGACCCAGGTAGCCAAGGTGGAACTACTTATGGTGGATATGAAGCTGATGAAAATGGCGATTATATCTATGATAAAGATGGTAATAAAACTCAAAACTCTTATAGCGTTGCTAGATCAGGTATGGGTTACTTATTACAATATGTTTACAATAATGTTGAAAGATTCGACTTTATTGATCGTGACGCTATTGGCTTAGTTGGTCATAGTGCTGGTGGTGGAGATTCTGCTAAACTTGCAGCAGACTTTGCTGGTGAATCTTTTGAAACATCAATTATTAAATCTTTATATATCTCAGGATATATTAAGACTTCTGCAGCAAACGTCTTTGCAAAATTAAGATGTAATACTGCTATGTCATATGCAAAATATGATGAAGGTGAATTCAGATATCAAGACGCTAACCAAGCTTATGAAGTTATCGCATTAAGATTCATTAATGAAGTTAACTCAAAAACAAACGGCGCAAATGGCACATTTGATACATTCATTCACGATTTCGAATATGGTAAAGTTAGTAAAGGTACATATCGTATTATTCATAATGAAGAAACTAACCACTGTTTTGAAATGTATGATGGAAAGAGTATCGCAAATACAATTAATTTCTTCAAAGTAACTTTAGATTTAGATACAAATTTAGATGACAATAGCCAAATTTGGTTTGGCAAAGAATTATCAAATGGTTTATCTCTAGTATGTGCATTCATGTTAATTCTTGCTCTTGTTTGCTTAGTAGTTGATTATGTTCCATTTATGAAATCAGTTGCTTTAGCAGGAAAAGCTAGATTAGCAAACGAAAAAGAAATTAGAGAAGCTTATAGTGTTGATCAATACACAAATAAACATTCTACAGTTGCTAAGAAAGATATGACATTTGGTAAACGTGCATTATTCTGGTTACCAACAATTCTAACAGCAATTATCGCTTGCTTAGATTATATTCCTTTAGCTCGCTTATCAATGGATTTATTCCCAGATGCAGCAGGTAACGTATATACATTCTTCTTCCCAGCTAGAATGATGAACGCAGTATTCTTATGGGCAGTTGTCAATGGTTTAGTTGGCTTAGTTGTTTGGGTATTAACAAGTGTATTAGAAAATACATATTATATTATTCATAGCAAAATTACAGGAAGCGAATGTAAAGCTGACTGGTCTAAATTTAAAGGATTAAAGGTTAATCCTAAAGATTTAGGTATCACATTAGGTTTAGCAGTTGTTCTATTCTTTGTCTTCTATGGAGTATTACAAGTTGTATACATGGTTACTCACCAAGACTTTAGATTTATGTTAATTTCTGCTTCTCCATTACAAGGAAGATTCTTAGTAACATGGTTAATTTACTTAGCAGGATTCTATATATTCTACGTTTCTAACTCTATTAGAGTTAACTTAGGTGTTGCTCGTGAAGGATTTAAAGAATGGCAAGTAATGTTAGTTGGTTTACTAGCTAACTCAGTTGGTTTAGTATTCATTATCATTATCAACTACTTCCCATACTTCACAACTGGTACAGTTTACTATGGATTCTATTCTGCAACAGATTTATCTGAAATGTGGTTATACATTAATATGATCTTCGGATTAATTCCAATGATGGGAATTCTTCCTATCTTCAATAGAATCGTCTATAAGAAGACAGGTAACGTATATGCTGGTGCATTATTATGGTGTATGATTTTCATCATGATGTCACTTTCAGCATCTATCTCATTCGTTCCAATGTAGAAATTAGACAAATTTCTGAAAAACATAGGCGTAGTATTAATTACTACGCTTTTGTTTTGCTCAAAATTACTATATTACATAAATAATTATTTAATTATTTAATTATTTTCTTGTATAATAGGTATATTGAGAAGGTGAAGACTATGAAAAAGAAAATATTAGAAGTAAATGAAATTTCTAGTTCAACAAAAAAGTCATTTATTATTAGAACAATTACTGCAATTGCAATGGCTCTAGTTTTAGTTCCTGCTGTAATTTTCGGTGATTTGTTCTTTGTTATACCTGTTGTATTAGTTTCATTTGTTGCTTTTTATGAATATATCAATGTTTTATCAACTAAGAAATATCCAAGATTTATTGATATATTCACATTTTTAATGACAATTATATTAACTTATTGGGTATGGGCAAAACAAGGATTGACATCCGGATTTGTAAATGGTGATGGTCATATTATTTTAAATGATATTTCCATTTCAACTTTAGCATTAGCGACAATGATGCTGTTATTATTCTTATTTTCAATGATGTATACAAAATTTGATGTAACGGATGTTTGCTACTTACTAACTATGGCTTTATTAATTAGCTTAGGATTCCAATCATTATTTTTCTTAAGATTTTCACCAATGTCATCATTAAGTGGGTTCTATGATTATAATGGTCATCACATGCAATCATCGTTATTGTTGTTCTATGTGGCTATAGGTTCTTTTGCTAGTGACATTGGAGCGTATTGTACAGGCATTCTATTTGGAAAACACAAGATGAATCCAAGAATCTCTCCTAAGAAAACATGGGAAGGATTTGTCGGTGGAGTAGTTTTATCTTTCGCAGTTTCATTTGCATATGCAATGATTTTAGATGCTAATGGAATTCCTTTATTAAAAACAATTTTAGATATAGAACACTGGTATAATATTTTAATTTTATCTCTTGCTATGCCATTTATTTCTGTCCTTGGAGATTTTCTTTTCTCTGCGTTAAAAAGATTCTATAACAGAAAAGATTTCTCAAATGTACTTCCAGGGCATGGTGGAGTATTAGATCGTATTGATTCATTATTAGTAACTTCATTAGTTGTTACATTATTAATTTTGGCATTTAGTTTTTACAGAGGATTATTTTAATGAAAGAAATTATTCTTCTTGGAGCAACTGGATCGATTGGGAAACAAACACAAGATATTATTTTAGATAATTCAAATGATTTTTCTTTAGTAGGAATTTCTATTGGAAATCAAGTCAATTTACTAGAAGGGATAATATCTAGATTTAGTTCTATTAAATCCGTATGCTTAAAAAATTATCAAGATTTTTTAGAATATAAAGAAAAGTATCCAAGTATTAATTTTTACTATGGAGATGAGGGTTTATTAGAACTTATTACTAATACATCCTGTTCCATGGTAGTTAATGCTTTAGTAGGTTTTGTAGGTTTTCTTCCTTCTTTACATACTGTTAGTAAGGGTCTTGATTTAGCGCTCGCTAATAAAGAATCGCTAGTAGTTGGTGGAGAATTAATTAAACAAGAAATCAAAAAAACTGGCGCGCACTTATATGCAATCGATAGTGAACATTGTGCATTAAGTAAATGTTTAGAAGGAAAAAAGAAAGAAGATATCAAAAACTTAGTTATTACTGCTAGCGGAGGAAGTTTTAGAGATTATTCTTTAAATGAACTTGAAAATGTTACTTTAAAAGAGGCATTAAAACATCCATCTTGGTCAATGGGAAATAAGATTACTATCGATTCTGCAACGATGATGAATAAAGGTTTTGAAATTATTGAAGCAATGCATTTATTTGGTTTTTCTTTAGATCAAGTTAAAGTACTTCTTCATGATGAATCTATTATTCATTCACTTGTTGAATTTATCGATAATTCGTATTTATGTGATATTGGACCAACTGATATGAAGGTAGCAATTAGTTATGCTTTATATCAAAACTCAAGACATCTATTGAATGTAGAACCATTAGATTTTACAAAATTAAATGGATTACATTTTAGAAAATTAGATTTAGAAAGATATCCTTGCTTATCTTTAGCGTATGAAGCTATTAGAAAAGGAGGAAGTGCGCCTTGCGTATTAAATCGAAGCAATGAAGAAGCAGTGTATAGTTTCTTAAAAGGGGAAATAAAATATACTGATATCTCAAAAGTTGTTCAAGAAGTATTATCTGCTCATGAGGTGATTTCTTCGCCTACTAAAGAAGATATTATTAAAGTTGATACTTGGGCAAAAAATAAAAGTGAAGAAATTATTAGGAGGTTAGTAAAATGGTAGTATTAGATACGATTGTAAATATTATTGTTTTAGTATTAAGTCTAAGTGTATTAATTTGTTTACACGAATTAGGCCACTTATTAATGGCTAAAAAATTTAACGTATTCTGTGCTGAATATTCTATAGGTATGGGGCCATTAATTTATAAACGTAAAAAAGAAGGACAAGAAACTCAATTTTCTATTCGTGCTTTACCAATTGGTGGTTATGTTGCTATGGCTGGTGAAGGAAGTGAAGAAATTGAAGATTTTAAAGATGTTCCTAAAGAAAGATTCTTAACTAGTATTGCTAGATGGAAAAGAGCTTTAATCATGGTTGCAGGTGTTACTGTAAACTTTCTACTAGCAATTGTTCTTTTCTTTGCTTCTGGATTGATGTCACCAATTCTAGATAATTCTTATCGTTCATTACAAGTTGTTGAATCTAGTGAAGAAGTTACATATTTAGCTTATGAAGCAGGATTAACAAGTAATGATAATATCAAACATGTTGAATTTGTTATTGAAAATAATGGTAAGACTTTACCAGTTAGTTTTGATATTGAAGATGGAAGAGATTTATACTATGCATTAAACTTATTTGCTTTAGAAGATAGTCCTTACTATAATAGTGAATTTTCTTCACCTTCTTCAGAAAATGATAAATGGAAGTTTACTTTAACTACTGATACAAATAAAAAAGTTGAATTTACATTAGCCGCTAGTGAAGTTCAAAATAAAAAAGTCAGTGGAACTGAAATTGTTTATGTTTGGAATATGAATGAATTAGGTGTTGCGTTTAATACTAGAGGTCGTACATTTACTGAAGGTGTTGATAGGGCAACTGATCAATTTGTTACATCATTAACTTCATTTAAAGTATTATTTGAACCAGGTGGATGGGAAAACTTAGGTGGTATTATTTCGGTTTATACAGTTAGTTCAATGGCTACAGATGTAGGTTTCTATTACTACTTATATGTATGGGGATATATTTCATTAAACTTAGCTATTGTTAATTTACTTCCTTTCCCAGGATTAGATGGATGGCATTTAGTTGTCTGTGCTTTTGAAGGTATTACAAGAAGAGATATGCCTTCTAAAGTTAGAGATATTATGTCAGTTATTGGAACAATATTACTATTTGGATTAATGATTTTTGTAACAGTACTAGATATTATAAGATTGTAGTAAGAGGTGTTTTTAATGGATGAATTATGTCTTAGGTTTTTAAAGAAAATCGGGGTAACTAATTTAGATTATTATCAAAATTGTTCTTTAAAAGTTAATGCGAATGATAAAGAATCAGGTATCTGCTATGTAACATTTACTAGCAGAGATTGTTTTCAATATGTCGCCGCTAAAGAATTATTAGATAAGTTAGATTCATCTCCATTTAAAACAAGTGTCACTTTTGTTTATGAAAATCCAATTACTCCTGAACAAGCATATGCTTTATTAAGAGATGAATTATTTTATAACACAGGTTTAGATCAAGATAAAATGCCATTTTGCACGAAGAAGAAAAATGAATTATTCTTTATGTTTTATGGAAAAATTCATTATGATACATTTGCTCCTGTTGTTCAAATGTGGGAAGAGTTATTTGATCAATTAGATATTCCATATGATATTAGAACTGATATTAGCTATGCAAATGAAGAAGTAATGAAAGAAAGAGAAAGACTTTTTGATGAAGGATTAAGAAATAGTATTAAGGAAAACTATAAAAATAGAATGGAGGTAATCTATTCTCAAGAAGAAAATCATCAAAGAGTAAAAGGAAATTATAAAAAAGTAAATATTTGCGAAATTGATGAAACAATGCAAAACGTTACTATTGATGGAGAAGTATTCTTCGTAGAAGAAAGAATGTCTAAAAAAGGTAGACAAATCATTTCTTTATACGTATATGACCATACTGATTCTATCATTGTTATGTTATTTGAAAATCGTCGTAATTTCGCTCCAGATAAAATTAGTAAATATAAGGAAAAAGGGGCTCATATCACAATTAGAGGGGGAGTATCTTTTTCTAAGTTTAGCAACGAAATTCAAATTGTCGCAGATTATATTAATATAAACCCAGAACCATTTAATGAAGAAAGAATTGACTCTTCTGAAGAAAAAAGAGTAGAATTACATGCTCATAGTAAAATGTCTACAATGGATGGAGTTTGTACTGTTGATTCTTATTTTAAACAAGCAAGCAAATGGGGTCATAAAGCTTTAGCGATTACTGATCATGAAAATGTTCAAGCTTTCCCTGAAGTTCAAGAAGCATCAAAAAAATATGGAGTTAAAGCTTTATATGGATGTGAAATGAATATGATTGATGATCAACTTGAATATATTTATAATCCTTCTGAAGTAGAATTACATAACGCGACTTATGTTGTATTTGACTTTGAAACAACAGGTTTATCAGCAAGATATGATAGGATTATTGAATTTGGCGCAGTTAAGTTTAAAGATGGTTTAGTTGTTGATTCAATGGACTTCTTTGTTGATCCAGAAATACCTATTTCCAAATTTATTCAAGAAAAGACCAAGATTACTAACGCTATGGTAAGAGGTCAAAAAGGTATTAAAGAAGCATTAAGATTAATTCAAAACTTTATTGGTGATAGTATTTTAGTTACTCATAATGCTAGTTTTGATATTGGTTTCTTAAATGAAGCTTTCTTAAATAATGGTGGAAGTATGATTACTAATCCAGTAATTGATACCTTAAGTTTATCTAGATATCTTTTCCCTGATCATAAGTCTCATTCACTTGGCTCTTTGTGTCGTCAATTTGAAGTTAATTATGATGAAAACGTCGCCCATAGAGCGGATTATGACGCAAGCGTTTTAAATGATGCATGGCAAGCAATGCTAGCGATGATAACTAAAGATAATCTACATATTAAACATAAGGACTTACAAAATTTAAGAAATGATAAAATGTTGAAAAATCTTCGTCCAAGTCATGTTCAAGTATATGCAAAGAACGCTCAAGGATTAAAAGATTTATTTAAATTAGTAAGTATGTCTGCAACTACTTATTTTGCAGGTGGAACTAGAATTCCAAGAAAACTAATAGAAGAATATCGAGAAAATTTAATTATTGGTTCTTCTTGTTTTAATGGAGAAGTATTCCAAACAGCTTTAACTCGTGGAGAAAATGTACTTTTAGAAGTAATGAAATTCTACGATTTTATTGAAGTTCAACCTCCAGCAAACTATATTTATTTAGTTAATATGGGACAAATTCGTTCGGAAGAACAAATTAAAACTATTATTAGTGATGTTTATAAAGCCGCTAGTAAAATAGGTAAGAAAGTGGTCGCTACAGGAGATTGTCACTATTTATCTAAAGAAGATAAAATCTTTAGAGATGTTTATGTCTTCGCTAAAGCTGTAGGTGGAGGACGTCACCCTCTTAACCCACATAGAAGAGATAAAGTTTATTTTGATAATCCTGATCAACACTTTAGAACAACTACTGAAATGCTTGAAGCTTTTAGTTTCTTAGGTGAAGATATTGCAAAAGAGATTGTTATTACCAATAGTAATTTGATTGCTTCTCAAACTGAAGAATTATTCCCAATTAAGAATGGATTATATCCTCCACATATTGAAAACTGTGATAAAAAACTAATTGATATGTGCTATGAAACAGCACATAAATTATATGGAAATCCATTACCTAAAATTGTTGATGATAGATTAAAAGCTGAATTAGATGGTATTGTTAAGTATGGATATTCTGTTCAATATTATATTGCTCATTGTATTGTTAAGAAGTCTCGTGAAGATGGATTCATGGTAGGTTCTAGAGGTAGTGTAGGTTCTTCTTTAGTCGCTTTTATGTCTAATATTACTGAAGTTAATGCTTTACAACCTCACTATAGATGTCCAGAATGTAAACATTCAATTTGGGATGTTGATACAAAATTATATCGTTCAGGATATGATTTACCTGATAGATATTGTCCTCATTGCGGAAAGAGAATGGTTAAAGATGGACAAAATATTCCATTTGCAACGTTCTTAGGATTCCACGCTGAGAAGGTACCTGATATTGATTTAAACTTCTCGGGTGATTATCAAGCTGTTGCTCATAATATGACAAAAGTATTACTAGGTGAAAAGAATGTATATCGTGCAGGTACTATAGAAACTGTCGCTGAAAAAACTGCCTTTGGTTATGCCTTAGGTTATTATGAATCTTTAGGTATTGATCCAAGTAAAATTAAAAGTGCAGAGAAGACTCGTTTAGCAATTAATTGTCAAGATGTTAAAAGAACAACAGGCCAACACCCTGGTGGTATTATTGTTATTCCAGACGATATGGAAGTATTTGACTTTACTCCAATTCAATACCCGGCAGATGATGTTAATGCAGCTTGGAAGACTACTCACTTCGACTTCCATAAGATTCATGATAACGTATTAAAACTTGACTTATTAGGTCACGTTGATCCTACTGCATTAAAAATGCTTGGTGATATTACTGGTATTAAGCCAGAGGATATTCCTCTTGATGATAAAAATATGATTTCATTATTTAGTAGTGATAAGGCGTTAAAACGTCATTCGAACTACATGAATGAAATTAATGGGGCATTAGGTCTACCTGAATTTGGCACTAACCTTTCTAGACAAATGTTAATTGCAACTAATCCTAAGACATTTGCGGACTTATTAATTATTTCTGGCTTGTCTCACGGTACTGATGTATGGAAGGGTAATGCTGAAGATTTAATCAATAATGGAACTTGTACACTTCAAGAAGTTATTGGATGTCGTGATGATATTATGGTGTGGTTATCAAGTCAAGGAATTGATAATTCTACTGCTTTTAAAATTATGGAAGACGTTAGAAAAGGAAAACGTTTAAAACCAGAATATGAAGACTTATTAAGAGAACATAAGATTCCTGAATATTACATTAATGCTTGTAATAAGATTAAATATCTTTTCCCTAAAGCTCACGCAGTTGCTTATGTTATGATGGCATGTCGTGTTGCTTGGTATAAGGTTTATTATCCTCTTGAATATTATGCAACTTATTTCTCAACTAGAGTTCACCAATTTGATATTCAAGTTATGTCAAAAGGTGAAAAAGCAATTATTGCTAAGTTAGAAGAGTATAAGAAATTAAGAGCAAGTGGAGTTAAGCTTTCTCCAAAGGATGAAGAAATTGATAAATGTTTATGCGTAGCTTTAGAAATGTGTGAAAGGGGATACGATATCTCAATGATTAATTTAAATCGTTCGGTATCTAGATATTGGGTTGTCGATAAAGAGCATAATTGTATTATCCCGCCATTTAATGTATTAGATGGTTTAGGAGAAGCTGCGGCAGAAACAGTAGTAGAAGCAAGAAATAAGCGTCCATTTATGTCAATTGAAGATTTACAAAGTAGAACTAGATTATCTCAACAACACATTGAAACTATGAAACGTTTAAACGTATTAAAGGATCTACCTGAATCAGATCAGTTATCTTTATTTGATTGGTAATATATATGAAGATAGCAATTATTGGTTTTGCAGGAAGTGGGAAATCTACTTTAGCTACTAAACTTTCTAGAATATATAATCTTCCATTATTACATATGGATAAAATTAGTTTTTATCCTAATTGGGTTGAAAATACAAATGAAGAAAGAATTACGTTATTATCTAAGTTTTTAAAGGAAAACTCTGATGGATGGATAATTGATGGTAATTATTCTAAGGTACTATTTGATCAACGAATGGAAGAAGCTGATGAGATTATCTTTTTAAAATTTAATCGTTTTACTTGTTATTTATCCGCGAGAAAAAGAGCGAAAATGTATAAAGGGAAAAATAGAGAATCAGCTCCAGAAGGATGTGAAGAAAATTTTTCTTACTCATTTAGACATTGGATTTTAATCGAAGGAAGAAGAAAAAGAAGAACAAGAAAATTCAATCAAGTATTAATTGAACATAAAGATAAAACAAAGGTATTTAAAAATAGAAGACAAGTTAATAAATATTTAGAAGCATTAGAAAAGGCGATTTAATTTAATCGCCTTTTTTGCTATTTATATAGTTTTGGATTAATAGTTTTTGATAAGGAGAATAAGAAGTATACTCTCTAATTTCATAACCATTTTTATCTACTTCTCCAGTTGGTCTACTTTGACTTACATCATCATAACTATCTGTTCCATCCTTTTCGCCATTTAATGAAAGATATAAATCATTGAAGAATGTGGATATGTCATCTAATAAATCGTGTTCTTCAAAGAAAGAATAATAATCATTATTGTCTTTTGATATTTGAGAAGAAATTTTAGGTAGTAATTCTAAATACTCTTTTCTATTGGTAAAGGCTTTGATTTCTAAAAGTCTACTAAAACCCCTAAAATAACCAGAATATCTTACATAAGGAATATCACTTGTGATGCAAATATATAAGGCAACAGTATTAGCGTCATCTTCTCGCATAACTCCTTTTAGGTGAGCAATTTCATGTGCCATGGTAAAAGGAATGTCAATAGAAGGCATTTGATAATTAATATTTGCTTCAGCGGTAAAAGGGAAATCGATTCCAGTAATTTGTAATTCGTTTAAAATGAAAGATAACCAAGTGGCTTTTGGTCTAGCTGTGAAATCATAATAATAGTTGAATTGATCTAATCTGTCACATTCATCCATCATAATTTTTGCTAAATTTTTAAAAGAGTAAGGACATTTACTAACACCTTTTTCATCTTTTTCAAACGAAAGAGAAAGCTGATTATAATCTTTTAAATAATAATCTATTGCATCATCAATTAAATAAGTGGTAACTTCTCCTTCATAGAAAGGTAATTCAATTTCACTTCTTTGATAACAAACTCCACAGACAGAGATAAATGAATCTATTAATATTAATGAAAATAATGAGATGAAAATAAAATATCTAAATAATTTATCTTTGTTTCTTTTTATGGAATAAATAATGAGTTTGATTAATAAAAATAAAGCGATAGAAACAATAATAATTAATACAATTTCAAACAATGAAAAAGAAATTAAATTGGAAATGCTACCGATTATTTTAACCAAAAAAGAAGATATATTAAGAGCGAAAAAATCACTCATAGAAGAAGTGGATCTAAATATTAATAAGATTATTAGTAAAACTAATAAAACTCCAATAGTTATTAATTTTCCTTTGTTTTTTCTAATCATCTTTTGTTGACCTCGTATATATTTGTATACTACCATTTGCAAAAAATTAATTAAATATTTTTTTGAATAAGAACAATTATTTTGGTAAATAGTAAATTAATATAAAAGTAACTATACTTTTATTGAAGTTTATTGATATAATAATATAAACAAACAGGGGGAAGTCGTTATGAAAAAGAAAATATTCTTGCTTCTTATTTTATTATTAGAAATAGCATTTTTTGTAGTTCATGGATTTTTTGACAAATTAGGTTCTCCAGAAATCTTAAATTTTGTTAATGTAGGAATGGACTTGTTAAACACTAAAGTTGTAGCGCCACTTATTGAATTGTGCCATTTACAAAATGTTCCATTTAATAATGTGATTGTTATTTTAGCAATTAATATTGCATTTATTATTGTATATTATTTAATTTTCGGTACAATCACTGCAATTAGAAAGGCATCTAAAAGAAAAAGAGTATATCGCATCGTTAAGACACATTATCAATTAACTCCAACGGAAGAAGAAAAATTTTCATATCAAAAATATATGAGAAAGTTTCCAAAGGTTAGAGTATTATCTTTAATTATTCCTCTATGTGTTCTTGCGTTATTATTTTTAGCTAGATTTGATAATGAATTTGGAACTAATTTAGGTGCAAATTTAGTAGGCCCATTAAATATTTATTCTACATATATTCAACCTGTTTTTATTAATGTATTAGGCAATGATAATATTGTTAAATTGGTATTTGTAAATCCAATTGGCATTGGTTATTTTGATTTAGTGAATTTAATCCCAGTTAGTTTATATTGGTTAGATTATGTTGTTTTTGGATTAGTTAGCTTATTATTACTAACTATTTGGTATTTAGTATTAACATTATTGTATCTTCCATTTAGAAAATGTAGAGCAAAAAGAAAGGCTAAAAAAGCAAGAAATAAGTTTATTTTCAAAAAAGATTATCAAGAATATAAACTTAGAATTAAACATGGTAATAATTATTCTTCTAAGAGTGAAGCGTTTATGAGCATCATTGAAAGTGAAGAAAATGAAAAACAAGAACTTGCAAAGCAAGTTAAGCGAGAAGAATTTAGTAAAAAAGATACAAAACCTGTTGAATATTACGATGATTTAGGTCATGGTGTTAAAGACTTAGGTGTAAGTTCTCATATTAAAGAAAAGAAGGATAAAGCTTTAATTGAAAGAGAAGTTAGATATATTTCTGATAAAGATTTTGATATTGAATTGGAAGAAGAGCCAGTAATTGAAATTATTGAAGAAGATTCAATTGATCAAATTCGTCATCAAACAAAAGAAGATGAATTATTTTATGAAAAATATCAGCCAAATGATTTGTTAATTAAACCGGTTGAAGAATATTCAAAAGATAGATTAATATTAAGCGAATATGTTTCTAAAATTAATGATGTTCATGAAGAAGAACTAAATAATGAAGATTTAGTTGAAGAAACTCCATTAGTAGAAGAGATAAATGAACCTATTGTAGAAGAAACTTTAGATGAAGAAAAACAAGTAGTCGTAGAAGAAACTCCAATTGCAGAAGAAGTTATCGAAGAAGCTCCAGTTTCAGAAGAAGTTGCAGAAGAAGTTGCTGAAGAAGTTGCTGAAGAAGTTTCTGTTGAAGAGTTAAAAGAAGAAGACGAGGAACTAGTTGAAGAAGAATTAAAAGAAGAAGAGGTTGTTGAAGAACAAATAATTGAAGAATCAAAAGAAGAAGACGAAGAACAACCTATGGTTGAAGAAGAAGACGAAGAACAGCCAATAGTAGAAGAGGTTGTTGAAGAAAAAGTAGAAGAAGTTCCTCTAGAAGTTGAAGAAAAACCTAGTGAAGTAGTTGAAATTTCTTTAGAAAATCTTTCACCGCTTGAAAAATATCGTTTACAAAAGAAGTTAGAAAAAGAACAACTTGAAAAAGAAAGACAAGAATTATTAGAAAGCGGTAATTTAACAGAAGATAACGATCCTTTAAAGAAATATCGTAAAGCCGGAGCAAGAATTGGTAAATCAGAAGTAAGAGTACCAACTTTAAAAGAACAAGAAATTCTTCGTCAAGCTCAAATCATTGAAAAGAAGCAAAAAAGAAAAAGATAAAAGGCCTTTTTATGGCCTTTTTGCTTATTTTTACAATAGCAGTATAGTCATAAAATATATGACAATAAAAATGTTGAAAATAAAGTAAGTTATGATAAAATGTTAAAAAGACAAAATAGTCTTAAAAGGAGTGAAATATATGGTATTAAAAGGAAAAACGTGTGCAATTTTAGCTTTAACTTTATTGCTGACAGTATCGTGTTCTAACGGCAATACATCTTCAAGTTTTGAAAACTCATCACCTATTTCCAACTCCACTAGTGAAGTCATTTCTTCGGAATCTTCATCTCCTATTTCTTCAGAATCAACTAATGATTTAATCTCGTCAGAAGAATTAAGTTCAGAAATTAGTAGTGAAGAAATAAGTTCTGAAGAAATATCTAGTGAAGAAATATCTAGTGAAGAAATATCTTCTGAGTTATCAAGTGAAGAAATAAGTTCTGAGGAAGAATCTTCAGAATCTATATCAAGTGAAGAAATAAGTTCTGAAGAACCAAGCAGCGAAGCACCTTCTGTGCATGTTTGTACTTTCCCAGATGAATGGGTTATAGATAAACCTGCTAATGATTTTGAAAAAGGAAAAAAACACAGAGATTGTACTGGATGTGGAGAAAGAGAAAGCGCAATAATTGATTACACATTAGATTTCCCTCGCGTACATATTAATTATAAAGATATTCATCCAAGCGCACCTGATGCAACTAATTATAATGGGTTTGCAAACTGGACATGGGAATATTTAACAGTACCATTTAGATACGAAGCTCAAAAGGGCGAAGAACATAGAAATTTCCAAAGTTTTGCAAAGATGAGAATTCAAGGTGGAACTAGTAAAAATTCCTCATATTTAAAGAAAAATTACGCAATTAAGTTATATGAAGATAGAGATTGTACAGTAAAAAACAAAGTCACTTTAGTGGATTCTTGGGGTGACGAACATAAGTATGTTTTGAAGGCAAACTGGATTGATGCAACACACTCAAGAAACTTAGCGACCGCTAGTATTTGGAGTGACGTTGTTGGAAGTCGTGCTACATCTCAATATGTTTCTCCAAGAGAAAATGTTGATCTTATGATAAATAATGGTGCTGTTGATGGCTATCCAGTAATGTTATATTTTAATAACGAATACTTTGGTTTATACACACTTAATATTTCAAAAGATAAGTGGTTATTTGGTATGAAAAAATCAAATACACAAGGCTTATTATTTGCTGAAGGAACTGCTAAAAAGTCTAATGGTTCATTGTATGAATCAACTGGATTTAAAGAATTGATGGAATGGGATAACACTACAATGTCTGGCTCTGGTTGGGAAGTTGAATATGCATATGATGAAACAGATACTAAATGGATGGCTGATAGTATGAACGAAGCTATTAGCGTGGTAATGAATACATATGGAAAATTAAAAGATTCAATGTCACTTGCTGAAAAACAAGCGATTAGAAATCAATTTAGAGAACAAATACCAAATCATTTAGATATTGATGGATGTATTGATTACATGATTTTCTTACACTGTATTCAAGGATTCCCGGATAACTCTACTAAAAACGTTATTTGGTCAACATATGATGGTAAAATTTGGAGTCCAAACGCATATGATTTAGATACAACATGGAATCTATCATGGGATGGAAAAATTGGTGATTTCAACGGAAATCCACTTAACCACGAAACCGGTGGTTTCTGGATTAATGGATGGTATCGTGCAAACTTAAGAGGTAATGCGTTATTTGAAGCAATTTTATTATTCTATGCTGAAGAGGTTCAAAATAGATATAATGAATTAAGAGCGGAAAATGCTCCGTTATCAAATGAAAATATCACATCAACATTTACAGCATTTGTAAATCAAATTCCATCTTCTTTATACGAAAAAGACGCTGAAATGTATCCAACAATTCCTAGTGTTGGTAAAACAGATTTAAATCAAATTTTAACATTCGCAAATAAATTATTGGCATTTATGGATGGCGAGTATAATGGAGAAAAAATGGAACATAACAAAAATTACTTTAGCAACTAGCAATAAATGGTAATTATCAAGCACATTAGATTGATTTCTAGTGTGCTTTTCTTATATTATCAATACATTGATAAAAAAAACAAAATGCATAAAAAATGTGTCCGAAATATAAATTAGTTGACAATGTATAAACTTTATAATATTATATTGACATTAAAGACTCTTTTTTGATGTGGGATTTAATATTACATATTAAAAAATTGTTTTTAAGGATAGGAGTAAAAAAGTGAAAAGATTAAAAAGATTTTTATTAATTCCATTAGCTTCATTATTCGGTCTAAGTGTTATGGTAGCAGGAGACAATGGCATCTCTGCTCATGCTGACAATTACACTGCAAATTGGGGAACTCATGAGCTTGTTCAACAATCCGATTATGATTTACGCGATGGAGCAACTGAAAGTCAATTCATTTCTTATGGCCCTTCTGCTGTAGGTAAGGTTTGGTATTCAAGAAGTGTTGCTAATTATTATGATCTTGACAAAGTAACTGTCTTAACTAGCTATGCTGGATATGATTCATTATTAAAACAAGGAACATATTCTGCTTCTACTGTTAAAGATCAAATTGATTATGTAACTGAAAACCTAGGCTACGACGTAATTGGTGGTATTAATGGTTCAGCATTTAATACTGCTAATGGTGCACCTAATATGGGCTTGATGATTAATGGTGTTGAATATTGCCCAGGCAATTATTTCTCACATGGTTTCTTTGGTATTTTAAAACATGAAGAAACAGGACATCAAAGAGCTGTAATTGGTAGATCTAGTGAATATGCCGGATTTAGAGATGGAACAACTACATCAAGAGTTGAAAATGGCGTAACTGTTGATTACACAGGATATAAATTATGGCAAGCCATCGGTGCTTGGTATGATGCAATCTTAATTGAAGATGGTCAAATTTGTGGACCAGAAACATGGAATGAAGAACATCCTCGTACAGCAATTGGTATTACAGCTGATGGAGATGTAGTTACTTACGTAGTCGAAGGTAGAAACGGTAACCGCGCTGGTGGTATGAGTTTATACAATATGGCTACAGTCATGAAAGAATTAGGCTGTGTTTACGCAGTTAACTTAGATGGTGGTGGATCTTCTACTGCTTTATCTAAACACGCTGGTGAAAATTTCTACAGAAACGGTATTCAAGGTGCTTATGGTGCTGACCGTAGTGTTGGTGATGCTATTCTTTTCGTTAGTACAGAAAGTATGACTGATACAGGAACTGAAGAACCAGATACAACATTTAATAAAGCTCATATTTTACCAAATAACGAGTTATTCGTAGTTGGTACAACAATTGAATTTGAAGCAACAGGTAGTAACGCTTATGGTGATCCAGTTGCTTTACCAGAAGGTTTAGTTTGGGAATTAGATGAAACTAAATCAACTGCAAATATTGGTACAATCGACCCTGAAACTGGTGTATTTACAGCAAACGGCACTACTTCAGGTAATGTATATGTAAATTTAAAAGATGGTGAAACTATTGTTGGTTCAACAAAAGTTGATTTAGCTTGGCCAGACTGGAGTTATAGTGAAGCATTCTCTACAAACTTCACATTAGGATTAGGTGAAACAAAAGAATTACCATTTACTTTATATCCAGGTGCTAACGAAGGAAACAAAGCATTAGGAATCAGTACTTGGAGACCAATGAACGTTCAAGAAAATGACTTAGAATGGAACGTACCAAATGGTTGTTCAATGAAAGTTAACGAAGAAGGAACATTCTATTTACAAGCTGGTCAAGTTCCAGTTATTGATGGAAAAGTATCAATTAAACAAGTTAAAGCGACAGGTCAAACAAATATTATGACTAAGGTTGCAACTGTTTCAATTGGTAAAGCACCTACATTATTGTATGATTTTGAAGATACAGAATGGTTAAATCAATGGGCTGCTGGTGGTAACTCTCAAAGTAAAAAAATGTATAAAACAACAGATCCAAATGAAGTATTATTCGGTTCTGGTGCAATGGCAATCGATTATGATATGTCAAATGGTAATTACATTGGTGGAATGGATCCAAACAAATTAAATAATAGAACAGTCACATTCTATAATGATAAGCAAGGATTTACTCCTGTTATTCCTGCTGATGCAAAATATGTAGGTATGTGGGTATTCTTCCCTGAAGGATTAGATGGATGTTGGTTCAGAATAACATTACAAGGTTATAAAACAGATGGTTCGGGTAACTTAGCTACTGCAGCAACAACAATGTCAGATTTCGTATCAATGCCTAAAAACCCTAAAGTTGATATGGGTATTCAAGGTTCTGGAGAATGGAGATTCTACTATACTGAAATTGGTTGGGATACTCGTTATGGTAAAGCTTGGGAAGGAATCCAAGGTCCATATGGATTCTATTCATGTCAAGTAATGTGGTCTGCTTTCGCTGATACAGCGTTAGGATATGATTACAATCAACCAGATGGAAACACACCTGAAGAAATCGCTGCAAATAAAGAAATTGCAAGACAAAAGGTTGAAGAAAGTTTTGAAAAAGCTAAGATTGGAACAATTTTAGTCGATAACGTTATGGCATTATATGGAGCTCCAACTAAGGATATGTTAAATCCATATTATGACAATATTAACGTCACAGAGAACGAAGATAAATATTCGTTATCATTAAATTTAAAAGATGAAGATAGATTCGATTCTGATAAAGCAGCCGCTTTAAAATATCAAGAGTCTACTACACTTGGTCAATTACAATCTACTTCTGGCTTAGATTATTCTACATTAGAAGTTTACTTAAATGGAGAATTATTAAGTTCTGATAAATATACAGTTAACCAAGAAACAGGTTTACTAACAATTAATGAAGTTGAATCTTTAGTTGCTGGTACAACAGTAAGAGTTGTAATTCTTGACCAATTTACAAACAAATTAGATCGTACTTCAACATTAAGATCATTAACTATTAAATCTGGTGAAGATGGTGAAGTACAAGAAACTCATTTATTCTGGGATAGAGAAGCTATTACAGGTTTAGAATTACCAGAACCAAATGAAAGAGCTGGACATCATTTTGTCGGTTGGGATAAAGATATTCCAAGTGTAATGCCAAATAGTGATGTAGTAATTACAGCTCAATATGAACCAAATTTACACAATGTAATTATCAACGATGCTAATGGAGTACCAGTTGCATTCTATGAAAATGTTCCATTTGGTTCTACAATTCAATTACCAACTGTCGAAGGATATACATATTCATGGGCAGAAGGTGTAAGTAATATTATGCCTGATAATGATGTTACATTAACTGTTAACAAAACAGTTAATACTCATACTTATAAAGTAATTTATAATGGAGAAACATTGTTAGAAGAAACAGTAAACTATAATTCATTATTAACACTTCCAAGTGTTGCAGGTAAATCAAAAGAAGGTCATACATTTATTGGATGGGATAGAATTGTTACAAGAATGCCAGATAGTGATGTTACTATTAATGCAGTATTCAGTGTAAACAACTATCCAGTAACAATTAAATATGATGAAGATGTAGTTGCTACTTTATCACTTCCATATGGTAGTACTATTGCATTACCTGAATTAGAAACAGTAGGTTACTCATATGCTTGGGCAGAAGGAGCAAATACAGTGGTTCCTGCACAAGCACACACAGTTCAAGTTGTTAAAGTTATTAACAAACACACAGTTACAATTAATGATCAAAACGGAACATTAATTAAAACATTAGAAAATGTTGAATTTGGTTCAACAATCGCATTACCAGAAGCACCAGAAGGATATACATTCGCATGGGCAGAAGGTACAGTAACAGTACTTCCAGATAACGACGTTACATTAGTAGTTAACGTAACAGTTAATGAATATAACTTAGTTATCAAAGATGCTTTAAGCAATGTTTATTTTGAAGGTAATGTAGCATATGGTAGTGAAATTAAATTACCAGAAGAAGTTGGTTATACATTTGCATGGGACGAAGCAGAAGTTCCTGCTACAATGCCAGCAAGTGCAAAAGAATTACTTGTTACAAAAACAATTAACAAACACACAGTTACAATTAATGATCAAAACGGAACATTAATTAAAACATTAGAAAATGTTGAATTCAATTCAACAATCGCATTACCAGAAGCACCAGAAGGATATACATTCGCATGGGCAGAAGGTACAGTAACAGTACTTCCAGATAACGACGTTACATTAGTAGTTAACGTAACAGTTAATGAATATAACTTAGTTATCAAAGATGCTTTAAGCAATGTTTATTTTGAAGGTAATGTAGCATATGGTAGTGAAATTAAATTACCAGCAGAAGTTGGTTATACATTTGCATGGGTTGAAGAAGAAGTTCCTGCTACAATGCCAGCAAGTGCAAAAGAATTACTTGTTATAAGAACAGCTAATGTCCATAAATTTACAGTTGTTTATGATGAAGAAACAATTGTTGATGAAGATGTTGCTTTCGGAACAACATTAAATCTTCCAGATCATTCTAGCTATTCAAAAGTAGGTCATACATTTGCTGGTTGGGATGTTGAAGTTCCTGCTACAATGCCAGATGCTGATGTTGTAGTTACTGCAAAATTCACAGTTAATAAATATACTGTACAAGTTGTTGATGAAAATGGAACATTATACGCATATTTATTACAAGATTACAATACTGTTATCGCATTACCAGAAATCGAAGGTTATAAAGTAACATGGAAAGATGGAATCGAAGAAAAACTAGTTCCAGTTGATGGTGGTATCTTCGAAATTGAGACAGAAATTAATTCTCACACATTAACATTTATCGTTGATGGTGAAGTATTCTCAAGTTCTACTTTAGAATATAATGCATCTATTGTTTATCCAAATTATTCAACAATTGTAAACAGCAAAGTTGGTTATACATTTATTGGTTGGGACAAAGTAATTTCAAATATGCCAGATAGTGAAGTAACAATTACTGCAGTATTTGTTGCAAATAAACACGATGTAACATTTGTTGACGCAGACGGCAACGTTGTTGCAGAAGCAAAAGATGTCGCTTATGGTAGTGAAATTGCTTTACCAGTTAAAGAAGGTTACACAATTACTTGGGCAGAAGGAACTGAAAATGTTACTATGCCAAACAATGATGTTGAATTAACAGTTGTTGTAACTACAAATAAATATAAATTAACATTCGTATTTAATGGTGAAGAAATTGTTTCTGAAGATGTTGAATACGGAGCAGCAATTGCAGCACCTTCACTAGAAGGACATGCAAAAGAAGGTTATACATTCTTAAGATGGGATGCAGTAATCCCAGCAACAATGCCTGCTAATGAATTAACATTCACAGCAGAATTTGTTATTAATAGAGTTACTGTTACATTCGTTGATCAAAATGGCGAAGTATTATCAGAAATCGTTGATGTTCGTTATGGAGATCCAATTTCACTTCCTACAGAATTAGGTTATGAAATTAAATGGCCAGAAGGTGTAGAAGCAGTTACTACTGCACCTGGTGTCGATACTGTTTATACATTAGACAAAATCGCACACTTCCATAAATTAATAATTGTTGATCAAGACGGTGAAGAAGTTGAAGTTCATGAAGAAGTTGCTTATGAATCTGAAATTGCTTTACCAGTTAAAGAAGGTTACACAATTACTTGGGCAGAAGGTGTTGTACCAGTTATGCCTAATGAAGACACTACATTAAGAGTAAATGTAGTCGCTAACAAATATAAAGTTTCATTCTACTTTGGTGAAATTCTATTATCTTCTGAAGAAGTAGCTTATGGTGAAGTAATTAACGTTCCTTCAACAAAAGATTATTATAAAGAAGGTTATACATTTGTTGGTTGGGATGATGAAATCCCAGAATTAATGATCGCTGATGAATTAGAATTCCACGCAGAATTCGTTATCAATTCATATCAAGCTGTTATTATTAATGTACAAGACAACATCGTTGTTAAATTCTTATTAGATGTTGAATATGGATCAAAAATCGATTTACCAACTCAAGAAGGTTACACATATGCTTGGGCAGAAGATGAAACTGGAATCATGCCAGATCACGATGCATTATTATATGTAACAAAGACAATTAATACACACGATGTAACAATTAACGATTCAGAAGGTAACTTAGTTGCTAAATATGAATCAGTTGCATATGGTTCAACAATTGAATTACCAGTCGTTGATGGATATGTTGTATCTTGGGCAGAAGGTGTTGTACCAGTTATGCCAGATCACGACGTAACATTAGTTGTTAATAAAGTAAATAACGTATTCCAATTAACATTTAAGTTTGATGGTAAAGTTGTTTCATCTCAAACATTAAAATATGGTGATGAAGTTGACGTCCCATCACTTGAAGGATTCACAAAAGAAGGTTATGCATTTGTCGGTTGGGATATTAAAGTTCCAGCAACAATGCCTGCTAAGAATGTAGAAATCAATGCAGTATTTGAAATTTGTAAATACACAATTACAGTAGTTGATCAAAACGGTAACTTAGTTGCTAAATATGAAAACTTACCATTTGGTGCAACAGTTGAATTACCAACAGTTGAAAATTACTTAATTTCATGGAAAAACGAAAATAGTAATATCGTTCCTGCTAAAGATGCAACAATCGAAGTAGTTAAAGTATTAGATGTTGAAAAATTCGAAGAATTAGCTGATGCAGTTATCAATGCAAGTACAATCGAAGATAAATTTGCTGCTGTTAAGGCTTGGAATGAATTTATTAGTTTATTTGATGAAAGTGAATTAACTGATGCAGATATCTCTAGTTTAATTCGTGATGTAAAAGCAGTTATTGATACACATAATAGTCGTGTTGATACTCTTGAAAAAGATTTAAATAATGCAAGAACATTAGCTAACTGGGTAATTTATGGATTATCAATTGTCAGCGTAGCTGCAGTAGCATTTGTTGCTAAAAGGAGGATCTTCTAATGAAAAAAGCTAAATTATTAACATTAAGTGTTTTATCTCTTTTCACTTTAACTCTTGCTTCTTGTGGAGAAGAAAACGCTCCAACTAAAGAAGAATTAGTATTAAATGCATACAACAATGTATTAGCAACATGTAAAACGGTTGAACAAACAATTACAATTTCACATGAAGGTTTAGTTTATGCAACAGAAGAAATTACTATTAACACAAGAAACGGTTCAAAAACAACTGTTACAAAAGTGGCTAATAGTTTAGATTCTGATACTCCATGGACAGAAACTTCTGAATACGAAGTTGTTGATTTAAGTAAAGCAAATCAAAAATTAGAAGTGTCTATGTTCACTTCATTGACTGCTAACGAATCATTACATGTAGTAGGAAAAATTAGTAATGAATCAGTGTACAATATATTTGGTTTAGATTCAAATGATATTTCTGGATTTGTTTATGTTGATATCAGAGTTTCTTCTTATACAAATATTGTAGTCCAAGAAGTTGTTGTTGAATATGAATCTGTAACTGGAAACGATGTAGAAGTCGTTACTACATACTTATACTAATTAAATCTAACAATTTAAGTGAGTGGTGAAAATCACTCACTTTTTTATTGTAATAATTAACATAAAAAAAGAAGATAAGTAAGTTAGTTTATCTTCTTTTTTATTGGAATTCTTCATTTATAAATGTATAGTGATTTTTATCTTGGAATAATTCATCTAAGTATTGATAACGAGATGTTAAACTATATAGTACGTAATTATATTGATCAACAAAGAGATTTTCAATTGGAATATAGTTAGCAGACCCACCCAATTGATAATAATATTCATACCATTTCTGATAATTTCTATAGCCAGCATCTTTGATATATGAATAATATTCTTTTATATCTCTTAATGTCATGTTATAAGCTTCTTTTAAGCCATTCCACGCATTAATAACTTCCATGTATATATCTTTATTCTGAATTAAATAAATCATCCAGTCAAAGCTAAAATCCTTAGAGTCTCTTTTTAATAGAAAGAATTTATCAACTAATAAGAACTCTTTATCTACAGCAGGGTTGCTAGTCCAACTTGAGAAACACCAATCAAAGTCCCATACAGGGCCGAAAGTCAATGTTCCACCTTGTGGTCGATATAAATAACCACTTTTCCAGTTTGAATCGATATTGACCATCAATTCATTTATTAATACATATTCATAGAAGCTATTCATATCTAAGTATTTAGAAACTTTTTCAATATCTTTTACTTTAATGTATTCATAAAGGGTATTTATATAATTGTAAATATAATCAAATTGTTCTTTAGTAGGATTTGAAGGATATTTAATGATGTAATTAGTAATACCAACAGTAAAATAATTAACTCCATATATACCTTCTCCGTCTTTATCTCTTTCTAAAAGGAAAGGAACATCATTTGAATCAATATTATCAACTTTAATAGGAATTCTACTTTCTTTTTTAGCTTCGATTTGATCTGTCAATAAGTAAACACCTTGATATACACCATTAAGTTCTAACTCGACATGTTTTAATGTGTGATTGAAATCTAAGTGTTTTGCATAATTAGCAAGAGTTAAAGCAGTGTAATTTCTAATTAAAGAAGGATCTAGATAATCCGCGAGTAATACCCACTCTTTATTTGCTTCTGAACCGAAGAATGAAACCGGATCATTAAATTTTAATTTATATGGTTTTTTGAAATAAGTAGATGTAGAATTTCCTCTTAATTTAATAAAGCAATCTTGATTAGAAATATTGTCATTAGTTACTAAATTAATGCTTCCTTGAGAATACATGTCCTTACTCAATGTTGATCCATCGGTAATGTTTACACTTATAAAAGGCAAATCTAAATTAGAATTATCTAATTTATATACAGCATATAATGTAACTTCCTTATTGTTTGTAGGGTTTTTATAAGGTAGAGAAATTAAGTTACTTATATCATTTTTATTTAATGACCATCCTAAAAATTTATATCCAATTTTAGTGGTATCTATTTCTAAATCCGCTTGAATTCCTTGTTGGAAATATTTTATTTCTTGGCCTAAATCATAAGTAAACCAAGTAATAAATTGCCCACCTTCAACTCTAAAATCTATATCTTGATTAATGTTTCCAAAATAGAAATTATAGTTAGTATTTGTTTGATAAGATCCAAGAAAATTATCTGGTAAAACTTCAATATCGTTTGCAAAGAACTTTATATCCGATAAGTCATATCCTCCCCAGAATTTAATAGTGAATGAATATGATTTTCCTGGATCAACAATATTACTTTTTATAGGGGTAAACCATTCAAAGAGATCATCATTATTAATAATATCAATGGAATATGAATCTTTTTTAATTATTTCAAAAGTAATATTTAAATCAGATTGAACATCACTAATTAGGTATGAGCCATTTATTAATGAAACTTCTTTTCCATTAGCGTAAACAATTATTTTATTATTTGTATGATCGTTAGAATAATCAAGTTTGAAAATATAATCTTCGTTTGCTTTAACTTTATTATCGCCAATTATTTTAATGCTAGTATCTTCAAAATTAACATTATAAAACTTATCATTAGCGCAACTTACTAATGATAGAGTATTTAATATAAGTAAAGCGTTTAAAAATAATAGTTTCTTTTTCATTATCCCACTAAGATATCTCTATTTTTTTCCTTTTCTTTTAATTCTTTTTCTTCTTGTAATCTTTTTTCGCGAAGAATTTTATTCTTAGCGCGCACTTTTTCTCTTTTAATTTTGGCTTTTTCTTTTTCTTTAGCTTCTAATTTTAATTCTTTTTCTTTTTTAGCTTTTAATTTAGCCTTTTCTTTAGCTTTATTTTTTTCTTCATCGATTCTAAATAATTTCATAAAAATTTTCTTAAAGAATAATTTTGGATTTGTCATTAGGAAGAAATAAGCGCGATATAGTTTTCCTTTATCTTGTAGTAGCAAGCCGTATAATTGGTCTTTTTCTACAAACTTTGTATCGATAAGAACATATCTTTTATCAGTGATATTGAAATAGTTATCAGGATGATCACTAGCAAAGTAATTTCTAGTTAATGAACGATTTACATGTTGATAGGAAATATCCATTACTTGTGCAAGAAGATTATTTTCGCTTCTTTCAACTTTTCCTGAAGCAATATCATCAATAAATTCTTTCCATGCTTTTATAAAGTTAAATTTACTAACATCTTCAATTTTCTTTCTTGCAGCTTGACCCATTTCATGACGAAGTTTATCATTGCCTAATACTTTAATGATATTGTTCGCTAATAAATAAGGGCTAAGTTGAGGAGAAGATAAAGAACAATTAGCATCTTTTAATAATTCTACATATGGTAAGTCATATAGTACAATTGGTAAACCATAGCTCATTGCTTCTCCAATAACCATTGGATATACTTCATAAGATGAAGTCATTAATAACATTGAACAAGCAGAGTAATAACGTTCAACTTGACTAGAGAAGCCGTGTAATATGACATTGCCTTCTAAATTATTCTTTTTAATTAATTTTTGCAAATACTTTTTATCGCTTTCTTTTTCACCTGTACCAACGATATGAAGTTTAGCTTCAGGGATAGCTTTAACTACATATTTCATCGCTTCAACAGCTTGATCTGGACACTTTTGACGATAATCTAATCTACCAACCCACAAAATATCTTTATTATCCAATTTAGAAGGTTTAGCGCTTCTTAAATTAAATGTTAAAGGGTTAGGTATATATCTTGCACGAACACCCATTTCTTTCCAGGTATACTCTTCAGCAGTTGTAATTGTTTGTACTGCATCACACATTGAATAGATTTTTCTTTTTGAAGCCATGTATGGATCTTTTGCAAGTAAAGTAGAACTATACCAATCGTGAGTTGTAATACAAATTGGGATATTTAAACTTTTACAAATTAAAATTTCGTTTGCTAAATATAGAGCAACAGAAGCTTGATAAAGAACAAGGTCAACATTATTTCTAATTAAACGAAGTTTAAATTCTTTAGCGTGATTTAAATATGCTTCTTTTGAAACATAATCAGAAGGTGGTAATGTTTCAATGATTACTTCTTTTGGTAATTTATAGTCTAATTTTTTAGAAATCTTTTCAGTGAAGAAGACAACTCTATATCCCATTTTAATTAATAGAGGAATAATTTTACTAACAACTCTTTCAACACCACCATTTGACATACGGTAGTAGAAGATACCGATAGTTTTGATGTCTTTTTTTGTTTTTTGAGAAACAAAGTTTGAGTTATAAATTTTAGTAATTAATTGCTCTTGGCTATATTCATTAATTTTAGTTAAACTTGTAATGAAATCCATTACATCGTAATGCTTCATAAAAGCATCAAAAGCTTGTCCTCCATCTCTTTCATCAACATCGATAACAAACTTTGCAACCAAATCAATTAATGTTTTCTCTTTTAAATTTAAATAGATATTTTGTAACCATTCAAAAGTATCTAAATTATTACTTTTAATAAAGTCTCTAATACCATTTAAAGCAACGCTTTGCTCTAAGTGGGCAATATATGATTTTAAATTCATTCCTGAAGTAGAAACACCTGTTCCATAGTTATAATTGATTAACTTATCAGGAATTGATCTAAAACTATTAGCGTAGAAAGAAATAAAGAAATAAATCATCATATCTTCTGACATTACACAACGTTTTTCAGGAATAAACTTGGCGATTTTCTTGACTAATTCTGCGCGATAGATTTTGGTCCATACATTCCAGTTGTATCTTCTATGAACGTAACAATCACCTAAAATTTCTGTTTTTGACAATTTAAATTTTCCCGCTTTAAAGAATTTTTTAGCTTCTTTGTGAAATCCTTTATTAACGTATTTATCAGCGATGACGTTAGCTCCGAAATGGATAATGTCAACATCGTATTCGGTAATGTTTTTATATGCCACTTCACATGCGTTTGGTTCTAGTGTATCATCACTATCTAAAAACATAATATAATCGCCTGTTGCAGCATTAATAGCGTGATATCTAGCTCTAGCTAACCCTTGATTTTTTTCACATGTAATTACTTTAATATTTTCGTATTTTTCTTGATACTCATTTAGAATTAGCGCCGAAGAATCACTACTTCCATCATTAACACAAATTATTTCAATGTCTTTTAAAGATTGTTTGATAACACTATCTAAACAAGATTTTAAGTATTTTTCTGTATTATATACAGGAATCAATACTGATATTTTATATTTATTTACTGCCATAATAATTCCCCTTAAATTCTAATTCTTCCTTTTCGGATCGCCGCTTTATATCCATAGCGTTTTATGTATATTCTAATTTTTTTAATTGTTTGCTTGAATCCGAATTTTTTAAAATATCTAAATAAGTTAGTGATTAATAGTGTTTTCTTTTTGAATAAAACACCATCTTTTGGATAATTGTAATGTCTATACATTATTTCGAAGAAAATTGCTAAATCTTCATTTGTGGTATGAGTTCTTTGATTTGCTTCTAAATTTATGAATGCCTCTTTCCATAGTGATGAAATATCAATCTTGGATGATTCATTAATATATTCTAATGCAAGTAAACCTAAATTATTTCTTTTTTCTTCGTTTGTTATTAGATTCATTATTTCTTGCGCTGTTTGTTTAATATTATTTGGTTGAACGCTTATTACTGAAGGATTATTTCTAACCATTTC
Source organism: Erysipelotrichaceae bacterium (assembly GCA_015059045.1). Lineage (GTDB taxonomy): Bacteria > Bacillota_I > Bacilli_A > RFN20 > CAG-449 > UBA3210. The sequence continues at coordinate 55,157 of SVBD01000003.1, forward strand.
AACATAAGGCATATCGTATGCAATAACAGGTAAACCATAGCTCAACGCTTCTGAAAGAACCATCGGATAAACTTCATAAGTAGAAGTCATAATTAACATATCTGCTTTCCTATAGTATTCTTCCATATTTTTAGCGTGTGGAATCCAAGTAATGTTTTTATTTAAATTGTTATTTAAGATATATTTTTTGAATTCTCTTGCTTCTTTTTTGCTTGAAGTATTTCCTAACATTGTTAAATGAATATCAGGAATAAAACGTTTAATTTCAAATAATATATAAATCATATCTAATGGATTTTTTTGTAGTCCATCGATTCGGCCAACCCATAGTAATTCTTTACCGGATTTTCGCTCTTTTGTTAATTTAGGTAAAGTGAAGGTTAATGGGTTAGGAATATATGTCGCATTAATATTTGATTGTATATATGCCTCTTTTTCAACGTTAGTAATTGTTTGCACTAAATCAGTTAGTTTAAGCACTTGTGGTTTCCATGAGAAATGGAATCCACGATATAGTAATGGTGAAGTGATAAAGTCGTGAGTAGTGCATGCAAAATAAATGCCAAGAGATTTAGCCATTAATAAGTCATATAACATAAATGGAGAATTAGATGCTTGATATAATACTAAATCAATGTTGTTGTCACTAAGAACTTTCTTAAATTCTTTTGCGTGTTTCATATATTCTTTGTTGTTAACAGAAATTGATGATGGGATGATTACTTTCTTACAACTTTCATTTAATTCAAAAGAATTTTCATCATCTTTTTCAATAATAAGCGTTAGTTTATATCCCATACTTTCAAACATAGGGATTAATTTAGACATAACGCGTTCCACGCCACTGCCACTATATTTATAATAGAAAAGGGCGATATTTTTAATTTTACGATTTTCTGTTTTAAAGAAATTAGTCCCATATAATCTTTTTGAAGCTTGATATAAATCATTTAAAATTAATAAACGTTCTACTATATCTTCAATTGGAATAAGTTTTGAAATTACATCAAAGCATCTAGGTGCATCGCTTTCTTTAACAGTGTACATAAAATGCCATACTAAAACATTGCGATATTCTTCATAGAAATCTTCGATAAATCTTCTTCTATTGCCAGAATAAATGCCTAGTTCTTTATGAAACGAAATCATATTGTCTATTGCAACGCTATTTCTTGCATAAGAGTCAAATATTTTTGTTAGTGATTCACTTGTTGAAACACCAGAACCGAAACGATAGTTATATAGTTTGTTTTTGATTCCATGATAACTCTTAGCAAAATAAGAGATCATTGAGTAAATAAACATATCTTCTGACATAATACATCTGACGTTAGGAATGAAAGGAGTGATTTTTTTAACAATATCACTACGATAAATTTTATTCCAAACATTCCAACAATATTTTCTTTGAATATAGCAAGCATCAAAAATATTTTCGCCAGATAATTTTTTACAATAAGCATCGACGAATGATTGTTTATCTTGTAACTCCTTTTTATCAACTAAACCAAAAGGGATAATATTTGTTGAAAAGTGAAGAATATCAACTTGATGTTTTGTAATTGCTTTATAAGCAATTTCACAAGCATTAGGTTCTAGATAATCATCGCTATCTAAAAACATAATATAATCGCCAGTTGCAGCATTAATAGCGTGATATCTTGCTCTAGCTAGACCTTCATTTTTTTCTAAAGTAATTATTTTTATGCGACTATCTTTTTGTCGGTATTCTTCTAAAATATATTTTGATTTGTCACTACTTCCATCATTTACACAAATAATTTCAATTTCTTTTAAACTTTGGGCTAAGACGGAGTCCAAACATTCTTTTAGAAAGTTTTCTGTGTTATATACTGGGATGAGTAGTGAGATCTTAAATTTGTTTTCCATAAATATATATTTCCTAAAATAATAATACAGTATTCAGTATTTTTAGTCAATCTAACAATATATTTGTTAGATTTAATTTTAAATGGTAGTTTATGGAAAAGTAGTACAAAATAACTATCAAATAGAGGGGAAGAGTTTTATTGATTTATAGTGATTGAATAATTTTATTAAAAATTATATAATGAATTAAACTCAAAGGAGTTTTTTGATGGAAAAAAGTAAAAGTAATTTTAGAAAACACATCTATTTATTAAAAGTATTAATATCTAGAGATATCAGAAACCAATATGCTGGTTCTTTTTTAGGTGCTTTATGGACTGTTTTAAATCCTTTACTAAATATGATTGTCATGGCAATTGTATTTATTAATATTTTTGGTAGCTCTGCGATTAATCTAGATTATCCAGTATATGTCTTAGCGGGTAATATTATTTTTAATTTGTTCCGTGCTGGTAGTGAAGGTGCATTAACTAGTGTTGTTGACCAAAGAGATTTACTTTCAAAAACAAAGGTTCCATTGCATATTATTCCAATGTCGAGAGTAGGCGCGAGCATCGTATCTTTTGCTTTTTCTTATGTAGCATTAATTATTGTTATGTTGATTAGAATTCCAGCAGGTGTAGAATTTCATTTGAGTATGTTTATGGTTCTTGTTTTATTACCAGCTTTAATTTTATTTACACTAGGATTTGCTTTCCTATTATCATCTTTCTTTGTTTCGTTTAGAGACATTAAACATTTCTATTCAGTAATCTTAACATTATGGATGTATTTAACTCCATTATTCTATTCTTTGGATGCATTAAATTTGCCTCAAGAATTATATTCAATTATGCAAATTAATCCAATGTTCCACTTCGTTAATTACTTTAGAGGAACTTTAATGGGTATAGTAAATGATTGGAAAACTTTAGGAATTTGTTACATTTGGGGTGTTGCTTTATTTGTTGTTGGATACTTAGTATTTGAAATTAGAAAAAATAAATTATTATTAGAAGCATAGGTGTTTTTATGGAAGATAAGAAATTATTAATAGAAGTAAATAACGTTTCTATGAGATTTAAATTACCTAATCAAAAAATTAATAATCTTAAAGAAATGTTTGTAAAATTAGTTAAACGAAAATTAAAATATCGTGACTTTTATGCTGTAAAAGATATTTCATTAAACATTTATAAAGGAGAAAGTTTAGCGATTATTGGAAGAAATGGATCAGGAAAATCCACTCTTTTAAAAATTATTACACAAATTGTTAGACCTACTTCAGGTGGGGTAAAAGCATATACATCAAATATTATTCCATTACTTCAATTAGGTGCAGGTTTTGATATGAATTCGACAGGATATCAAAATGTATACTTAAATGGGGCTATTTTAGGTTATACAAAAAAAGAAATTGATGAAAAAATGAAAGGCATTATTGAGTTTTCTGAATTACAAGATTTTATGAATGTTGAATTAAAAAACTATTCTCAAGGTATGCTTGCGCGTCTAGGATTTGCAATAGCAATTTCTTGTAATCCAGAAGTTTTAATTGTTGATGAAATTCTAGCGGTTGGAGATACAGCTTTCCAAAAGAAATGTTATGAAAAATTAAATGAATTAAAAAATAATGGTGTTACATTCATTATTGTTTCCCATAGTGATGTTGTAAAGGAAATGTGTTCTAGAGCAATTTGGATAAAAGATGGTGAAAAAGTTATGGATGGCGACATTAATGCTGTTTATGATGCTTATATTAATTATTTAGAGACAGGTAATTAATTTATGAAGAAGATACTATATGTTGCTTCAACATATTCACATATTAATAATTTTCACACTCCATACATAGATGAATTAAAAAAAGAAAATCATGTAGATGTTTTATCAAAGGGAAGTGAAAGTACTTTTAATATTAATTTTAAGAAGAAGATATATTCATTGAAGAATATTTTTTCCATTTTTAAAATACGTAAAATACTAAAAAGGAATCAATATGATTTAATTGTTTTAAATACATCTTTAGCGGCCTTTTTAGTAAGATGCTCCTTGTTTTTTTATCGAAATAGACCAAAGGTAATTAATATCGTTCATGGATATTTATTTGGCGAAAAAACTAATTCTTTAAAACGATTTTTTTACTTAAAACTGGAAAGAATTGTCAGAAAGAAAACAGATTATATTTTAACTATGAATCAATACGATTTCGATATTGCTAAAAGTAAGAAGTTATCACTAAATGAACCAATTATGATTCCTGGAATGGGAGTTAGTAGAATAAATGAAGATCAATTAGAAAATCCTTATGACACAAGCAAATTCAATTTGCTTTTTGTTGGCGAACTATCAAATAGAAAAAATCAGATTGAATTAATTAATAGTGTAAAAGAATTAAAAGAAAGTATATCTAATATTCACTTAACACTTTTAGGAGAAGGAAATTTAAAAAATAAACTTTTAAAAATAATAAATAAAGAAAATCTATCTTCTTATGTTTCATTAAAAGGGTATATTGAAAGACCGGCAAATTATTACAAGTATTGCGATTTATATGTATCTAGTAGTTTGCAAGAAGGACTACCATTTAATCTTATTCACGCATTAGAATTTAATAAAAATATTATTTGTTCCTCTATTAAAGGACACATAGATATCGCATCTAAAACTAATCTAGTTACTTTATATGAAAACAAAAAAGACCTTTGTGAAAAGGTCATAAGGTATCATCAAAATAAATGGGAATCAAATTCAAATGAAGTATTTGAATTTTATTCATTCGATAGGGTTTTCCAAGGAAATCTTAATGTAATTAAAACATTAATTGATTAATTCCTTTGAGTCATAGTGGTAAATAGATAAACCAATATAGAATAGTCCTAGGTATCTTTCAAAACCATAATCGAAGAAGAAATTATCAAATATTGAAGAAAGCATTAAAATTAAAATAGCAAAGTAAAGAATAGTTTTTTCAAAGCTATTCTTTTTAAATACTTTGATGTGTAAATCGTAATTGTAATAAATAAATCCTATTAAACCAACAATACCTGTTGCAGATAAAATTTGTAAAATAATATTATGCGCTTTAAATGATGGAGAAAATGGGTTTGGTGAAATATAGTAATCTGGAGTAGTGGTTTCAAAAACAAACCATCCACTTCCAAAGATAGGATTAGCAAGAAATGAATCCCATGCGATTTTATATAATTCGTCTCTGCCATTTAAGGAAAATCCTAATTCAATAAAGTGATTAAATAATTCAATTATTTGAGTATGGAAAATAGCAAATCCTAATACGAAAACTCCAAGTAATGATAAAGCTGATATAAGAATTGTTTTTCTTTTTATTTTCTTGATTTTGATGTATGCAATTAATCCGATAATTATTTCTATAGCGAAGATTAACAACCCATTTCTAGACATTGTTAAAATTGTGGTTAATCCTGCAAAAATAATTAATAGGAAATAGATCCATGATTTTTCTTCTTTTACCATTAAGTAGAAGATAAATGGTAGTGATAGACAAATGTATCCGGCGAAGTTATTGTGAATTCCCCAACCAGTAACAATTTGACCTTTATCAATTGTTCCGTTAACAATTACATCGTTAATAAAGTAAATTCCTATTACTTGAAACGAGATTACTAACAAAGTAACTACCATAAACATAGATATATATTTCATAGTATCTTCTTTTTTGTTTAAGAACGCTAAATCTGAGAAATATAGAACTAATCCAATAATCATTAAAATGTTGGATAATGAAAACAATAAATTATTAGGGGTATATTTAGGTCCAATTCCTCCTAAAACGTATGCCACGCCTAGAGCAATTAATCCAGGAAGAAACATTAGACTTTTTTTAAATGCTAATTTGTATTGTCTGAAAACAATGAAATTGAATATTGCGGTTAATGGAACAATACCAATTAATATTGCGGAATATACAATAACCCAGGTTTTATCAAATATATTTGGAATATCAAAATTAGGATTATATGATAATCCGTTTTTATATGATAAGCTCATTAAAAATAAGAGAATAATACTAATTAGTGGTTTCCCATCTTTTGAAAATAATAAGGTGACAACACCTAATAATGAAATGATAGGAAAGCAAAATAATTCGATAGCAAAAACATTGCTAATTACTACAAGGAATCCGATTATAAACATAAATAGATATGAATTACAAAAGGTATTTATTTTTTTAGCAATTGAATTTGTATTAATAAAATTTTGATAGCGATCAATAAAATTATTCATAATATTTTAAAATTTCATTAAGTTCTTACCTACTACTTTAGTATTGTTGATTTCTAATTCGTAGGTTGCGTAAACATCATTTACAGATTGAATTGTATTTACAGAAAGGACTAATGGTTTTAATTCTTCTACTAGTAAAGGATTATTTAAAGCGGTGCTTATTACTTCAAAGTCTTCATTTGTACTTCTTGTAACTCCTTTTAAGCAAATGCCTTTTTCAAGAATTTTTCTAGTGTTAATTGATACGTTTTCTTCGCTTACGCCCATTAAAACTAAATCAGCACCGATTTTTGCTATATCAATCATTTGGTTAATAGCAAATTCGCTACCTTTCCCTCCAACGCATTCTATTAAAGTATCAAATCCGTTCTTCTTGTTATAATCTTCGAATTTATATGTTTTAGCGTGCTTGAATAAACTTAATTTGTCTTCATTTAATCCAAATACGCTGACTTCTTTTTTGTATACGTGAGTTAATAATAGATAAACCATATAACTCATTATTCCATCCCCAAATAGAGCAATGTATTCAGCTTCGTTAAAATTAATTCTTCTACAGCAAGCATTTGACACGCTTAAAAGCTCGCTAAAAACGGCGATTTCGCTAGAAATAGAAGAATCGTATTTTACCAACAAATCAGGAGTGCAACTATAAAAAGGTGTCATAAATCCATCGCTAGAAGAAGATTTAAATTTTGCATATGGGCAATAGTTTTTGCCTAAATCAGGTCTATTACATCTAGTATGTTTACATTTTAAGCATTTGCTTTCATTGACAAAATTAGGAATAAGAATAACCTTATCACCTTTATTAAATGTATTAGTTGGATCTTTAATTACAGTTCCTACTGCTTCATGAATTGGTGCAAGTGGATATTTCATATCTAGTACATGTTTATCTCTTTTTCCTAGAAAATATCTAATATCCGCCTTACATATTGCCATCATATCAACTCTAACTAAAACACTTTCGTTATCATATTCTAGAGTTGAAACGAATTCTTCAATTACTTCTGGAGCAGTTACTTTATATTTAGTTATAAACATTTTTACATAACTCCTGTTTTACCGATTTTTAATAAAGCTTTTAGCATCATTAAATCATCAAATGTAGTGATTTTAAAATTTAATTTTGATCCATTTACTAAATGGACTTCTTTTCCCATATTTAATACTAATCTACAATCATCTGTTGTTTCAGTATTGTTTATGCTTTTTGCGTATTCGTGAGCATCATTAATTACTTTAAATGTAAATGATTGAGGAGTTTGTCCTTGATATTGCTCACTTCTTTTTTGGATTTCACAAATAGTTTCTTTATCTATAGATCTAATAATAGTATCACTTGAAGGAATAACAGTGTCTACTGCGTGATATTTTTTACATGATTCAATATTATCAGTAATAATTGTTTGGCTAATTAATGGTCTAGCGGCATCGTGAATTAAAATAATATCGTCGTCTTTAGCTCCGATTTTTTCTAATTTTTTAAGTCCGTTATATACAGATTCTTGGCGAGAAGAACCACCGGCTACAATATATTGAACTTTAGTTAAATCATATTGTTTACACCAAATTTTTACATCATCAATATAAGTATCATTTGTAACAATTAAAATCATATCGATATCATCGTGCATTTCAAAAGCTTCAATTGTATGAACAATTAAAGGTTTGTTATAAATGCTTAAAAATTGTTTTGGTTTATTTGTATTACCCATTCTGGTTCCGGAACCGGCTGCGAGAATTAATGCGATATTCATTTATATTTCCTCCTAGATATTATGTTTTTTAATGTATGTTTGATAATCTTCTTCTAAAGAATATCCTTTGTTTATGTGATGGCCAACTTGCTTTTCAATAGGTGGCAGTTTCATATAATTGTTAAATAGTAATGTTAAATATTTATCAGCGTCTTTTGGCAAAATAACTTCTACACCTTCGAATTCGCCAATAGAACCTTCTTGGAATATCTCTCTTGGCATTGCTTCTTTTTTAGGATTTGTTCCAAAATAATTTCCAACTAAAACTGCATCGTTGAACTTAATTTTTTTAACTCTTTTATCTAGCATTTTATTTCTGTAATGTCCAACGTTTAAAAAGAAAAATAAATAGGCAACAATATTTAATGGAATATCTTTCCATAATGTTTTCCATCTTAGTTTACGTTTTAAACTTGGTAAATACATTAAGTAAATATTGAACCAAACATTTTTAACTTTTCTAGCGAATTTGACTGGTGGTTTAACTTCGTAACTCATCCCATCAAGTGGGAATACATCAATCCAAACGCCGTGATTCATTTGATTGCAGGCGAAAAAGTTTTCAATATAGGTTGTTGAAGAATCTCTAACTTTAGCAAAGTTATAGATATAATTTTTATCTGTTTTATACGTTTGAATAAAATATGGTGATGGGAATTTTTCTTGAAGGGTAATGAATTTGTCAAAATCTTCTCTAGGCATTGCTACATCGATATCATCATCCCAAGGAATAAATCCTTTGTGTCTTACTGCTCCTAGACAAGTTCCACCTACTAAATAATATTGAAGGTTATTTTCCTTACAAACTTTAATAAACTCTTTTAATATTTCTAATTGACGATTTTGTAATTCATTCATAATTTTCACCACATTTTTTATTTTAACATTTAAATGTATCTTTATAAAGATAATAAATAGATTTATATCTGGAATATTTGAATATTTTTGAAAAAAACATATAAAAATAAGAAATAATCAACTAATGTTTTACAAATAATTAAGTATATGGTATATTTATTTGGGTTAAAAGGTAGGGTGATTTGATGGCGGAGATTTCGACAATTGAAATACAAGTTATTTCACAAGAATACGTTACTGCAATCAAAAATAATAAAAGTAAAGCATACTTCTTTTTCAAAAGATTATTTGCAATAGTTACTTCTCTTTTAGCTATTATTATTTTATCACCAGTTTTATTAATTACTGCATTTGCAGTTTGGATTTCATCAAAAGGACCTGCAATTTATAAAGATCTTAGAATCGGTAAAGGCGGTAAACACATTAATGTTTATAAATTTAGATCAATGGTTATTGATGCTGATAATTTAGATAAATATCTTAACGATGAACAAAAAGAACAATGGATTAAAGAAAGAAAAATTAAAAACGATCCACGTATTACAAAAGTGGGAAGATTTATTAGAAAAACTGCAATTGATGAATTACCTCAATTATTTAATATTCTTAAAGGCGACATAGCAATTGTTGGAACTAGACCAATTACTACAAAAGAATTCGCTAACTATTCAAAAGAAGAAATTCAATTATTAACTTCTACTAGACCAGGTTTAACTGGGTATTGGCAAGTATATAAACAAGGTAAAACCGCTTATCAATCAGGTGATCGTCAAAAAATGGATATAGAGTATTTCGAAAGAAGATCATTATTGTTTGATTTGAAATTAATATTTTTAACAATTCCTGCTTTAATTAAAAGAGGCGGGGCTGAATAAAAACGCAAAAAAAGAACTTAACATTTAATTAAGTTCTAATTAGCGTTTTTTTATTTTGATTTATTTTCTTCAATATCTTCAAATTCAATAAAAAGAATGTAAACAGCCATAATTAAAGTATGGATATTTTTTTTAGGATCATAAATGATTAGATTGTCATCTCCTGCACCCCATACTAACCCTTCAAAAATCATATCATGCCATTGAGCAGAATCGGTAAATGAGCAATATACTTTTACTTTTCTACCGATGCGACCTTCCATAAATTTTGTTAAGTAATCATTTGATTCTATAGGTTCATAAGGGTTTTTAGGTTTAGTGTTTGAGTTTGTCTCTTCTCTTTTTGAAGAAAATTGATGATTCATATTTGGTGGTGGAGCAAAGTTTTGATGAGAATTATCCATATTTGGATAAGGTGCTCCAAAATAATTTGGTGGTGGTTGAATTCTATCCATAAGTATTTTCCTTTCACCTTAATATATGATGATTTGTTCAAAATAATAACAAAAACGTTGACCATCACTTTTAAAAAGAAGATAATATTCTTGGGTGCTTGATTAAATCAGGCTGAGATCACAAGTGGTATTCTTGTGGGACCGTACTTGATCTGGGTAATGCCAGCGGAAGGATAATATATTTTAATTACAAATCCTTTCGCAACTGAAAAAAGAAAGGATTTTTTTATGAGACAAAAAGTGTTATTTTCAGTTCGCGATATTTGTGAAATCGCATTATTATGCTCACTTGCAATTGTACTTGGTTTCTTTTGTGAGATAAAAGTTGGGCAAAACGGGGGATCAATAGGTTTTTCTATGATTCCATTACTATTTATTTGCTATAGACATGGTGTTTTAAAAGGGTTTATAGCTAGCGCAATAATTTATGGTTTTGCAAGTTGTATTTATGATGGATATGGACTACATTGCTATCCATTTGACTATTTCTTAGCGTATGGATCTTTAGCGATTGTTAGCTTATTTTATAAAAAAATATTTAACAATAAAAATTATAGTAGATATATTTATTTAAATATATCAATTTTATTAGCGTGTTTTTTAAGATTAGTTTTCCATGTTATTTCTGGAATGATTTTATGGGATACTGAATTTGTAGGATCTCTTGTTTATAATGTTTTATATGTTGGTCCTTCATGCGCTATATGTATGGTGGTTTTCTCATTATTATTAAAACCATTAACATCTTTAGATAAATTACATCCAGTAGTTAAAAGATTTTAATGAATTAGTTTTGTTTATTTAACAAAACAATGTATAATAGTATCGTTAAGGTGATAAAAATGGAAGAAAACAAAAATATTAACGAACAAGAAGAAAAAATCTTTAAAGATAACAAAGAAGAAGCAAATGTAGTAGGAAGACAAGGAGTTTATAATCCAGGTCAATTTTATTTTCCTCTTCCAATTACTTCAAAAGAAGATACAGTAAATAATATCAATACTTCTAGAGTGACTTTCTACAATCAAGTTGCTACCTCTGATAAGACAAGAAAAATTCTATTATTTTCTTTTTTAGGTATTTTCTTACTAATTGCAGTTTTATTATTAATTAATCCGGTATTAGTTAATAATTTATTTACTCCATTAATTGTAATTTTTGTTGTATTCCTTTTAGTAACATATTTCATCACATCTTCAAATAAAAGAAAAAGAAATATGTTTATGGATGAATATCGTTATCATTATTTTATTAATATTGATTCTTATTGTTATTGCCAAGTTGGTTTTTCAAATATTGAATTATCATATAATACAAAAATTGATTTAGAAGAAGTTCAAAAAATAGGATGTTATGAAAACATTACCTCTTGTCCAAGTAGAGATATGGTAAAAGGTACCATGTTTGGAGTTAAATTTACTTCATTTGATGCTTTAATTAAAACTAAAATCGCTATGGATGAGAAAAGTGTAGAGAAGATTGTTTTCTCTGGTAAATTATTCTCTTTTGATTTACAAAGTAAAAAAGCAGGAAAAATGTTTATTTATTTAAAAGGATGTGGAGATAGCTTTCCAACCGAATTAAAGGGAATGGAAGAAGTCGATATTAAAGATTTAAAGAAAGAATATAAAGTGTTCTCTTCATATGCTAATCCAAATCAAATTTTAAATAAGAAATGTATTGATACATTAAATAAATTTAATATTGATGATGTAGTAGAAGATATTATTATTACTATTTCAAATCAAGGCACATTCTTTGGCTTATCATTAACTTCTGAATATATGACTATCCCATATCAAAATGATGTAAATGATAAATTCTTATTGCATTACAAGAAGAATTTAGAGAATATTGCAATGTTTGTAGCGGCTTTATCTGCAAATCATAAAATAGGTAGCGAAGAATAATTTAGTTATTTAGTCTAGAATAATTTCATTCTAGACTTTTTTTTGCTATAATTTTTTTGTACTTTGATAGTAGGTGTATTTATGAATAACAATTATATAGGAAAATGGATTCATGTTCAAAGTTATAAACATGATAAATCCTTACATAGAACTTGGGACACAGCGATGGTTGTAGATTACAATGAACATTACATTGTAATTGTTTCAAATCGCACAAAAGTAATCGAAGGAGATGGAAGACGTTGGTATACTCGTGAACCAGCAGTTTCGGTTTTCTTCTTTAAAGAATGGTTTAATTTTATTGCTATGTTTAAACAAGATGCAATAATGTATTATTGTAATATTGCTTCTCCTTCTTTAATTGATGAAGATTGTATCAAATATATTGATTACGATTTGGATTTAAAACTAATGCCAGATAAAAACATTATTCAATTAGATACAAAAGAATATGAATACCATAGAAAGAAATATGGCTATTCAGGAGATTTGGATTTAGTAGTTAAACACGCAAATGAGAAGGTTAAAATCTTAATGGAAGAAGGAAGTTTCCCATTTGTCGATCAAATAATGAAAGAGTATTATGATAAGTTCTTAGAGATTAAAAAACAACAAGAAGAACATATTTTATTCAAAAAAGAGTAAGTTATTGATTAATTATATGTAAAAACATATAATGTAAACATATTTCAAATCGATGATTAGGAATAGTAATTAACTAATTATTTATAGAGAGATGTCGGTTGGTGGAAGGCATTATAAAAAGTTAACGAATACCCCTATGAGAGCGTACCGAAGAAAGTAGGATACGACGAGTAATACCCGTTAAAGTATTGAGTTAGTAAACTCGCTAAGGTAAATAGTGTGAGCTATTTATAAAGTAAGGTGGTAACACGCATTAGGCGTCCTTATAATGGGGCGTTTTTTATTTAAAAGGAGAAAAAATTATGGGAATTTATGAAGAATTAGAGTACAGAGGTTTGATTAAAGATGTTTCAGATCCTAGTTTGAAAGAAAAATTAAATAAAGGTGGAATGACATTTTATATTGGAACTGATCCAACAGGAGATAGTTTACATATTGGTCACTTTTCAAGCTTCTTAATCTGTAAAAGATTAAAAGATGCAGGGCATCATCCAATTGTTTTAGTTGGAGGTGCAACAGGTTTAATTGGTGATCCAAAACCAGATAGTGAAAGACCAATGATTTTAAAAGAAACAGTTGAACATAACTTTAATTGTTTAAAGAATCAATTAACTAATATGTTTGGATGTGAAGTTGTCAATAACTATGACTGGTCAAAAGATATTAACTTTATTGATTTCTTAAGAGATTTTGGTAAGTTTTTTAATGTTAACTATATGTTGAGTAAAGATATTGTTGCAAGAAGACTAGATCAAGGTATTACATATACTGAATTCTCTTATATGATTATGCAAGCTTTAGACTTCTGGTATTTAAATAAGCATAAGAATGTTACTCTTCAAGTAGCTGGTCAAGATCAATGGGGCAATATTACTGCGGGTATTGAACTTGTTAGAAGAAAAGAAGGTAAAGAAGTATATGCATTCACAATGCCTTTATTAACTAAGAGTGATGGAACTAAATTTGGTAAGACAAATGGTAAAGCAATTTGGCTTGATATTAATAAAACTAGCGCATATGAAATGTATCAATTCTTTATTAACTCTGAAGATACTAAAGTAATTGATTACTTGAAATTCTTAACATTCTTATCAAAAGAAGAAATTGAGGTTTTAGAAGAAAAACATCGTGTTCAACCTCATTTAAGAGAAGCACATAAAGCATTAGCTAAGGAAGTTATTACTTTCATTCATGGTGAAGAAGCTTATAATCAAGCTTTAGCGGCTAGTGAGGCAGTTTTCTCAGGAAAAGATACTTCAAATATGCCAACAGTTACATTATTAGAAGAAGATTTTGTTGATGGTTCTATCGACGCATCTAGCTTATTAATTAAATGTGGATTTGCTCAATCTCGTGGAGATGCTAGAAGAACAATTGAACAAGGTGGCGCTAGCGTTAATAATGAAAAAATTACCGATCCAAGATTAATGTTTGCTAAAGAACAATTTACTGATGGATTAGTTGTAAGAAAAGGTAAGAAGAACTTTATTAAAGTAGTTTTATAAAAATAAAAAAAATCTAATTCTTTTTAGGGAGAAAGAGAATTAGATTTTTATTTTACTTATTTAATATTTCGTCCCAAGAAGCAATTTCTTCTTGATCTGGTATGAAGATGTATTTAGTGTTGCGATATAGTTCGTTATAGTCTAAACCATATCCCATTAAGAAACCTTCGCCAACTTCTTTACCGGCATAATCAAGTTCGAATGGTGCTTTACGATTAATTTTCTTATCTAACAAAGAAACTGTAACAATTGAATTAGGTTGATATTTTTTCTTCAAGTAGTCAACTAAGAATATCATAGATATTCCAGAATCAACGATATCTTCTACTATAATAACATCCCTATCTTTTAAATCTACAGAGACATCTTTTTTTAGCGACACTGTTCCTGTAGATTCTGTTCCGTTATAACTTTTTAATTGAACAAAATCAATAATGATTGGAATATCGATTTCTTTAATTAAGTCCATTAAGAAAGGTAAGGCTCCTTTCATAACACCGATAAATACTGGTGGTTTTTCATTAAAACGATATCTTGTAGATAGTTGTTGACCTAAAAGCTTGCAGATGGAATGAATTTCATCTTCGCTTAATATTATGTTTCTCATATTAATCTCCTTGGTTTGAATTAATGAATAGATTATATCAATTAAAAAATAAAAATGCTTTATTTTGATGTTTAAAAAAAGTCAAAAGCATAATGAAAATGCTTACATTTTTTTTATTTTTTATAAAATGAGTAAAGATTTTAATATTTTTTCTTTTTTTTCAATAACAAAAATGTAAAAATGTATTTATAAAAAAGAGAGGATTAAATATTTATGAAGAAATTTTTTGGTGAATTTAAAAAATTCATAACACGTGGAAATATCGTTGATATGTCTGTTGGTGTTATCGTAGGTGGTGCTTTTACAGGAATCGTTAATGCTTTAAGTAATAATATTTTAAAACCAGTTATTAACTTTTTCTTAGCGTTAATCTTAGGTAAAGATTCTTTATCTGGAATTTTCACTTATTTGAAAAAAGTAGAAACTACTCAAACTGTTGATGGAGTTACAACTACAGTTGTCGATTTAGAACAATCAATTTATATTGACTGGGGTGCATTTATTAATGCGATTATCAATTTCTTAATTATTGCTTTCGTCTTATTCTCAATTGTCAAAGCTCTAAACAAACTATCAGAATCACAAAAAAGATTACAAGATAGAAAGAATATTATCGCTTATAAACAAGATAAAGGTATCAAACTTTCAAAGAAAGATTTAGCTTTCTTAAAAGATTTAGAAGAAAAAGAGCAACAAGCTAAAGAAGCCGCTTTAAAAGCTGAAGAAGAAGCAAGAATTAAGGCTGAAGAAGAAGCTAAGAAGCTTACTAAGAGTGAAGCTCTATTAGTAGAAATTAGAGATTTACTTGCTAAAAAGTAGTTAAAAAATTAGATTTCCAAGCTTGGAAATCTTTTTTTTAAAAAAAATTCAGGTTTTAAAATAAAAATGGAGTTATAATTGTTATATATAGTAGAAAGGGAATTTCAGCAAGATGAAAAAAGAAATTTCAATTCAAAGATTAAAGAAACGCAAAGAGCAGGACTTTAAAGAAATATATCTTAGTTATTATAAACTAGTATATTATGTTTCATTGATGATTGTAAAAGATGAACATATCGCCGAAGATATTATGCAAGATACCTTCGTTTCGTTTATGAATCATATTGAAGATTATCAAGATGATGGTAAGGTAAAACAATACTTAACTACAATTAGTAGGAACCTATCATTAAACTATTTAAAAAGAAAATCTCGCGTTAATGAAATCGCTGATGAAGAAATTCTTGCTTCGGCAGGAGAAAAGAGTAATGAATATAGTCGTATCGACATAATGCTTACTTTAGAAAAAACCCTTTCGCTTCAAGAGGCGAATATTGTTTCGCTGAAAGTATTGTTTGATTATAGTTTTAAAGAAATTTCTGAAGAACTTAATTTAACAATAGGGGCAACCCAAGCTCAATATTATCGTGCGATTGATAAATTAAAAGAGCACTTTGAAAAGGAGGGATGCTATGAATAAAGTTGAGAAACAATATAAAGCATATATGGAGAAAAACCTCAAAATAAATGATCGATATGATCAAATTGCAAAAAAAATTGATTTTAATTTAGAAAGGAAACCTATGAAAAAAAGAAATTTATTTGCTCTTTGTGGAGCCTCCCTAGCGGCTGTTGTTATTATTGGTGTCGCTGGATTTGCATTATTAAACAATAATAAAGCACCTCAAGTAAAGCCTAAGGCTTTAGTAAGCGTTGATGTTAACCCAAGCATCGAATTAGTTGTTGATGAAAACAATAAAGTTATTTCCGTTACAGGTAAAAATGATGATGGTATTATGATTCTTTATGGAGAAGTTGTAATTGGAAAAACTCTTGATGAAGCATTAGAATTGATTATTAGTTTAGAAAACGAAGCTGGATTCTTATTATCAGGAGAAGTTGGAGTAAACGCAAATAACATTCAAATCTCTGTAAATGGAGATACTCAAGAAATCTATAATACAATTAAAACAAATATCACTACTAAGATTAATTCAATTTGTGATGAATTAAATATTACTCCTTCTATTGAAGAAGCTAATAAATATGCGAATGAAAAGTTAAATCAATTAATATTAGATATTGATCCATTATTAGAAGAAACTTTATCTTCTATGACTATGGAAGAAAAATTAAGTGTAATTTCTAATCATCAAAAAGAAACATCTGAAATCTATTCTGCACAATTACAAGATTTCTATAATAATGTAAAAAATACTGAAATCTCATTTGTAGAAAAAGAAGAGATTCAAGAAGTATTAAATGGTGTTGAATCAACATATCAACAAATCGTTGCAACATATAAAGGATTTGTCCAAAATTTAGGCGAACAAAAAACAGTTATTGAAGAACTAAGATATGAATTATTAGTAAAAGAAGACTCATTATTCCAACAAGCTTTAAATACAGTAATTCAAATGAAAGATGAAGTAAATGAACTTAAAGTTAAATTAAGTGAATCAGATAACGCTATTGAAAAAATGATGATTAAAACTCAATTAGAAATTCAAGAACCTCTTCTAGTTGCAGCGGAAGAAGCATTAATTAATGCGGGCAATTTAGCAAATAAAGCACTAGATGATGCTAAAGCGATTATTGACCAAATAGTTGTTCAATTAAAAGAACTAGAAAAAGAATTCCCAACAGAAATTAAATCACTAATTGAAAACAAAGCAAAAGATATTGAAAATAAAGTTAATGAAGCAAAAGATTCATACTTTGAAGAATTTGAAGATAAATATCAAGAAGAATTATTAAAAGCAAAAGAAGAAATTAAAGCAAGAAAAGAAGCTTTGACAAAATAAAAAAATGAGCATAAAAAAAGTAAACGTTGATGCGTTTACTTTTTATTTTTACTATTCAACTTCGATAGCTTGAACTGGACATGAAGCAGCAGCTTCTTCTAAGCTTGCTTCTAAATCTTCAGCAACTTCAGCAACTGCGCATTCTGCTAATCCGTCATCACCCATAACTAATACATCTGGGCAAACTGATGTGCATAATCCACAACCGATGCATAAATCTTTATTAACACTACATTTCTTTGCCATAAACTTTTCCTCCTGTTTATTGTGTTTACTATTAATTATTATATCACTTAAAGTTATTATTTCAATTGGAATAAATATTTTGTTAAATTTATTCAAGTTATTAATGATTACTATGATTTATAAATATTAATTTATTTTTCTTTTATGCTATACTTTATTTAGGTGAGTACAATGAAAGTATTAATTATTGGTGGAGGACCTTCTGGATTAATGTGCGCTTGCAAAGCAAGCGAAAGACATGAAGTAATTCTTATTGAGAAAAATGAAAAAGTAGGGAAGAAAATCTATATTACAGGTAAAGGAAGATGCAATGTTACAAATAATTGTTCTACTCAAGAATTTATCAATAATGTAGTTACTAATCCTAAATTTTTATATTCTTCAATTAATAATTTTACTCCTCAAAATGTTATTGAATTTTTCGAATCAAGTGGCGTTGCATTAGTTACTGAAAGAGGTAATAGAGTATTTCCATATTCATATCATGCATCTGATATAACTAAAGCGTTAGTTAATAACTGCATAAAGAATAATGTAAAGATTAATTTAAATGAAGAAGTTTTAGAAGTTATAAAAAAAGATAATAAATTTATCGTTAAAACAGATAAAAAAGTATATGAAGTTGATAAAGTTGTTGTAGCTACAGGTGGTCTTGCTTATCCTAATACTGGTTCAACAGGGGATGGATATAAATTTGCTAGAAAGATGGATATAAAAGTAATTAATCAAGTACCAGCTTTAGTACCACTTTTAATTGGTGATGAATTACCAAGAGAACTTTATAATTTTACTTTTAAAAATGTTCAAATTAGCGCGAAAAATAATAAAAATAACAAATTTTTAGCGAAAGAATTTGGTGAATTAATGACAATGAAAGGAGCGCTTGGCGGGCCAATTGCTTTGACTGTTTCTAGTTTAATTAATGGTTATGATTATCATGATATAGATTTAGAATTAGATTTCAAACCTTCTTTAACAAAAGAAATGTTAGATGCAAGAATTAAAAGAGATATAGAAGAATTGAAAAAGAAAGCAAACTCTAATGCGTTTATTTTAGTTAGAGGTTTAGCGCCTAATGGATTAATTCAATTAATATTAAAAAGAACTAATATTGATAGTAATTTAAAAATAAAATTAATAACACAAGAACATATTGATAAAATTATAGAAACTTTAAAATCATTTAAACTTAAATATCTAGGGTTAGAAAGTTTCAATAAAGCAATTGTTACAAAAGGTGGAATTGATGTTAAAGAATTAAATCCTCAGACTATGGAAATAAAGAAAATAAGTGGACTTTTCTTTGTTGGCGAAGTCATAGATGTCGATGCATTTACCGGTGGATTTAATATGCAAATAGCGTTATCTACAGGCTTTGCTTGTGGAAAATCAATGTAATTTACTTAATTGCATTTTATCTTTAATCACATTGGATGGAGTAGAAAATATGAAATTGATAAAATTATTTGTTGCTGTAAGTATCTTTTTTCCAAATAATATTATAAAAAATGAAGATACAAGTGTTGTTAATAATATAAATATTATGCCTAGAATGATTGCGATGTCAATTTTTAATGACAGTAAGACCGAAATGGCATTTAATTATAATACAACAGAAGAAACAGATACCATTCTTCAAGTTATTGAAAAGGAAAATGGTAATTTTAATTCTGAAGATTTAAAGGAATATGAAGGTACAACTACGAAGAGTTTGGTAAAAAATGATGGATATATTCATAGAGTAGTTGCAACAAATTTGAAAGAAAATACTAAATATTTGTATCGTTTAGGTGATAAAGAGTTAAATTGTTGGTCGGATGTAGGAGAGTTTAAAACCGCAAATGATTCGGATAATTTAAAATTTATTCATATTTCTGACGCTCAAGGGTATGAAGAATCTGATTATGATGCATATAACATACTTTTAAAAGAAGCAATAAAAACTACTAATCCCGATTTTTTTGCTTTAACTGGCGATATTGTAAATAGATCTTATGCTGGGACTACACCAAAGTTAGAAGAATGGGAATGGGCGATAACAAAGCAAAAGGAAATTATGATGAATTATCCTTTTATGACTTGTCCTGGAAACCACGATGAAAGCCCTAATGATTATTATTCTAGATTTAATCACCCAATTTATATGGAAGGATTAACCGAAAAAGGCTCCTATTATTCTTTTGATTATCAAGGATCTCATTTTATATCTATTAACACAAACGACACCATTGATAGTGGGGAAGATGATTCAGAAGGATTGTCTAAAACGCAAATGAGTTGGTTAGAAAATGATTTGAGAAATTCACAAGATTCTAACTTTATTATTGTAATGATGCATAAAGGTATTTATGATCCTGGTCGTCATTCTACAAATAAAGGTGGAAGTGACTATGATATAGTTCATATTAGAAATCAAGTTACACCATTATTTAGTAAATATAATGTAGACTTGGTTTTACAAGGACATGATCATTTATACTCAAGAACATATCCTTTAAAAGGAACTTATGAAAATAATGTTTTAGAAGTAATTCCTTCAATAGATACTAATGTTGAAAATATTACTTACAATGAAATTGATTATAGATCATATTATAATCCAGAAGGAACAATATATTTAAATACCGGCTCTTCCTCTGGCTCTAAATATTATGATTTAGCAGAATATGATCCAAATTTAATTCCAATTGAAGTTAGTGATACCACCGAAGTTCAAAGATATACTTCGTTTGAAATTGTTGGAGATAAATTATACGCGAAAGTTTATAATGTTGAAGATGGGGTTAGCAAAATATTTGACACGTTTGCTATAGATAAAAGTGATACTAGTGATGATCAAGATAAAGATGATATAACATCTGAAGAAGCAAGTAGTGAAGAAATTGTTTCATCTGAATTTAATAGTGAATTTGTATCAGAAGAAAATTATAGTACAGAACAACAAACAACAAGTATAATAGAACCAACTTCGGAAGAGTCATTAAGCGAAGAGGATTCGAAAGAATCTTCTGTTTTGGAAAATGAAAGTTCGCTAGAAGAGTCTTTGGAACCTTCACCAGAAAATTCAACAAGTGAAGAAAATAGTTCTGATGAATTAATAAGCGAAGAAGAAAGTAGTGAAATAATTTCTAGTGATGAGGAATTTAGTTCTTCTGAAATTAGTGAAGAATTATCTTCTGAATCGTTAAGTGAAAAAGATAGTATTAACCAAGAAACAGATCCTCATAAAACAAACTTGTTAGGAACTGTATTAATAGTTATTGCAGTTGTAGTAGGATTAATATTTCTAGCAGCTGTTATCGTAGCTAAAATAAGAAAATAGAAAAATCGGGTTTAAATACAGATTGCAATTTAACCCGATTTTTTAGAATTTTAAAAATCAAAAATGTTCATTAATATACTAATTTACCTTGGTAAATAACTTTTTCTAACTTGTTATCTTTAATAATTATTAAATTTGCGATTGCTCCTAATCTAATTGTTCCAACATCTTGATCTATATTTAATGCTTTAGCTGGATTAGTTGACCAAACTTTAGAAGCTGATATTAAATCTTGATTAGTGAATTTAATGAAATTGAAAAAACCATCAATTGCTTTTAAAGTAGAACCAGCTCTTGTGTTTGTTCCTTTTATTTTGCAATCTCCATCAACAACAATAATTGGTGTTGCCCCTAGAAAATAATCACCATTTGGTAACCCGGCAGGCATTAATGAATCAGTAATCCCAATAATATAGTCATTTGTCTTAGCGTTTCTTATGAATTCAACCATATTAGGATGAACGTGAATTCCATCAAGAATTATTTCGCAATATGTGTTTTTAGAATAAAGGGCATATGTTGCGATTGAAGGATTATGATGATCAATTGGCTTCATTGCATTCATTACATGAGTAAATCCTTTAGCGCCATTTTCAATGGCTTTTTTTGCTTGTGAAAAAGATGCGCTAGAATGGCCAAGGGAAACATAAACATTTTGTTTTATTAATTCTTGGATAAATTCTATGGCTCCAGATAACTCTGGTGAAATAGTAATGTAATTAATTAATCCGTTTGCGGCTTTTTGGAATTCATTAAATTTATTAATTAGCAAAGGCTGAAGGTATTCTTCCGGTTGAGCACCTTTAAAATCGACACCCAAAAATGGTCCTTCCAAATGAATGCCTTTTATACAAGGGTTAGATTTTGATAATTCCGCAATTAGATTAAGCTGTCTTTTTATTACATTTTCATCGTCTGTCATAACGGTAGGTAAGACGGAAGTAACACCGTTTTTTATGTAAAAATCAATAATTTTTTGCATTTCCTCTAAGTTTTTAGCAGAGTTAAAATCGTACCCATTTCCACCATGGGTGTGAACATCAAATAATCCAGGTAAAACATACGATCCACTTAATTCGATACAGTTATCATCTTCAAAAAAAGCACCAGCTTTTTCGATTTCACCTGTAATATCGTTAATTTTTAAATCGACTAACCAAAACTTATCACCAAATAATACATTTGCGTTTTTTAATAACATATAAAAACACCCCTATCTAATTCCATTATAACATACGAAAAAAATTTATTTGAATTTAATATATATATTTCTTAAAGGGACAATTCATAAAAGATAAAAACTGCACTTGTTATGCAGTTTTTATGAGGGAGAAAAGATCTCTTATTGTGCGTTGTATTCCCAGTCAGCCCAGTTTGCTTTTGCGTAGTTAGCAATTGTTGTGAATGCTCCGTCAACTGTTACTGTTTGGTTTAATAAACTTAAATATGGTCTATTTGCAGATGAACTCCAAATATTAAGTGTATTAGTTAAGTAAATTCTGCTGTTAGAATAGTTTGTGAATTTGTTCACATAATTATTTCTTAATGCAATTACATCTTTTACATATTTATCTGCAATTTCAACTTTTGAATAATCACAATCATACGCTAAGAAAGCATTAGCGTTTTGAGTAAATGTTGCACATCCTTTATCAGAAATGATTTCTTTGATAAATTCTTTTGCTAAGTCGATGCTATTTGATGAAGATGGGATAGCAATGTATTGGTCTTCACCTGTAACATATGTTGTATTTAAGTATTCTTCTTTTGCTTCTGGAAGAGCAGGAGTCTTCATTAAGCCTAATTCAAATTGGCTAGAAGCTGTTTCTGAAGTAGAGTAATTTAATAATTCGTTGTATAACCAGTCACCATTAAACATCATAGCAGCGTATCCGTTTAAGAATTCTTTTTGAGCTGTTGGAGCATCTTTAGAGTTACTACCTTCAATATAGTTTGTAACTGATTTGTCAGCCTTATTTGATTTATTGAATAGTTCATCCCAATGCTTAGTAGCTGTTTTTAATGCTTGATAAGTTTCATTTTGTGTAACATCAAAGATGTTAGCAGATTTATATTTTAAGAATTCATCAATTGCATTTTTACCAACAATTTGTGACCACCAAGAGAAAACAGTGTAATCAAAGTAGTCTGTATTTTGTCCTGTATAAGCAAATGGTTTAACAGCAGTTAATCCATCGCTAGTAGCGATTTCTGCAGCATTGATTGTATCGCATAAACTAACTAATTCATCAAATGTTGTTGGAACGCTCCAACCATTTTGTTCAAACATTTTTTTGTTATAGAAGATACCACCTACACCTGATGTCCAAGGTAATCTATAAGAATGCTTTTCACCATTACTTTTTTCAAAATATAAAGAATTTTCAAATTCGTCTGCAACTTTATTTTTTACTTTGACTCCATCAACTTCTTCTTCTAATAAATCGTCTAATTCAGCAAAGTAACCACTTGCTGCATATGATCTCCATTTATCTCCGACAGAAATATATAAATCATCTTCGTTTTTACTTGATTTTAAATGACTTTCAATTAAACTAGCGGTATCGTAAAGAGCATTAATTTCAACTGTTACATCTGGATGTTTAGCTTGGAAAGATTCTTTGATTTTATTAATCCACGCATCGCCAAATCCAGCACTTTTAACGACAATTTTTAATACATTATCAGGTTGTTTTTCTCCTTCATTACCACATGATGCAAGTGTTGGAACTAATAATGCAGTAAATAAAAGAGCAGGAATTATTTTTTTACTTTTCATTTTGCTACCTCCATATTTTTACAAAGTGAAAAAAATCACTAATTTTATTATAAAGGGATTATTATTTTTTTGTCAATATTTATTAATTAATAAATTAAACCGCTTACATTATTTTTTAACTTTGTAAAATAATAGTTGCTTTTTGTCAAATTATTGATAGAATAAAATTAGATAGATAACGAGGTTTTTTTATGAAATATAAAAAAGGATTTCCAATAGCGTTAATAAGTTTAATGCTAATTTCATGCTCTCAAGGAGGCACTCAAGAAGTAATTTTGAATCCTGGGGACAATTTGTCATATTTAAATAATATCGAATTAGATTATGACAATATCTTTTTTGATGATTTTGCTGATGGAGTAAGTTCGTCTGATTGGTATATCGGCAACCAAGCATGGGGTGGAGGAAACGGTGGAGTAATTCCTGAAAACGTTTCTTATACTGATGATGGTGTTTTGGTATTAACGGGAAATGGAAGATACTATTTAGATGGTGATGTTAAAGGTGTCGGAGATGTTAAAGATGGTAGATACACAGGGGCAGCTTTAATTTCTAAATTTATGGTAGGTCCTGGCAGATATGAAATAAAAATGAAAGTTCATCCTCGTTTAGGGGCTTGTACAGCGTTCTGGACATTTGCATATGACCATTCAGATAGTTCAAACCACGAAATTGATATTGAGTTACCAGGTGGAGTTCATAAAGGTGTTGTTTCATTTGAAAACTTATTAAACACAAATTATCAAACTGAAAGTAACATGATTACTCAAGATGTAAAGGTTTCAACTTTACTAGGCGAAGAAGAAGTATTTATAAATGATGGTAAATGGCATACATACGGATTTGATTGGTACACAAATCCCGAAAGAGTTGTATATCATCTAGATGGTAAAGTAACTGCAACAACAGAAATTTTCGTTCCATATAAAACAGGAAGATTATGGGTGGGAGATTGGTTCCCGGTTTCTTCTTCGTTTGTAGGAGCGGCCGATTTTGAAACAGATCATATGTTAGTTGATTATATTAGTTATACCCCATTTAAAAATCAACCAGTCACAGAATTTGTTCCTGATGTAAATGGAGTTGCTACAATAAATCAATATCCTCAAAGTCCGGTATCATTAAGAAAAATTAATAAAATTGCAAATGGTGATTTTGAATTCACTAAAGATCAACTATCAAATAGCGGCTGGACATTTAAAAAATACTTAAATATGGGTGATAAAAAGCCAATTGATGAAGTTGTATATGTTGAAAAGAATAAAGGTGTTTCATTATCAAATGCTTTAATGGTTAAAGATAGTGGTGTTGCAATGCAAAATTTAACAGCTATTTATAATGGATTTGAACATGATTTTTCCTTTATGGCAAAAGGTAAAGGTAAAGTTTTAATTAATTACTATGCGACAATGACAACAGAGATTTTAGAGCAATTATCTCTTGATGTTGATTCGGAAGATTTTAAAGAATATAAGATAGATTTAAAAGCTCCAGCAAACACACAACAAATGACATTTATGTTCCAAACATCAATGGGAAATCAAATGTATGTTGATGATATTAGTCTTTATACAAAATAGAAAGGAGTAAGATATGGAAGAAAATTTAACTCTTGATTCAAAAGTTAAGAAAAAGAAAATGACTAAAAGAAGAAAAAAAGAATTAATCTTCATTGTTGTTTTACTTGCTTATCCTCTTGCTCAATTCTTATTAACTTGGATTTTTGTTAATTCTTATTCGTTAATTTTAGCATTCCAAAGAATCAGTTTAGAGGGGACTGCTACTTTTGCATGGTTCGATAATTTTGAATATGTTATTAAAAGATTAGTTAATCCGGAACTAGGAGCAGTCGTTTTAAAAAATGGAACAAAGATTCCATATAACTTAATGATTTTAATTAACTCGTTGGGATTTGGAGCAATTACAATTTTTATTAGTTTACCTTTAGCGTTAATTGCTTCTTATTTCTTAAACAAGAAAATGCCTTTAGCAAATGTCTTTAGATTCATTTTCTTTTTACCTAACATTATTTCAATTGTTGCGTTAGTATATGCTTTCAAAATGCAATTAGACTCTAATGCAGGATTAATTTATCACTTCTTAGCGTCTTTTGGAGTTAATATAAATGACTCAATTTGGCCTAATACGACACTTATCGTTTTTGTTTATTGTATTTGGGCTGGAATTGGTTATAACGTATTACTTCTTTCTGGTGCAATTGGTAGAGTTCCTCAAGAATTATTTGAAAGCGCTCAAATGGATGGCGCGGGTAATTTTACACAATTTACTAAAATTATGATTCCTATGATTTGGCCTACTATTGTTACTTTAATCGTTTTAGGTCTTACAAATATTTTAACTTTATATTTACAACCAGTTTTATTTGGATATGATTACACAGAAACTATTGCTGGATCAATTTTTGAAGGTGTAAGTAGTGGACTTGAAAATCAATATCCAAGATTTGCAGCATTTGGTTTACTTTTCTCATTTGTTTTTGCCCCAATGATTTTATGGGTAAGAAAAGTGGTATCTAAAAAGTATTCCGATACAGAGTGCTAGGAGGTGTTAATTATGACTAAAAGAGATTCAAAAAGACAAACACCTTTAATGAAGGTTGGAGTGACTATAGCATTTATTATTTTTGCTTTATATTCTTTATCATTATTATTTCCATTTGTTTGGATGCTTTTAAATTCATTCAGAAGTGTAGGAGAATGGCAAGAATCTATTAACTTTTCTGATTTCTGGGGATTACCAGAAATCTGGGATTTTAGTAATTATACAACTATTTTAAAAGAACATAATGTATTAGAGATGATTTTCTATTCGGTTATCTTAACTGTATTTGGAACAATTATTAATGTATTTTTCTCAGCTTGTGCTGCATATGTACTTGCTAAATATGAATTCCCATGTAGAAAGTTAATTTACGCGATGGCAATTTTTGCAATGGTAGTTCCAGTTGTTGGTACTTTACCAGCGCAAGTTAAATTTATGGAATTTTTACATCTTGATGATACAGTTATCGGAGTTTTATTCCTATATTCTGGAGCATTTGGATTTAACTTTATTCTTTTATATTCTGCGTTCTCAAGTATTTCTTGGTCTTATGCAGAAGCGGCTCAAATGGATGGTGGAGGACATTTTACAATTTTCTTCAAAGTAATGCTTCCAATGTGTAAAGGTCCAATTATTTCTTGTTGTATTTTACAAGCAATTGCATTATGGAATGACTACTCAACTCCATTCTTATTCTTAAATTCACATCCAACTTTAGCGGTAGGATTACAAGCATTACAATCAGAATTTATTGGTCAAGGTGGTAAATATCCATTGGTATTTGCGTCAATGATTATTTCTATTACTCCAGTAATTATTCTATATGCTTTATTCCAAAAGAAAATTATAAGTAATACAGTTGCAGGAGGTTTAAAAGGATAATGAAAAATAAATTTAAAAAATTATTAGTTCTTTTAGTTTCTGCATCGTTATTTTCTTGTGGAAACAAAGAAGCTATTGTACCAATTTTCGATTCGGATCATGTAAGGATTACTTTTACAGAAAGTGAATATTCTTTAAAGTCTGGAGACAAGGTGCAAATTAAAGAAAATTATAAAAATGTAGCTTATGAAATAATTCAAAATAAGTTACCTGGAATTAGTATTGATTCTAAAACTGGTGTGATTACATTTGATAGGAGTATTCCTAATTATTCTCAAATATTAGTAGTGGCTACTTCAGGTGAATTTGTTTCTAATCCAGTAGTGGTAACTTTGTATTATGAATATGAGGAAACAAATATTTCTTTCTTAAATCAGTCTAGCTATATTACTAATGGAGAATTCATTACTGCAAAAGCAGACAAGAGTTATGGTATTTCTTATTCATTAAAAACTCCAGTTGATGGAGTATCAATTGAAGAAGCAACAGGTAAAGTTACCTATACTCCTATGGCAGTAAATAATAGTAAGTTTATTGTCGTAGCAAACGCACATAATATTTCTTCTGTTGAAAAAGAATTCTTTGTAATGACAGAAGGATATATCAATGTAGAACAAAAAAGACAAGTAATTGAAAAAGGTGGAGATATTCCTGCTAATTATATTTTAGATTTTTCATCCAATGAAGAGGCTGAAAAAGATGGTGTACTTGGTCTAGTAAGTTCAAGTAACGAAATGATTCCAATTGATTACTATTCTTATAATAAGGATAATAATGTATTTACAATTAATGGAAACATTACTGATATATTAAATGATGGGGAGCAAGAATTAAAAATTGTTACATCAAGAAATGCAGTTAAAATTCAACTAGATATTGCAACTAAATTTATTTATCACGCTGAAGATTTAGCTTCAATTAATGAATCAGAAAAGAGTCTATCAGGATTCTATATATTAATGAATGATATCGACTTAACTCCTTATTTGAGTGAAGGAGGAAAAGGTCACAACGATGGTAAAGGTTGGGATCCAATTGGTTCATACCAAGATGTTATTGATACTAACGAAGCTACTAGATATTCATTTAAAGGAACATTTGATGGAAATGGATATGTTATTAGAGGATTAAGCGCTAATAGAAAAGATGTTAAATCATTCAACTTCGGACTATTTGGTTATGTTACCTCAACTAGTGTAATTAGAAATTTGGGTGTAGAAGGAATAATAGATAGCGATGCAGTTGATGTCAACGTATCTTCTTATTCTGGAGGATTTGTTGGTTCAAACTCTGGATTAATTGAAAACTGTTATTGTGATGTAAATATTGAAGTTGCATCAGGAGAAAACGCATATCGTTTTGTTGGCGGATTTGCCGGAAGCAACTTTGGTTTAATTAAAAATTGCTATACATTAGGAACAGTAAATTGCGATAAAGAGTTTGGTAAGATAGTTGGTTCAAATGAAGGTGAAGTAGAAAATTGTTATTCATATGAAGATGATTACTGTCAAACATTAATTGGCATTGGATTTAAAGCAACGAATTCAACATTATTCTCTTCGTTAGATGAAATGAAAGAATTTGATTTCTCTGACGTACTTCCAAGTGAGCATTGGGAATTTAAAGATGAATTACCTACATTACATAGTTCTTTAAAGGAATATAACGTAAGAAAATTAGATGTAATTGTTCCAGAGGAAAAAGTTTTTGTGGGAGATAGACTTTACTTAGAAAGTCAAATCTATCCAATGAATTTACATGAAGACTATATTGATTTAGTTGAATATGAAATTGAAGGCGAAGGATTTGCGTTAAGAAATAATTATATTTCGACACTTAATGCAATTGATCAAAAAGTAATTATTAAAGCAACTTTAGAAATTGACGGTAAAACATTTACTTCGATAAAAGAGGTTGAAGTATGTAAGAAAGTAGAGACATTAGAAATTGAAACTTCTCTTACTTCATTGTATGCAGGAAAAAGTTATGCATTAAATGCAACGTTTAGCCCAAGTGATGCAAAAGATAAAATCACATATAAATTATCTTATAACTATTTAGGTGTAAAAATTATTGACAATGTGTTAAGCATTGATGAGGAATGCTCATTAGATAAAATATCATTCTATGCAGAAAGTGAAAGTGGTAAAAAATCTAAAACAATTACTTTAAGCATTAATCGTCAATTATCAATTGAATCCAATCCAACAGTAATTTATCAAGATAGTAATGAAGATTTAAAATTTACTTTAGATGGCCCATTAGATTTAGATGGATTAAAGGTTTCAATCTTTGGAAAAGAAGTTGAATACTCAAAAGAAGGTAACGTTGTTACTATTTCTAGAGAATTAATAGAAGATTCTAAAGATATGAAAGTTCGTGTTTTATTTGAATTAAAAGATGGAACTACATATGCTTCGGATGCTTATTGTTTCTCTCATAAACAATATAATAAAGACAATATAGAAGGAGAAGTTATAACTATTTCCACTGTAGAAGACTTCTTTAAATACTTCAATATTGATCCAAATAGTGATTATGATGAAACAAAAGAAGCAAATTATTCAAAAACATTTATTTTAACAAACGATATCGATTTCCAAGGTAAAGTAATTTATTCAATAGGACACGGGGATCAACCTTTTAGTGGTAAGTTCTATGGAAATGGATATACAATTTCAAATTTTGTTATTAATCAAAATGAAAAAGCTCATTTAGGTAAAGTTGTAGAAGGAGCTGCAGAAGAAGAGATTAAAATAGCAAATAAAGCAAAAGAATCAAGCTTTTATGGAGTAGGATTCTTTGGAGTATTATCTGGTGAAGTTTATGATTTAAATCTTAAAGCAATTAAAGTCACCGCTAAAAACTTTGCCGGTGGATTAGTTGGTATGTTAACTACAGGTAAAGTTGAAAATTGTAAAGGGTTCTCTTTATATGTTAGAGCATCTGAATACCAATATTCTGCTGAGGATGTAAAAGTAGGTAGTATGATTGGTAAAAATTATACTGGAACAATTATTTGTGTATATGGGAATAATTTAATTTCAAACACAGTTGGTTAGAAAGGAGGCAATATGGAAAATTTAGGTAGAAATCAAAGTTTTGCAAGAAAAGTCAATAGTGGACTTGTTCTTTCAAGACTTAGAAAAAGTGATTGTTCTGCAACAATCCTTGCTGAAGAATTAAATTTATCTAACGCTGCGATGTCTTCGATTCTAAAAGAACTTGAAAATCAAAATATGATTGTTCATAGTCACGCATTATCAACGGTAGGTAAAGGTAGAAAACAAATCTACTATACTTTAAATAAAGATTATGGCTTATTTATTGTTGTTTGCTTATCTAACAACCGTTGTAAAATAATCGTTTCTAATTTAAAGGAAGAAATATTGATAAAAGAAGAAAAAGAAATTGATCGTTATGATGTTTCAGTTATTTACGAAATTATCTTACGAATTAAATCGATATTAGCTTTACCAGAATATCGCGATTTACCACTTGTAAATATTTATATAGCGGTTCCAGGAAAAGTTAATTCGTTAACTAATGAAGTTCAAGTTCAATCTTCAAAGCATTTCGATAAGAGTTTATTTGAAGAAAAAGATAAAATAAGTCAATTATTTGAAACTCATTTCTCGGCACCAGTATTTATCGAAAACGATATTAACTTAGCAATTATCGGTGAAAGAAAATGTGGAGCGTTAGATTCTTCAAATGATAGTTTATTAGTCTATGTTGATAATGGTATTGGAGCAGCGATGATCTTTGATGGAAATTTCTATAAAGGAAGTTCTGGTTACGCTGGAGAATTAGGATTAACTAGAGTAACAGTAAATGGTGAAGAAAACTATTTAGATGAGTTTGTTTCTTTAAGAAGTATTAAAAATTATTTTAAAGAAAAATATCATAGAGAATTTAAGCATAAAGATTTAGTTGAACTATTCTATCAAGATGATGAAGCAAAGGACTATATCTTAAAAACTTCAAAAATATTAGGGAAGAAATTAAAAGATATTGTTGAATTATTAAATATCTCAAAAATCGTATTACAAGGTAGAATATCTTATTTCCAAGATCAATATCTCCAAGTAATTAAAGATGAAGTAAATCAATCATCTAACCAATGTGAAGTTGAGTTTTCAAAATTAAATGGCGATTCAATTTTCATTGGTGCGATGGCTAAAGCGGTAGATTACTTAGTCGATAAGATTACCACTAGGGAAAATTAGGAGGGAGATTCTATGATAAAACTTATTAAGTTAATAATGTTAAGTAGTTTATTTGTTCCTAACACCTTAGTTAAAAATGAAGGAATTGTTGAATTACCTAATGAGAACTCACTTCCTAGAATGATTACTATGTCTATTTATAATGATAGTAAAACAGAGATGGCATTTAACTATAATACGACATGGAATACGGATACAATTCTTCAAGTTGTTGAAAAAGAAAATGGCGATTTCAATTCTAGTAGTGTTAAAGAATATCAAGGGACATCAACAAAGAGTTTAGTTTTACAGGATGGATTTATCCATCAAGTTGTAGCGACTTCTTTAAAGGAAGATACAAAATATCTATATCGCTTAGGAGATAAAGAATTAAATTGTTGGTCGGATGTAGGAGAATTTAAAACTGCAAATAGTTCAAATAAGTTAAACTTTGTTCATATTTCTGATCCTCAAGGATATGAAGAATATCATTACGATGCATATAACACATTACTCAAAGAAGTTATGAAAACTAGTAATCCAGATTTCTTCGTATTAACAGGAGATATCGTTAATGATTCATATGAAGGAACCAATCCAAAATTAGAACAATGGGAATGGGCATTAACTAAACAAAAAGATATTATGATGAATATTCCATTTATGACTACTCCAGGTAATCATGAAGCAAGCGATAATGATTATGTATCAAGATTTAATCATCCTTTATATCAAGAAGGATTAAATGAAAAAGGCTCATATTATTCATTTGATTATCAAGGTTCACATTTCATTTCATTAAACACTAATGACACAATAAATGAAGGAAGAAATAATTCTCGTGGATTATCTCAAACTCAAATCGATTGGTTAATAAATGATTTAGAGGAATCTAAAGAATCAAACTTCATTGTGGTGATGATGCATAAAGGTATATTCGATGCTGGAGGACATTGTTCAAATATTGATGGAGAAGATAATGACATCCAATATATTAGAAACCAATTGACTCCAATCTTCAGTGAATATGATGTTGATTTAGTTCTTCAAGGACATGATCACTTATATTCAAGATCTTACCCTCTAAAAGGTACATATAAAAATGAAACTTTAGAGGTTATTCCTTCAAAGGATAAAAATGTTAAAAATACTACTTATGATGGTATTGAATATAAAACTTATTTAAATCCGGAAGGAACGATATATTTAAATTCTGGAACATCTTCAGGGTCTAAATATTATCAGGCGGTAAATTATAATAAAGATTTAATTCCAATTGAAGTAGAAGATTCATCAGACTTAAAGATGTATACTTCGATTGAAATAAATGAAGATAATTTATATGCCAAGGTATATAAAATTTCAAATGGTGAAAGTGTCTTATTTGACACCTTTGCAATTAATAAAAATGTTGATATTGATGATAATAATGAAGATGATAAAAATCAATCATCAAATAATCAAACAAATCAACAAGATAAACAAGAATTCCCATATTGGATATTTGGAATAATCGGTGGAGTAATTCTTGCAGGTACTGTAGCAGTTATAATTTTAAAAAAGAAAAAAGGAGGTAACAATTAGATGGCAAAGATTGTATTAGAAGATGTAACCAAAGTCTATAAAGGTGGGGTAAAAGCTGTTGATAAATTCTCCATGGAAATTGATGAAGGTGAATTTATTGTATTTGTTGGTCCTTCTGGTTGTGGTAAATCAACTACATTAAGAATGATAGCAGGGTTAGAAGAAATCACTGAAGGTAATTTATACATTAATGGCGTTTATTCAAATGAGTTAGAACCTAAAGATAGAGACTTGGCAATGGTTTTCCAAAACTATGCGTTATATCCTTACTTAAATGTATATGACAACATCGCGTTTGGTCTAAGATTAAGACATTTCTCAAAAGAAGAAATAGATCAAAAAGTTCATCAGGTTGCAGAAATATTTGGACTTCAAGATTTATTAAAACGTAAGCCAAAAGCATTATCGGGAGGTCAAAGACAAAGGGTTGCTCTTGCTCGTGCTGTTGTAAGAGAAGCTAAAGCATATTTATTAGATGAACCTTTATCTAATCTAGACGCTAAATTAAGAACTCAAATGAGAGTTGAAATTATTAAGTTATTCGAAAGATTAAAAACTACATTTATTTATGTAACTCACGATCAAGTAGAAGCGATGACAATGGGTACAAGAATCGTAGTTATGAAAGATGGATTGATTCAACAAATTGATACACCAGTTCATTTATATGATCATCCAACTAATCTATTTGTAGCATCCTTTATTGGAACACCTCAAATGAATTTCTTTAAAGGTAAAATTGAACACTTAACCAAGAAATCAAAGATTACATTAGAAAATGGTAATCAAATTGATATCTTAAAATCTAAATTAGCAAGAACTGATATTGAAGATGTAATTCTTGGAATTAGAAGTGAAGATATTGCTATTTCTGAAAAAGGAATGGAAGCAAGAGTTAGAATGATTGAAACTCTTGGTAGTGAAACGTTAATTTATTTATCTTTTGATCAAGATAATTCAATTATAAACAACAACGACTTCATTGTAAAAGTACAAGGAAGAGTAGACTACAGAGTAAATGATGTAGTAAAAGTAAATTTTAACGAAAACAAACTTCATTTATTCGATAGTATTACAGAAGAATCAATTATCAAATTATAGGAGGGAAATGATAATGAAAAATAAAAAACTTTTAGCGGTTTTATCCCTAACATTATTGCTTGGTTTAGCAGGTTGTAAAAATAATAATGACAACTCTTCATCAAGTAGTTCACTACCAGATTCTATTGTTTCTTCAGAATCTAGTAATAATGGAGATTCAGTAACAAGCGAAGACCCTGTTACAAGCGAAGATCCAGTAACAAGCGAAGATCCAGTAACAAGTGAAGACCCTGTTACAAGTGAAGATCCAGTAACAAGTGAGGATCCAGTAACAAGTGAAGACCCTGTTACAAGCGAAGATCCAGTAACAAGTGAGGATCCAGTAACAAGTGAGGATCCAGTAACAAGTGAGGATCCAGTAACAAGTGAGGATCCAGTTACAAGTGAAGATCCAGTAACAAGCGAAGATCCAGTAACAAGTGAGGATCCAGTAACAAGCGAAGATCCAGTAACAAGCGAAGATCCAGTAACAAGTGAAGATCCAGTTACAAGTGAAGATCCAACAACAAGTGAAAATCAATCTTCCGAACAAATTACAGTTACAAAAATTCAAATGGGTTATGACCCTGATAAATTAGTTTATAATGCTGGCGAAACTTTATCATTAGAGGGCGCTACAATTAAGGTTACTTATTCAAATGGTAATAAAGAAGATATTGATATTACAATGGATATGATTACTCCAGTTGATATGAATACACCAGGATTAGAAAAAGAAGTAGTTGTAACTTATCAAGGCTTTACAACATCATTCTATATTGATGTTAACGTTGTAAAAGTTGATCCAACTATTACATTCTCAATCGAAAATGGCGCTACATTTGTTTATGATGGAACAGGCGAAACACCAGATATTACAGCAACAGTTACAGAAGGAGTTGAATACGAAGCAGTATATGAACAAAATGAAGTATTCGTAGGTACAGAAGTTCCAACAACTCCAGGTACATATGCATATGTTATTTATACTGAAGATAGCGATTTCTATAATGCTAAAAAGGCATTTGTTTGGTTTATCATTGAAGCTCCAAGTTCTAAAGTTTATCCAGAAATCGCATTCTCATTTGAAGCAGGTCAAATCTTTGAATATGATGGTACAAATGAAGCACCAGATATTTCTGTTTCAGTAACAGAAGGAGTTGAATATACTTGGGAAATTCAAAAAGATGATTTGCCAGTAGGGGATGGACATACAATTCCAACAACACCAGGAACATATGCGTTAGTCGTTAATACAGTAGAAAATGAAGAATATAAATCATATAAAACATGGTGCGTATTCTCAATTAAAGCATTACCAAGCGCAGAAATTCTTGTAGTTGAACCAGTATTTGATAATGAAGGAACATACAATGTTAATAATCAAGTAAAGGCTCCGACACTTACAGGATTTATCGATGAAGAAGGAAATCCGGTAGAAATTGATGCTGCTGATTATGTAGTTACATATGGTAATGATACTGTTGGTTATACAACAACTCCTCCAACAGAAGCAGGCAATTATGTAATTGTTGTAACATTAAATAATACAACTGATTATGCTTATGCAACAGGTAGAGTATGGTATAACTCAGCTTATAGTTTAGTTGATATAGCAAAAGTAGATCCAGAAATCACATTCTCATTTGAAGCGGGTCAAAGTTTTGAATATGATGGAACAGGTGAAGCACCAAATATCACTGTTTCAGTACCAGAAGGTGTTGAATACACATGGGCATATGTAGATAATGGCACTCCAATAGGAGATGGACAAACAATTCCAACAACACCAGGAACATATGCATTAGATATTACTACAGTAGCAAATGAAACATATAATTCTGTTCATACATGGAGAGTATTCAGTATTGTTGCTCCAGCATCTGAAGAAGTAGTTAAAGTAGAAGCAGTATTTGAAAATAATACTCCATATACAGAAGGACATCCTACATTTACAGGATTTGTTGATGAAGAAGGAAATCCAGTAGATGTACCAGAAACTGCATATACAATTAACTTTGAAAGTGAAGGTGGATATAATAGTCCAGAAGCACCTACAGAAGCAGGTTATTATGCAATGGTCGTTAGATTAACAGATGATTCTTATGCATTTATTAATGGTAGAGATTATAACCAAGCTGTATTCCAAAT
>SVBD01000003.1:91606-109536 GCA_015059045.1 Erysipelotrichaceae bacterium
GCAATGGTCGTTAGATTAACAGATGATTCTTATGCATTTATTAATGGTAGAGATTATAACCAAGCTGTATTCCAAATCGTTGCACCTTATGCAATTGTAATTGGCGAAGAATCATATCCATTAGTTGAAAATACAAGTGCATCTTTACAAGACGAACAAACTGGTGAATATATGGTTCAACAAGTAGCTGTAGTTGAAGGTGAAACTGTTGTTATTAAAATTGCTGGAGAAGTTCTTGCAGAATACGGTATTGATAGTGGCGCTAATATTGAAAATAATGATGGTGTAGTAACAGTTAGACAAACAGGTACAGTAGATGTTTACTTTAAAACTTGGGCTAATGGCGGATATTCAATTTGGGTATCAGGTTATGAAGCACCAGCAGAATTAAGTGATTATTACTTAACTGGTTCTATGGTTAGTTGGGGTGACAGTGAAGATTATCGTTTTGTAACTCACAATGAATACGAAGTAAAACTTCTTAATGTCTATTTAGAAGCAAATACAGAGATTAAAACTAAAAAAGCTGCTAGTTGGGATAATTCTACAACAGCAGGTATTGGTAACGTTAATGTAGAATGTCCTGCATATTCATATTTAAGTGGAACAAATAATATTGTTATTAATACAACAGGTTATTATAGTTTCTATTTGAACTTCACTAATAATTCATTGTGGATTGTAAAAGAAGCTGATCCAGTACCTCAAGTAATTAATGTAACAGCAGTATTTGAAAATAATACTCCATATACAGAAGGACATCCTACATTTACAGGATTTGTTGATGAAGAAGGAAATCCAGTAGATGTACCAGAAACTGCTTATACAATTAACTTCTCTAGTGATGGTGGTTACAATAGTCCAGAAGCACCTACAGAAGCAGGTTGGTATGCAATGGTAGTTAGATTGACTTCTGATGCTTATGCATTCGCTGATGGATATGACTACAATCAAGCAGTCTTCCAAATTAATCCCAGGCAACGCATAGATATTAGTAGTAATTTTAGTAAAATTACTGACAAATGGGGATATGACGAGAACAACGGTGTTGATGAAGAAAATGTAACCATCAACATCGATGGTTCTGTTTCAATGGAAATTGATGGGGCTACAAGAACAGGAGCCGCAATTAAATCAAAAGATAAATATGATGAAGGTTCTTTTGAATTTGTAGCCGCAACAACAGCTGAAAGTGGTGTTGCAACTGCATTTTGGCTATATTATAACGATGGAACTTACAACCATGAAATCGATATCGAAATTTGGGGAACAAATAATATTTGGATTTCATCTTATATTACTGAAACTGATCAAATTACACAAAAATTAACTTTACCATTTGATGTTACTGATGGCGAATTCCATAAGTATCGTTTTGATTGGTACAATGGAGAAAAAGTAGAATTCTATGTTGATGATGTATTAATTGGAACATTAACAGAATACATCCCTACAGAAGCGATGTATGTTTGGATGGGTGGTTGGTGTCCAGATTGGTCTGGAGATCCAACAAATGATACATCAAATATTACTATTCAATCATTCTCATATTATTCATTTAATAAAGTTGAAGTTCAAACAGTAAAAATCAATTTTAATGAAACAACAACATTTGAATACGATGGAAGTGCAAAAACACCAATGATAATTAGTTTTACTGATGAAGAAGGAAATCAAGTAGATGTACCAGAAACTGCATATACAATTCATTATGAACAAAACGAAGCAAGTATTGGAAGTGATGCTCCTTCAGAAGTTGGTTTGTATTCAATGGTTGTAACAATGAAAGAAGATTCAGGTTATAAAGCTAAAGTAGATACTGAAAATGATATTAAAAATTGGATTACATTTAGAATAATGTAATAGGAGTAAAAAAATTATGAAAAAGAATAAAAAATTATTAACTCTTGCCATAGTTGGTATGTTATTGGCAGGGGGAGGTGCTATTAATAATAATAGCAATAAAATTAACGCTGAAGAACCCGATCAAGGTGTATTAGCACTCTTTAATGACTACTATAATAGTGGTTCATATAGAAGAGATACAACGATTAATTTTAACAAAGAAAATGGTGCTTATGATGTTGCTGTTTATTTCCACGCAAAAGCTGATGACCTAGAAAGAACTACATATTTTAATGGTGATGAACTTTGGATGACAAATAGTAGTGGCGTTAACTCGGGCTATGGTACAAATGGAAATAATATGACACATTTCCGTAAAGATCTTCAAACCGGAGAAAATGTTAGTGTTTATACAGCAGTTAAAAACACAACAATGGAAGATTACTATCAAACATTATTTGATTTTTCTAGCGCGACATATGATGGAGAATGGACATTAAATAATAATGTATATGCTTCAAATGATAAAACTTTAATTAATCAATTTGGATTATTTACCGCACCTTGTTTCTTAGGCTTTGAAGGAGATACAGAAAATTTATTAACTTTCTCTCATGTTGAAGTAGAAGAAGTTAATGAGACTTTAGAAATGAGATTATATGTAAAAGAAGATTCTAAAGGTTGGTTACAAGATCAAGAGGAATTATTATTTTCTAAAGCAGTAATTACTAAAGGTGGGGAAATCGAAAAAGTAACACCAACTGTAACATATAATTTTGAAGCAGGAACAACATTTACTAATGAATATTTAAAAGAAAATATTAAATCATTATTTAGCGTATCTCCAATAGATACAATGTATACATGGTATCTTGAAGATGGTGAAGGTGTAAATCACGGTCAAGAAATTCCAAATTCTGGTCGTTATTCACTAATTGTTGAAATCAATGAAAACTTTAAACAAGAAAGCGTTAGAAAATGGTGCTCAATGAAAATTAAACAAGAAGTAATTATTAACTTTAATAATGCTGCTGTTTATGATTATACAGGACAACCAGTATCACCAGAATTTACTGGATTTACAGATGCTCGTGGTAACGAAGTAGAAATCCCTAGTACTGAGTATACAATTAGATATACTTCAGAAGCAGGGTATGATAGTGAAGTTGCTCCAACAGAACCTGGAACATATTCTATGACTGTTAGAATTAATGAAAACTCATCATTTACTTCAAAATATGATGCTGAAGCAGGAATTAAGCATTGGGCAGTATTCAGAATTAACGAACCAGTCGAAGAAGATAAGACATTAGTTACAATTAACTTTAGTGATGAAACTAGATTTGAATACGATGGAATGAGACATTCACCAACAGTAGTTAATTTTACTGATGAAGAAGGTAATGTGGTTGATGTACCAAAAGAAGCATATTCAATTCATTATGACGCTAATGGAGTAATTTTATATGAAGCACCATATGAAGCCGGATGGTATTCTATCGTTGTTACAATGAATGAAGAATATAATTATGTAGCAAAAGTTGATCCGGATAATGGAATTAATAAACATCTCCCATTCCAAATTTTTGAACCAGAAGTAACAGTCACTTGTAGCGGATTACCAAATATTTACTTAGATAATTCTCTTGAAAACATTATTGATGGAAGTTTAGATACATATGCATGGTTTGAAGGAACTCCTGATGTTTCTAATAATCCTGAGATTGTTGTTGATTTAGGTAGAGTTAAAACAATCAAAGAAATTGTTCTCCATAATGGTAATGCTTCATTAGGAGATTTAGCAGATATGGATGTATATGCTTCATCAAACGGAGTAGATTATGAATTAGTTGGTTTTATGCGTGTTGGTGAAGAAGGACATACTAAAACAATTAGTATGAGCAATGGATATATTAATGCTAGATATATTAAGTTAGATGGTATTGATACTGGCGGACATTGGTTTGCATTTAGAGAAATTGAATTTGTTTATTCAGAAAAAGTATTATCGTATGAAAATATTGATGGATTATTTGTATATGGTGAATATAAAAATGCTTTTGATGGAGACGAAGAAACTTATGCATGGTTTGATTATAATAGCAAAGAAGGTGGAGCATCGTTTGTCTTAGATTTAATGAGTATTAAAGAAATTAATAACATTGATGTAATTATGGGGCAACATGATGAACACGGCGATTTCTTACATAATTATGAAATTTTAGTTTCAGAAGATGGAAACGAATGGGTTTCAATTGGTGAGTATACAGATACTAGAGTATTAAGATTGACTTTAGAATCAACTATTACTGCAAGATATGTAAAAATACAAGCATTATCTTTAGATACAGGATGTAATATTGTTATTAGAGAAATTTCAGCTTATTAATAATTTATTTTGTAATAATTCTAGTCCCCTTTTTGGGGACTAGGATATATTTGTTAATAGTAAAGATTTAGAAAGAAGTAAAGATTGTATGAAAAAAATAGAATTTGGCACAGGGGGCTTTAGAGGGGTCATTTGTGATTCCTTTAATAAAGATAATATTAGATTAATATCTCAAGCTCTTTGTAATGTTATTAAAAGAAGAAAAAGCAAAAAGCCAGTAGTCATAGGATATGACTATCGTTTTATGTCGGATAAAGCTGCTTTGTGGATGAGTGAAGTTCTTGCAGGAAATCACATTCAAGTACTTTTATCTAATCAAGCAAGTCCAACGCCTGCTGTTATGTACTTAACCAAAGAAATGGAAAATGATTTTGGGGCAATGGTAACTGCTTCTCATAATCCATATGATTTTAATGGTATAAAGTTATTTCAAGATCAAGGAATGGATGCAGATGTTAATTTGACTAATGAAATTGAAAATGAAATTAGAAAAATTAGAAAAATTAAAGTAATTAGACATTATGAAGAAGATTATTCTTTATATGTTGAGAAAATTAATTTTATTGATCAATATGTTTCAAACATTCAATCTTTTATTTCTAACAAAGTAAAAAATAGTGACATCAAAGTATTATTTGATGCCTTTTATGGCACAGGATCTATTACATTAGATCGCTTTGCTAAAAATATGAATTTAAAAAATTATAAATCTATCCATAACACACACGATACTATGTTTGGAGGATTATTACCTAATCCAACATTAGCCAATATGCTTACTTTAAAAGATAAAGTTATTAAAGGTGGATATGATGTTGCTTTTGGTATTGATTCAGATGGAGATAGATTAGGTGTTTTAGATGAAAATGGTAATTATGTAAATAGCAATGAAATTCTTGCTTGTTTATATTATTACTTAGTTAAATATCGTAATCAAAAAGGTGATGCAGTTAAAAATTTGGCTACATCAAATTTAGTTGATAAAGTAGCAGAAGCATTTGGCTATAAATGTCATGAAGTTGATGTTGGATTTAAAAACATATCTTCAAAAATTATGGAAGTGGATGCTTTAATTGGTGGAGAATCTTCTGGTGGTTTAACAATAAGAAACTATATCTTTGGTAAAGATTCTACTTTTGCGGCTGCTCTATTTATTGAAATGATAGTTGTTATGAATAAAAAAGTTTCAGAGATTATTAATGAAGTCAAAGATTTCTGTTTATTTAATCATGTAATTGTTGAAAAATCTTTAGGATATCATGAAGAAGTAGATATTTATTCTTATTTAAAAAATAATGTCCCTTCTTTTAAAAAAGAGCCTTTAGAGATTCAAAGAATTAATAAGAATATCAAATACATATTTGAAAATGATTCTTGGGTGTTATTAAGAGTTTCTGGAACAGAACCAGTCTTGAGAGTATTTATTGAAATGCCAACGCAAGAAGAAGTTGATATATATTTAGATGCAATTAATCAATTTATAAAGAATATGGAAGGGGTGTGCGTATAATGAGTAACATACATAATGAGGTTTCTAGACTATTTAAAGAAATTGAATTATTTGAAAAACGTAATAATTTACTTCCTTTAGCTAGCAATACATATTTTATGAATGATGGAAGAGTACTGTGTAAACCAAGGGGTGATGGAGTTTCACGCTTCCCATATGGAACTGATGGGTTTACTTGTTGGGTATATTCTTCTGGATACATTAGCGTAAATGAATCAACATATTATTTGGTTCTACCTTCTGAAGAAGGTAGAGAACCTTTCTTGTCTTTCTTTCAAGGAGAAAAGTTAAAAAATGGTAGTTATGAATACCATTCAATTATGAGAGAAGGGCTAAACGAAGAAGGATTAAAAAGATATTGTATATATGCAAAAGATTCATGTTATTTCTTGCTAGAAACAAAAAGTGCACGATACGCATTAAGAATTTTTGTTAATGATAAAAAGAAAGTATGTTTTACAACATATGCTTATAATCATAAATCAAAAGAAAAAGAAATTTATTTGGCATCCTACCTTAATTGCTTATTTAAATATTGCAATGGAGAATCAATGGAAACTAAATGGTTTAAGAGGGTAGATTATAAAAACAATGTATTCACTTTTGATTCGCCTGAAGATATCGATCGTAAAATTAGAATTTATAACTATGGCGTAGTTAAAAGAAGAATTCATAATGAATATCAAAACATATATAATACAACTTCAAAAAGTGAATTTGCAGGCGGTAAAGAATCTTCAATAATGGCTTCAAAAAACCTTAAAAAAGGCGAATTTACTATGTTAAATCACACTACTCACTTTGTTGATACAGGCGTTGCAGGTGACTTAGTTAAATATAATTTAAAGGCAAAAGAATATGTTGTTCAAGATTATACAATTGAAACAACTCATAACGAAGAAGAATTAAATCAATTAGTAAAAACAGATACAATTTCTTCTATTCAAGAAGAATTAGATACTCTTCGTAAAAAATTAGAAGATAAATATTCTTCATCTTCAATGTTAAAATTAAATTTTGAAGGATGGAGAAATAACGAAGTTAATGATAAGACTTTAAATAGATTTTTAGAGTATGTTATTTATCAAACTGAATATTGTGGTCTTGCTAAAAACTCAGGAGCAATTTTCTTAGGTGTTAGAGATGTAATGCAACAAATTGAAGCGGCATTAATTTGGAATCCAACTACATGTAGAAGCAAAATTATTGAAGTTTTAAATTTTATTTCTCCAGATGGAAATCCACCTAGACAATATTCTTTACCTCCAGAAGGAAGTAAAGTGACAAGAATGGATTTAAGACCATTTATTGATCAAGGTGTTTGGATTATTTCAACAATCTATACTTATTTATGCTATACAGGCGATTATTCAATTTTAGAAGAAGAAGCTACTTACTATTTAAGAGATGGTGCAATGGGAATTCTTGCTGAAAAGAAAGATACTGTTTTAGACCATATGATTAATGTGATGAATTATTTAATTACTCATATCGATGAAAATACTAAGTGTTTAAGAGCAATGTATGGAGATTGGAATGATGCATTAGATGGTTTAGGTATTTCAAATAAAGAAGGTGTCGAATATGGTAATGGTGTATCAATTATGGCTACTCTTCAACTTTATCGAAACCTTAATGAAATGATTGAATTATTTACTAAATTAAATATTAAAGAAGAGTTAATTAATCAATATATACAAGTAAAAGAAGAATTAGTTAATGGTTTTAAAACATATGGTATTGTTTCTTCAAACGATGAAAAGAAAATTATTCATGGTTGGGGAGAAGATCGTAGTTATTTAGTTGGTAGTTTTTCTGATGTTGATTCATTAAGTAGAGATTCCCTTGCTTGTAATGCTTTTTATCATATTTCAAGAATGTGTAATGAAAACCTAATTGAGAACAAACACATTATTAATGCTTATGAAAGATTAGATTCTAAATATGGATTAAAAACTTTTAACCCGCATTTTGAAAAGGATGTTAAGGGAGTAGGACGCATTATTAACCTTCCAAAGGGAACAGCGGAAAATGGTGCAACATATATTCATGCAACATTATTTGGAATTATGTCTTTATTTATGATGAAGGAAGGAAGAAAAGCAATTGATC
Organism: Erysipelotrichaceae bacterium; assembly: GCA_015059045.1. Lineage (GTDB taxonomy): Bacteria > Bacillota_I > Bacilli_A > RFN20 > CAG-449 > UBA3210. The sequence continues at coordinate 99,463 of SVBD01000003.1, forward strand.
AACTTGAAAAGATTCTTCCAATTACTCATAAAAAGATATCAACAACGCCTTTTGTAATGCCAAACTCATATTCATATAATGTTGAATCAAATATGGATGGAGAATCAATGTCTGATTGGTATACAGGAAGCGCTAATACATTAATTAAAACTATTATTCGTGGATTATTTGGTATTGAACATTCTTTAGAAGGAATTAGTATTAGTCCATCTAATTATTTCGGGGCAAGAAGCGTTAAAATGTCAATAAAGATTTTAAATTCAATTGTAGAATTTAATTATCAAGGTGATTGTAGTGCACAAGAAATTTTATATGAAGGAAAACGTTATAGTATTAAAGAAGGTTTATTCATTTCAAAAGAAGAATTAATGAATAAAGAAAAAATAACTATTTCTATTAGATAGGAGAGTATATGGAACTAAAAGTATTAACGCAAGAAGAAATAAATGAAGTTGTTTCTAATGAAATAATCGAATTAATCAACAATTCAAGTAAATGTGTTTTAGGTTTAGCGACTGGATCTACTCCTCTAGGAGTATATAAAAAATTAGTTGAAGCATATCAAACTAATGAAGTATCTTTTGAAAACGTAGAATCATTTAATTTAGATGAATATGTTGGTTTAGATTCAACAAATAATCAATCATATCGATATTTTATGGACCATAACTTATTTAATCACATTAATATTGATATAAATAAAACTTATATTCCTAGTGATAAAGAAACTAGTGAAAACTATTATAAAAGATATGATGATAAGATTGAAAATCATGGAGGAATTGATATTCAAATTTTAGGTATTGGAAGTAATGGACATATCGCATTCAATGAACCAGGTACTTCTTTTGATTCCTTAACACATATCGTTTCATTAAAAGAATCTACAATTAAAGATAATTCTCGCTTCTTTAATTCAATTGATGAAGTTCCTACAAGAGCAATTTCAATGGGACTAAAGTCAATTATGAATGCAAAGAGAATCATTCTTATTGCTTTTGGAAAAAACAAACAAGAAGCAATTAGATGTTTATTTGAAGAAGAAGCAAATGAAAATTTGCCAGCTTCAATTTTGAAATCTCATCCTAATGTAACTATTTATTGTGATAAAGAAGCAAGTAGTTTATTAAAAATTAACGCTTAGAAAGGAGAATTATTATGAAGAAGATAATAAAATACATGTTATGCTTTTTTATTCTTGGTATTTTAGCGCTTAACGTTGAAAAACCAACATATAGATTAGATAACAAACTAACAAACAACTCGACAAGTTCTTATACTACAACGTTGACTTTTGATTTAAGTGATGATGGAACTTATTATATTGTTTCAAATAGACAACATAACTTAAACACGCCAACTATTGTAATTCCTGAATATTATCAAGGAAAACCAGTTAAAGAAATCGCGAATGACTCATTTACTGAATTAACATGGATTAAATCAGTAGTGGTTCCTTCTACTATAGAAAAGATTGGACACGGGGCTTTTTCTAGTAATAGTATTGAAAAAGTATATTTCAATGCGATTAATTGCAAGGATTTCGACGCTAAAAACTGGGTCTTCTACCCAACTGAAATTTCAAAGCCAATTGAAATTGTTATTGGTGAACAAGTTGAAAGAATTCCAGCTAGATTATGTTATCCATTAAGTACATTCCCAGAATTAAATCCTAATATTAAGAAGATTACTTTCCCAGAAAATTCTTCTTTAAGAGAAATTGGAGATTACGCTTTTTATAATGTAGATGACTTTGAAATAATTAATTTTCCTTCTACATTAGAAAAAATAGGAGATTATGCTTTCTATGGATCTTCAATTACAGAATTGACTTTCCCAGAAAGTTTAGTAGAAATAGGGGCACATGCATTTGATACTTCTAGAAAATTAACAACAATTAATTTTAATGATGATTTAGAAGTATTAGGCGAAGCTTCATTTAGATATTGTGCTTCATTAGAGGAATTAAATATTGAATGTGAAAATTTATCAGAAATTAGTAAAGATGCATTCAAATATTGTAGAGATTTAACAAGCGTTACAATTAATAATGTTACTAAGGTTGGAGATTCAAGTTTTGAAGGATGTACTTCCTTAGAAGCAATTAGTTATAGTTCTGTTGAAGAGATTGGACCATATGCATTCTTAAATTGTGAAAGTTTGAAAGTAATTGATTTACCAGAAAAATTAACAACACTTAACTTTGCTTCATTTATGAATTGTACAGGTGTAGAAACTATTAATGTATATTCAAATCAATTAAAAGATTTAGAAGCTGCGAATAAAACTTTCTATGCTGTTGGAGCAAATATTGTAGAAGGAACAGTTTGTAATATTATGGATGGAGTAACTTATGTTCCAGAAAGATTATTCTTATCTAGTTCTTTAGAAGTAGGCAAACCAAATATTAAGACGATAAATATTATGTCAAATATTGAGGAAATTAGAGCGAATGCTTTCGCTTTAATTGAAGCTGATGTTTATTATGTGGGAACAAAAACAGCATGGTCTCAAGTAGATGTTCTATATGGAAATAAATGTTTTGAAAAAGTAAATTGTGTCAAAACATTAGGAGGTAACTAATCATGAAAAAGTTATTAATGCTATCAATTATTGCTTTAACAGTTACTTCTTTAACCGCATGTGCTTGCAGAGGTAATAATTCATCAACAAGCGAAATGCCTAGTAGTGATATTTCACAAAATACAAGTGAGAATCTCTCTTCTGAAGATGAAGCAAGCGAATCAAATTCTGTAACTTCAGAAGAATTAACTTCTATCGTCACATCAAGTGTTACAAGTGAAATTTCTAGTGAAGAAACTAGCAGTATTATTTCCAGCATTGTTTCAAGTATTGTATCAAGCGAAGAAGTAACTAGTGAAGTAATTTCATCAATTGTTAGTTCAGTTGTTACAAGTGAAATCTCAAGTGAAGTGTCAAGTGAAGAATTGAGTGAAATTATTACTTCAATTACAACTAGTATTGAGTCTTCTTTAGAATCAAGTTATCCTTCTACTAGTGAAGAATCAAGTTCAGAAGAATCAAGTTCAGAAGAGTTAAGTTCAGAAGAAATTTCTTCTGAGGAATCAAGTTCTGAAGAAGATTATGGCGAATATACAACTAGTATCCCTAGTGATATTGAATATTCTAATGAAACAAAAGCACCATATGATATTTATCCAATACCTCATGATGTATATTATAAAAACGAAAGATACTATATCCCTAATAGCGTTAATGTGGTATTTGAAGATACAGTAGATGTTTATACAAAAGATCATTTATATGATGTTCTTGCTTTGAAAGATATATACGCTACAGAAACGGATACAATTACAACTTCTAGAAATATTTTAGTGGGTGTATATGATGAAAATGAATTAGTAGAAAGCACAATTGATGTTGAATTTGACGATTTATTTACAAAAATTGATTCTTATTATCTTTCAATTGATCAAAACAACATTACTATTTTAGGTAAGGATACTGATGCGTGTTTCTATGGAATCACTACGTTGCAATGGATTTTTGATCAATGTGATAATGTAATTTCTACTTTAGAAATTAAAGATTATTCTGATACAAAATATCGTGGGTTTATTGAAGGTTATTATGGAATTCCATGGACTAATTCTGAAAGAGTTGAATTAATGGAATATGCAAGTTTAGTTAAATCCAATATTTATATTTATGCTCCAAAAGATGATAGCTACCATAGTTCAAACTGGAGAGGTTTATATAATGATTCTGATTTATTAGATTTAAAAGAACAAATTGAGACTGGTAGAAGAACAAAGACTAGATTTGCATGGTCTATTCACCCATTCTTAACTAATCCAATTAGAAAAACTAACTATGAAGAAGGTCTTGCTGCTATTAAAAATAAATTTGAACAATTATATGAAAATGGTGTAAGACAATTCGTTATTTCAGCAGACGATGTTTACGTTGATGATAATAATAGAGTTGAAGCAGATTTACAAAGAGATTTATTAAATGATATGACTGCTTGGTGCAAAGAAAAAGGTGATTGTTACAATTTAGTTTTCGTTCCTAGTGCTTATTGTTATATGTCAGATGATTATTTAAGAGTTACACGTGCTGAATACTTTAGTGAACTATGTGATGGATTAGACGAAAGTGTCGATATCATGTGGACTGGTGAAAAGATTTCAAGTAGTGTTAAAAATGGTAAATTTGAAGAATTCATCGAATTATCAGGACGAGAAGCGTTCATGTGGCTAAACTGGCCAGTTAATGACTATTGTGTTGAATATTTATTAATGGGTAAAGGTGAAGTTTTAAATAAAAGACTTGCTAGAGATGAAGAAGCTAATTTTAGTGGTATTGTAACTAACCCAATGCAACAAGCAGAACAAAGTAAATTGTCAATTTTTGCAATTTGTGATTATTGTTGGAATATCAACGACTTTGATTGTGATGAAAGTTATGATGCAAGTATGGTAACGGTTGAAGAAACTGCAACTAAAGAGTTTAAAGAAGTCATTTCTCACATGGTAAATGCTACTCCATATGAAGATAAATATTTCGATGAATCAGAAGAATTCAAAGTATATACTGAAGGATTTGAAGAAGCTTACTTAAGTGGTGATTTAAGTTCGATTGATCCATTAATTGATTTATACGAAGAATTAATTAAAGATGCGGAATATTACTTAGAATATGGTTCTAACTTAGAATTAAAGAAATCAATTAGACCATGGGTTGAATCATTAATCTTATTATGTAAATCATCAGTTAAATATTTAGAAGTATTGAAAGATCCAACAAGTGAAGATGCTGTTGAAATCTATAGAGAAGGTTTAGCATTCGAAAATGAAATGAAAAATTGCGTTGCACCGGTATTAAACAAAATTAATTACAATACAGACTATGTAACAGTTAAATTTGGTGTTTCTTGCTTAAAACCATTCCAAGAATTAGTTAATTATTTAGCTAAAGAAACAGCTTATTTAATAAGTGGAGATTATTTAGGAGTCACATATCGTGGATTTGATGGAATTTATGAAGGTGAAATCGATAATATTAACGATAATGACAAAGATACTTATGTTTGGTTTAATGACTATCCAGGTGAAAATGCAGAAATTAGAATTGACTTAGGCGAATTAACAACAATTAATGATATTTATGTTCTTCAAGGTAATCCTAATAGCACTGATGCATTAATTGGAGATGTAGAAGTTTCAACAGATGGTAAAACTTATCAAAAAGTTGGTGAATTAACTGGTGTAGAGCAAATTATTGATTTAACTAATGAACCAATCGAAGCCAGATATATTAAACTAGTTAATAATGGAACTTCTACCTGGGTATCTATTAGAGAAGTTCAAGTTAATACAATTAAAACTAAAGTAACTCACGACATTTTCTTAGAAGAATATCGTGGAAATAAATATAATATCGTCGATGGAGATTTAGATACTTATGTATGGTTATCAAGAGATATTGGAACACTTTCTTCAATTACCGTTGAATTTGAGGAAGTAATTGAAATTAGAGATGTAACTATTTTACAAGGTTTAGATGATAATCTTGACTCATTAATTGGTAAAGTCGAAGTTAGTGAAGATGGATTATTATGGACTAAAATTGGTGATATTACAATAGATAATCAATTAGAAGCAATCTTTGATTTACATGATTCGCCTGTAAGCGCTAAGTTTATTAGATTAACTCATGATGGTTCAAGATCAAACTGGGTAATTATTAGAGAAATTATGGTTAATACTTCAATTAATAGAGTATTAACATATGAAAATATCGGTACCTTATTTGAATATGGTGAACTTGAAAACGCGTTTGATGGAGATTATGATACATATGCTTGGTTTGATTATAATAACCAAGAAGGCGGAGCAGTCTTTACATTAGATTTAAATGAAGTCAAAGATGTTTATAACATTGACCTTATTATGGGTATGGATAGGACTCATGGAGATTATTTACATCATTATGAATTATTAGTTTCAGAAGATGGAGAAACATGGATTAATTTAGGCGAATATCATGATATGAGAGAATTATATTATGAAAGTGAAGAACCTTTAACTATAAGATATGTTAAAGTTCACGCTACTGCTTTAGATACAAGTTGTAATATCGTAATTAGAGAAATTGCAGCATATTAAAAAAGAATCGGAGAAATCCGATTCTTTTAATTTTCTTGTTCATATTTGTCGCTAGCGGTTTTAATGATATTAAATAAATTGTCAAGTTCTTCTTCTAAATAAATTCTAAGGCTGCAAAGTTGATAGTGGCCATCAACAAAACAAAATCCTCCATTATCGTAGTAACAATTCGTTTCATCTTTAACTACAAGATTTCCTTTATTTTTATCCCAATCAAAAGAGTAGTCGAAATAAATATAGCATGAAGCATAGTTAAAATGACCCCTATCGGTAATAAAATTATAGTCTGTTTTTTCGGATTTATATTTAAGACCTAATCCCTTAAAATCAAATTGAGGATAGTCTTCAGGATTTTTTCGCATATAAGCTTTTGCTTGCTTTTCGACTTTGCTTAAAGAAAGGCTACATGAAGATAGTCCACTAGTAAATAATGTGCATAAACAAATTAGCATAATAAGTTTGAATTTTTTCTTCATAGATTATCACCAAATTCATTATATCAATTGAGATAAAAAAAGAGAATAGAAATTTCTATTCCCTTTTATTCTTGTTATTATTCTTGTTCTGCTAAATAAGCTTCATTAGCAAGTGCTACAGCACCAAACATAACTGCTAATTCAGTTTGACAAGCAGTTTTTGCAATGCCTAAACCGATTTTATTATCTTCACCTTCAGTAATTTTTGTTACTGTAAAATCGAAATCATCTTCTTCCCAATCGTATTCACAATCAAATTTAAATTTAACATCTTTAGAAGTATATGATCCTTTTTCTGTACTGAAGTTATAAGAAACACTATCAGATTCATATTTTAATCCTAAACCAAAACTGAAATTTGAAAAATCTTCAGCATGTTCTTTCATATAAGCTTTTGCGTTTTTCTCTTCTGTAGATAATCCACACGAAGATAAACTAACTAGACATAATAGTCCTACGCATAATGATGTGCCCATTTTTAAAACTTTATTCATATTAAATTCTCCTTATCTTATAAATTAATTATATATTTATTCTTTAAAAAATAATAGACGAAATTTATTATTTGTAAAGATTTCTTACTTTATTGTTTCTTTTAACTCTAGAAATTTATAAGGTTTGTGATATTATATATTTATATAAAGGGAGAAAAAAATATGAAAAAGAAACAATTGTTCTTATCATTATTAATGATGACCTCATTATTTTCTTTTGCTAGTTGTGGAAATAATGAAGAAGGTTCAAGTGTTCCAGAAATACCTTGGGCTGGTGAAAGAACATTTCTTGATGAATCTACTTTATCAGGAGATATGAAAACAACTACAAAAGTAAGAGTTCACTATACTAGAGAAATGGCTGATTATGATGATTGGGATATCTGGGCATGGTCAAGTGAACCTGATAGTTTAGCAGGTGCTGCTTACTCATTCTCATTCTATGATCAATATGGTGTTATTTCTGATATTAATCTAAGCGATGTAAACCCTAATCCAATGACAAAGATGGGTATTATCATTAGAAAAGGTGGAGATAACTGGTCCGCTAAAGATGTAGATAAAGATCGTTTTGTTACAATTCCAGAAAAATCAAGTGATGGAATTTATGATATCTACATGCTTGAAGGTAGAGAAATGATTTATGAAAATCGTGAAGATTCTACTAAAGATGCTATTTTAAATTCTTATATAACAATTACAAGAAACGGATCTTATTCAGTTAACGTTTATTTATCTTGTGAAGCAGATAAGATTAAAGAAGCTAATTTAAAATTATTTGAAAATGGTACAGAATTAAATGTTGGTACAAAGAATAAATATCCTTCATTAAACTTAGTTCAAATTTTAATTCCAAGTGATTTTGAATTTGATATGAAGAAAAACTATTCAGTTAAATTTGACTTTGGTGAAGGAAATGTCGTTGAATCAAAATTAATTTTATGGAATTTATACGACAGTCCTGCTTTCAATAATAAATATAACTATGAAGGTAATGATTTAGGTGTAACATTTGATGCTAATAAATTAACTACTACATTTAAATTATGGGCTCCTTTATCTGATGAAGTAACATTAAATATTTATGATTCAGGTACTCCTTCAAGTTCAAGTACTCCAACAAAGAAAGTCAATATGACTTTAGGCGATAAAGGTGTATGGTCTGCAACTGAAGAAGCTTACTTACATGGTAAATATTATACTTATTCAGTTAAAAACGGCGATAAGACAAATGAAGTAGTTGACCCATATGCTAAATCGTGTGGAGTTAATGGTAAAAGAGGTATGGTAGTTGACTTTGATGTAGTTAACGAAGAATTAAACTGGGATGACGTTACTCGTCCAGTAGTTGAAAACTTAAATCAAAATGTTGATGCTTCTATTTATGAAATGCATGTTAGAGATATGACAATTGATGAAACTTCAGGTGTTTCTAAAGCTAATAGAGGAAAATTCTTAGGCTTAACCGAAGAAGGAACAACATATACAAAGGATGGAGTCACAGTTACAACTGGTTTAGACCACTTAAAAGAACTTGGTATTTCTCACGTTCAAATTCTTCCTTTCTATGATTACAATAGCGTTGATGAATCAAACCCAGAAGGTCAATATAACTGGGGTTATGATCCATTAAACTACAACTGTTTAGAAGGCTCTTATTCAACAGATCCTACTGATGGACTTGTTAGAGTTAAAGAATTCAAACAAATGATGAAATCATTACTTGCAAATAACATTCAAGTAAATATGGACGTTGTATATAACCATACAGCTGAAAATGATACAACTAACTTTGAAAAGATTCTTCCAGGATATTATCACCGTAGAGATTCTTCATTCAGCTATTCAAATGGTTCTGGATGTGGAAACGAAATGGCTTCTGAAAGATATATGTATAGTAAATTTGTTGTTGAATCTTGTAAATTCTGGTTAGAAGAATATAAATTATCAGGTTTCAGATTTGACCTTATGGGATTACTTGATACAGAAACTATGAATAATGTATATCAAGAATGTGCAAAAGTTTATGATAAAGTTATGGTCTATGGTGAACCTTGGACTGGCGGAACAAGTGCATTAGCAAGTAATCTTCAAACTAACCAATCAACAGTTGGTTCTATTGAAGGTATTGTCGGTGCATTCAACGATAAGATTAGAAACGCAGTTAAAGGCGATAACACTCCAGGTACTGGTTGGGTACAAGGAGATAAATCTAAATCAACTCCTATCATGGCAGGATTAAAAGGTAACTTCTCTGGTTCAATCGATCCAAATAGAGTAATCAACTATGTTTCATGTCACGATAACTATACATTATTTGATCACTTAGACAAGACATTAACTGGTGATAGAAAAACAAATATTAACGATGTTTATAAGCAATGTGAAGCATTAGTCTTTACAGGTCAAGGTATCACTTTCATGCAAGAAGGTGAAGACTTTATGAGAAGCAAACAAGCTGGTACTGGTGATGAAGTACATAACTCATATAAAGCTGGTGACCATGTTAATAAGATGGACTATGCATTAAAAGTTAAAAACATTGATATGGTTGAATACTTCAAAGATTTAATTAAATTTAGAAAAGATAATCAATTATTAAGTTTAGGAAGTAGAGCAGCAATTGATGCGCAATTTGAAGAAGTCAAAACTGATGGAAGTATCATTGCTTTCAAAGTTAAAGATGCTTCTAACGGCGAAGAATTATACGTAATCCACTCATTAGATGCAGTAAGTAATTATGATTTAGGTGGATCATATAAATTAGTATTTGATCATTCAGGATTAGTTGAAAATTCTCAAGCAGTCTCTTCAATTAACTTAGGTGCAAATGGATCAATCGTATTAAGAAAGGCTTAATACTTATTAAATTTTTGGTCCTTTAAAAATTTTTAGGGTTTTGTAGGGCTAGACAAAAAAACAAATTTATTGGCACTGTAGGGTGGGTGGTCA
>SVBD01000024.1 GCA_015059045.1 Erysipelotrichaceae bacterium
TGACCACCCACCCTACAGTGCCAATAAATTTGTTTTTTTGTCTAGCCCTACAAAACCCTAAAAATTTTTAAAGGACCGATTAACTCGCTAAAGTTAATCTTTTATTATTCTATTCGCTAGTTTGTTGAGACGCTAGAAGATTTTCAATTGCAGGAATTGAAGTTTCTCCAATATTGCTAATTAATGCTTCCGCAAATAATAAATACCAGTTTGGTTTATTTTCTTGATCTAAATGGTGATCAAGCATCTTACCAGATTGAGTAGGACTTGCATAAAGTCTAATTCTCATATCAGTTCCATCCATTGGATTTAATTCTATAGTCACATAGCGGAATGTCATATATGTACCACCATTTGTAAAATCAGGCGCAACGACTTTAAGAATATCATTAATTACTTCTAAACGATCACATTTATATTTATTTTCAGAAATTCTTGTCCATCCATCATAATGTTTTGTTGTTCCACCACTTTGAGCGACATCTTTTGGTCCATATGTATCAACATATTCTGAAGAGAAATCTTCTCCACCAATAAAGTAATTTGAAATATTATCAATTAATTGTGATGACTCAATACCTGATGAATTAATTACACTTTCAAATCTTTCTTCTAATGTATCACCATATAAAGGAACTTTAAATAAATCTAAGTATCCTGGTAAATTAAAGTATGCTTCATTTACACTATCTTCTTCATTATAAACATAACGATAGTTTTCATGACATAGTGTAATCTTATCTTGAATGTAGTATGTGTTATAGATTTCATTTACAATTTCTAAAGCTAAATCATTAAAGTATGTTTTACTATGTTTTTTATAATTAATACCCCAATTATCAAACGCTTCTTTTAAAGCAGATAAATCAGTAACATCAACACCTTCAACACTATCAAGAGGTTCATCATAAACTATTTCTTCTGGAGTAGAACTTTCTTCACTACTTTCTTCTTCGCTTGTTGTTTCTGAAGAAACTTCTTCGCTAGTACTTTCTGAAGTAGTTTCAGAACTTACTTCTTCTGAAGTTGTTGGAGTATTTGAAGTGATTTCTTCTGAACTTTCTTCTTCACTTGATTCTTCTGATGAAGAATTTTCACTTGTTGTTTCATTAGAAGTAACTTCTTCACTTGATTCTTCTTCACTTGATTCTTCTTCAGAAGTAACGATATCACTTGATTCAATACTTTCAATAATACTAGTAGTAATATCTGAAGTTGCTTGTGAAATAGATTCACTTGTTACAATGCTAGATACTTCACTTGAAATTGATTCGGAAACAATTGATGAGATTTCTTCACTTGAAATTATTTCACTACTTTCTTCTTCACTTGTTGTTTCTGAAGAAACTTCTTCACTAGTGCTTTCTGAAGTTGTTCCAGAACTTACTTCTTCTGAAGTTGTCGGAGTATTTGAAGTGATTTCTTCTGAACTTTCTTCTTCGCTTGATTCTTCTGATGAAGAATTTTCACTTGTTACCGGTGTTTCTAATGTAGTTTGATTTTCACTTGTAGATACATCACTACTTTCTTCTTCACTAGTAGTATCTTCAATACTTGTTTGACTATTTTGTTCACTAGTAACATTACTAATAATTTCAGATGTAATATTTGAAATAATATTACTTGTTTCTTCGCTGCTTGTTGTTACACTAGATAATTCAGATGTTATTTCAGATGTTAATTCTTCGCTTGATAAAACTGAAGAAATACTTTCAGAAGTGCTTTCTTCGCTTGTTGTAGACGTATTTAAAGAAGAATTATCACTATTGACTTTGCAACCTGATAATCCTAACATTAATGATAAAACTAATAGACTAATTCCTTTTTTCATAAATTCACCATAACTAATAATAATTGATTATTATTATTTTTTCTATATTTATTTATTCACAATGCAAAATTTATAAGATAATTTACTTTTATTGTAGTTTGTTTACTAACTATTTAATATTTTGAACTTAAATGCTCGCTACAAAGTCTAAATACATCTGTATTATCCCAATAAGGTAATCCTTCTAATGTCGAATATCTATTTTTATTTTTTTCTATATATCGAGTAACATCACCATAGACAGCAATATCAACTCTAGTTCTAGAGTGATTATAAGTTAACCACTTAATATCATCGATAATAGTCTCTTTACTTGTATTACTTCTATCATAATAAAGTCCACCTGTTTCATGATCGGCAGTAACGACAATTAATGTATCATCTCTACCTTCAGCCCATCTACTAGCTGTTTCAACCGCTCTATCAAAACCAATTAATTCTTGCATCATGACTGCAGTTTGATGTGAGTGTGATTCTTTATCGATACGTGCTCCTTCTACCATTAAGAAGAAACCATTTTCATTGTCTAAGTAATCAAGGGCAAATCCTGTTAATTCTTCTAAAGAAGGCGCTCTAGGATCAGATTTTGGCATAACTCCATCAAATAAACCAACTATCTTATTTGATTCCTTCTTTAAGGATGATTTATTATATACCACATCAAAACCATTATTTTTATACATAGTTTCATATTTAGTTTTATTATTAATAAAAGTATCTTCGTTTCTTGCTAAAATTAAATCTGCTTTTGAAGTAGCAACACCATCAAGAATATCAGTTGATAAATGTCTTTCTCCAACATGAACTAAGAAAGAACTTGGAGTTGCTCCAACAATATTATCAGAAGTTAAAACTCCTGTTTTCATATTTAATCCACGAGCAATTTCTACTAAATTTTCAATTGGTTGACCATTTATATCCATACCAAGACGAGAATTAGTAACTTTTACTCCTGTTGCAAGAGCTGTTCCACCCGCTGCACTATCAGTGTAAGTAGTAATATTACCACTTGCTCCTAATTTTTCTCCTTCACTTGAATAAGGAGATGGAGTTCCATCGTATAGAGTTTTATTTTCTTCTGGTCTAAGTAATGATTTTGTAGTATCTAATGTAAAGCCATTACTAGTTCTAGAATCAGTGTTTGAATATGCATGGTATGCCCAATTTTCATCTGTTACATCAAAGCAAAGAGGAGATCCTTTAAAAACGCCACCTGCATCAACATGATTTGGACCCATGCCATCACCAATAAACATAATTACATTTTTAATTTTATCTGATGTTTGAGTGACTTGTTCTTCTTTATTCTCTACATATTTAGGAGATTTATTAATATGAGACATACTACAACTTGTTAATAGTAATGCACTAATTACTAAAATAATCTTTTTCATATTATCTTCTCCTTTCTATGCTGAATAAGTATAGTTTCCATAACCATACTTGCCTTCACTATTTTTTTCAGTGCAATAATAACCATTATCATCACCAATTTTAATATCAACAGTTTGACTACCACTACCATTATTGAAAATAATGTAATCATAACTATATGTATCAACGCTTACAGAATAAATGCTTTCACCATATTCATTTGTTGTAACATATGACATTTTTGTTCCTGGCCAACTAACTTGAGGTGTGTCTGTTGATTTATTCCATACATAAGCATATACATCACTCCAACCTTTATTATTAGAAAAATAAATAGTCGTTGTTAAGCTAGCAATATAAATATTTCTTTCTTTTTCTGTTTCAATTGCCCATAAATGCTCTTCTGAAAAATATAGTTTATATGAGCCAGTTGATTTAACAGTATATGGCCCCCATGATTTACTATCATCTAATGTTTTTACATAGAAACTCTTATTTTCAGTTAAAGTCATTGGACCTGTTTTATACTCATAGAAATCAAAATTATCTGCATTTAATTTTAAATCAGCAATCTTTGTTCCATTAGCGTAAACTAATTTATAGCAAGCATCAGTTGAATAATTACCAATATATGTCCATTTTGGATAAAATACCGTATTTTCATTCATTACATATGGGAATGTAACTTTTTTAGTACAGGCAATATCTAAATACCATCCATCAAATGTATAACCTTCTTTATTTAGTGTAGGCCCATTTTCAACACTTGAGCCAACAGCTACTTTTCTAGCGTTTTCATTTGATTCTAAGAAATATACAAACACATGTGTTTTTTCATCTTTTGATTCTTCATAAATAGTATTGATATTCGCTTTAGGAATACTCCAAGAAGAATAATTATCTTCCGAAATAGCCCTAACAGTAATATGGGAATTCTTTGATAGTTCTATATAATTAACGCTAATTTCTTGAATTTCTTGATTATTAATAATTACTTCATATTTATTTGCGCCCGTTACATTATTCCAATTTGCCATATTTGATGATTCATCAACTGTAACAATAGGTGTATCTAATTTAAAATCTTCTTTGTCACTAACATTTTTTGTTGAAGCACTATTAACAGCATTTTGATATTTTACATGAGTAATACTTGTACCAACTTTATATTGTGTTTCAACTGAGAAGGTAATTGTATATGTTCCATTACTAGTAATTGCAAAATCACTATCTCCATTCTTCCAATATGTTCTTCCCGGATTATCATCTAATCCATCTACAACTAAGAATGCTGAAGGAGAAGTACTACTTGCCCCACTAACATTTACATTTACACTAAATTCACGATATGGATTAGTTGAAGATAGTTTTAATGGAATATATTTCCATCCTGAAGCACTACTTTGGATACTACTAGTCATTTTACTATCACACTTAACCCAATAAGTAACATCCTTAATTAAATCATTTTCAATATAATTTGCATAAATAATTGTATTTTCATAAATAGGAGCATCAAAATCAAATACTTCTTGATAGAAAGGATCTTTATACCAATTATCAAAAGTACAATATTCTTTACTAGGATTTGTAGGTTTAGCTACTTTTTCTCCTTCTTTAATTGTTAAAGAACTAATATTACTATTATGGAAATAAACTTTGACATCTTTTTTCACATTAACAATAACATCACTTGTATCATAACAAGTCACAGCATTACTCCATTTACTTTTACTAATTGAGTTAGCCGCTTGAATACTTACAGTACTCTTATCTTCTAAAGCTAAAGTATTGGAAGTTGTTGTCTGTACTTCACCATCATTAATTATGTAATTATAGTGAGTAGCTTCATCTACTTTATCCCAAGATACAACTTTGGTTTCATCATTAAATCTAGCAAAAGGAGTCTTTAAATCTTTAATAACCTCTTCACTTGTACTTGGTTCTTCTGTTGATTCGCTTGTTACTTCTTGAGTTGAACTTTGCTCTAATGTCGATACTTCACTTGAAGAAAAATCTTCACTAGTAGAAATAGATGAAGGATCTTTTCCTTTACCACACGAAGAAAGACTTAATAAAGCAAACATTAAAATTATTATTGGCTTTTTCATAATTTTGCTCTCCTAAATTTAATTTCATTTTATACTATGATAGAAAAGAAATCTATAATAATATTTATATACTTTTATATATATCGTAGTTTTTTATATAAAAACTACCTTTTTTAAGTAAAAACAAAAAAAGTATCGGCGAACCGATACTTTATATTAAACTAAAGAATTAAACTAAATTAGCATTTTTCAGCTAAGTATTTAATTGTACGAACCATTTGTGTTGTGTATGAGTTTTCATTATCATACCAAGATACTACTTGTACTTCGTATGTATCTTCATCAACTTTAGCAACCATAGTTTGTGTTGCATCAAATAATGATCCATATCTCATACCGATAATATCTGAAGATACTAATGGTTCTTCTGTGTAACCATATGATTCAGTAGCAACTGATTTCATATGAGCGTTGATAGCAGCTGGTGTTAAATCTTTACCTTTAACAACTGCGAATAATAATGTTGTTGATCCTGTTGGAACTGGAACACGTTGAGCAGAACCGATTAATTTTCCGTTTAATTCTGGGATAACTAATCCGATAGCTTTTGCAGCACCTGTTGAGTTAGGAACAATATTTACTGCAGCTGCTCTAGCTCTTCTTAAATCACCTTTTCTGTGTGGTCCATCTAATACCATTTGGTCACCTGTGTAAGCGTGAACTGTTAACATGATACCAGAAACAACTGGTGCAAAGTCATTTAATGCTTTAGCCATTGGAGCTAAACAGTTTGTTGTACATGAAGCTGCTGAGATAATTTGATCTTCTGAAGTTAATGTTTCATGGTTAACACCATAAACGATAGTTTTTAAATCTTTTCCAGCTGGAGCTGAGATAACAACTTTTTTAGCACCTGCATTGATGTGTGC
Organism: Erysipelotrichaceae bacterium; assembly: GCA_015059045.1. Taxonomy (GTDB): domain Bacteria; phylum Bacillota_I; class Bacilli_A; order RFN20; family CAG-449; genus UBA3210. The sequence goes on from SVBD01000024.1 coordinate 6,186, forward strand.
CATTGATTTTTCTTTTGAGCAGTAGAAACCTGTACATTCTAATACTACATCTACTCCTAATTCTCCCCATGGGCAGTTGTTTGCATCTTTTTCAGCATAGATTCTGATTCTGTGACCGTCAACTTCGATCCATCCTTCTTCTGCTCCATCTTCAGAAACTACAACTTTATCTGCTAAAGCGTATCTTCCTTGAGCTGAATCATACTTTAATAAGTGAGCAAGCATTTTAGGGCTTGTTAAATCGTTAATTGCAACGATTTCATAACCTTCAGCACCAAACATTTGTCTGAAAGCTAAACGACCAATACGGCCAAATCCATTAATAGCTACTTTTACTGACATAATTTAATTTCCTCCTGTTAGTATATTTTGCCAACACATATATTTTACAATAATCTTTTAACGTATGTTAAGTGTTTTTTGAATATTAATTAAAAAATATTGATAAAAATTTATCGATTTAATTTTTGTGATATTGTTTATCCATTTTTTCAATCATAATTTGATATTTTTTCATTTAGCAATTCGTTTCTACTGAACAATTTTTCCATATTTAGCAAAATTGTTCAGTAGCAATGAACAATTTTACTACCAAATTTATTCTATATAAAAATTATTTTAATAATGATTTTTAATTATATATACATTAAAACAAATATATATTTATCAACCTTTAAAAACATTTATCTAAATTTTTATTAAATCAAAAATGTCTATTTCTTAATAAGTAAAATTCAATGAATTTTTTCTTTTAATAATATTTTATTATTAGGAGGAAAATATTATGAAAAAGAAAATTATTTTAAGCAGCATT
>SVBD01000016.1 GCA_015059045.1 Erysipelotrichaceae bacterium
CAACAATCCTTGAATAAATTAATATGTGCTTAACATTTTCAGTTAGTCCAACTTTTGGGGTTAAGTACAAAATCCCGTTTTTATTTTTACTTAGTTGTTGATCCAAATCCACCGATTCTTACTTCATCACTATCATCGTCTACAACAATACCAAATGGAATAAAGATTCCTTGAGAAAATGCAATTCCTCTTTCAATTGTTAAAGATTTGTTTTCTTTGGAATCATTAGTTAATTTAGTCATAATATGACCTTCGTTTAAAGCATTATAATAATCAGCATCAATAATACCTACTGTATTATTTAATTGAAGTCGATATTTAAATCCTAAACTAGAACGTGGGAAATTTGCTAAAAACCAACCTTCTTCAATCTTAACTCTAATGCCAGTTGGAATTTTAATACATTCACTTGGTTTTAATGTAAAAGTAATTGGCGAATAAAAATCATATCCGGCAGAACCTTTTGTCGCTCTTTTAGGGAGTTTAATTGAATCATAAATTTCTTTGATTTTTATTTCATCACATTCACTAAAGCAATCAATATAATCTTTTTTGAATTGTTCAAAACTCACTTTTTCAAATTTTGCAATTTTATTCATACTATCTAAACTCCTCTGGAATATCTATTTTAAAAGAGTCATCAATAAATGTTTTAAAGTACTCTTCTCCTTTTTGAGATACAAAATTTCCTATTTCATTCATATAGTTTCTAGGCATATGTCTTACATGATTTGCCACCTTTTCAAAAGGTACTAATTGATAAGTAACTTCTTCTTTTTTCTTAATAGAAACTACTCCTACTTTATTTTCTAATGAGAACTTAACTGCATTATATCCACATGAATAAGCCCATGTAATATCATTTTGACTTGCAATATGAGATGCACATCTTTGCATTAAGTTATATTCAATATATCTAGTGTTAATTCCTAGTTCTTTCTTTACTAAATCACATAATTTCATACTGATAGAACCAAGTTGAATATGACCAAATGAATCTAAATTATTTGTATCGGCAAATAGATATTCTCCATTTTCATCTTTTAAAGCTTCACTTACTACAATAAATACTTTGCCTTTTTCTTGATATATTCTTTTAATGTCTTCTAAGAATTCTTCTTTTTTAAAAGCACATTCTGGAACATAAATTAAATCTGGTCCTAAATTATATCTATTAGCCAAAGAACTAGAAGCGGCTAACCACCCGGCATCTCTACCCATTGTTTCAACAATTGTAACTCTTCCTTTTTTATAAGCTTTTAAATCTAAAGCGATTTCCATTGTGCTTTTTACAATATAATTAACCGCACTAGCAAAACCAGGAGAAAAATCATTTTCACATAAATCATTATCAATGGTTTTACAAATTCCAACTACTGTACATGGATAATTAACTCTTTTAAAGAACTTAGTTAATTTATCACCTGTATCCATTGAATCATTTCCACCATTACAATAGATATAATGAATATCATGCTTTTTAACTACTTCTAATATTTGATCTAATAAAGGATCAAATTCATCTTTTAGTCTTAATCTTGCACTACCTAAAATTGCCCCTGGAATCTTAGTTAAAGAAGAATAATCTTTTTCTTTATTAATTTCAATTAAATTATCTTCGATTAATCCTTGTAATCCAAATCTAGATCCATATAAAACATCAATTCCTTGATTTTCTTGATATGCTTTTATTACCCCATAAAAACTAGAGTTAATAACAGCTGTTGGACCTCCCGATTGTAAATAAACTGCATTTTTCATAAGTTGCTCCTTATTATATATTTTTCATTCTTTCTTTATCACGAGTAAGAATCTTTTTTAAATATTTTCCTGTATAAGAACCATCACACTTAGATACTTCTTCTGGAGTTCCTACAACTACCACATTACCACCTTTATCTCCACCTTCTGGACCTAAGTCAATAATATGATCAGCACATTTAATAACATCTAAATTATGTTCAATAACTAATACGCTATTTCCACTTGCGGTAATCGCATTTAATACATCTAATAAGCATCTAATGTCATGGACGTGAAGTCCAGTTGTTGGTTCATCTAAAATATATAAAGTATTACCTGTTGATTTTCTTTGTAATTCATAGGCGAGTTTAACTCTTTGACTTTCTCCACCAGAAAGAGTTGTTGAACTTTGACCTAGTTTAATATAGCCAAGACCGACATCTACTAAAGTTTTAACTTTACGATGGATTGAAGGAATATTACTAAAGAACTTTTCTGCATCTTCACAAGTCATATCTAATACATCAGCGATATTTTTACCTTTATAAGTAACTTGTAAGGTTTCTTCATTATATCTTTTGCCACCACATTCATCACATGTGACATAAACATCAGGAAGGAAATTCATTGAAATTCTTTTTACTCCATCTCCTTCACATTTTTCACATCTTCCACCTTTGACATTAAAAGAGAATCTTCCTTTTAAATATCCTCTTGTTTTAGCTTCTAAAGTGTTTGCAAACAAATCTCTAATATCATCAAATACTCCAATATATGTAGCCGGATTACTTCTAGGAGTTCTACCAATTGGTTCTTGAGAAACATTAATAACTTTATCGATATTATTAACTCCTACTACTTCATCGCAATCACCCGGAATTTCTTTGGTGCTATATAATCTATTTTTAATTGTCTTATATAAAATTTCAGTTACTAAACTAGATTTACCAGAACCAGATACTCCAGTAACACAAGTGAATAATCCTAAAGGAATTTTAACATCGATATTCTTTAAGTTATTACATCTAGCACATTTAATTGAAATAAATTTACCATTACCTTTACTTCTATAATTAGGAACCGGAATAAATCTTTCTCCAGATAAGTATTGACCAGTTAAACTATTAGGATCCTTTTTTACTTCTTCTGGAGTACCAAAACTAACAATAGTTCCTCCATGAACTCCAGCACCAGGACCTATATCCACCAAAAAATCACTTTCTAACATAGTATCTTCATCATGCTCTACTACAATTAAAGTATTACCTAAATCTCTCATTTCTTTTAATGTGGAAATAAGACGATCATTATCTCTTTGGTGTAATCCAATTGAAGGCTCATCCAAAACATATAAAACCCCAGTTAATTTAGAACCAATTTGAGTGGCTAATCTGATTCTTTGACTTTCTCCACCAGAGAGAGTCATTGCCATTCTAGCCAAAGTTAAATATTCAAGGCCTACATCAACAAGGAATCCTACTCTATTTGAAATTTCTTTCAAAATCATATTAGCGATTTCTTTTTCTTGTTCAGTTAACTCTAAATTAATAATAAAATGCAATAAATCTTTTAATGATAACTTGGTTGCTTCATAAATATTAAGGCCGTTAATTCTTACTGAAAGAGTGCTTTCGTTTAATCTAGCACCTTTACAGGTTGTACAGATTGTATCGATCATAAACGAACCATAATACTCTCTCATAAACTCACTAGTAGTTGATAAATATAAACGATCAACTTTAGTTTTAACTCCTTCAATACCAGTTCTATTCATAACATTACCACTTGCAGAAGTAATCTTATATTGAATAGGGACATGAGAACCATATAAAATAATTTGCTTTTGCTCATCAGTTAATTTACGATATGGAATGTCTTTTGAAATGCCATAATACGATAACAAATAATCAAATTCTTGCCATTCAATATTTGTAGTTCCAAGAATATTTTTATAATAAGCAATTGCACCTTGATTAATACTTAAATTAGGATTAGGCACTAATAAAGCTTCGCAAGATTCTCTTTTAATACCAAGTCCATGACAATCAGGACAGCAACCTAAAGGAGCATTAAAAGAGAATAATCTAGGTTCTAAAGGTGGGATTGAAAATCCACATTCAGGACATGCTTGATGTTCACTTAATAAAGTTTCTTCACCTTCACTATAAATAATTACATAACCATCCGCTACATCTAGAGCGTTTTCAATACTCTCGTATAATCTAGAAGAAGAATCTTCTTTTAAAATTAATCTATCGATAACTACATCAATAAAGTGTTTAGCATTCTTTTCTAGTGGGGGAACTTCATTAATTCTAACAATATCTTTTCTTTCTAAACGAATTCTTTCATACCCTAAATTTCTAATTTTTTCTAATGTTTCTTTTTGAGTTCCTTTTTCATTGTATACAATTGGAGCTAAAATCATAATCTTAGTTCCAAGAGGTTTTTTATAAACCACATCGACCATTTGTCGAGGTGTAAATTTAATGATTGGTTTTTTATGAGTTGGACAATAAGCCACACCAATTCTAGCGTACAACAATCTTAAATAATCATAAATTTCCGTTACTGTTCCTACTGTTGAACGAGGGTTGTGAGATGTGGTTTTTTGATCAATAGCAATCGCAGGAGATAAACCTTCAATTGAATCAACATCTGGCTTTTCTACATTACCTAAAAATTGTCTAGCGTAACTAGATAAACTTTCTACATATCTACGTTGTCCTTCATTATAAATGGTATCAAAGGCTAAAGTGGATTTACCACTTCCTGAAACACCAGTAAAGACAATTAGTTTTTCTTTAGGAATACTAATTGTGATATCTTTTAAATTATTTTCTCTAGCACCTTTGACAACAATTTCTTTATTTGCCATAAAACCACCAATCTTTCAATACTTTATTTTACCACATAAATGAATCCTTAAAAATATTTGATTCTAAAAATTTCATAAATTTTTATAATAGATTACAAAAAAGGCAAATGAGATATTTAATATATGAAAAATATATTTGAACAATTATTAAATTTTAACATTTTATGATATACTTAAAATATATTTACATATAGGGGACGAAGATGAAAAAAATATTATCATTACTTATTTGCTTTATTTCATTATTTTGTTTTTCTAGTTGCAATCTAGTTAATGAAAAAAGATTAGAAGAAGCATTAGATTCCTTTTTTTCAAGTGAAAGCATTTCTGCTGATTGCTTAATATATTTAGAAGAAGGTAATAACATTATTCAAACAGAATTATTTAGTTTTAAACATGCTTTAGGAAGTTTTGAATTAGACATTAATCAATTAGATGCATTTTTTGGTTTTTATTCAGGCGGTCGTTCAGTTTACTTATGCTACAGCAATGAAAACACAAATAAAAAAATATATACTAAATTAGAATTTGCAATTAGTCCTACAAGTTTAACAATATCTTCAACCGAAGAAAAAGATATTAAAGACTATTTAACCAACATAGTGTATGGAAAGAATAAAATTAATTGTAATTTTGATATCACTTCAATGTTAATAGACCTACTTGGACCTATCGAAGGATTGCCACAAGAGTTAAATATACAATTAGAAATGAATGTTAATGAAAATGTTGTAAACGAAGTAATTTTTGATTTTACATCTCTAATTAATATTGGGACAAGCGAAAATAAAATAAGTAAAGCTAAAATCATATTAAAAAACATAGAATACGAACATTTTACTCTTACCCCATTTGATTCTAGGCAATATGAAAATCATTCACTTGAAACCTTCCTTTCTTATGTCGAATTTGATTTAACAAAAGAAGATTCAGATGGCAATTCATCTACTAACGAATATAGTTTTAGTTTATCTGAAAAATATTATTATCTTGATATTGGCGATAGCCTAGATATTAATGGTTTGATTTATAATAACGGCATTGCTTGTGATGATCTAAGTAATTATCAAATATCTTATACACCTGAACTGGATTTGGAAAAAATTGGCGAAACAAAATATGAAGTAAGCATTGTTGTGAAGGGCCATGTACTAAAAGATACCATTACCGTTTGTGTTGCAGATAGAATAAAATCCACAGATGTAATTGATATAGGAACAAATATTGTAAAATCATTTGAGTTTGGAGACTATCTTCTTGTAGCTGATAGCGATAAATTATATAAGGTTAATTTATCTTCGCACGAAATAGAAGGTGAAGTTAACTTAAAATGTGTTGCAAGGGATATTTGTGTTAAAGATAATTATTTATACGTTACCGCGAATTATACACCACTTGCAGGTGTCTCTGATAAGAAGAAAAACTTAGGAACCATATCTAAAATTGATTTAACAACTTTTACTATTTCCGAACAAATAGATGTCGACTACCCACCTTATTCAATTATCGTAGATAAAAGAGGAACAGTAATAGTATCTAAAGATTCAGGAAGTACATCATCCATTTTTGGAATCATAGATTTCAAAAATAAAACAAGTACTGACTTCTTAGTGCAAAACGGTGAGAATTATGCTTATTTAATATATAAAGAAGATAAAGATGCATTTATTTCGATAACACAAAAATCTACCTCAGAAAATAGGTGGCATTTCTTTGAAGAAGGAGTAGGATATAACTCTCAAGGGACTAAAGCAAAAGGAGGCATCAATTTTGTCCTATACAAATCACTTGATGATAATAAAATAATTAGTAATGTAGATGGAGAAGGATTCAAATTTATAAAATATAATTCTAACACTATGGAATATAAGATGAAAAAATATCAATTTTATAATATTCCTAATAGTTTTTATATTTCTCCGAATGATGATATACCATATGCAATCGATGGAAATATAGTTTATGCCCTTATCATTAGAGGTTACAACAGAGAAGATGGTTGCTTGCTAATTTTTGATACAGAACAAGAAACTCAAATATATAAAGAAATTAAATTAGAAAGGAATGTTCTCTCCCAAATTTTTATCTACGAAGATAAATTATTTGTTCAATATAAGAATTTAGAGAAAATATATATTTACGATATTTAAGAAAAATAATACACTCATTTATTTTTTACAGATGTAATTATTTATAATGTTTTAAAAAAGGATGGAAGTCTTTTTGACATCCATCCTATTTTTTTAAATAATTTTAAAGTTCTTTTTTTTAATATACTTAAGAAAATTAATATTTCCTATTTAACGATATATAAAATACCAATTGTTCCTTTACCACAGTGAGATGAAATAACACATCCTGCATCGGTAATCATAATAGATTTTTCTGGAACGATTTCTTGTAATTTTTCATACAAATAATTTTTAGAATCTTCCGCTAGAGAATGAGTAATCATAACTGTTTCTAAATCAAGATTTTCCACATCTTCTTTGATGATTTCTAATAATTTATTTAAAGCGTTAACCATTTTTCCGATTGGTTTTTTATAAACGATCATTCCTCCATCTACTACTTTAATAATTGGTTTAATTTTTAAACCTTTACCAAAGAAATAAGAAGTTTGAGAACATCTTCCACCTTTATATAAATAATCTAATGATTCAACAGCAAATTGCGCTCTAACTCTTGGTGCTAAATCTTCTAATAATGCAAGAACTTCTTCGCCAGATTTTCCTTCTTTAACCCAGTTAACTGCTTTAATAACTTGAAGTCCAATACCTGTTGATAAATTTGCAGAATCATGAATTAATACTTTTCCATTATAATCTTCTGCTGCTAATCTAGCATTTTGAATTGTTCCAGAGAACTTACTTGAAATACAAATGTAAATAATTTGATCATATCCTTCAGCAAAGATTTTATCATATGTTTCCATAAATGAACCAATTGATCTAGATGCTGTTTTAGGTAATAGTTTTAATTCATCAACTTTTTGATATAGTTGAGTTGTATTAACTTCTACTAAATCTAGATATTCATCTTCGTTAAATGTAACTAATAATGGAATTAATTCAACGTTATTTGCGTTTAAATACTCTAATGGTAAATCACATGTTGAGTCTACTAATAATTTTACTTTCATAACTTCCTTTTCAGTAAATTTTACTGCCTTTCATACTTTATCATTATAATTAATAATAAGTAATAAGTAAATAAACTAAAATACAAATAATTACTTAATTCAGCAACACTTTACAAATTTTGACTATAAAAACGAAGTAATATTTCATGAATTATCAAAGGAGCAATACCCAATAATAAAACAATACCCCATTCAATGGAAGTTAGTCCAATGGTATTAAAAATAGTATTCATAAATGGTATTTCAATAACGATAAACTGCAAAATAATACCTATAAAGAAGGCTAAAGTTCTCATGTAATTCTTATTTTTTAAAATTTTAAAAACATTAGCCTTAATATTGCTCATTCCTATCATATGAAACAACTCACTCATAGTTAAAGAGCAAAAAGCCATAGAACGCGCTTTTATTAAAATAGTTTCATTAGATAATACATTTCTAATGTTTTCAAAAGTTAAAGGCATCTGTAATATATTTAATTCTTTGATTATTGGATAAAGAAACCCAATACTAGTTACTAAAGCAATTACAAAACCATAGAAAATAGTTATAAATAATCCGTTTCTTGCAAATATAGATTCATCTTTTTTTCTTGGCTTATCATTCATTACATCATCATATTTACCTTCACTCCCTAGTGCTAGAGCTGGTAAAGAATCACTAATTAAGTTAACCCATAAAATGTGAATTGAAATTAAAGGAGAAGGAAGATTTAAAAAGACAAAAAACATAATTACTAATACTTCACCTAAATTACTAGATAAAAGAAATAAGATTGATTTCTTAATATTTAGGAAAATGTTTCTTCCTTCTTCAATTGCTTTTTCAATTGTTTGGAAGTTATCATCTTGCAGAATAATATCACTACTTGATTTAGTAACATCGCTTCCCTTTATTCCCATAGCAATACCTACATCAGCCCTTTTTAAAGCTGGAGAATCATTTACCCCATCACCAGTCATTGCTACAACATGATTTCGTTTTTTATAATAATCTACAATTTGCACTTTATGAGTGGGGCTAACTCGAGCAAAAACACTATATGATTCAATTTTAGGATCATCTAGAGATAATTCTTTTTCTTTAGACAAATCCAAACATTGATTTTTATTTTGACAAACTCCCACTTGCATAGCCACGCTATAAGAGGTATTTATATGATCTCCTGTAATCATAATAGGTTTAATTGAAGCATTCTTTATCTTTTCTACCGATTCTTTAATGTTTGCTCTTGGAGAATCAAATAAGCCAACAATTCCTGTAAAAACTTGCCCTTCACGATTATTAATAGAATAAGAAAATGCAATTACCTTTAAAGCTAAGGAAGTCATCTCTTCAACTATATTGTTTAGTTCTTTTATTTTTTCTTCATTCAATATTTCCTCTTTATTATTAATAAATATATATTTACACCTTTTGATTATTTCTTCATATGCTCCTTTTCTAGAATGATAGATTTTATTGCTTAGCTTATAATCTACACCCATTATTTTATCTACACTATTAAAAGGAATTTCTTTGATTCTACTTCCCTTATTTTTAATTTCTAAATAATTAGTAACATATCTATTTAAAGCAATTTCTAAAGGATCACCTGCTTCTAAAGAAGCATTGTTATTAAATACAAACAATTCTTCTAAAATAGTATTTTTAATATTGTGTTGATATTTATTATCAAAATATATTCTTTCAACATTTAATTCGTTTTTAGTGATTGTACCTGTTTTATCTACACAAACAACATCGACCAAACCAAGAGTTTCTACACTTGGTAAACTTTTTACTATCGCATTTACTTTAGCTAGTTTCATAACTCCAAGGGATAAAACAATAGTAACCACCGCAGGTAGACCTTCTGGGATTGCCGCAACAGCCAAAGATATCGCAAAAACTATTGATTCAATTAAATTTTTTTTGTTGATAAAAGAATAACCCACTATTAATAAAACGATAATTATTGTAAATATTCCTAAAAACTTTGATAATCCAATAAGTCTTTCTTGAAGAGGTGTTAAACTTGTTTCTTCTTTAATAAGCGTAGCAATCTTCCCTACTTCAGTATCCATTCCTTTTCTAATACAAACACCTTTACCATTACCTTTAATTACTTTTGTAGACATAAATGCTTCATTTACTCTTAAAGATGGGGTTTCTTTTTCCAAATTATCATTATTTATTTTTTTATATACAAAATCAGACTCTCCTGTAAGAAGAGCTTCATCTATTAATAATTCATTTATTTCAAAAAGAAATACATCGCAAGGCACAATATCTCCTTCTTCTAAACAAACAATATCGCCTAAAACTATATTACTAGAAGGTATTCTAATCTTTTTACCATCTCTAATTACATTTGCTGAGAAAGAAGATAATTTCTTTAAAGCTTCTAAAGACTTTTCGGCTTTAATTTCTTGAATGGCGCCTACTATAGAATTAACTAACAAAACTAAAACAATAATTAACGCATCTATAAATTCTTTTAGAAAAATAGATAATATTATCGCTATAAAGAGTAGATAGATTGTTGGATCATTAAACTGTTTTAAAAACACTAAAATAGGTGATCTTTTTTTCTTTTCTTTTAATACATTTTCTCCTTCTTTAAAAAACTTTTCTTTAGATGAAAAAGATGTTAATCCATTATTTAATGATGTTCGATACTTTTCTAATAAATAATTTAAATAGTCCATATTCACTTTCTCCATATAAGAAAATATATGAATGTTAATAACAATTTAGTAGTGGGTATCTAATTAGAAATTAATGTATGTTTATAAAAGAAAAACTTGTCCGTAATATTAACGAACAAGTCATTTTTTATTCTACATACCAATCTTTATGATCTTCTTGAATTGTTTTAATAGTTTCATCAATAATTGCTACTTCATTATCAATACGTGATAAATATTCATATCTCTTACTAGCTTTTTCTTTACGATAATATAAAGTTAAATATTCATCATAATTAGTTTCCATGTATGCTGCAACGAATAAACAAATTTTAATACTTTCGAATTGTCTTTTACTTCTTACTGTATTTCTAATATCATGTTTTAATTCCCAGAAGTAACGATCGCTTTCTTCAAATCTTTTTTGTCTACATAATTCATAGATTTTACCAGTATATCCTAGATATACTTTTTCAGTGTCGATAATATCATCATGATTTGCAATTAAATCTTCACAAATTCTTAATGCTTTTGTGTATTCTTTATGATCTAAACAATAATAATAATTATAGAATAGACCATCGATTTCAAATACGTTACTTGGTGTACGATATTCATAGTATTCTAAATTACTTCTTCCATTTACTAATGCTTCATATTGTTTTAAATTGCGGTGATACATTTCTAAATTTTCGCCTTTATTAATTAATCTTAATAAAAAGCCATCATTGAAAGAATCTGTTCTTAATGGAACAAGATTACCAAAACAAACAAATGGGATAAAACTAAATGTAAAAATTAGATAATATCTTAAATCATTCTCCACTGGAAGTAATAAAGCAATTACTAAAGCGATAATGAAAAGAGGCATAGTAAAGATTGTTCCACCTAATAAATGTAATTTATAATTAGCTTTTTCTTTTTCAGGTGCCATATTAACTTTGCAACCTAAACCAGAAAATTTACCACCCTTAACTAATATTTTTTCTTCTTTATCTTTAATAAAGTTTAAAAACCAAAAGTTGAATGAAACTAGTCTATAACCACCTAATAATGAAAAGACTAATTTACCCACGTAATATAAACTGACAGAAATAAAATATCCAACAATTAATACTATTACATCAAAAACGTAAATATTTATATCAATATATGTTTGAACATACATTAATTGATATAGAGTTAACGCTAAGACACAACCTAACAAAATTAATAAAATAAATATTAACATTGAAAAATTAGTATAGTGTTTTACTTTTCTTTCTTCCATAACTATTCCTCCATGCATTTCTTATAAACTTTTTCCGCTAAAACATAATCTAGTGGAATATAAGAATCAAATACTTTAGTTTTATTTCCCGTCAAGGAATTAACCATTGTAATTATATCATCATTAGTAATATCATACCCATCAAAACTTGTCTTTAAATTAAATATTTCAAAGAAATCTTTTAATTTATTTATTGCAAGACTAACTTTTTCTTCAAAATCCAAGTTTTTGTCTACGCCCATCACATTTTCACTAAATCTAACAAATTTATCCGGATCGATATTTTTACATACTTCCATCCACGCCGGAATTAATATTGCAAGTCCTTCTCCATGCGCAATAGAAGGAAATAGTCCGGACAATTCATGCTCTAATTGATGAATTGGCATTCTCATTTCTTTTCCTAAACTAGTTAATCCATTATGAGAATAAGAAGAAGCAATCATCATATTTGCTCTTGCTTCATATGAAGTTAAGTCCTTACTTAACTTATAACCATTATCAATAACATTTCTCATTAATGCTTCACTTATATAATCGGCAAATTCATATTCTTCTGACTTACAAAAGTATCTTTCAAACGTATGTGAAAAAATATCTACAACTCCACATCCTGTTGTAAATAAATCTAAAGAGTATGTAAGTTCTGGGTTTTCAATAACAAATAAAGGTCGATTTAAATCTGAATTAAATCCTCTTTTTAGTTTTAATTCTCTACAAGAAATTACACAAGAAGAAGATAGTTCACTTCCACTTGCGGCGTTAGTTAAAATAACTCCTATTGGTAAAGCTTTTTTACTAATATATTTCTTTAAAGAAATATCAAAAGGATCACCTTCATAAAACACCCCATTAGCAATAAGTTTAGAAGAATCCATTACACTTCCTCCACCTACGGCAAGGATTAAATCTACATTATGATCTCTACAAAGTCTTATTCCTTCTTTACATAAACTAACATCTGGATTAGGTAATACTCCACCTAATTCGATAAATTCTATGTTATTTTCTTTTAAGGAAGAAACAACTACATCATATAATCCATATTTTTTAATTGAATTTTGACCATAGTGAAATAAAACTTTTTTAAAGCCATACTCTTTAATAATTTTACCAATATCTTTTTCTTTGTTTCTTCCAAAATAAATTTTAGTTGGAGATATAAAATTAAAATCTTTCATAATTACGCTTTTTGCTTTTCTTTCTTTTTATACGAAGAGACAATTGTATCAATTCTAGAGTTAGCTTCTACAACTGCTTCTTCTAAAATATTTTCATTAGCTAGATCTGGATCTTCCATCATTGCTTGAATATCAAATTCTTCGTATAAGTACTTTCTTGTGATAATACCGATTCTTAATGTTAATAATGCATTCGCGGCACCTTGAGTTACACTCTTAGTCAAATCGCCAACAAAAGGAATAGAAGTTAACGCACCTTTTACTAACTTATTAATTCCATTAAAAATTAATTCATCAACATTAATAGATTGAATAGTATAGGCAATTAAAGCATTTCTAAATACTTTTGCAATTAATTTATATAATTGAGGATAAGAAGGATGATATCCACATAGTACAACAATTCTCATAATCATTCTAATATTAACTAAAGCAACTGTTGCCGCATCAAATTTATTATTTTGACTAATTGCGGTTGATAATAAAACTTTTGCCGAACTTTCATTAATAATTTGATTAATCTTACTAGAAATTTCTTTATCATAAACATTTCTTAAAGTAGTGTTCAATAAATTTCTATCACCTTTTGCTTCTTTAATTAGTTCTTTAGATTCATCACTAATGCTATCAGATTCAATTAAATGCTTAGCGACCTTTTTCAAATTGTGATAATTCTTTCTTGTCACACTACGTTTATTTTCACCCATTCCTACATCAAGAGTAAAACAAGGAGTTGATAAAGCTACAATTATTGGTCTAATTACAAAAAATAGTAATAATAAGACAATAATAACTAAAGAAGTGTATCCAGCATATGGATGTAATTTATAGAAAAAATCAAAAATATCAATTGTGCAGCTAACCACTAAAATTGTAAGTAAAATACTACCGATTAAAACAAATGCTTTTGTTAATTTTCTATTTGCTTTTTTAATAATAGAAGCTTCTTTATTTGATTCTAGTTCTTTTTTTCTATTGTTTCTTTTCACTAAAGGTTTATAGTTTTTCTCTTTCATATAACTACCTCCTAAATAAATCATAAAATTTATTTAATTATAGCAAAAAGAAAAAGAAAAAGAAACTTACTTCTTTTTCCTTAAGTATTTTATATTGAACGTTATCAAATAAATACTTGCTCCGATTATTTGAATAATTAATAAAACTAGAAACATTCCATTAAAAGTTATTTTTTGATATATGTATGGCGCTAGATAGTTACCAATTGTAACAAATATATTTGAACTAATTGCAAAAATCAATATTGCTTTAGTTATTAAGTCTTTAGGTAAAATACTTTTAATTGTTTCCATATGGGAAGATAAAAATAATCCCCAAGCAACACCTCTAAGTGAAGAAACAAGTATTACTTGAATCCATAAACCTAAAGATAAACTTAATACTACTGAACGAAGTATAATCGCACATATTGCTACCATTAAAATTAAATGATGCTTATGTTTATCTTTTAAAAACTTATTTACTAAGTAAATAACACCCATTTCTATTAGTATTTGAAAAGCATAAACATACCCCCACATTGAAGTGGTTAATCCATTATTTTTAAACATGATAGAAACATAAGCTTCTTCAATATGCCAAGTTCCTAAAACTAAAATATAAAACATCAAATAGAAGATATATTGTCTATTGGATAATACATTTTTAAATGTAATCTTTTCTTTATCTTCTTCATTTTCATCTTCTTCAAAAGGTTTAATTAAGAAGAACATTAATTCTACAATCGCGTAGATAATTCCAGCGATTAAAAACACAATTCCAAAACTAGTTAAATCAATTAATTTTCCACCGACAACTGAGCCGATGAAATAACCTAGTGTTCCAAATAATCTTGTGTTCGCGTATATTTTATTTTCTTTATTGGTAATTTTAACTGCAATGCCATCTTGAAATGAGAAGAAAGTGTTATTATGAAGGGCAAATATCACTACAAATACAGCAATTAAATAATACGAAGTAATAAATCCCATTATCGACATTGCAATTAATTGCATAATAACTAAAATTCTAATTATTAATAAATTTCTCTTCATTTTGTTAGAAAACTTCCCATAAATTAAACTACCAATTAAGGTCGCTAAAGGGATTAATGCTAAAAGCAATCCCTTTTTAGATTCATTAATATCAAGAGATGAAAAATATAACGCCAAAAAAGGGGAAAACAACGCATCCCCCAAAAAGCTTAATATATAAATGAAATTAATTTTATTTATTTGTTTTTTCATGTTTCTTTACAATTAAATTTGAAATAATCTTTCCTGAGAAATAAATTACTGTACCAATTAATAATGAAATAATTAATACGATGATTTCATTTAAATTGACATTAAATATATCATATCCAACTAAATTGAAATTAATAAGTGGACATACAACTAATAGAACAAATCCAAATAATACCATCATTGAGAAGACAAATGTTCGGTATTTATTAAATGGATAACAAATGGCTCCAAGTATTACTATACCCATAATTGAAATTGCTAAACCTGCTAAAGTAGTTGCCATTTCTTCTCTACAGCCAATTAAATTAAATTTACATAATAGTAAAGCTATTGCTGTAGCAACAATTAAACTAAATCCTGCAGGTAAACATTTTGATAATACATTTTTAAAGAAATTACCTTTGACTAATTGATGGTTAGGTTGTAACGCTAATAAGAAACTTGGAATACCAATTACAACAAATTCTAAAACATATAAATGTTTTGGTTCAAATGGATAGTGTAGCGATGCTGTAAAGACAATTGCAAAAATAGTTTTCATTAAGAAGAGTGAAGCAACAGCTTGAACGTTATTAATTACTCTTCTACCTTCTTTTACAATTTTTGGCATACACGCAAAGTTAGATTCAACTAAAACAAGTTGAGCTACGTTTCTACTTGCTTCAGATCCACTTGCCATAGCAATAGAACAATCAGCGCGTTTCATCGCTAAAATATCGTTTACTCCATCACCTGTCATAGCGACAGTTCTACCAGCTTCTTTTAAGGCTTGAATTAAAGTAGCTTTTTGTTCAGGAGCAACTCTACCAAATACACTATACTTAGTTGCGGCTTGACTTACTTCTTCTAAAGTTAATCCTTCTAAAGAAATATATTGATCAGCATTTTCTACTCCTACTTCTTTAGCGATAACACTTACAGTTAAAGGGTTATCTCCAGAAATAATTTTAATTTCAACATTATTTTCTTTAAACCATTTAATTGTATCATAAGCTTCTTCTCTAATGTGATCTTTGATAATGAAAGAAGCAACAGGAGTAGCCTTACCAACAACATCATCTTCAGTAACACCACTTACTTTACCCATTAAAATGACACGATATCCTTGTAATGTATATTTTTCTAAATCTTTAACAAGAGGATGATCAATAGATAAAACAAATTCTGGAGCTCCAATTACAAATGAACCTAATCCTTCAAATTCTACTGCACTCTTTTTTCTAGAAGAAGAGAATGGTAATTTATTTAAGATTGGAAGTTTTTTATCAGTTTTATAATGATCAAGAATAGCTAGAGAAGTTTGATTACGATCATCAAAAGCATTCATTATGTTATAAACAACTGTAGCAACATCAACGCTTTCATCATATACAATATGATTTTCTACTCTCATAGTACCATCTGTAATTGTTCCAGTTTTATCTAAACATAAGACGTCTACGCGAGCCAAAGCTTCTACTGAATAAGAATCTTGAACTAAAGCTTTATCTCTAGCCAAATTAATCATCGCAACAAATAATGTAATTGATGTAGTTAAATATAATCCAGAAGGAATCATAGCGACCATTGAACCTGCAGTAGTTTCAATGATATGCTTAATTTGCTCTAAATCAGTTGAGAAACCAATTTTCCACCAAGAAAAGCCAAATAACAAAATTGCTAATGGGATAATGATAATTGAAATATATCTAATGATTTTATTTAATGTTTTTAAAATTTGAGAGTTATTCTTTTTATACTTCTTAACTTTGCTTTGAAGTTGAGAAACATAAGAATCTTGACCAACTCTTTCCACCTTTGCATAACAGCTTCCTGAAGAAATAAAGGAACCTGCAAATAATAAATCACCTGGTTTCTTTTTAACTGGTAAAGCTTCACCAGTTAATAAAGATTCATTAACTTCTACTAAACCTTCCTTTACAATTGCATCTGCGGAAATTTTATTACCATTTTGTAATACGATAATATCATCTAAAACTAAATCATCTGCGTCAACATCGTATTGGAATCCATTTCTAATAACCGTTGTTTTTACATTTGTTAATACCGCTAATTTATCAATTTTTTGTTTTGCTCTAATTTCTTGGTAAATACCAATTAAAAGGTTAGAAGTAATAATAACTAAGAAGAAACAATTACCAAATGAACCAATGGAAAATAAAACAATACCAATACCAAAAAGAAGAATATTTAAGAAAGTGAATACATTCTTTAAGATAATTCCTAAAACTGTCTTTTTGTTTTTATCTTTGCATTTATTAGTTAAGCCATCTTTAATTCTTTGATCAACCTTATCGCTATCAAGACCCTCTCTAATTGATGGATTATGTCTAACAATAGGGTTTCCATTTCTTAAAAATACGCTTTTAAATTCTCTAGTTTTTTGAAGATCTGAGTAATCTTCTTTTTCGTCTTCAACAATAAATCTTTTCTTACCTTTAGTAATTACTTTGATTTGTGTTGTTTCATCTGTAAATCTCTTATTATCCATGGTAAATTAGCCCTCTTTTGTTAATATTAACAAAAAAATAAAAAAAGTGCGATAGTTACCACACTTTTACATAATATTTTTTATATCTCTAGGAATTTTATCTTTTTTTATTGCTTCAAGAATCTTTTCTTCCTTTTCTTTTGAAACTTCTTTACCTGCTATTTTAGCCACTTCCTTTATAAGAGATCGAATATTTTTATCTTTAGATAAATCTTTACTGGCAGCTTCTTTAGCAAGTTTAATAATATCCTCTTTTTTTACTGAGGTTTTCTCCTCAACTTTTGAAAAAATATTTTTATCTTCCATATATCTCACCTAAAGTAGTATATGAAGATATTAAACTTTTGTCCTTATTTTCTTTCTCTACAAATAATTTTTAAAGGAGTACCTGTAAATTCAAAGCTATCTCTTAATCTATTTTCAATATATCTTTGATAAGAAAAATGCATAAATTCAGGATTATTTACCGAAAGAATAAATGTAGGTGGACAAGTTGCTACTTGAGATGCAAAATAAATTTTTAAACGTCCCCCGTTAAATACTGGAGTTGGATTCATAATTTGCGCATCAGCAATTACATCATTTAATACTGATGTTCCTACCCTAAAGTTGTATGAGTTATAAGCAATATTTATTTCTGGGAATAATGTTTGAATTCTCGATCTATCTTTAGCAGATAAGAAAACAATTGGAGCGTAATCTAAGAACTTAAATTCATTTCTAACTTTCTTTTTAAATTCATTCATCGCATTTTCAGTATGTTCAACTAAATCCCATTTATTTACAACAATTACAATTGCTTTATTTTCTTCAAGAGCATATCCAACAACGTGTTTATCTTGATTAGTAATACCAACGCTTGCATCAATTAATAATAACACTACATCACTTCTATCAATTGAAGAAAGAGCTCTTAAAGCAGAATATTTATCAACTGCCTCATAAATTCTTCCTCTTTTCTTTAGACCTGCTGTATCAATAACAACATAATCTTGACCATCTCTTTTAAATGGAGTATCAATTGAATCTCTAGTTGTTCCTTCAATATCACTAACGATAACTCTATCTTGACCTAGTAATGCATTAGTCAAACTTGATTTACCAACATTTGGACGACCTATTAAAGAAAAACAAATCGCGTTTTCGTATTTCTTTTCTTTTCTTTCTGGTAATAATTCAATAATTTTATCTAGAATATCACCAACACCAATACCATGAGTTGTTGATAAAGCAATTGGATCTCCAATACCTAAAGAATAGAATTCGTCGACATTAGCCATCATTTCTAGATTGTCAATTTTATTAACTGCAAGAATAATTGGTTTATCTGATTTATAAAGCATTTTACAAACAAAACGATCATCTTGAGTAACACCAACTCTACCATCAGCAACATATAAAATAACATCTGCTTCTTCTAAAGCAATTTCAACTTGGGCTCTAATTTGTTTTTGAAAAGGAGCGTTTTTAATTTCAATTCCACCAGTATCAATTAAAGTGAAATCCTTTGTTAACCAACTAGCTTTTCCATATAAACGATCTCTAGTAATACCTGCTTGATCATCAACAATGGCGTGGCGCGCTCCAATGATACGATTAAAAAGAGTTGACTTACCAACATTTGGTGAGCCAACTATTGCAACAATACCTTTACTCATTGATAATACCTACTTTCGATTTAATAATCTTAACTATCGCATCAATTGATTCTTCAATAGTTAATGTAGATGTATCAACTTCAACAGCATCTTTTGCTTTACAAAGAGGCGCAAATTCACGATGTGAATCAATATAATCTCTTCTTTCAATATCTTTTTCAACAGCTTCTAAAGTACATTCCATACCTTTAGAAATGTTTTCTAAATATCTTCTTTTTGCTCTTTCTTTCACAGATGCAACTTGGAAAATCTTAACATCGGCATTAGGTAAAACATATGTACCAATATCTCTACCATCCATGACAATAGAAATATCTTTAGCCATATTTCTTTGTTGTTCAACTAAGAAAAGGCGAACTCCTTTATTAGCGGCGATAAAACTAACATTATCTACTACTTTTTGAGTTCTAATTTCATAAGTGACATCATCTCCGTTTAATAAAACTTTTCCATCAACTGATAATACGATATTAATATCTTTTAAAAGTTTTACAACTTCTTCATCGTTACGACAATCAACATTATTTCTTAAAGCGTAAAGAGTGACTGAACGATACATTGCTCCAGTATCAATATAAACAAAGCCTAGTTCTCTTGCTACCCCTTTAGCGACTGTTGATTTTCCAGCAGCTGATGGTCCATCAATGGCAATAGTAATCATAAATTTACCTCCTTACTTATTTAACAAAATAACAATTAGCAATATCAAAATAGCAATTAACAAAACGATAATTCCACTGATTAATGCAATATTTCTAATTTTTCTTAATTTAACTTTTTGCTCTTCTTTATTTTTTCTTTTGATTTCTTCTTGAGAAATCATAACTGTATATTCTTCATGAGCTTTAATTAATTGATCTAAAGAAATTGATAAAGTTGATTTTTTAATATGTTCTTTTTGAAGAGTATCTTCATTCATTGCAATATCATTTTCTTCTTCAAAGTCATCTTCTGGGATTGCATATGGATTATCAAAACGATATGTATCCATTTTAGAAATCTCATCGCGATGCTTCTTATATTTTTCTACACGTGTTTTTTGTTCCATAATTTCCCTCCAATCTTATTTTAAGTGAAATGACTTATAATTAATAGCACATTTTATCTTCCAACTCAAATGTTTATTAATATTTTAATAAAACTATACTTTTCTTAATACGATAACATAGCTATGATTTAAATTTACATAGAATGTTTTTGGGTATCCTTGAAGTAATAATCCTCTTTGCCCATTGTGGTTGTAAATAATTACATCATGATAAACAAATCCATTATCCACACCTAAACGAGCAATATCGTTATGACATTCTACATATGGTCGATTATTCTTAATATCTCTAAAATCTCTAACGATTAAAACTACATAACCACCTTGCTTTACTTTTGGATATACTTCTTTAAACATTAGATTCATATTTTCTAAATATTCTTCGTATGTTACACTTTCTTCTTCCTTTGAATAAATAGAAGAAGTCATACATAGTTGAATCGAATTATCTTTGATTCTATCTTTATATAAAGATAAATCACAATTTTCAATATGATAATCACAATTAACTAATAAATTTAATGAGTTAACAATTGCATCATTCGCGGCGATAAATTTAATATCATCCTTTTCTAAACCAATTCCATGTCGATTATTGTGAATGCAAGAAATAATACTTGTTCCTCTTCCCATAAATGGATCTAAAACTAAATCATCTTCCTTAGAGTACATACAAACAATTTTTGAATATACTTCTTCTTGGATGATATCTTGATCTATTACTTTTGATTCACTTCGAGGAAATGGCAAATCTTCCCAAACACTTTTAGAATTCTTTGCCCATTCATTCGCATTCATCCCATTGAATGTCATTTCTCTTTGTTCTTTATTCTTGTTTTGTTCTTCAATAGAACTTACATAAATATTTTTACTACTCATACTACCTCCTAGAAAGGATTTGTCAAATCTAGAATCTCATTTTCTAAAGGTTTAACTTTAGTAATTTCTAATGGTTCTAGCATTAACTCTTCTTCGTTATATTCTTTTGAAAATTCATAATTTGCTCTTGCCTTTAATTTTATAAAGGAACGATCTTCAATTTTTTGATTTAAAAATGATTTAACTAAGAATCCGCATAACTGAATATCATCTGCGCAACAATTCATTACCTTTCTTCCAATAATGAATGTTCCTTTAGGTAGTTTCTTAGAAATAAACACTTGTCCAATAAATTCAACAATCTTATTTTGATAATTATCCTTATGATCAAATGTATCAATATAGAAAGTTCCAAAATCTTGAGTTTCGATTTCAATCACTTCTTTTGTAATGTCATAAGGAAGTGGTTCTTCAAAAGCGTCCTCAGCAATCATATTGCTATTTAATAACATAAATTGAGCATTAGAATTAATCATTCTTAATACACTTTTATATGGTTCTAATTGTGAAACTTTGTCTTTACAATTAATAAACGCTACAACATGGCTTTTTTGAATCATATTAGTCATTTGTTGTCTCATGTTATTAAAGTATGTAGAGAAGGTATTAGTATCAATAAAATAAATGACTTGCATAATATCTAATCTTCTAGGAAATTGAAGTTTACTAACTTCCCACATCCCATTCATTTCAATAACTACTCGATCAGGATCATATTCATCTAACATCTTATCAATTTTTTTATAGTCAAAATCTTCAAATGATTCAAAATATTCTATATCAGTTTTATATAATGCTTTCATCATTCTTGCATCATATTCAACTTCCCCTTCTTCGCATACTAAAAGTAAGGTTTTTCCATCAAAACCATCACCTTTAATCGTATCTATAATAAATGTTGTTTTCCCTGAATCTAAAAAACCATTTATAAAAAATACTGGTACTCTCTTCATCTTATTTTACTATCTCCATAAACTTTTCTTGAATTCTATGTTCATCAATTTTAGAACCAATAACAACAATTCGACCGGTAAAAGAAGGATTTCCTTCACTAATAGAATAATCTCCTGCAACATAATCAAAATAATACCAAGAAGAAGTATCTTTTCCTTTTAAAATACCTTTACTTCTTAAAATCATACCTAGTGATTCATCTTCTTTTAAGAACTCTAAAAATTGTTCTAATTGATTTCTTGTAATGGAATAAACAGTTTCCATTCCCCAAGAAGTAAACACTTCATCAGCATGATGGTGATGATGGTGATGTTCATGATGACATCCGCAAGTGCATTCTTCGTCATGGTGATGATGTTCATGATGGTGTTTGTGATTATGACAGCAACATTCTTCATCGTGATGGTGATGTTCGTGATGATGGCATTCTTCATCATGATGATGCTCGTGGCATCCACATTCACAGTTTTCATCGTGATGATGGTGATGTTCATGATGATGACAGCAATGTTCGTCATGGTGATGATGTTCCTTAACTTCTTTTAATAAATCTTCTTCTAAAGAATCACTATTTTCTAATAAGCGAAGTAATTCATCTTCGTTAATTTCATCGATTTTTGTAGTAATAACATTTGCAAAATTATTAACCTCTTTGATGATATTTACATTCTCTTGAAGTTTAGTTTCATCAATTAAATCCACCTTAGTTACAACAATAGTTTTTGCAAAACCAATTTGATCTTTTAAGAATTCACCAAAGTTTCTAATTTGCATTTTGGCTTTCTTTCCATCAACTACAGTACAAAGAATATTCAATTCCAAATCTTCTTCAACATTCTTAACTGCATTAATAATATCTGATAATTTTCCAACACCAGATGGTTCAACAATAATTCTATCTGGATGATATGTATCAATAACTTCTTTCATCGATGAAGCAAAATCACCAACTAAAGAACAACAAATACAACCGGAGTTGATCTCTTTAATTTCTACTCCTGATTCTTTTAAAAACGAACCATCGATTCCAATTTCTCCAAATTCATTTTCGATTAATACAACTTTTTCATTTTTTAATGAACTTTTAAATAATTTTTTAATTAATGTAGTCTTTCCAGCACCTAGAAATCCACTGATAATATCAATTTTTGCCATAGTAAAAAATCTCCTATCAATTTTATTTTAGCACTAAATGACTAATTAGTCATTTTATTTTTTATAATCATAAAAAACTAGAGTGATTTGTACTTGAAAAAGTAAATGCAACAATATAGGAAAGATAGTAAACTTTACTTTTTCAAAAATTTTATATAAACATTTTGTTTATTATAATAATCTAGGTGGAATTAGTTAAAATTATAGATCTAAACTATTTTGATTTAATAAAAAATCCTCAAGCGAAATTACTAAAACCCCCATATCATTTGTATAATGTATAATAGGTTTATTAATTACCATTATTTTTTTAAATGATCCTGGCACTGCTAATAAAGAATCGTATTCATTATTTAGATGTTTAGCTTCAGGAATTTCATCCATTATTTGAATATAATATTCTTTACTAGAGATTCTCGCGATAAAATCAACTTCAGATTGAACATAAACATATTTTCCTTCTTTATTCTTTTTCTTTCGCTCTAAAAAGCCAACATCTACTCTATATCCTCTAGTCACTAATTCATTATAAACAGTATTTTCTATTAAGAATCCTTGATTAGGTTCTCTAAAATTGATTCTTACATTTCTTAGTCCTATATCTTGACAATAAAACTTTGAAGGGGTATTCAAATATTCTTTCCCTCTTATATTAAATCTTTTTACTTGGTCAAAAAGAAATGCATCTTTTATTCCTTCGAAAAATTTAGCTATAGTTTCATTATCTATTTTGATTTTCTTTTCACTCATTAAATAATTGCTCATATTTAATGGATTTGTCAAATTACCCGTGACAGAACATAATGCATCTACTGTCGCAGATAATTCATCAACCAAATTAGTGTTTATGTTTCTTTTAATATCGTCTATATATACCTTTTTCATTAAATTATCTAAATATTTTTCTTTTGCAAAATCGGTTTCTTCCTCAAATAATCCAGGCATTCCACCATATCTTAAGTATTCTTGAAGAGCAAATCTTTTATCTTTTTTATAAGCATTATAAAACTCTGAAAAAGATAAAGGTCTAACATTGATTTCACTTCCACGATCTTTAAATTCATCATTTATATCTTTAGATAAAAATTTAGAATTACTTCCAGTTATATAAATATCATAATTATCGTGCTTATTTAAAGAATTAACCGCTCTAACAAAATCTTCTGCCAATTGTATTTCGTCAATAAAAATATAGTATTGTTGATTACTATCATTAGCGATTTCTTCTACATATTTCCTTAATTTTCCCTTTTCAAGTAACTCATCATTTCTTTCATCATCTAATTCAATTAAAATAATTTGTTTTTCTTTTACACCTTGTTCTAATAAATATTTTTTATATAGACGTGAAAGCAAATACGATTTGCCAGATCTTCTAAGACCTGTAATAATCTTCACTTTTGAAGAATGTCTTTTAGAAATAAGTTGATTTAAATAAAAATTTCTTTCAATCATAAAACAAATCTCCTTTCGCAATTTTGTGACATATTCCGGTTTTTTGCGATTTAATTATAACACTATTTTACAAACAAATCAATTTATTTATAAAATAAAAAAGAGGGAAAACTAACCCTCTATTTTATCTATAAATATCATTCTTACTTCTTGATCTAAAGAAACTCTAGTCTTCGAATTAAATCCTGTGCCCATAAAATTGTATGGCAAACTTACTCCTACTTGATTGATGATTTCACCGCTAGTGTTATAGTTTAGCCCATCTTCTTTCATATGGATAAATTTAGATATAAATTTAACTAATTTACTATTTTCATTTAAGTGAATTGGAGATACTTGATTTACTAATCCACCAAATTTGCTAATACTATGTTTATAGTCTTTAGAATGGACATGATAAATAGCTTTTTCTTCTAAAGAAGAAATTTCAATCTTATTATCACTATCACCATGTTTATTTAACTTACTTACAATGACACCAATTGCATGTTTTTTATCTTTAGAAACAACACTGAAAGTTGAAGTGTTACCTTCATCATCACTTCTATAAAAATCATTATTAAGAAGATTAATTCTCATAGTTTTATAAAGAGCAATTTGCTCTTTAATTTCTTTTCTTTGCTTTCTATTTAATTCAGCAATATTTAGTTCATAACCAAGCTGACCCAAACAAGCAATATTAAATCTACTCTCTAGTGTCGAATTTCTTAAAGTTTGATGATTTGGTGCGCTAGAGACATGAGACCCCACTGTATTTAAAGGATATCCATAACTATATCCTCTTTGAATTGTAACTCTTGAAATTGCATCAGAATTATCACTTCCCCAGGTTTGAGGCATAAAACAAAGCATTCCTAAATCAAAACGGTTACCCCCACCTGCACAAGATTCAAATAAAATATGAGGGAATCTTTTTGTAAGTGTATTTAGAAGTCTATAAAGTCCAATCATATAACGATGCGCTAATTCGTTCATCTTTTCTTTTTCTAATGTAGGAGAATAATAATCAGAGAAGATTCTATTCATATCCCATTTAACATATTTAACGCCTTGAGAAAAAACATAAGTCATTGAATCAATTAAATAATTTACTACATCGTCATTACTTAAATCTAATAACATTTGATTTCTACCTTCTGAATGATGTCTATTTAAATTTCTTAATGCCCATTCAGGATGTTCTTGATATAATTTTGATCTTTCATTAACTGATTCTGGTTCAACCCAAATACCAAAATCCATTCCAATTTTATTGATCTTTTTAGATAAACCTTTTAACCCTTTTGGAAGTTTTTTCTTATTTTCTGTCCAATCACCTAACGCTTGAAAATCATCATTTCTAGTACCAAACCATCCATCATCTAAAACGAACAATTCAATACCAGCTTTTTTGGCCGCTTTAGCCATTTTTAATAATTTTCTCTCATTAAAATTAAAATAAGCTGCTTCCCAAGAGTTATTTAAAACAGGCCTGGGAATATTACTCCATTCTCCTCTTACAATATGATTGTTAACAAAATCATGCATTTGATGAGACATTTTATTAAATCCTTTATTTGAATAAGTCATAACTGCTTCTGGAGTTTCAAATACTTGATCTTTTTCTAAAGTCCAATCAAATGTAGTTGGATTAATTCCAGTTAAGAATCTTAATTTATTCCAGCTATCAACTTCACAACTTTCCATATGATTTCCTGAATAAATCAAGTTAAAGCCATATACTTCTCCAATATTTTCTTGGCAACCTTTTTTAGAAATCATAACAAAAGGATTACTTCTTGAAGAAGATGCACCAATTAATGATTCACTAATTAAAGTACCAATAACTAATTCTTGATCATAGCGATTCATTTCTCTAATCCATGAACCATGGAAAGTAGTAAATACGTAATGCTCATTCTTCATATCTAGTTGAAGAGAAAACGCTCTTAGTAACTTAACGCTATTTTCACCTAAATTTTTAACTTCCATTCTTCTTGTGATAACATCACTATTTTCAAATATTGAGTAAATTAGTTTTACCTCTACATTACTTTCTTGATCTAATAATGTAATGACTAAATCTTCAATATCCTCATCTTTACTAGTAGAAGAAGGCATAGTTTTCATTTCTTGATGCTTTCTAATTTCATATGATTGATATTTAAAATCACTTGTTCTATTTCCAGTTGAATCTAATATTTCAATCATTGGATTTCTAATATCACCTTTACCTCTAGAAGAATATTCAAGATATTTACTTTCCAAAGTTAAAGTTGTATGGTCTTTATCATAAGATATTCCTCCACCAATTTGGAATTGATATTTATCTTTTAATACCTCTAAAGTATTATCTAAGATTTCAATTCTAGAACCATAATATAAATGTTCCAAATACTTAATTTCATTAACAAAGAAAACATAAGAAGTGTCTTTTGTTTGAAGCGCAAATAAATTATCTTTTACTATAATCATATGAAATACCTCACAATTTTAATAATAACATAGTTATTTAATTAAATAAATCCATATTAAATTTTATTTTATAACCTATAAAACAAATGAAAAAGTGAATCTACTGGTCCTTTAAAAATTTTTAGGGTTTTGAAACCCGCTATAAAAATATTTAGGGTCGACCCTACACTGCCAATTTA
>SVBD01000017.1 GCA_015059045.1 Erysipelotrichaceae bacterium
ACCACCCACCCTACAGTGCCAATAAATTTGTTTTTTTGTCTAGCCCTACAAAACCCTAAAAATTTTTAAAGGACCAATCTACTCGAAAGTAAACTCACTTAGTTTTGCTTGTGAAAGTAATTTGCTATTTATTTTCTTTTAAACATTGATTGATCAACGATTTCTAAATTGCTATATGAAAAATTAAGATTAGTCATTTGATTTATAATTTCTAATATTTTTTTTCTTTGTTTAATTGAATATATTTCTATATGTAAAAATTTTGATTTTTTATTTGCTATAATGAACTCGAAAAATACATGTGGCCTCATTGATGCTATCCCTCTATTTTTTATTGTATATCCCCTAGAATCTATATGGGCACAAATTAATCTAACATCAACAATATCACTATAATGAATGTATTCTTTATATTGAATTTTTCCTTTAAATATTTGTCCAGTCACCAATAATCCATCTTCATTAAATATCAATTTATTAGGCAAAAGATCAATAAGTCCTAACGAAAACATAATCATAGAAAATAAAGTTGCTAAAATAGGAATCATTAATATAAAATCATTAGGAGTTTTAATTTTATACCAACACATTAAATTAACATATACAGATAATACCAAAATAACTAAGTACAAAATAATTGTTATCACATAAATTAAACTATGTGGATAAATCTTCTTTTTCAATATAGCACCCTCCTAATTAAAAGTATCCAAGCACAAAATCTTTAGCTCCAGAAATGTCGTATCCCCATTCCATTAAATTACCAGCAATACCATTATAAGCTTCAATTGCAACCATCTTAGTAAATGTTTTTAAAGAAACTCTCTTAATAATCTCCCTACGGAATTTAGTATACATTTGTTTACTAACAGCAGACACACTTCCTCTTCCAGAATTAAACTTAGGTATTCTAATTTTACTCATTATTCCTACTGAAGCCATAGAAATGCCCCCAGAAATAATTGAACTAACCAAAATGTCTTCCCAAGAATGTGTTGCATCACCAGAAACATTTTCTCCTATCATAGTACCAGCAGTAACAGATGCCCCACTGACAAAAGCTCCTAATAACGTAACAAACGCACTACCAGCTCCACCTGTAGCAAAAGTGAATATCCCACCAATCGCACCTCCTAATGTCGAACCGATAAAGCCACCCAAAGACCATTCAAAATCACCTGTAAAAGCATAATCAATAAGTTGTCCGGCTGTATATGAAGCGGCTCCTATTACTGCACCAATAAGCGCAGCAATACCAAGCCCAATCAAAATTGGAAAATGCCCTGTAGGATCGTACTTATTAATTGGTGTCTTGTAAAAATTAAGACCCGTTTTTTATTTTATTAACAAAATTATACTCAATCTCTATTTTTTGAGTTCTAACTCCATTAATAATCTCTCTTTCATAAACAACTATCTTATTAATTAATTCATTTAGAATCTTTGCATCAAGCTCTTTAATGTTTTTATACTTTTCTATTAGTTCTATAAAGTGTTGAACTTGCTTTTCAGTATCTTTATTTAAATTAATTGCATTTGATAGTTCTTCAATTCTTTTCTTTAAATTCTTCTTTTCTTCTTCATAATCTTTCGTGAGATTACCAAACATTTCAGGTGTTATCCTTTCAAGTGCCATATCTTCATATAAACGCTTTTCAATCTTTTGTAGTTCATTAAGTCTTGCTTCATGTTTCTTAATTTCTTTTTCATATAAGAATTTAGATTTTTGTTCATTTTGATTTGTATTAATCATAATACTTTTAATAAATGCTTCTTTATCACTTAAAGCTAATTTAATTTGTTTTCTAATATCATTTAATACAAAATCATATAAGTTCTCATATCTAATATAATGAGCTGAACAATAACTCTTTCCAAATGAACGATAAGTCACACAACAAAATGAATCCCATTTCTTATCACTAGAATATAACGATAATGCTTTACCACATACATCACATCTAAGTAGTCCAGAAAACATACTTCTCTTTCCGTCCTTCTTAGGACGTTTTTTAATTCGATAAAAGATTTCATTTGCTCTTTTAAATGTATCTTCATCAATAATTGCTTCATGAGTGTTTTTCTTAATAATCCATTTATCTTTATCTACTGGTAATAACTTTTTACTTTTATAAGACGAAGTTGAGGCTTTATTACATACTAGATGACCTAAATATTCTTCATTCTTAATCATTGCATAAATAGTCATTGTACTCCAATCATAAGGATGTTTCACCCATAATGGATTATAATATCTTCCTGTATCATTGATTACTTGTGCTCGTGGCTTTAAAATCTTTTCATTCTTTAATACTCTACAAATTTGATAAGCAGTTAATCCATCACACGCCATTTGGAATATTCTTTTTACTACAGGAGCAGTTTCTTCATTAACAATTAATTGATGTTTATTATTTGAATTCTTTTTATATCCATAAGGAGCATATGCCCCCGTAAACTCTCCATTCATCGCTTTAATCTTATAAGCACTTCTAATCTTTTTAGAAATATCTTTTGCATACCACTCATTCATTATGTTTTTAAATGGTGTGAAATCATTCATTCCTTTTTCTGAATCTACATCATCATTTATTGCAATGAATCTTACTTTATATTCAGGGAAGAAATGTTCTAGATAATAGCCCGTCATAATATGATCTCTTCCAAGTCTAGATAAGTCTTTTACAATAACTACTCCAACTTTTCCTTTTTCAATGTCATTCTTTAATCTTTGAAATTCTGGTCTATCAAAAGTTGTTCCACTATACCCATCATCAACATAATAAACTATGTTTGTAAAATGATGTTCCTTAGCGTATTGATATAACATCTTCTTTTGTGTTTGTATACTCTCACTATCACCTACTAATTCATCTTCTCTAGATAGCCTACATAGTAATGCAGTTATTTTGTCTTGTTGTTTAATATTAATTACCTCCTAACCAACATTACCTAATAAGCTTGCTATAGAAATATTATACCACATAACCATCACACACTCCATCATTTTGAGCATCTATTTCTTCTAGTAGGCGTTGTGAGATTATGTCTTTCAAATTTCTTTTTCCATTATATGTTCTACTAACAATGAATACTGTTTTATTATCAACACATTCATAATTAGTTAATTCTATTTCTTCTTGAAGTTCATTAAACTTCATAATAAATTCATTTGAAGTAAGTAATCTATCATTACTAACTCCTTCAATAATAATTCTTTTTAATCCTTTATTTTCTATTAATTTTAACTCTATAGTCTTCCCTCCTTTTTACATTTCCATATCAGACTCTTTTTTCTTTTCTTTTACTATCTTTTTAGCGGTCTCTAAATCACTAAATATAAAATGTAACATGTTTAACGTTTCTTGTATTTGTTCAATATCAATTTTATCTTTTTTATCAAACACATAAATATTATGAATAGTATTTAATGCTTTTTTAAATTGTTCACTTTCATAAAATGTAATACTATTTAGATAACTAAAATCTTTAATTTCTAAATCTTGTGGAACGCCACCTTGTCTATGAGTTTCTTCTTCTCTTTTATATCCGATTAATTTAATAAGTTCTTCATCATTACTTAATAGATTACATATTTTATCTAATGAACACATTACAGTAATATCATAAATATGCTTTGCTAAATCTAAAAACTTATCTCTTACAAAATAAAACTCAGATGCAAATATTTTATCTACAAATATTCTTTCAAGTGAAATAGTTCCAATCTTAAAAGGTTTTACATCAAAAACATTTTCTAGTATTTCTTTTTCTTCTTTACTTGCAAGTTCATATAGATGTGGAGATATTTCCATAAACTCTACTGGTTTACTAACTGTAAAACTTGTAGCTTCTATTTTTACGTTTCCAAATCTTTGTAATGTATCATTTGTATCTGGAACAAAGATAGGATCATATTTATAAGAAACTTCCATATTAGCTCTTTTATCAACTGACTTTTCTTTAAATTCTAATGATTTAAAATCTTTAACTGCATTTTTAAGTCTTTTTTGTTCTTGACTAGGACTAGATACATCTTCAACATAAACAGTTAAATCAATATCTTCACTAAATCTTCTTATTGATTTTAATGCTTTATATAATGCTGTACCACCTTTGAAGTAAGCATAATTTTGATTATTCTTTTCAGATAGTTCTTTTAATAATAATGTAACATAATAATCTTTTTCTAATACATCTTCTCTAACACCAGTTCTTTCACTTATATTAGAAATTAAAAGTTCCATACTTTCTTTACTTTCGTGTAATTTCATTTAGTTTCCTCCTCTCGCTAAGTTAGCTATTTTTTTATAAATTCCATTATCTTTATAAAAAGTTGCATAATATAGAAGACCTTCAAATCCTAAATTATTGTCATCAATTACATCTCTAATAATCTCGTTAGGATTATCTACTTCAAAAGGAACACCATATTTATTTGAGATAACATCTAAAATTTGTAGATATTTAAAGTTTTCTTTAGTCACTTTTACCATCGGTTTAACAAGTTCAATTGTGCTACTACATTTATCAACTCTATTTTTATTAGTTGCAAAATATGTATATTTAGGAACTTGAGTTGTTAATCCCATTCGGTTAATAAAAGATGGTCCAGTTTCATATCCATACACTTCTTCTTCATCTTCTAGATATAA
This sequence comes from Erysipelotrichaceae bacterium, assembly GCA_015059045.1. Lineage (GTDB taxonomy): Bacteria > Bacillota_I > Bacilli_A > RFN20 > CAG-449 > UBA3210. The sequence goes on from SVBD01000017.1 coordinate 4,656, forward strand.
TCTTCTAATAAGCTCGCCTTGTTTGATTCTTGTTTTTCCAAAAACTGTATCTACACATTTATAATAAATTCCTTTTTTATATCTAACGAAATTATTATTGTTTTTTTCATAACGATTAATATATTCATTGATAACTAAAGGTTTAGCATCTTCAATTTCATTTAAAACATAATCGTGTATATCACTAGTAAAAATCGGATAGCCATTGCCAATATTATCAATATATTCAGTTATTAAATCCATAATTGTTTTCATAATATCATTCTCCTTTAGTTATAACAATGTTAATTTATACATTTTATTCTCAACTTGATTATAACATATTATATGCAAATTTTCAATAAAAATACATATTTAATATTCTATTATTTACTACAATTTTAACAACTCGAACTTGGTATCCAAGTTGCGAAACACCGAAAAACTATATTTTAGTTTTTCTTATCTTGTTAAGTAAATAATAGCTACATTTCCATTTCACTATCATTTCTTAAGTTTCCATCATGATCAATAATGCCTTCTTCTACTAATCTTTCAAATTCAGCTTTTTTCAATTTCTTTTGATATTCTTCAAATACTTTATTAGCTTCATCTATTAATTTTAAATTGTGTTTGAAAGTTTGATAAATAAGATTTAGTATTTCTTCTTTACGATATCTAGTTTTAGATTTCTTCTTTTTATTACCATCAGTTCTTCTACCAACATTCATTCTAGCTTCGACTATTTCATTAATAATTGCATTACCCATTCTAATTTTCAAATCAGTTTCAAAAGTAGTTCCATAATATTTCCTTTTATCTTTTTTAATGTGATTAAAGTTATATAACATTTCTAGTTCTTCATCTCTTTTTTGTATCTCTTTTTTAGTACTTAAATACAAAGAATTAATACTACTTGTTTTTAAAATGTAATTAGAAATTGAATCGATAATTTCTCTAAATTCTTTCATTTCTTCTCTTCCATAAGATTTATAAGAACTAACTGGTATATGGTCAAATAAGTACTTAATTTGCTTTCTGATAAACTTTTCTTTACCAGTTCTTGATTTACTCATAATAAAGTTCTTTGCTTCTTCAATTGCTTGTTTTCTAAGCTGAGCTACTTGAGTAATTGGTGACATATAATGTTTTTCAATATTCATTTTAAAATTATTAATTGCATCTATTGGTAGCTTACCATAACGATACTTAACACCTTTAGTTAATCTATCATAAGTTCTTGGTTCATTTTCAAAAAATGATAAATGAATGTGTCTAGTTTTAGTATTAGTATGAAGCCCTGCATACCAAGTAATATTATCCATTTCTAAACCTGTATCTTTAATAAATTTAGGAAATAGTTTATTTATTAACTCTAATGCATCTTGATAATCTTTCATATTATTTAAACCAAACTCCCCTTTAAAAGATATAACCATATCCCAAATACAAGATTTACTATTTCTTAATTTTTCTCTCAGTTTCTTTTTATCTACTTTAGAAAGCAATCCAAGCTGATTAAAAACACCACTTGATTTTTCTTCATCTCCTGAATAATCAATGTAGTCAATAACTTTATTTTGATTGATTCCTTGAGATACATATTCTAAATAATCATTCTTATTACTTGAATCATAAAAAGATCTTCTTTTTGAACTTGTTCCATAGTATTTAAGTAAAATTACAACATTACCAGATTCATTCATTATTAAATACCTCATTAATTAATTTAATAAATGTCTCTTGTTCACTTAATACTACTTTTTCAAGTGATTCTACTTTTGTTATTAATTCTTTAACTGCACTAGTAACACCTTCATTATTTAAAATATCTTTTTCTTTTCTTTTTGATTCAAGACCTTTTTTAATTAATAGATTTAAGTAATCGGATTTATTCTTATATCCACATTCCTTAAAATCTTCAATTAATTCTTCATTTAAAGAATTATCCTTAATATAGATTGTGTTGTAATAAAAACTAAGTTCTTTATCTTTCTTTTCTTGCACATTTTTATTTTTATTAACTTTTTTCTTCTTTTGTTTATTATCAAATATTCCTATAAGCATTCCTCCTTCCATTTGATAAATTCAAAATATAGAAGTTATCTATTAAGGAATCTTTAACTTTATAAAAATAAACATAGTATCACCTATCCTTTCAAAGATAATACTAAATTTCACCCTCTATCTCTGGTAAAAAATTAATTTTTTTAAAAATATTTCAAAGCAATAAAAAAATGAAGACTTTTAAATCTTCATCATTTTTAAATTTTATAGAATTTTTATATTTTTGTAATGTTAATAGAAATATTATTATTCCAAATATCTTTGGTTTCAATTATTAACGTTCTATTAATAAAACTAAAATTATCATTTCCAATATCATATTCTGGTTTATAATCTCCAGTTGTTTGATATTCTATTATTACTTTCATTTGTTCTTTTGATATACATATAAATAATTGAGAATTAAATTTTGATTTACCATTTGATGATATTAAAACTTTAGCTATATGTCTTAAATTATTTATTTTATTAAAATCAACATATTTAATTATAGCTTCTTTTGATTTTTTTATTTTGTTATTATCGATCATAATTTTATTATCCTTTTATATTAATCGTGCTTCAATATCGATATCTTTACTATATTCTCTACCATCTTCTTCATAACGCAAATAATAACCTAAAAATTTATATTTATTGTCTTTAACCACACCTATTAATTCATTATTACAATATATTTCTACTTGAACATTTGAATCAATATTTATTATTTTACCAACTATTTCAAATTCATAAAATTTAAAGTTAAAATCTTTCAAAAGTTCATATTCTTTAACTAAATTATATTGATTTAATATTGTATAAACATTATCTTTTCCTTTAATAGAATGATAATATTTCATTTTTAATTTGACAGATTTATAAATAACTTTTTCTTGTAAGAATTCTTTTCGTTTTTGTTCATTTTTAATTTTTAATTCTTCAAGTTCATCATTACTATACCATTCACCATCATAAGGAAATTTATGATCTTCCCAATCAAAATCTCTAAATCCATAAGGATTATCTGGATTATATAATAAATCGATAGTTAATTCCTTACCTGTTTTAATTCTTGGTTTACCAATATATTTATAAATATTAAATCTTTGTGTCCCATCTTTTTTAAAGGTAGGAATAATTTTTATTAGATTTTCTTCTTTTAATTCTTTTAATATTTTTTGTATAGTTCTATCACTTACTGCAAATGTAGTTGCTAGATAATTTATTGATATTCTTTTACCACTATTATCAATAATATAATTAATAATAATTTCTTTTCTTTCTTGAGGTGTAGGTTTTCTTATAAGATATTTTTCTTGAGTATAATCATATTCATAAGCTGGATTTTCGATTTCTATAAATCCATACTTACCTTTATATCTAGTATCATCATATTCATATATAAATTCTTTAAATTTCTTCTTACCTATCACAATCACCTCCTATTTATAAAAGGTGCTACATCTATTAAATGAAGCACCTTTATAGTTTTTATTTATTGAGTTACTAAAGTTTCATCTTCATCATAGAAGATTAATGTGCCTGCAAAATATGCCTCAATATCTTCTTCAACTAAAACAATGATTCCATTTGGTAAAATATAACTACCATTAATAGATACTTTTCTATTATTTATTCCACCAGTTGCGACATCATATCTTAAATCTAACATTGCATGACATTCTAAACATTCTGCTTGGTAATTTACTACTTCGGAAATATTTACTACGTGTGGTTTTTCTACCCATTCACCACATGAACATCTACCCCTATGCGAAATTCTACTATAGTACATCCATAAACTTGGACTATGGTAATGTTCTCCAACAATTGTTGTTGTAATTACTCCATTTGCATTTTCATTTGTAAAATTTACTTTTAAATAATACAAACCATATGATAAATAATGTGCGAACTGATTAGTTAATCCACCATTTGTTTGAGTAATAGTTATATCTATCTCAGTAAAGCTAGAATCATATAAAGTTATTTCCATCAAATTTGATGATGAAATAGTAAAATCATATTCAAATGGATTATTTACATCCAATTTTAAGAAATAATTCTTTTCATTAAAGAATGCACTAGATGAGTCAACAGATTGACTTAATGACTTTGTATCATAATTTAAAGTCATAGTTTCACTATAATTACTCAACACATATTTTACAGCATTATATGCATTTAATCTTATAACATCTTGTGTACTACTTCCACCGATATTAATCGTTAAAGGTATAGCGCTTTGTAATATGGCTTCTCTTATTTGAGCAGTCGTTAAATTTTCATCAATTGATAATAATAATGCGGCAACTCCAGCAACGTGCGGAGCGGCCATTGATGTTCCTCCATATGAATCATAAGAATTAATCGGAATAGTACTTAAAATATCTCCGCCTGGCGCATAAATATCAACAGTATTTAAACCAAAATTAGATGTGGATCTGCGAACCCCATTTTCATTTATTGCTCCCACAACTATCATATTTTCTAAGTGATAACTAGCAGGGTAATTTGGTATATTATCAATATTAGTATTTCCATTACCTGCAATACATACAAATAAACCATCATAATCATTTATAGCATTTTTTAATATCGGACTGTTAGGAAAATTCCACCAGCTCATATTTACTATTTTAATATTATTTTCTTCAGCATCTATTAATGCAGACTGCACATCACCAATATCTCCATCAAACTTTAAAGGAACCAAACTCACATTTCTACAAACCCCACTAACTCCTATTGAATTCCCAACAGCACCTACAATTCCTGCCACGTGTGAACCATGAGTCTCATAATCATTAGTATTATTATCAATATAACTAAATCCTACTTCCAAATTCTCATTCAAATCATTATGAGGCGTAATACCAGTATCTAATATTCCAACTTGAACATCTTCATTCCCTACCACAAAATCCCAAGCTTCTAAAATATCAATTCCATATGTGCCATGTAATCCCCATTGTTCAGTAAAATCAGCATCATCAACTTCAATGCCTGTCCTTCCAATATAATTTGGACTAGCACAAACTATCCCCTCTATTTCTTCTAATTCATTTACTATGCTTATTATAATTTCTTTTGAATTAGCGTATACAAACAATTCAAGTATTTGCCTAAAATCTTCTTCTTTTGTATCAACGCTTGAATCCCAGTTATTCTTATAAGTTAAATCGACAATCTCTTTAATATCAATGTCATTAAAAAATGATTTTTCAAAAACTTTATTAACATCGCTTAAATTCTTATCAATCATAACCAAAACACTATCTAATGCAAAATCATATTCTTCATTTATTTCACAATAAATCTTTTGTTCATAATCGATATTTTCATATGCATAAACTTCTTTGGTTGCAAACGGAAATACGAATAATGAAATCATTAAAAATAATATAATCTTAACTTTATTTTTCATTATTTTCTCCTTATATTAACTATTAAACATTTGATGAATCTTTATCAATTCATCCTTTTGGATTAAACCATTTTCATACGCTTTCTCAAGAGAAATAAATTCATCTGATTTCCACAACAAAATCCCTCTATTACTAAATGGATATTTAAATGTCAAATCTCCAATAATAACATCCTTTAATACACCTGTATCTCCCTTATTTAATTCTTTTATAAGTATTGCATAGTAATTGTTATAACATCCATAATACTCTTCAATTATTATTTCATCTAATCCAATTTCATCACTGCAATAATTTGAAATATATGATTTTTTAATAATTAATTCAATTTCAGTATTTAAACCACTAATAATTTCTTCACCATTTTTAAATATATTAACATTTTCAAAAGTTTCAACTTCTTCTTTACTTAATTCTAAAATGAAACACCATATTCCTATATCAGTAGTATCTCCATATTGTTTAGTTTCAACATATACATTTATTGTTTTATCTATAATTTCATAGGATTCAATTTCACTTCTGTTTCCACCACTTTCTTCAAATATTTCAAAGACTAATAAGGATTTGGTTTTGAAAAAATCTTCATTATATTTTTCAGGAGTATTATTTTCCAATAATGTTACTAAATCAATTCGATTGTTTACAACTTTAAATTGATTATTCCCCTCACCAATTTCAACACTAGTTTTAATATATGTTGCATTTACATTATCACTACCAGTTGGATTAGTGCATCCAACAACTCCAACGAGGCTAAAGAGTATCACACCCAATATTAAAAATAATTTAATTGTTTTGTTTTTAAACATATGATTAATACCTCCTTATTACATTGTATGAAATATAAACAAAAAAACTCCCTATAGTCTTACCTAAAGAGAGTAATATCATTATTTATATTAAATCCTTAGGTAATTTAGAAAAACTATCAAGGTTGTTTAATTTCACTTATATTTTATCAAATATAAGTCATTATTTCAATAAAATTACTAAATTTAATTTATATAGCAAGCAAATTAGGTAAATTTAACATTTTTATTAGGGTCTTTAATTTTACATCACTGGATCATTTCCACAGTACGCATATAAATTCAATCCATTAATACTTTGAGGATCTAAATATTCAATACTATCTGGTGAAATCCATCTACATAATTCAGGCGAATAGTAACGTGAGGATACCCAATAAAGCTGAGTTTCGACATCATAGTAATAACCTCTATAACGAATAGGATTAATATTACCGATGAAGGAAGTAGAAGTATTAGTTGTACCATTTGGGTTTAATACAACATGATTACCCCAAGCATCATAAGCATACTTAGCTTCTACATTTCCATTATAATATAATTCTATTACATCACCAAGAATATTTTTTCTGTAGTAATATGTCTTACCATCATATACAAATCCAATAAATCCAGAAGCCCCTCTTAAGAATGTGATAATTTTACCATCACTTCTTTTTTCTTTAAACATTGATTCTTCATCATTTAAATAGTTAATCTTTATATTACTAGAACCAACTGTTGTCCCTTTATAGATTCTTTGTCCATCTACTCCATATTTAAATGTAGAAGATTTATATGATGTTAATTTGCCATCAGTCCACGCTAAGTTGTTACCTTTAAATAAAGTTATTTCTCCTTTAGCATTATGGGTAACACTCGTTCCTTTATATGTTAATAACTTATTATTTGCATCATAAGAAAAACCAATCTCTTCTAATGGAGCACCAGTATTTTTATCAAATAATTGTTTAAGAGTAATATTGCCATTTTTATCGTAGAAATAATCTATGATTTTACCTAGTTTAGTATTAACTTCTCTAGTCAATCTATTTTGATGATCATAAGTATATGTAACATTATTAATACCATCATCAATAGATGTTATCATTCCTCGATTGTTATATTGGTAAGCAATATTCTTTTCTGTTGTAGTACCACCATATGTAATCTTAAATTTATCTTTTTCTACAAAGTTAGTAGTATTACTATTTGCCACTTTAAATGATGGGGTTCTTCTATAAATATAACTACCCATTTGAACATCTTGAATGTATGCTCTATTTAATCTTTCAGAAATTAAACTTTCTTTTACAGAATATGTATTATCAACCATAATTTCTTTATAGATTTGATTTCTTAATGTATCAGCAACCTTCGCTTGAGTAATTGATTCACTTAAGAATGTAGTATTATTTGAATCTTTAATATCTTTTTGATTAACTTGGATAGCTTGATTTGCACTTAATGCTACAGACGAGAATGATTTTTGATTTACACTATATTCTTCTATACCTTTACTTGTTGTAAACGCTCTATCACAAGAAACATCATATGTACTCCTTCCATATGCAAATTCTTGTATGTCAGAATCACCTTGAATAGAAGCAATTCTAGCTTGAGTATTATTTTGATCATATAAATCTTTATAACTAAATGATTTAAGTAATGTAGTACCTTTATGAATAGTTAATAACTTACCATAAATATCATATGTATATGTATAAGAATCATTATTCGCATATGTAATTATTTCTACTTTTCCTGCAGATAAATATCTATTTTCAATTGTACAATAATTACTTCCTCCAATTTTAATTTGTTTTACATCATTTCTTTCATTGTATATAAACTCAACATTTGCCCCACCAGTTTGACTTAATGTTTTAATTAATTCTCCTTCATAAGTTAAATTATTTTCTTCACTAGTAGAAGAAGTAATAGGGAATTTACATTTTGTTAAATATGCTCCATAAGTGTTTGTTAATCTTGATAATGAACTATTATTAAAATCATGAACAGTACTTACTCTTCCTAAACTATCATAAGTATAAGAATTACCTATTGTCAAAGAATCACAATATTCTTTTTCTTTGGTTACATTACCATTATTATTTTCATAATCTACAATTAATGATTTGTATTCTTCTTGTAATCCATTAATATATGTATTTGAGTTATTAATTAATACATTACTTACACTTCCATTTGCATCATAAGTATAAGTCTCACTATAACCAGAATCATCACTTACACTTTTTACTTTACGATATTTATCGGTAATAGTAATTTTCTTTCTATCATTTCCTTTATATGTTTTAAAACATGTATGTTCTGTAATTTTATTATCAGTTCCACTTACTTCTAATAATTGATAAGATGCACTATAAGAAGAAATTTTTCCAACAAGTGCTTTTAAGTTTACTTGTGTTGTACTACCATATTTGACATTAGTTACACCCGCAAGAAGATTACCATTATTAATGAAAATATCATAATTAGATTGTTGATTATTTCTTGCATGAATAAAGTTATCCATATTCTTAACTAAATCTTCATAAGTAAGGTTAACATTTGGAACACTTCTTGTTACTCCATCAATAGTAAAAGTTAAGTTTACCTTACCCCATTTATAATATGTTGTTTCATCAACTTGTGTAGTTACTGATGCATTTGCAGTTGAAGAAACATTACTATAAATTTCATTACCTGATGAGCCACCTACATAAAATTCAACATTACTAATTGTGACTGAATAATTGCCTCCATTAAAGACAATATTAACTCCTAATGATTTATCATCATCAGTAATATTTGCTTTATCAATTCGATGTTCAAATGGAATTGCAATTTGCATTACTCCATCTCTTGAACAATCTAGTTCTAATTCATTTAATACTGTTGTACCGGCAAGCACTCTAATCTTTGGATTACATGAACCTGTGTCTAAAAAACTTGCAACTGTTGTTACATTATACTTTAATACAACAAATGCACTTTTATTAAATTGTTCATTTGTAACTGAAACAATATTACTATCAGTAGTAAATGTTCTTGGTTCAGAATCTACTAAATATGGTCTAGTAGTATTTGTACAAGAATAATAATTATCCCCATCTTTAACTATAATTTGAGTAAAAAAGAAATCCGTTCCTTTGTTTTCATATACTTTATCTACTTCTCCTTCATCATTAAAATGATAAATGTAATATAAAGAACCAGTGTTTGATGTATATGAACTATATGGGTGAACTCCAACTCTTGTTTGACTCTTTTGGAAATCTAAGATTACAGATTTATCTACATTAACTGTTGAACCATCAATAAAACTTTCTTTAAATCTTTTAACAATATTAGTCAATGTGATAAATTCAAATTCCACTTTTTTCTTTAATGTTTGCACACCCACTAATAAAGATCCATTGTATGTAAATGATGTTTCAATATTATCAAATCCCTTTACTTTAGTTAACTTATTACTTGAGTCAAATGTTAATGTACATACTTTACTAGAAGCACTATGAGTTAAGGTAATAGTTGATGTTCCATATGCAATATTTAATACATCACCATCATTTGAAATACTTGTTAATTTATTTGATGAATATGTAAATGTTGTTTCATATGTTTTACTATCACTTACTTGTTTAGTAATCTTAACTAAATATCCAGATGAGTTAAAATACATCTTTTCATATCTATCTACTTCTAAAACATATCTTTCAGTTGTAGAAGAAGGATATACTCTTAATACTAAATAGGTATGTAATGTATCATAATAAACGTTTTCTTTAAATGTTCCATTTAATGTAAATTTGTGTTTAATTCCATTTTTATCAATATAAATGAAATTACTAGAGTCTTGATAAATATATTGATGTGCATTTAGCTTCCATCCTGTTGGGAAACCAATATTTGAATTAGTAATACTTCTAGTTGTGTAATGTAAATCTAATTTAAATGGTATAAATCTACTAGAAATATCAAATAATCCAATACCATAATTTAATTCACCGGTTCTAACATTAATGTTATATTGATCTTTAGAACATGTTTGACCAGATAAGAATTTTTGATTTTTAATTGATGGATCATCTTCTAAATATTCAATTACTAATTCCGGTTTATATGTACTAGAGTTTGTGTGTAATTTAAGTGTTGAACTTGTAACGATGGCAAAATACATTGTTGTACTATTATTTGCAAGAAGTACATTTGTTAAATCTACTTCACGATAATATCCATTTGATGTACTAATCACATTAGCTTTACCTAATTTGCTAGATAGAATATATCCCGAACTAGATTGATATACATCAGCATCTACAATAGATGTTCCTTCTTGCTTAAATCTTACTTTAATACTTTTGTAACTATATAAATCACTCATTGTATGACTTACTGAAAAATTGATAAATTGACTACTATTACTAGTCATTGTTGTTCCACTTGTAGAAACTACTGCAAGTGTGTTTTTATTAATTGTTTTCATTCCCGCGGAAATGATATTAACTGTTTGTTTCATTTTTCTTTTCCTCCTTTATTTTTAACAGTTGTTTGATTATTTGGTTGGTTCCTGTTGAACCACTTCCTCCAATTAATCCAATGATTAATGCTTCATATATGTTACAAACTCCGATCATTAATTCTTTATTAGTTACATATATCAATATTCCTAATATCCCTCCTAGAAGCATTAATATAAGAGGTATATAGTTATTTAATTTCTCTTTGGAGAATTTCTTTATTACTTCTCCTATTAGATAACAGATTATTAGTATGATTGAGATTCCATTCAATCCCATTTATATCAGTCCTCCTTTCATAAAATAATCTAGATTTCCATTATTAAAATAGTTAACCTGGAACAAAGTTAATTAAGCGTTTGTTCATATAATATCCTCCTTTCACATATGAAGATTTTTTTATCTTCAATAGTAAAAGGACACTTATTTTACTTTTGGACGAAAAATATTTAAGTTTTTTATTTTTTTTTAATAGTAATAATCTTTTAATAATTCTTTTAGTTTTTCAAAGCACTTGTTTTTACGATAATTTATCGTAGTTCTAGGAATATTTAATATACGAGAAATATCGCGTTCACTTATGCCTTCACTAAATAATTTCAAAATTTTTTGATCAACTGGTTTTAAAGTAGAAATTGCTTCCCATAATGCATCATTTATTTCTCTTTCATTTAGTTTGTCAATGATTGATTGTGAAGAATCCGCTATATGCAGATTATACTTTTCATAAAGTTCATCTAATGATATTAATTCTCCATTTCTAAAATAATTACATTTTTTACAATCTTGAATACAACGCTTTAGTCCACCATGACCATTTGAAATTTGACAACGACTGGAACGATCTTTAAATTTCCAATCATTCCATTTGGATTTCATGATTCTCTTAAATGTTTCATAATCTACATAAACAATTTTTCCATTTTCTAATTTGATTTTGTATTTTCTTTTTCTTGAAGGTATACAATAATTATCTTTCTCATTACCTTTTAATCCCCGATTATTCATTTTGCCTTTCCTTTCCAAAGTGAAAGGAAGACTAATTTAAATTTCAGTTAAAAAGTGTATGCTGAAAAGAAATGAAAAGTTTTACTTTCACTTTATTTCAACAAACTTTCGTAACAAATTTGTTGGTATTTTCATAGCATTTTACGACCTAGAATTTTGCTATGAAATTATCATATTAATTTGAATATTTAATATAAAAATCGATTTTTTTCTACAAAAAAAGACAAACTCCCCAAATAAGAGAATTTGTCCATAGTTTTTTATATTTTATTTTATTTTTTAATTAGAATTTACACCCTTATAATTTCAATTAATCATTACTTAATACTCTTTTTAAAAATTCTTTTGTTCTTGGATTTTGTGGGGAATTAAAGATTTCTTCTGGTGTTCCTTCTTCACAAATAACCCCTTGATCCATGAAGATTACTCTACTTGCAACTTCTTTAGCAAACCCCATTTCATGAGTTACTACCATCATTGTCATTCCTTTTTTAGCCAAGCGCTTCATTACTTCTAAAACTTCGCCAACCATTTCTGGGTCTAATGCAGAAGTAGGTTCATCAAATAGAATAACTTCTGGTTTCATACATAAGGTTCTAGCAATTGCAACACGTTGCTTTTGTCCTCCAGATAATGTATTAACATTAGCCTCCGCGAAATCTTTCATACCAACGCTATCAAGAATTTCTAAAGCTTCTTTTTCAGCTTCTTTACGATTTTTCTTTAAAATCTTAATTGGTCCTAAAGTACAATTATCTAATACATTTTTGTTATTAAATAAATTGAAACTTTGGAATACCATACCAATTTTTGTTCTTAATTTATTAAGGTTAGTTTTTCTATCAACAATATTTTGATTGAAGAAATAAATTTCACCCGAATTAGGATACTCTAATAAATTACAGCATCTTAACAAAGTTGATTTCCCACTTCCAGAAGTCCCAATAATACAAATTACTTCTCCTGGTTTAACCTCTAAATTAATACCTTTTAATACATGATTATCACCAAAGGATTTAGTTAAATTTTTAATTTCAACAATATTTTCCATAACTACCTCCTTAGTTAGAACTTGTAATGCCTTTAACTGGCATATTCATTCTCACTTCAATATAATTTAAAATCTTTGCAGTACAATATGTAAGAATCAAATAAACAACAGCGACAAGTAAATATGCTTCTAAACTCTTTGTTTGGAAGATACCTAAAATATCGTTTTTACCTACGCTAAATAAATCTAATACCCCGATTAAAGTTAATACTGAAGTATCTTTGATATTGATGATAAATTCATTACCAATTGAAGGTAAACTATTTTTAATAGATTGAGGAAAAATAATTAACATCATAGTTTTAAATTTCCCTAATCCTAATGCTTCTGCCGCTTCTTTTTGACCTTTATCTACTGAATTAATTCCGCCTCTTAATACTTCTGTTAAATATGCAGTTGTATTGATACTAACAGTAAATAAACCTGCACGGAAAGGAGTCCAAACAAAGTCAGTAAAATAGCGATATTCTTCAATTGACATTGTTGGTCTAACAATCCCTAAAATTAAGTAATAGAAGATGAAGGCTTGAACAATCATCGGAGTACCCCTAATGACTGTAACGTAGATATTTGCAAATCCACTACCAATTTTCTTCAAAAACTTAACAAAGTCATTATCTCTAGGACCTATTGTCAACATTCTTAAAGCAACCATGCCTAAAGCTAAAATTAAACCAATTAAAGTACCAAGTAACGCCATAGATACAGTAACTTTAACACCTTCCCAAAAGTTTAATTTATACTCTTTTAAGAAATATACCATAGTATCATAACTAGATGTATCACCAGTTGGCTTTTTGACTGTTTGAAATCTAGAAATAAAATCTAAAATAACTAAATCAGTAATAAAGAATAATAATACTAGAGTGACAAAGTAAGATACTCCTCTTACAATCCAAAAGTATTTATCGTCGATTTTTTTACCTTTGAAGATTGTTAAGACATATCCAGTTAATCCACCTACAGCAATTAATCCTAAAATTGAAATAATCACAATATAAATAGCAGGATGAATATGACTCATAACACTAATTAATTGATCATTTTGAAAACCCGTAAGTCCTAAGATAGAAAAAACAATTCCTAAAATAGCAACTACAGCAATATATAAGAATTCATATTTATAACTTTTAATTAATGACTTATAACACCATTTACCAAAATTAATAAATAAATTAATTATTCCACCTATAAAAGTAGTAATAAAATTAATTATTCCATATACGACTTTTAAAACCGGATTTTTACTTTTTAAATGTTTAAAAGCAACCATTATTTACCTCCTTACAAGATAAATAGAGGATATAATCCTCTATTATTCACTTTGACTATTAACAGCATTAGTCATAATTTCATTTCTTTCATCTAATGAAATATTATCTAAAATGCTGTTGATTGAATTTTTTAATTCGTCTCTACCTTTTGCTAAACCAATAGAAACATCTCTATCTGTATTAACAATATCACGAGCTTCATTTGTATCTTCATCAATTAATTGTTTGAAGCCTTTTCCTTCAGCGAATCTAACCATTTTTAAATCGCTATTAGCAGCAACTAAACCTTGAGCAACAGGAAGTTCTAGTACTGTTCCATCGATTAATCCACTTTGAAGTTTTGTGACGATTTCTGGAACAGTTGGAGCATCTCCACCAATTACAACACCAGGAATTGCATGAGCAATATCATCGTATAAAGTACCAATTTGACCCGCAATTCTAGCACCTTCTAATTCATCTACTGAAGTGATATTTGCGTATTCTCCATCAGCTTCAACAAGTAATACGTGTTCACTTGTATAATATGGATTAGTAAAGTCAATATCAATTAATCTAGCAGGAGTAGGACTCATACCTGCAATAATTAAATCAATTAGTCCGTTTTGTACGCTTGGAATTAATGCGTCCCATTCTAACTTTTTAATTACTAGTTCCATATTTAATTCTTCAGCAATTTTCTTTGCAATTTGAACATCATAGCCTTCTGCATATGTCTTTGTTCCAGAAATAGGATGATTAGTATTTGTTTTAGAATTTTCAGTCCAGTTAAATGGAGCGTAGTTACATTCTAGTCCAACTACTAATGTGCCATTTGTAGTAGGTGTAGAAGAAGAATTTCCACCATTACCACAAGAAGCTAATGTTGCAAGTAATAAACCTGCGAATAATAAGTTTGTTTTTTTCATAAATTTTATCTCCTTTTTATAGAAATAAAAAGCGCCATAATTGGCGCTCAACTAATACAAATATTAATTTCTAGCGCCTCTGCAACTGCAGGAGTGTTATAAGTATTTCCTATAACCCCATGAACTAAATACGCCTATTTAATTCATTCGGCGATGGTTACCTTTCTCTTGCTTCCACGAATGCCTTCTTCACAAGATACTCTGATGCACCGCTGCCTCTATCTTTTTATTTCGAGTGTTATTTTAACAATATCAATATTTATTTACAATATAATTAAAGAAATTTTTAAAATTTGTTATTTTTTTACTTCATCCCAATACTTTTTCGATGTTGATTCAACCTTATTATCTTGATATTCATAAAATTTTTCATTTTTAATATCATCTGGAAGATATTGTTGCTTTACATAATGATTTTTATAGCTATGAGGATACTTATACCCTTCACCATGACCTAAATCTTTACTTCCCGAATAATGAGTATCTAATAAATGAGTAGGAAGTTTACTTCCTTTTCCTTCTTTTACATATTCTAATGCCTTATCAATTGCATTAATTGCCGAATTAGACTTTGGAGAGGTCGCTAAAAATATAGTTGCTTCCGCTAGAGGGATTCTTCCTTCTGGCAAACCAAGTTGCATACAACTATCTACGCACGACTTTACTATGCTAATTGCTTGAGGATAGGCTAAACCAATATCTTCGCTAGCGATAACTAATAATCTTCTACAAGGAGAAATAATATCGCCTGCTTCTATTAGTTTTGCCAAATAGAATATCGCTGCATCTGGATCTGATCCTCTAATCGATTTTTGAAGTGCAGAAAGTAAATCGTAATGTTCATCACCATCTCTATCATAACGCATTGCGCTTCTTTGACCAATTTGATGAGCTTCGTTCATAGTAAAAAAATACGTTTGTTCGTAATGAGCGCATATATTAAACATTAATTCAACTGAGTTAATCGCTTTTCTACAGTCTCCTCCACAAATAGTTGCTAAATATTTAATAACTCCTTCTTCAATATCAACTTTATGATTTAATTTATTTGCCATTAATTTAATTGCTCTAATAATTGCTTTTTCTATTTCATAAGGTTTTATTGGTTTAAATTCAAAAATTGTCGAACGAGATATTAATGCATTATATACATAAAAATATGGATTTTCTGTTGTTGATGCAATTAAAGTAATATCACCATTTTCAATATATTCAAGAAGCAACTGTTGTTGCTTTTTAGAAAAATATTGAATTTCATCTAAATATAAAAGGATTCCTTTTTGATTTTCCAAGATTCCAATTTTATTAATTACATCTTTAATATCGCTACTACTAGCGGTAGTCGCGTTTAGTTTATATAACGTCTTATCAGTCATTTTAGCGATAATTCTAGCTAAAGTAGTTTTACCAGTTCCACTTGGACCATAAAAAATCATATTAGGAATATTACCTGATTCGATAATTTTTCTTAATACGCCATTTTTGCTTAATAAATGTTCTTGACCGACAACATCTTCTAATGTTTCCGGTCTAATAAAATCCGCAAGAGGTTGATTCATTTTATTCACCCAACAATCTATTTCTAATACTATCAATTTGTTCTTTATCAAGGCCAATAAATAGTAAATATTCTTCAATATTTTGATACTTTTCTTTAAATAATTCAAGGAAATCTTCAATATATTTTCTCTTTACATGTCCTAAATCTTTTGGGAATGTCGGTTGTACTTTTCTAATTTTATCAATATTTGTATAAATACATTCTTCAGAATACAAATAATCTTTAATTATTTCTTCTCTTTCTACATTAGCTAAAAGAAGTAGCAAGCAAGATAAAATTCCTGTTCGATCTTTTCCGGCTGTACAATTAAAAATAATATTTCCTTTAGAATTATAGATAGTTAAGAAGATATCTTTATATGTTTGTTTATTGCTTACCATTTGTAAATATAATCTACTTGCATTTTCATCGGTAAGGGGAATTCCTGATCCCTCTACAAGAGGAAAATTGTAATAATAAAAATCCTTATCACAAGAAAGAATAGAAGGAAATCTATTAACGACATTTTCTGTTCTTAAATCAATAGATGTTGTAAAATTATTATTTTTTAAAAATAATAAATCATCTTCATTTAAATATCTTAAAGCATCGCTTCTGATAAATTTTAAAAAGGATGTCCTTTTTCCACTAGAAGTTTTATAACCACCTAAATCTCTAGTATTCATGGTCAAATTAAAATTATATCTTTTCATATATTACACCTATTACTTATATTCTAAACCATTTTAAGAAGAAAGAATAGGGGGTAAATTAAAAAGCTCTAGAGAATCTAGAGCTAATTAAGTTATTCTATTACTTATTTATCCAAGGAGTATCGAAATATTCAAAATACATATCTCGAATGTATTCAATATCATCCATTCTAGTTGAATCAAGTAAATGTTCACCTACATACCAGTTTTCCTTATTTTCAAACACTATTGAAACATCTATACCATCAGACATATTAGGGAAACTTAACATAAGTTTTACATTTGAAGGAACATACACTTCCTTAATTGAATCAGAAGATAAAGCAAAATATTGGATGAATTTAGTATTTTCATTGATATCAGCTTTATATACTGAATTATCAGTTTTACATAACACTAAATAAGGATTTGTTTCATTTCCTAAATAATATAAATCATCAACAACAGTATATTCAATAAAGTCTCCTCCGCCAATACTAGAAATTGTTTCTAAAGAGTTAGGTAAGGAAATATATTTAATTTTTTCCATAGCCAAAGCATATCTACCTAGTTCTTTAACACCTTCTGGAATTTCAATTGACTCTAGCTTGTCGCAATATTCAAAAGCTCTTTCTCCAATATAAGTTATTTTTGAATTTACATCAAAATTTACTTTTGTAATATTTTCACCAAAAGAGAAAATGTAGTCTGGTAACATTTCTACGCTAGGACCAATATTTAAAGTTATTTCTGCATTTTCTGTTTCTACCATATGGAAAGGCACTAAACCAAATTCATATTCATCTTTTGCCATTTTAACGATATCGTAATTAATTACTTTCAAATTATTACAACCAAGAATAACGTTATATCCTAGATACGTAATTGTATTTCCAAAAGTAATTTCTTCTAAAGAAGAACAAGCTTGAAATGCGTGATTACCAATAGAAACAACATTTGACGGAATATTAATTTCTTTTAATTTAGAACAATTAGAGAAAGCATCTACATCAATTACTTCAACACTTGTAGGAATAATAATTTCTTCTAAATTATTACAATAACCAAATACTAATTCTGGAATTATTTTAAGATTATTATTTAATGTTATATTTTTTAAACTTTGGCAATAGAAGAATGTTCCATAACCCATACTTACAACGCCATCACCTATATCTACAGAACTAAATGACGCATAAGTAAATGCTCTAGCGGAAATAAACTTAGTTTGATCTGGAATCACTATTTCATCTTTTAATCCATCTTCTAAATAACTATGAGCAACTAAATATGGGTTATTATGAGAAGCTAGATATTTTACTCCATCTAAAACATTATAATTTTCGATGTTTCCACAATTAAAGAAAGCAAAATCTTCTAATTCTTTAATATTATCACTTAATGTAACTTCTTTTAATCCAGTACAACCGATGAAAGCTTCATAACCAATCTTTTCTACTGAATTAGCCATTACCACTTTGGCTAGTGATGTACATCCATAGAAGGCGCTTACGCCAATAGAAGTTACTCCATCAGAAATTGTTACTGAAGTAATATTTGTATTTGTATACATGAAGTTATTCCCAATAGAATATGTGTGTCCATTTACTCTATCAGGAAGTACTAAATCAGTATCTTCACCTTCATAATTAATAAGTTCATATTTTCCATTATTATCGGAAAATATATATCCATCGACATTAATTGAAGTTGCCATATTATATTTATAGAAATAATAAACACTATAAACTTCATTATTACCTTGATAATCATACATATATACCATCATATAATATAGTTGATTATCATCTAATGATGATAAATCATATTCGACACTATCTTTGTAATCCGTATTAAAGATTTCTTCAGTAATAATAGGATCCGCTGATGAAGTATATCCTTTAATGTCCCATACTCTTAATAAGATTTTATCCCAATAACAAATATTATCTTTAATTCCATTAATTTTTAATGTATATGCAGTAGTCTTTTCTTCTTGATTAACTTTTCGATCAATAATTAAACTTTCATATGTTGGAGCGGTTGTATCACGAAGAATAGTATAGTTTTTATAAGAAACGTTTCCTACACTATCAGAAGCCATAATTACTAAAGTATGATCTTGACTATCTTTTGGAAAATAATTGCAAAGATTAGTTCTTTTTTGTAATAAACTATAACTTTCTCCTTCCGTTCCTATCTTAAAATATAATTTAACTTCGTTACGATCAATAATTTTACTATAATCAACACATAGTAAATTTGTATACTGATCAGTACCTACGTATTCACCATTATACTCAAAATATATTCCATCAATTATAGGGGCGGTCTTATCAATTAATATCTTGTTAAAATTACTGTAATAACTATTACCCTCAACATCTTTAGATTTTATAAATACATTAATTTCGCAATCTTTATCAAAAGTAAATTCACTTTCCTCTGATATTAGATATTCTTCTTCACCAAGATATAAATAGGTAGCTAACGCATTTAAATCTGGGATAATTTTAATTGTTACATCTTGATTAGTAAACTCATTCAAAGTTCCAGAAATAACTTCTAAAGTAGGTAAATAATCTTCTTGTCCATAGAAATAAGATTGCTCACTTTGATTTCCTGCTTTATCAAGAGCTTTTAATTCAATTGAGAATACTCCTTCTTTATCGATTTCAATATTTTGTTCGTATTTTATCCATTCCTCATTGTTAATTCGATAATAATAATCTGCGGAAAAATTATCACTACCTAGAGGGATTAAATATGTTTCTTCATTAATAATTATTTCACCACATATTGGTTTTTCCAAATCGATAATTAATTTATAAATTTTGGATTTAATAAAATTAATATTATCTTTAAAGTAAACATAAAATTCTTGATTGTTTAATAAATCATATTCATATGCATAATAGTTATTATCTTTATAAGGATTTCCTACTAAAGTTATAATTTGATTCTCTTTATAATCCACTAAAACTACATATGGATCAATTAAACTTTCACAATCAAATACAACATATGGTTTATTACTATATACTACTTCTTGATAATTATTTATCTTAATAATGTCCTTAAACATATCAGTTTGATATTTATATACAAATGTATATGTATCACTTTGATTGCCATTTTCATCAGTAACATACCAATAATAAGTATATCCATAGACTAAATTATTCCCATTAATAACATTTGTTTCTACGTTGTTAAAAAAGTTATTTGGGTTACTTGAATAATAGAATTTATTAATTTTATTCTTCGCTTCAATTTCTAAAACAACATTCTTTGTTGTAACTTCAACATTATCAATATTTGGATTTTTAAAATTCTCTTCTTGATTTATAGAAACATTAAATGAATAAGTAACATCTCCACAAACACTTGCAGGTCCCCAATAATAAGTTTGACCATCTTCAACAAATAATACTGCGACATTTTTGCCATCAATATATTCTGTCGTAAGTGAATTTAATTGATTTCCTTCAGAATCTTTTAAATAATAGAAGACTTCATTTTCAGCATATAGATAAACAATACTTGTTGTAACAACACTATTGTTTGTAGGATATATTTCACCAACTTCTATGCTTTGATTAAGATATTGATATTGTTGCACTGCAAAATTACCATTATTATCATAAGCATAAACAACGTAATTTCCATATTCAGGGAAAACAAATGTATTGTCTAATGTAACATATGAGTTATTGCATTGATCATAAATATAATAAAAGGCAATTCCAGAACCATCATAAAACTCAAAAACAATCTCATCATCATAAACATATTGAGTCTCATCTGAATCTATAGATGGGGCTAAATCATCAACTAAAATTTGATATTTAAAACTATAATCCATTTCGTGATAGAATTCACTTTCATCGATATGAATATTGACTTGATAAACACCAACTTCTTTTGGAATATATGGAAGAACAAAAGAATTACTATAGAAACTATATGTAATTGAAATATCTTCTTCATTAATGAAATCTAATGAAGGGAAACTAATTTCCTTTTTATCATAATATTTATATTTCTCAACAAGATTAGAAATATCATCCGTTTTAACTATTTCTGTTTCAATTATTTTTTCACTTAAATAATCATTATAGTAAGGATCATTAACAATAAATTTAATTTTATATTTACCTATTTGAGATGGAGATGAATCTAATAAATTATTTTCATTATCATAATACTCGACTTTTACTTTATTAATTTTATCGCCAAAAATATCATCAACATCAAGAGATTTATTTTGATATTGAATCTTTTCTAACTTTGAATAATCAAATTGTTCTAAATTAAAATTAACCGCGACAACATTAACTGTAATTGTTGCATGTACTGCAAAATATCTACCCTCTTCATCATTTGGCACTTGATAGATTGTATCAAGTTCTTGTAGTCCTATTTCATTTAATACATACGACTCATTCATGAAGAAACCTTCTGGTAGTTCGATATCTTCAGTGTGTGTTCCCTTTTTAACTTCGATAATATCAACAGAAGGAACAATTGGTTCTTCTTTTTCTAAACAAGGAATTTCATGTCCCTCATCTAGATACGTATTACATTCATTACAATAATAGTATCCAAATCCTGGTTGTAAATAAGTTGGAGAATTAACAATATTTTCAACTACATTTAAGTGATTAATATCTTCAAGAGAACCTACAACAAATTGTTCCTCTCCCTTTTCTCCACAAACGCAAGAATAATAATACACTTTGTATGTTGTACATTTCTCTTCATAAAATAAAAACTCTTGTGCTTCAACTTTTTGATTATATACATGGCTACCTTTATAATCCATTTTCTCTTCAAATGAACTATGGCAATCTTCACAAGTATATATCGCATATACATATTCCATACAAGAAATATCTTTATAGCCTGTTATTGTTTTATTTTCATGATTACAAACACTACTTTGCTCTTCACTAGAATTTGATTCAGAAGTAATACTCTCACTATTTGAACCAACTGAAGAAGAATCTTCTTTATCAGAACTATTTTCTATAGATGTTGTATTTTCACTAGAAACAATTATACTTGTATCTTCAAAAGAAGAATTAGACGAACTATCTTCTTTAGACACACTTGATGTATTAGAAGTATTATCTACAAGTGAAGAAGAACTTTCATTATTAGATTCACTTGATGTATTATTACTTGAATTATTATTTTGATTTAATCCACAAGAAAAAAGTAAAATTGCACAAAAAGATAAACACAATAAATTTTTTAATTTCATCTTCATATTTTTCACCTATAAATATAATATATCTTTTCTTAAAACGAAGAAAAGATAAAAATAACAAAAATAAAAAGTGTGCGGTTTTAAACCTCACACTTTTAAAAATTTGGTCCTTTAAAAATTTTTAGGGTTTTGAAACCCGCTATAAAAATATTTAGGGTCGACCCTACACTGCCAATTTAAG
>SVBD01000018.1 GCA_015059045.1 Erysipelotrichaceae bacterium
AAAACCTCCTATGTCAATTCTAACATAAGAGGTTATGGTTTTTATTTTTTGTGAACTATTTGGGGTTCACTTCACTATATCAAGGTTTTTTTGTTTCTACCATTTATTAAATACACGTTCAGCAAAACCAAGGAAATCTTTAATTTCAACTTTAGTTCCATCATCTAAAACCATAGTTCCAGTAAATAGACCAAATACTTGGTTTTGATCGCTACAAATAATACCTACATCTGTTTTAGATGCACGATTTATAATTGGTTTAAATTCCATTTCAAATCTATTATCATTACTAGTAAATGTCCAAGGATTTGTATATAAATAATTACCTTTTTCATCTTGAGGAATATTAAAACTAACTTGATCTAACTTATGTAATCTTCCATCATAGAAGATAACATTTTCACTTGCTCTAGAAGTATCTCCAAATCCATAACCGATATTGAATCCAACTTCATGTCCATTTACTTTTCTAGTTCCAGCACCCCAATACCAAGTGTTCTTATAAGTCCAAACTCCTCTTCCCCAATCTAGTATGCCTCTAGTTTGCTCTTTTTCAAAACGATATTTAAAGTCACCTAATTTAAAGAAACCATCAACCTTAAATCCGACTATCTTTTGATTATAATAGAATGCTTTCTTATCTTCCTTAAAAGGAGTGATAATAACCATTGAATCCCTAGGTTCTTCAGTCAATTCAACAAAACAAGTGAATGTTTCCTTATTATGAAATTTATTAAAAATCACTTCCAATGTTCTTTTACCATTTTTATTGTAGAAAGCTACTTTTACCCTCTTATTCTTTTTCTTGTTATCATAGATAACATCACCATCTACTGAACTACTTGGAAAATTCCTTTTTCCAAAAGTTAGCCATTGCATTGGAGAAATCGTCTTTTCTCTTTTGTTTTTAAAATCAATAAGAGAAACACTGACTAATCCCATATAAGAATTATCATCAATGGTTAAAGCAACAGCGTAGTTATCATCATAAATTAAATAATAATCCCATTCTTTAATTCGATGTTTCTTTGCTTTAATTGCTTTTCTATCATAATCTTTTACTAAACTTTTAGCATAACCTTTATCAATTAATTCGCCATTTTTATCTAATAATGGACCTCTTAATTTTACTTGACGTTGCATAATACTACTCCTTATTTTTTACTTTAATAAACATTTGTTTTAATTTTTCTTTATCCATTAGTTTTGGAACTGGATATAATGGATTGCCTTCTTTATCTGCATAAATAGAAAGTTCTTCTAAATCTTCTTCTTTAATATCCTTGATAGATAAAGGAATATTCATATCTTTATTCATTTGATAGATCCAAGAAATAAACTTTTTCGTCGCATCTTTTTTACTATCTTCTTTATTTGCAATCCCTGCAAAAACCGCCATTTTATATGCTTTTCTATATATTGATTTATCGTATTCCTCAAGCATTATAGGGAGAATAATTGCATTAGCAAGTCCGTGAGGAATATTATATTTTCCTCCTAGAGTATGGGCTAAAGCATGGACATAACCAACATATGCTTTTGTAAAACTAATTCCTGCATAGTGAGAAGCAAATAACATATTCTTTCTTGCTTCAGCATTACTTGGATTAACATAACATTCTTTTAAATTTTCCTTAATTAATTTAATTGCCTTTAAAGACATCATTTTTGTTTCTCTAGTTCTTGTTCTACTAATATAAGCTTCAACTGCATGAGTTAAAGCATCCATTCCAGTAGTTGAAGTTATATGCGGTGGTAGTTTTAATGTATTACGATAATCTAAAACTGCATATCTAGGAATTAAACAGAAATCATTAATTGGATATTTGTGATGAGTCTTATCATCAGTAATTACCGCGGCGATAGTAACTTCACTTCCAGTTCCACTGGTAGTTGGAATAGCGATTAATAAAGGTAATCTTTTCATAATTTTAAGAACACCTTTCATCTTCTCTACTTTTTGTTTTGGTTTTACCACTCTGGCACCAGTAATCTTAGCTAAATCTAAAGCGGAGCCTCCACCTAAAGCAATAATTCCTTGAAGACTATTTTCTAAATAATAAGTTCTAGCTTCTTCAATATTAGAAATTGTAGGATTAGGAACTGTCTTATCATAAACCACATATCTAATATGTTTTTCTTCTAATGGTTTAACTAAATTATCTAATAAACCCGCATTTACAATACCTTTATCAGTAACAATTAAAACTGATTCAATTTTATGCTTTTTTAAAACATCTGGAATATCTTCACAACTAGAAAGAATATATGGTTTTCTATATGGCATAAAAGGTAAAGCTAATTTAAAGATAAATTGATATGTACGACAATAAATCCTCTTAAAAATATTCATAATTGTATCCTCTATTTCTATTAAATTAATTATACCACAAATAAATAGAAGTGTCGAAAACAATAAAAAAAGAAGTTATTAAATAACTTCTTAATTTTTCATTTTCTTATAGATAGACAATAAAGTAAACTTATTGTATCTCAATACAATGATTGGAGGAATATTTAAGATACCATTTACAATCATTACTCCTAAAGAAATAGAAAACCAAACTTGTGGGAAAATCGGGATTAATAATAACAAAATTCCAGTGAATACACTTAAGAAATGTCCTATCTCTCCATAAGCACTTTCAATAATAAATCTTTTGATATATTCAGGATTTTTAGGATCGCTAATCTTATTTTTTCTAAAGCCTGTAAAATGACCAATTTCAGGAATTTTATCTTTCCATTTTTTTATTTGCAATTTCGAATAAAAATTTCTTTCCTTTTTAGTTACTTTAAATATATCTGTTTCCTTTTTTGCAATCACTTGAGGTAGAAGTCTACTAATTGTAGCGGTAACCCCATCAATAATAATTACAAATAAAGTTGATAAACAAGTTACTAATAAAGTTTCTATAAAGACCACATTTTGAGTCAAAGAAACAATTGATGAAATAATTACTATACATATACTAATGATTATCAAATACCACTTTAATCTCATCTTTACTCCTTTGAATAGGTTAACTTTTTACCATATACTTCTTGATATTTTTCTTTACATTGATTAAATGCTAAATCTCTAATTTCTTCTACTTCTTTTCCTTCTGGATAAATCGGATCTAAAACATGTAGAGTGTGTCTTTGAAGCGGATTACCATTTTCATCTAATCTAGTATCATCCTTCATAGTAATAAATAACGGTAATACACAAACATTTGCCTTTTTAGCGAACTTAAACGCTCCAACTTTAAAAGGTCTAGGTTTTTTATAATTATTCCACATTGCTTGTTCTGGATAAATTAAAATACTTTCTTTATTTTTTAATAGAGTGTTAATAGCTGACATACAATTCATCATTGTTCTTCGATTACTTGACAAAGGTAAGGTATTGCAATGTCTAAAGAAAAATCCATATAGTCCAGGAAAAGATGTATAGTTACCTTCCCTAATGATTTTATATAAGTACTTTTTTGGTAAATATTTTCTAATGCAATGAAAGATAATGTAATTATCAAATGGAGAGAAGTGATTACATGTAATGATTGCCCCATTTTTTAAAGCATCTTTAATTTTTTCTTCTCCTTCAATTTTATCGATAATCAATATATCTTTTTTAATTAATCTTTTAAAATAGTGATCCGCGATAAAATTGGCGATATTTCTTTTTACTTTACTAGAAAATTTCTTGCATAGATAATCCACTTTATCAGGAAGTAATTCTTTTGTTTCTGGATCTTCATTAACATCTACATCAAATAAGCCTTTTGCTTCGTATTCTTCGATTTTTTTATTTAATTCTTGCGTTGTCATAATGACACCTACACTTTTCTTCTAACAAATGAATCCAAAGATAAACACGAATTATCTTCTCTAGTTTTAATATAATTATCTTCTCTATTTATTTCTCTAATCGCTAAATCAATAAGGTGTTTTTCCATTTGTTGGTCTCTTTGCTTTTTAACATCTGAATAATTATTTAATTCATTTAGTACATCTTGATAATAGAAACTTTTAGATGCATATTCAAAGAAGTATTTACTATAAGGGATTTCATTATAATGCCAAGGTTTTAATGTTAAGTTGTAATGAATTAAATTAGGTTTAATTTTGTTTTCTCCTCCAATAGGCATTGTATTCCACGATAAAGGTAGATACTTAACTTTATCCTTGCAAAGAACATTTAGATAGTCCTGATCTTGGGCTACGACAAATTTATATTCCTTTAGTAAAGAAATAAATTTTTCATAAAAACATTCTTTTCTAAATTGTCTTAAATTCATTAATAATACTCCCGCATTGAAATAATTATTTGGAAGAATACCTAATCCTTTAATACAATAATCTTGGAAAATAGGATGTGCCGATACAACCATATCTGTAACTGCACCTACTAAATTATTATTTAAATTCACATCATATAATTTTGAAATATCACCAAGAATTATAGTGTCACTATCAAGGTAGATTGCTTTTTGATATTCTTCAAATAAATTAGCGATAAATATTCTATAATATGTGGCTCCAGTATAATAATCTCTAATTTGTAAATCATTGTTAACTTCCTTTAATTTTTCATTTACATCTACAAAAAAGATATTGAAATTTTCTTCTTGCATATTAAGAATAACTTCTTTTTTAGAATCTTGAATTCCAGTATGTAAAATATGGATATTATATTTATATTTTTTATTTCTGTTTGTTTTTACTGAATCTAATGAAATTGAAAGATATGGTAAATAGTTTTCATCAGATGCGTAAAAAATAGGGATTACCTTTTCATTTCTTTGATAAATCTTTGTATAACTTTTTCTCATAATCAATTTTCCTTTCTTCAAAACAAAATATTTTTTGTCTTCATGATTCAATAGTTTATGCACGTAATACAATTAATTCAACCTACTAGAAGAATAATATTTCTACTAAAGTTTTTACTTAATCTACCATAAAAAAGAGGCACTCTACTATTTGTGGAGTGCCACTCTATTAAATTTTTATAAAACTATGTTTTATAAGAAAAAACTAAGAAGGTTAATTCTTAGTTTTATTTTAAAAGTAATTTGATGATAAAGCATTGAAGCGATAAAGGTAGAATGCTTAATAATGACATCATATGATTTATATTTTTCTTATATACAATCTTTGGTTTCTTTTTAGTAAGAGCTTTGTAATAAGTTTTACTCATCTTTCTTGCCGCCTTTGGCGTTCCCATAAACTTACTTACTAAAGTGTAAAACTTTTTAGATTGCTTCTTATATAAAATAGTCTTTTGCATTAAATCTTTCGTTTTAGTTAACGAACCCATAGATAAATCAGTTTTAAATGCTCCTGGTCTAATTGTTATGACTTTATAACCAAGAAGGTTTAATTCTTGACGTAGTGCTTGAGCGTAACTATCTAATGCGGTTTTAGTAACATTATATATTCCATTAAAAGGAAGAGGATCAAGTGGAGCTACTTCACTAGTGGTAATTAATATTCTTCCTTTTTCTTTTAATAAATCAAAGAAGATTTTATTTACATTTATAGTCCCCATTAAATTGATATCAAAAATTCTTTTTAATGAACTTTCATCAACTTCAATAAATGAATCGATAATAAAAATTCCTGCAATATTGATTATTGCATCAAAGATGACATTATCTTCTTTTAATTTATCATGAACTTCTAGAAGAGAAGAAGTATTACTGACATCACATGAAAACGACTTAATTCTTGAATCTTCAATCTTATTAACATCAAGTCCATATACATTAATATTTTTTTCTAAAAGGAAAGAAGCAACTTCCTTTCCAATCCCAATTGCACAACCAGTAATTAATACATTCATACAATCATCTTCTTTCTAAAAGGCAAAAGGTAAATATGTCGCTAAGAGAAGTCCTACTCCAAATGAAATTAGATTAGCAATTATCGCATATGATATTGCTAAAAGTACTGGATGAGCAACATCATCATCTTTATTAAAAATATACATAAAAGCAATAGATTCAATAATTATAACTCCTAATTCTAATGGGAAATATAAAATGATATACGATAATCCACCATTATAGAAATAATTGATGTTTAAAACTACATTTAACAAAATTTGAGTAACGACATTGACTATTGCTACTTTAGCAAATAACTTCTTACTCTTTAACATAAATAATAAAGCAATTAATAATTCAACTCCAATAGTTAAAGCCATTCTTACTAATAAAGCTAAAATTTCTCCTCCATAATCGTAACTTTTTCTTAGTCCATTTATTTTAACTACATCTAAAGAACCATCGACAACATTTTTACTCATATCAATTTCATAGTAACTTTTGAAAGCATATCTTTCCATAATTTCACTACTAATGAAAGAATCTGTATCTTCAAAATATATTAAGATTTTGAATGGTTCTGGAGGATAATATCCCCATCTAAATTGATTATTATTTGGAGTTAATTTTGCTGCATAGCATAAAAAGTAATAATTATCTTTATCTTGATAATTAACAAATTTCATAAATACTTCATCTGAAAGATCACTAGCATAATATTGTTTTAAATCTTCAACACTTTCATCTTCAAAATAAGAAAAATAAGGTCCATATTGTTCTCTTGAAGAAAGCAAAGTGATATAGCAATCTTTATCTAAGTTTTTTAATGTTACATCAACCGCTGGTTTTGGCCCCATATCAGCGTGTGCAGATATTGGCTTATTTAATAAAGTAAAAATAAAACAAAAGCCTAAAAATAATGATAGTATTTTATAAAATTTTTTCATAGTGATCACTTCCTAAATTAATTATATAACAACAATTGCTTTACAAACCACCAATAGATAATTGATTTTTTGTCAAGCGTTGCTTTGAATTTACCTTTTTATTGTTTATCGAATAAACAAAAAAACATATAAGAAGGTATCTTAATTCCATTTTCGTGTTTTTGATATCCTTTTGGATGGACTATATATGACTCTCCTATTTTCTTTCCAAATTTTAATTTAAATTTATTATAGGAACTATTTGAATAATTTTTACTAGATTTTACTTCAATTGGATAAACTTTAATATTTGTCTTACTTTCATTAGAAATTAAAAAATCGATTTCTATATCGTTTCTATGCTTTTCTTTTGAATAATGGTTATAAAAATATAATTTTTTTCCATTAGCCACTAATGTTTGCGCAATTAAATTTTCATGTAACATCCCTTCGTTTAATGAAAGTTTACCATTCATTATATTTTTATATAATTGGTTATTTGATATTTCATTTTCTGAAAATGCAAGACTTACCAATAATCCTGTATCTCCCATATAACACTTTACTTCAGATTCATTTCTATTTAAAGCAAAGCCGACATTTGGATCATTACATTTATAACACAAATTACAAATCATTGAATCTTCCAACCAAAACAACGATTCTGAATACATATTAAAAGTCTTGTTTACTCCAATTTCACTTAAAACAATCTTTTTTTCATGTGTGGATAAATAACCTGGAATATTCTCAAAAATAGAAGATACTTTATACTTATATTTTTTTGCCGCTTTTTTTATATCGTCTTCATACATCGATAAAATAAGTCGTTTTGCCTTATCTGATTCATAAAAATCCTTATTATTTTCAAAATATGCAACTACACTTTGTGGCATACCACCCACTAACATATATTCTCTAAATAAAATACTAGCTTTTTTATGATATGAATCATCCAATTGAACATTATTTTTATAGCACTCTTTAATATAATCTAATAAAATGTGTTCATTTGAAGCCCAAAGAAACTCTTCAAAATCTAACGGATACATTTTTATTTTTTCTTCTTCAGATGGAATAATAATGTCTGAAACATTTTCTTTTATCGAAATCAATGAGCCTGTTTCAACAAAATCATATCTGCCATCTAACACTAAATGTTTCAAAGCCTCCCTTGCTTTTGGGAATTTTTGAATTTCATCAAAAATTATCAAAGATTTCCTAATATATAATCTAACATTATATTCAAGCATTATAGTTTGATAAAATTTATCTAAATTATCTAAATTATCAAAGTTATCTTTTATTGTTTTAGATGCTTTAGAAAAATCAATCAAAACATAAGAATCGTATTGTTCCTCACCAAATTTTTTTACGATTGTCGATTTTCCAATACGTCTAGCACCCTCTACCAATAAAGAGGTTTTTCCATTAGATTGATTCTTCCACTCTAATAATTTATCATATACTTTTCTTTTTAATTCCATATATATCACCATTTATATTATATCATAGCCATTATAAAACGCAATATATTTTTTAGACATCTTATATATAATACGCAATATATTTTTTTGCTTTTTCGTATATAATACGCAGTTTATATCTAAATAAACTTACATTATAACTGCAAAAAAGGTTGACTAATAATAGTCAACTCTTCTATTTTTCTCAAATATCGGTGGATATAAATTATTTTTAACATTAGCAAGTTTACAAACTGCTTCATGACTTCTTCTTGTCAAATCTTTAATTTGTTCTTCCCCACTTAAATTTTCATTTCTAAAAATGGGTTCTCCAATATGAAGATCTAATAAGGCGATTTGCTTAAAGATTACCCGCCTAATCCAACCTGGTTTTCGATATGTATACGCCATTGGTAAAATTGGTTTATCATACTTGCAAGCATATGTTGCTGCGCCTAATTTAAATGGACGAATTGGTTTATAATATTCCCACATACTTCCTTCTGAATAAATATGAAGCCAACCACCTTCATTTAATACTTTTCTAATAGTTTTAGTAAAAGCAATTTGTCCGCCTAGATTATCATCTGGAATTGGAATGCCACCAAGTAATTTAATAGCCCCACCTAAACTTCCACGAACATTATTTGCCCATACTAAATATTTAGGTTTGTGATATCTAATTCCATAATAGATACCTAAATAATCCCAATAATGAATATGATTACAAACTGAGATAATTCCTTCTTTTATCAACTTCTTGTGAGTTTTTAAATTCTTTCTTCCATGAATTCTTAAACCCATTCTAATTTTAACTACTAAGGCAACTAACGTCCTAATAAATAAATTAAAGAAGAATCTTGAAAATCTAAAAGAAAAATTACTTGGTAAATAATCGTAATTCTTATCAAAAACTGCTCCATTATCACTTTTAACAACTATATAATGGCCATCGGTATATTCAGTATATGGATACTTTTTTGTCTTTGGATCAAACATGTTTTTTACTTCCTAACTAATGATTTATACTATCATAAATATCTTTATTTATCAAATTTTTCAAAGGCATCTTTTGCCCCCATCATTACCGCAGCCATTCCTCCACCATTTTCACTCTGTTGACCTAAAAAAATTAAATTTTCTACAGGAGTGAAATGAGCTGGTGTTTTCATATTCCAAATTGGAACATTTCCACCAAAAGAAGAACGACTCATATGAGTTAAGTGACGATACTCTACCGGTGTCATAATTTTCATTTCTTTAATGTGCTTTGATAAATTAGGAAGTTGCTCTTCGGCAAGAGAAATAAGTTTCTTTGCATATTCTTCCTTTTTATCTTCCCAATTACCATCTTTTAATTTATCTGGAGCAACAGTATAAATTGTTATTGCATAATGTCCTTTTGGCGCAAATTCTTCAGCGTGTGCGGAAGGAACAAAAATTAGATATCCATCATCACCTTCATGATATATTCCATTTCTTAATTTTTCTGTTGCTTTTTCTAAATCATACATGCCATAGCAATAAATTAATGGACTACGTAAATAATCAAATGGGTTGTAATCAACTCCTAAATGAAGCATAAATACACCTTCCATATTGACATATTCATCTAATACCTTAATGTAGTCTTGAGTTAAATGCTCATGACCAACCATATATTTAAAGAAGTCTTTTCCAGAGCCACAACCGATTACTAAATCACCATAAAATTCTTCACCAGTTTCTAATTTAATTCCATATGCTTTTTGATCTTTAATTAGCACTTTATCTACTATAGTATTATAAATAATCTTTCCATTATGAGAAGTTATATAATCCGCTAGAGCTTCTGGTATTTTTTGAACTCCACCTTTTACATAGCAAAATCCAGGATAATATTTTTTCTTTCCTTTATATAAAGGAATTCTAGTATCAAATGCTGTTTCAAAATTAGTAAATACAGTTGTTAAACCAATTACTTCTTTTGGATCAGCACAGAAATCCGCAAGTATTCCTGTATACACTATTCTTAGTTTTTCATTACTAAAAAAATATTTAGTTAGTTCATCAGCATTCATCTTACTATATTTCTTAATTTTTAAAAATGTAAATGCTAATCTTAATTTATTGATTAATGAAGGATTAAGAGTAGATAGATATCTTAAATGCATTACATTATCGTAAAACTTATAATATTTATCTAACCCTTTACTATCTTCTGGAAAAATAGTTTTTAAATAATCTCTTCTCCAATATTTACCCTTATATTCTTCTGGTCTAATTAATTTATAATCTGGAAAAGAAATATCTCTATCTGCACGCATTGTTTCTAGAGAAATTCCTAATTCTTTTAATAATTCATAAATTGGTTCACCTTCCAGCATATCACCAATTAATAAAGGCCCTTGTTCGAATTTATAGCCATTATGCTCAATTAAAGCGCAAACGCCTCCAGGAACACTATTCTTATCATAAATTACTACTTCATGTCCTTTTTTAGCGGCTAAAGAACCAAAAGTAAGTCCTGCTAAACCAGCACCAATTATTACTACTTTCATATGAATTCCTCCATAACAATTTAATTATACAATAAATAGTAAATTTTAGTAGTTCCATAATTTTAAAAAGATGTTAAAATTAAAAAAGAGGTATTTATTATGGAAAATAATGTTGTTTTAAAAAAATCAAACAAGTTAGGCCTTAAAACTTGGGTGTGTATTATCATCTTTGGTTTAGCAGGTCAACTTGCATGGATGGTTGAAAATATGTACTTTTCAGCATTCATCCAAGCAAATATCACTAAAGACCCTTGGGCAACTAGCGCTGCTGTAATTTCTAGTGCTATCGTTGCTGCTGTTGCAACTATCTTTGGTGGAGCTTTATCCGATAGAATTGGTAAAAGAAAACTATTTGTCTGTCTAGGATATATCATCTGGGGTGTTATCGTTGC
Organism: Erysipelotrichaceae bacterium; assembly: GCA_015059045.1. Classification (GTDB taxonomy): domain Bacteria; phylum Bacillota_I; class Bacilli_A; order RFN20; family CAG-449; genus UBA3210. The sequence goes on from SVBD01000018.1 coordinate 11,138, forward strand.
TTTGTTTGCTGTCTTTGGAAATGATCCTATCGCAACTGCTAATGTAGCAAGAACTGTTGTTCTATTTGTCATCATGGATTGCGTAATGACTTTATTTGGTTCTATGAGTAATGATGCCGCTTTCTCTGCTTGGGTAACTGATGTTACTGACATTAGTAATCGTGGATTAGTAGATATCATCATATCAATGATGCCAATTGCAGCATTAATGATTATCTTCGTTGGATTTGATGGAATGACTAAAAATGGTCAATGGTCATTATTCTTCATTATTCTAGGTGCACTTACTTCATTAATTGGTATATTAGGTTTATTCTTATTTAAAGATTCTCCTAATGTAAAAAAAGACTTAAGTAATACTTACTTAAAGAACGCATTCTATGGTTTTGTTCCAAAGAATGTTAAAAGTCATAAGATGATTTACATCTGCTTAATTGCAATGATGTTCTCTTCTCTATCACTTCAAATGTGGCAACCATATATGATTTCCTTGTTCCAATACACATTAGGTATTGAAAATTATGTCATTCCTATTGCTTTAATCGTTGTCTTATCCGCAGCTTTATCAGTAGTAGGTGGTAAATTTATGGATAAATATGGTAAGACTCATTTCTATTATCCAGTTGCATCAATTGGTGTTGTCGGTGGATTACTTTGCTACTTAATCAAGTTTGTTGATCCAAGTAATATTGCAATAAAAATGGTATTATTAATTATCGGTGGAACATTAATTATGGGTGGAAGTATGATGTGTTCAGGATTATTCTTCGCTACAAGTAGAGATCATACTCCTGATGATAAAGCAGGTTGTTTCCAAGGAATTAGAATGGTAATTGTTATTATGTTACCAATGGTTCTTGCTTCATTAATTGCCCCATTTGTAATTAATGCATTTGGTGAACTTGCTAGTGAACACTTAATCCAAATCGGAGCGTATCAAAAAGGACAAAAAGTCTATCCATATGAATTATTCTTATTCAGTGCGATAATCGCCTTATTCGTATTTATTCCTGCATTAATTTGTAGAAGTAAAGACCGCGCATTTAGAAACGCTAAATTAAAAGAATTAAATTTAGTTGATGAATAAAAATGAACTTATTATTAATGAACTTAATGTTTTAGTCAGTTCAACTTTTGGGGTTAAGTTCTCAATTTAACTAATCCTGATATTTATGCGGAAATAGTTGATTATCTTACTTATTCAGAATTAAAGAATCAATTTATTGCTCTTCTTGGAGATAAAGAATCTATTTTATATACTGATGTAATTGGAGTTTTTAAGTATGAAACAAATCAATATGAACCATTAGAAATTGATGGAAGCGATGATAGATATACCGATGGTAAATTCCGTATTACATATCATATTGATGAAGAAACTCATTACGTTTATATCAAATTAATTACTTCTTTCTTTGTCGACTCACAAGACAATCAAACATACGAATCACTAATTGAATTAGGATTTAGTCAATGCAAACTAAATCTTGAAATTACTGATGATATTGTAGTTAAAAAATTGAATACGGAAACTTATAATTTCGAAGTAATTGAAAAAACTGAAGGATATCTAGAAAAAAGAACATATATTTTTAAAGTTTCATATGAACATATCGATTTGAGTTTCTCAATTTATATTTATTAATTTATTTACTCTAAATAAAATTATTCATTAACAAAAAAGCCTATCTGTAAAAGATAGGCATTTTTTTGTTCTCAAAATTTATTAGTTTATTGGTGTTGGAACACCATCTATGTATTCCCATTCTCCCTTATTATAGATGTTCTCTGCATAGTAACCTAAGTATCCGTTTTCTTCAGAACCTTTTTCAATAACAATATCACTAGTGTTGTAAATTGTTTTTAATTTTTCACAGCCATAAAAAGCGTGGCTACCTATTTCGGTTATATTCCCTAAAATAATTATTTCTTCTAAACTATTACAATCGACAAATAAATAATGGCTTATATTTTTTAATGATTTTGGTAAAGTGACCGATTTTAAAGAAACACAATTAACAAATGCACCAGATTCAATATTTATTACTGTTTCCGGGATAGTAACTTCTTTTAATTTTGTGCAATCAATGAAAGCATTTGGATCTATTCTTTGAGTCCCATCACAAATTACAAATTGCTCTACATTTTTCTCTACCCAATATAAATATCTTTTATCACAACTATATATACCATTATTATACATATAAAAATACGGATTATCTTCTGAGACTGTAATTATCTTTTCACCAGCTAATTCTTCATAAATATCACTAAAACCACCTATAACCATATTCATTAGAAATTCATATCCGTTTCCCCAGTTTACCATGCCTAATATTTGTACATTTTTACCTATTATCAATTTTTCTAATTTACCATTATCTCCCCAATAATCGAAAGCTGAATCAGATACATATCTTGTCTCATCTGGTATTTCATATTCTTTTCTTGGATTGTTCATAGGATAACTAATTAATGTACCTAAATTTTTAGTGAACAACACTCCGTCTAAACTTGTAAAATATGGATTATCTTCAGAAATATAAAAATTGCTACATATTCCACTTAATGCTCTATCCCAAATGAATCTTATAGTCGAAGGTAAATAAATATCTTTACATATTGTATATTCCGCTTGGAATTCCAAATTACTTTCATAACGATTAATTGAAATAATCTTATAATTTCTACCTCTATAGAATAATGATTCAGGAATAATTATGTCTTCTTCAAGACTAAAATTAGGGATGTTAGTAATTTCTAAAGAATCATAACCAACGATTAAATATTCTAAACGTTCTATTTTAAAGACATCTCCTAACATATAATCTATTTCTAATTCTAAAGAAGAAACCTCAGGCAATTCATATAAGAATTTAACATCTGAATTTGTAGAATTATCACTTTCATGAGTTAATTCAAAATCACTATTAGTATTACATGCAAAATAATCATAGCTAATTCCCCATCTTCTACCCGATTCACCGAAACTATAATTATTTTCTGTATCATCCCAAGTTAAATCAAACCAATACCATTCATTATTATCTAATTTAACTAAATTCCACGCGTGATTTTCATCATTTGCACTTCCAGTTACAAACACATTTTCAACGAAGCAATAATTCAATAACAATTGGAATGTTCTAGCATAACTTTCACAAACACCTGACTCCATATCAAATACACCAATAATCGAATGTGCCCAGTGTTCACTTTCTGGTGTAACCCCATCTTCTTCATATGCATAACTAATTGTATCAATAATCTTATCGTGCAATGCTAAAGCGATAAAGTAAGGACTGTCTTCGTAAGAAGCAACTTCGGCATATTCTTCAATTTTAGAATATATGTATTCATTAATTCTTGCTCTTTCTAGACCTTCAACATAGCAATCAATCACATTAATCACTAATATATTTTCATTATATTCTATTGTATTAGACATCCAATAGTATAATGGATTATCATCTCTATATGTCTTCCATACAGAAAGAGCTTCTTCAGTTGTAATATTTAGTGAGGAATAATCAATATTTATTAATGCAATATCTAGCAATTCATTAATATGCACTTCTTTTACTGCATTATCTATATTTAAATACAATTGTTGTAAATCAGACCCATTTGATAATTGTCCTAAATAATCATATCCATATCTACTATTACAATTTTCAATAAAGATAGAATTATATTCTTTACCACAATCTAAACATACATAAGCTGAATAATTGTGGACATTTCTAGTTGCTATTATTTGTTGTTCTGCTAAAACAAAATCACAAACTTCGCAATGAGATCCTTGTGTCAAGCCACTCTCTGTACATGTTGCTAAAACTGCTTCATCGATTACTTCTATATGGCCTAATGCTGGAATAATATTTTGAGCAATTAATATTTCATTACATTCTAAACAATGTTTACCTTGTGTCAAGCCACTTTCTGTACATGTAGGAGCAATTGCTTCATCGATTACTTCTATATGGCCTAATGCTGGGATAACATTTTGAGCAATTAATATTTCATCACATACTGAACAATGCTTGCCTTCGGTTAATCCTGATTTTATACACGTTGAAGCAACTGCTTCATCGATTACTTCTATATGGCCTAATGCTGGAATAATATTTTGAGCAATTAATATTTCATTACATGTTGAACAATGCTTACCTTCGGTTAAGCCTGATTCTATACATGTTGCTGAAACTAGTTCATCGATTACTTCTGTATGACCTAGAGAATTAATTACTTCTTGTTCTATAAATACTTTATTACATATTAAACAATGTGAGCCTTCGGTTAAGCCTGTTTCTTCACATGTCGGATTTACTCTTGCATCTAGTACTTCTATATGTCCTAATGCTGGAATAACTTCTTGTTCTATAAATATATCCCCACAAGTTGTACAGTAAAGGCCTTCGGTTAAGCCTGTTTCTTCACATGTTGGTTCTACTTTACTTAATACTTTTGTTTTATGTTCTAAAAGAGGTAAATAAACTATTGTGCTTTGTTGAGAAAAAACACTATTAACGAATACATTACTTAAATAATGTTCTTCTCCAACAACTTTACATGTTGAATAATTTTTATAATATTGAGTTGTTCCTACTGTTTCAGTCAATGTATGACTTTCATCATTTAAACATACACACGAAGCAGTAAGATGTTGATAATCTAAACTCCATTCATAAGTTACTTGTCCCCAATTATGACCTGTAGCAGCAATTGTTGTTTGCGCAACAAGTGTTGTTCCGCATACATCACAATGCGAACCTTGTGTTAAGCCTGTTTCTTCACATGTTGAATCTACTCTTGCATCTATTACTTCTGTATGAGGCAACTTACTAATAGACTCTGTTTGAGTTTTATCACAATTTATACATTCATAAGTTTTTGCTCCCGCTTCTAAGCAAGTTGATTGTTTTGTTATGGTTCCTTCATCCCAACTATGACCTGTAGCATCGATAATAGTTTGTGCAATAAGTGTTGTATTACATACACCACAATGTGAGCCTTGAGTTAATCCTCTTTCGGTACAAGTTGGAGCAACTGCTAAATCTATTACCTCTACATGAGGTATTGTACTTATTTGCTCATATTTATGATCTCCACAAACACTACAAGTAAAGTATTTTGTTCCTTCATATGTACAAGATACTGGTATTGTTATAACACCTTCATCCCAACTATGGCCCAAAGGACTAATAGATTCTTGATATGTGATAATAATGTTACAATCCCCACAATGTTTACCTTCTGTCAAACCTCTTTCGGTACATGTTGGATCTACTCTTGCATCTATTACTTCAGTATGTCCTAATGGCGAAATTGTAAATTGATTTACTACCATTTGTTCACAAACTTCACAATACTCACCATCAGTTAATCCTATTTCGGTACAAGTAGCAGGAGTCCCCGGAATAATTGTAGTAACGTGAGGGATTTTATCAACATAAGTGCTATAAACTTGAAAGTATAAATACGAACTTGCAAAGTTATCACTTGTATATCTAACAAAGCCTTGCTCTGTACATGTCGCTTCCGCTACGACAGTTTTAACCACATTAACCGTTTCTAAAATAATATGAGTTTCATCATCAATGCAAACACATTTTCCAGTTAGTGTTAAATTTTCATAATCCCAAAAATACTCTGGTGCACTATAATTATGATAACCTCTTGCATTAATAACACTTGTTTTAGTGCCATTACAACTAATACATGTATATGTTTTTACTCCATTTTCAACACAAGAAGCAGGAGTTGTTATTTCACCGTTATTCCATGAATGGTTTTTCGTAGAAACTTCTCTTTGTTTTACTATTATTTCATTACAAATATCACAATGTGATCCTTGAGTTAAACCCGTTGAAGTACATGTCGCTTCAACTGCTTCATCAATTACTTCTGTATGCCCTAATGCTTTTACATAATTATTTTTATATGTATCTCCACATTCGCAAGTAAAAATTGTATATCCTTCTCCTGTACATGTTGGGTCAACTATTTCTTCTTCATAACTATGATCTAATTTAGCAATGACAGTATATGTACTATATTCACAGTTTTCGCAAGTAACATATGGCTCATATCCTTCTTTTATACAAGTTGCTTCTTTTCCTTCGTGCTCTATTTCACTATGACCTGTAACATTAACAAAGTTTCCATTATAAGAGTCTCCACATTCGCAAGTAAAAATTGTATATCCCTGTTCTGTACATGTAGGATCAACTATTTCTTCTTCATAACTGTGTTCTAATTTGGTAATGATAGTATATGTACTATATTCACAGTTTTCACAAGTGACATATGGCTCATAACCCGCTTCTTTACATGTTGCCTCTTTTCCTTCGTGTTCTATTTCACTATGACCTGTAGCATTAACAAAGTTTCCATTATATGTATCTCCACATTCACAAGTAAAAATAGTGTATCCTTGTTCTGTGCATGTTGGATCAACAATTTTCTCTTCGTAGTTATGATTATGTATGCTAATTTCTTCACTTGAAGATTCTTCGGATGAGACTTCTTCGGATGTTATTATTTCTTCGGACGAAGTTTCTTCACTAGTTTCACTACTTATTATTTCTGATGAGGTTTCATCACTTGAAGATTCTTCAGAAGAAACAATCTCTTCGCTTGTTGCTTCCGAAGTAGTTTCAAAAGATAATTCTTCACTTGATTCACTACTAATTACTTCTGAAGTTTCTTCACTAGTTGGGCTTGATAGACTTTCCTCTTCGCTTGATTCTTCTTCGGATGATATATTTTCTTCACTAGAAATTTCTTCTGACATATTTTCAGAAGATAATTCTCCGCTTGACTCATTACTAATTATATCTGATGAAGTTTCTTCTAAAGAACTATAATTTTCAGAAGATAAACCAAAATCTTCCTTAGTTGAAGATTGACTGTTTTCTACAACTTCACTAGTAGAATCTTGTGAACTAACTATATTTGAACTATTATTTATGTCCGTTCCACAAGAAGAGATTCCTAAAACTATAAAACATGAAAAAAGAATTGCTAAAGGTATTCTTTTACACTTTTTACCCATATCAAGTTCCTCCTTTTTTATATAATAAAATTATATACGCTTAAAATAAGTATACTTTCAGAGGATATTTATGTCAATTAAAAGGCATTACCTACTCTTAACAAAAAAGTATTTTAGCTACTTTTGTCTAAAATACTTTTTATTTTACCACTTTGTTTATAAATTTCTTAATTTTATCTTGATACATTTTAGTTTGCTTATACATTCCATTACCATGGTTGCAACCTGGTAAAATAATTGTATCAGTTGAATTTGGATTAAGTTCTTCTAATCTTTCAAATAGTTTATCTAAACCTTCATTACTTCCTGCAGATAGTAAAAGAGGATATTTAGATTGTTCTACACATGTAAAGATATTATGTGGAGTTGGATCTACATTATAAATTTTAATAAATTTTTCTATTACTTTATTTTTAACCCTTTCACCATCTTGCTTAAACACATAATTTGAAATATTTGTAACAAAATCATTAAAGCCAGTACTAGGAGCATCTGCAATAATTCCTTTTACATTATCCATTTCTTTATTAGATAAAATCAAAGCAATTCCTCCACCCATACTTAATCCATGAATAATTACTTTTCCATTTGGATTAATTTTATTAACTTCATTTATCCATAACATCATATCTAGATGTTCAAAAACTCCAAAGGTGATTCTTTTTCCTTCACTAGGTCCATGTGCTCTTTGATAAGGAATTAAAACATTGTAACCAAGAGATAAATAAAATAATCCAGGAAATGCCCATTCTCTTTCAGCATGAGAAGTATATCCATGACAACATACTATTGTTAAATCATTAGTCCCTTTATAATATAAACCTTTAAGTTTTAAATTATCATGACTTACTATTTCTAATTCTTGAGATGGTAGTTTTTTAATTTCACTAAGAGAATTATGAACCTTACAAATTGTTTCATACCAAGAATCAGTAGGTGGAACCATTTTATATGCCACATTTATATCTGGTCTTTTTAATAACTTATTAAATAGAATATTAGCCTTTAATTTTTCAAACATAATTATTTCCTCACACAAAAATTTTATCACTATAAAATTTAAAAATAAATATTTATTCCATTTGTTTTTCTTTCATCTTTTGCCAATTAATAAAACCATATAAATCATTAAATAAGAATGCGATAAAACAAAAAACTACTGGAATATACGTATGATTTTCTATACTTGCTAAAATCCATAAGATAATTAAGACTATATCATTTGTCGCATACGCTAGAGCGAAATAAGGACTTCTTCTAAAAGTTAAATATACCGCGATAAAGCTAGTAGTAACTGATATTGTACTAGGAATGATATTTGTCGTATTGAAAGCCTCTAAAATAAAGTAAAAAATAATTGTGACAATAAGAGTTAATCCACTCATAAAAATATATTCTTTCTTATTTAAAGAATTAATTTTGACTTCCAACTTTTTTCCTTTATATGGATTTTTTAACCAAGAAATTAAAGCGATTATTGCCATAGGAAGAGTCATTCCTAGATATGTAATCATCTCTCCATAATAAGAAAAAGAATAAGAAATAATTCCATATAACAAACTAAAAATAATCATTAGCATTTGCCCTATAGGATTTCCTTTCGCGGAAAAAATTAATGATGTAATTCCAATTATTGAAGCAATTAGTGATAAATAATTTCTTCGATCAAAGATAATAAAGGAAATACAAATCAAAAGCAAGGATGAACCCCATAATAATATTTCAAATTTTGAAAAATAATTTAATAATCTTTTCATACTCTCTTTCAAAAAAATAAGCACCCGTTTACACATCTTCTAAGACCTAACGATGTGTAACGGATGCTAAGCATCTTTTTCTACCCGGTGGCAGATATATTTTATAGTAATATAATTACTATTTATTTAAATTATTATAATGTTCTTTAGCTTTTTCATAGCCATTTTCAATTGCTTTTTTAAAATACATTAAAGCAACTGTCTTGCTTTGAATTACGCCTCTTCCATATTGATAGCATAATCCTAGATTAGATAAAGCAATTCCACAATTATATTCTGCAGCTTTCTTGTAACAAGTAATGGCTTTATCTAAATCTTTTTCTACCCCTAAACCTTTTTCATATAGAACACCGATATTATTTATGCCAATTTCATTACCTAAACTAGCAGCCTTTTCATACCAATAAAATGCTTTCTCGTAGTCTTGAACTACACCTAATCCTTTTTCATACATATTTCCAATATGAACCATCGCTCTAGTATTACCCGCTTCACTTGCTTTAGTGAACCAATATACTGCCTTATTTAGATCTTGTGAAACACCTAAAGCGTCACGATAGAAAATGCCAACATTTCTCATTGCGGATGAATCACCTGCATTAGCCGCTTTTTCATACCATTCTAATGCCTTTACTAAGTCTTTTTCTACACCCATACCTCTTTCGTAGAAATAACCTACATTATTCATTGCTCTGGCATATCCCTTTTTAGCAGATAATAAATAACATTCAAATGCTTTTTCTAAATCTTTATTAGTGCCATATCCATTTTCATACATAAATCCTAATTGATTAATTGAGAATTTATCATTTTGTTCTGCAGCAATCTTAAATAATTCGAAAGATTTATTATAATCTTTTTCTACTCCTCTTCCAAGGCGATAATAAAGAGCAATATTTCCTAAAGCAGTAACATTACCTAGACCTGCTGCTTTTTCAAAATATTCAAAAGCTTTCTTGTCATCTTGCGCTACGCCTTTTCCTTTTTCATATAAACAACCTAGATTACAATAAGCTGCTGGATTATCTTTATCACACGCTAAAGTGTACCATTTAACAGCTTCATTAATGTCTTCTTTAACATAATCGCCTCTATCATACATTAAACCTAATTCATACATAGCATATGAATCTCTTGCTTCTGCGGCTTTTTTAAATGCTTTATATGCTAACTCAAGATTTTTACCATATGCTTCTCCATATTTATGTAAATATCCTAATAGTGTTTGATATTCTGGTTTATCACTATTTTCTTCAGCCACTTTATATAGTTCCTTATATAATTCTTTATCATTTAAAAATAAAACATCATATCTAACTTTCCTATTTATAAAATGATCTAAGAATTCTTCTACTGTGTTTAAATGCATAATATTATCTCCTTATTTATTTGATATATAAATTATAATCTATATAATTTAATTTTACTATAACAAAAAATAGATTGGATTCTAAATTTCCAATCTATTTGTTTTCATTCTGTAATTCTAATAAATCTTCCATATTACATCCTAGAACTCTAGATAATTTAAATAATTTTATAGATGATGCTTCATTAATATTTTGAGTTCTTTGTTCATATGCCCTGATATTTCTTAATTCAACTCCACTGTAAAAAGCTAATTGGATTTGCGATAATCCTGCATATTTTCGATAAATAGATAAGTTCGTTTCTTTTATTAATACAATACTATTAGCAACTTCAACAAATTTATCTAAACTCGCTTCATGTAAAGGATAATACATATCTAGTATTTTAGAAGGTGGTAATCTTTTACCAATTTGTTCAAAACTCATTCCTGTATACCATTGATAATAAGCTAGAACAAACCCACACCAATATTCTCTAGATCTATTAAATAAATTCACATTTCTACGATGCATATTATATTTTGTTATTTCATAAAATAACGCTTCTGAAGGCATATTAATATATCTAGGATTACCTCTTCCAAATTGATAAGCAATTCCACTCATTATGAAATTTTGAAACAATAAATCAATTTCTTTTTTACCTTTTACTAAACTAAATACTTCTGCAAGAGTTTGCATTGCATCATTTAGATACATTTCGTTGTATGCGTGAGTCATCATTCTTCACCCCTTGTCTTATGATATCCATTACAAATAGATCATTATTATCTAAAATAATATTTCTAGTCGTATTTCTATATTCTTTCCTTGCTTGGAAGTCTCTTGCTACACGTTTAGTATAATAAACTTCATTTTCTGCAATTGAAGAATTAATATATTTTAATTGATCGTATGCTTTTTGAGATTTTAATACAATTTGAATTCCAAGTTTTCCAAGCTCCATAGCTTTAGAAAGTTGCTTTAAACTAATTGTGTTTCTGATAAAGTCTCTAGCAAATGAAAAATAAGAATCATCAGCGCGATACCCTTTAATAACATCAACACCTTCTAAATCAAGTAAGAAATTATCTAATATATATTTTCTTACTATTTCTTCATTCTCACTCATTCCATTTGGAATTCTATACTTTAGTAAAAGTGCAATCCAATTTAATATTGTGTATTTTTTACTAGTTAAATCTAATACATTCAATCCATCTAAATCTAATAAATACTCATTAGCGTATCCATCGCCATTATCAGAACACGCCCATTCATTTGCTAATTCTTTTTGCTCAGTACAATAAAATCCATACCCATAATCATTAGTAGGTTTTCCTCCATAAATAGTAGGTTTCTCAATTATATTCTTAGAACCATGGTATATAATAATTTTATCTTTCATATAAATACCTCTTTTCTACACAATAATATTAACATTATAATGTCACTTTTGTCAATAATTCAAAAATTTTAGCATATTACTATCATTATAATGTTAGTTATATTATACATATTATTATATGAATAAAATTAATATTATAAATAATTATTATTTTTATATATGTATTAATAAATAATTAATGTAATAATAAAAATAGATAAATCGTTAATACTATCTAAATATAAAGGACTGATTATTATGAATACAATTAAACAAATTAAAGCACGTGAAATTTTAGATTCAAGAGGAACACCTACTTTAGAAGTAGAAGTAATTTTAGAAAATAATATTACTGGAACTTTTTCCGTCCCTTCTGGAGCGTCTACTGGAATTTATGAAGCTTATGAATTAAGAGATAATGATAAAAATAGATATAATGGAAAAGGTGTATTAAAAGCTAGAGATAATGTTAATAATATTATTTCTTCTCACCTTAAAGGGATGGATATATTTAATCAAAAAGCTATTGATGAAGCATTAATTAAATTAGATGGCACTAAAAATAAAAGTAACTTAGGGGCTAATGCTATTTTAGGTGTATCTATTGCTTGTGCAAAGGCAGCCGCAAAAGCAAAAGGATTAAGTACTTATGAATATTTATCTTACTCTAATAATTACTCTATGGTTTATCCAACTATGAATGTAATTAATGGAGGAGTTCATGCATTAAATACTTTAGATATTCAAGAATTTATGATTGTACCAATAAGCGCTGAAACAATAAGTGAAGCAATTCATATGTGTGTTAATGTATTTTATACATTAAAAATATTATTAAAAAAACATAGTACATCTTCTTTAGGATATGGAGATGAAGGTGGATTCGCTCCTAATTTAGAAAATGATGAAAAAGCATTAGAAATTCTAATAGAAGCAATTAAACAAAGTGGATATACTCCAAATATTGATTTTAAATTAGCAATCGATGCAGCTAGTTCTGAATGGTATGATACAAATAAAGGTTCATACTATTTACCTAAGTCTAAAAAGATTCTTACTAAAGAAGAATTAGTTTCTTTCTGGGAAAATATAGTTAATAAATACCCAATTCTTTCTATTGAAGATGGTATGTCAGAAGATGATATTGAAGGTTGGAAATTATTATCCGATAAATTAAAAGATAAAGTACTTTTAGTTGGTGATGATTTATTTGTTACTAATAAAGAAAGATTAGCTATGGGAATTAATAACAATATTGCTAATGCAATATTAATTAAAGTTAATCAAATTGGAACATTAAGTGAAACTTTAGAAACTATTAACCTAGCCAAACAAAATAACTATGAAGTAATTATCTCCCATAGATCAGGAGAAACTAATGATGACTTTATTAGTGATCTAGTTGTGGCTACAAACTCTAGGTATATTAAAACAGGAGCACCTAATAGAGGTGAACGAGTAGCTAAATATAATCGATTATTACAGATTGAAGAAGAAAAAAACGAACTATATGAACCTGTTTGATTAAAACGGACTGGTTAAAAAGAAGCACTAAGAGTTAATTCTCGAAATTTAATCGGGGTTAACTC
>SVBD01000025.1 GCA_015059045.1 Erysipelotrichaceae bacterium
AAATTTTCCAATCCCTATATAGGGATTATATTTCTTTTACTTTTTTTCTTTGTCTACTTAAGAAGGATCATATCATAGTAACTAAATAGGCCTAAATAAATTATAAATAGAATTGGACCATAAAATCTTTTTCATCATATGTCTCCTTAAATAATATAAATATATTATTAACCTTTTACATTTTCAATTAGTGAATTATTAATGTTATGCCACTAATTTAAAAAATAATAAATAAACAAAATAAAACCATCATCGAGCAATCTTTAAAAATTTTTGACAATATTACTTTTTTAAAGAAAACTCATTATGATGGCTATTTAAAATCACTTCTATATCCGTGTTTAGGGTTTCTTCTCATTAAATACCAGAATAATGTTAATACTTGAATAGGAATACAAATTATATATACAAGCCATGACCAATCTAGATATGAGCATAAACTTCGATCTAAAGAAAGCGCTACTGACCATATTAATCCACTGACAATGAATAGTGAAAAAATACGTTTACCCCACATTTTATTGAATACTAATAGCACAATACAAGATGCAGGTATTGCATAGATAAATGGAACATATCCCCAATGATTGATCCAACTTGATTCTTTACCTAACCAAAGAAGTATTGCAAATGCAATTGTTGAAACAAGCCAAGTTAATCCAACTGAAAGGAGAGTAACTATAATTTTATTATGATTACTTGATGGTAATCTTCTAATTCTCTTTTCGCTTAATAGATCATTAATGGTGACTCCATATATCTCCGCTAAAGCATATAGGACAATAATATCTGGTAATCCTTCTCCTCTTTCCCATTTTGATATTGCTTTATCAGAATAATTAATCTTTTCAGCTACATAGATTTGCTTTAAGTTACTTAATTTACGATAATATACTAAGTTTGACGCAATGGTCTTTTTAATCTTTTCTTCTTTTTCCATACTATAGATATTAATATCTATAATTTGAAAAGTCAAGCAAAAAAGGGCTTATCTACTCATAGTGGAGTCTTTTTTTGTCGATTCTACTTTTAGTTTTTCTTTTCTATTTTATATAAAAAAATATGTAGATATAAATAAATAATAAATTTATATATTTGATGATAATATGAAAACATAAGAATAGGAGGCTATTTTATGAGCTATGTTATTTTTTCAGATTCCGGATCAGATTTATCTAATTCTAGAGCACAAGAACTAAATGTAAAGATTATTCCTTTACTATACACAATTAAAAATGAAACTTACGATTCAATCACAGATGAATTAATGAAGTTTACATATGATTCATTAAAACAAAAAGAAAAAGTATCGACAAGTTGCGCAAATATTTACACAATACAAAATGCATTAGAAGAAGAATTAAAAAAAGGAAATGATGTCTTATATATTGCTTTCTCTTCTGGACTAAGCGCAACATATGCTAATGGAGTTGAAGCGTGTAAAAACTTAAAAGAACTTTATCCAAATAGAAAAGTATTTATTTTAGATTCTCTTTGTGCTTCCGGTGGACTTGCATTACTTTTAATTAATGCTTGTTTATTAAGAGATCAAGGAAAATCAATTGATGAAGTTGTTTCTTTTGTTGAAGAAAACAAATTAAGATTGACTCATTTATTTACTGTTGATGAAATGTATTACCTATATTCTGGAGGAAGAATTACTAAATCAACTTATTTAATTGCTAGATTTGCTCAAATCAAACCTATTATGCACGTAACTGATGATGGAAAGTTAACTGCGACTGATAAAGTAATTGGTAGAAGAAAATCATTAAATACTATCATTTCTAAAACTGTTGAATCAATAGAAAACCCTGAAGAACAAATTATCTTTATTTCTCATGGTAATTGTTTAGAAGATGCTGAATACATTAAAAGAAAACTATTAGAAAAAATTACAGTAAAAGATGTAATTATTGACTATATTGCTCCAGTAATTGGCGTTCATTCAGGACCAGGAACGATGGCAGTATTCTATTTTTCAAAACATAGAATATAATTTTTAAATTTCTATTTTACTTATTCAAATTTTGTGATACAATAAAATCCGCAATGAGAATTGCGGTTTTATTTATGCGGCATTGGCGGAACTGGCAGACGCGCTAGACTTAGGATCTAGTGGGCAACCGTGCAGGTTCGATTCCTGTATGCCGCACCATTTTTTTATAAAGTTGCCCGCGTGGTGAAATTGGTAGACGCAATGGACTCAAAATCCATCGACGTGAGTCATATCGGTTCGAGTCCGATCGCGGGCACCATTCAAGACGAACTGAGATGATACCAATTATCATCTCTTTTTTTATGTAATAAAATAGTATGCTTTTGATAACTATTTACAGAAATTGACAAAAATTGACAAAAAATAACAATACAAAAAAACCTGGATTTATGTACTCAAAACATATATAATTCAGGTCTTTTTTACTTTTTATATAAAAGGATTTAGTGAAAAATAAAGTTTGCGTCACTGGTGTGGCACACCACTAAACTTGAAGTCACCTACCACACGCCATTGAGGGTTGAAATCCCTCTGGTGGAAAATGGTGGAAGAACTAAAAAAAGCAGAAGTGAGTTCTGCTCTTTAAGATCTATTTATTAATATAAATTCCAAACTTACAAGTGAATGTTGTTTTTCTAATTTTGTATTCAATTGAGGTTTGAAATTGTGGATTTATCTTTTTAGGAAGTTTAGAAATGTCATCGTTTCCTATAATGAAGACTAGCTTGTTTCTATTGTACACAATAACCTTTTTAAATAGTTTTCTATATGAACTGCTATCGATTGATGTTACTTCAACAGGACATGAATCTAGAATTTCTAATATCTCATTTACTTGTCTATTGATTGCTTCTTCAGTAGGAATCGTCATTTCAATAAAATTCTTTTCTTGTGTAACCTTTGTTAATTCTTCAAGAATCGAAGTTCTTAATTCGTTGTTGTATTCACTAGTAGGTGGTATTTCTCTGTAACGCTCCGCAAGGCCTTTTATTTGGCTTTGTAGGGCTTTTAGTGCCTCAATGGTCCTTTCGTCCGGCTCTTGCTTGTATGTTTCAAACAACGCCTTTCTAAAGGCTTTTCTTTCTTTTTGTAATGTAATTAATAGCTTTGCTATTATTTTATTTAACACTTCAACAAATACAGATTCATTTTTACATCTATTTGTATTTTTATTTGATGAGCAATTTAATGTTTTAGTTGGCTCTTTACCAACATGAGTTATCGTTCTTAAATAATAGTGGTTTTTACAATAAGGGCAGTATAAGAATTTAGAATAACTACGGTTCATATTTTCATAAACTTCAGGAAATTCAACTGCAGTTTTAATTTTAAATTTCTTTCTTGCAGTAGCTAATTTTTCTTGAACCTTATCCCATTTTTCTCTTGAAATAATAGCAGGGTGGCCATCCTTAATATAGTACATTGGTCTTTCGCCATAATTGTTGTCGCTTTTATGAATCAATGGATTCTTTGTATATGTTTTTTGCATTAAACAATCACCGACATACTTTTCATTTTTAAGCATACTTCTAATTACTGTTGCTCTCCATTCGCCATGACCAGTATAAGTTGGTACTTTGTTTTCAGTGAGAACTGCGATTATTTCGCCCATACTTTTATCTTGTAAATACATATCATAAATGACTCTTATCCATTTTGCTTCTGGTTCATAGATGTAAATCTCTCCAGTTGTTTTTTGTCTTAATCCGTATAACTTTCTAGAAGGTAAGAAGTAGCGACCTGCTTCACGATCGATTTGATGCCTCCAACTTCTGTTTAAGCTCATACTTATAACTTCTTCTTCGGCAAATTTAGCGTAGCAAGTAAGAAGCATGTCGCATTTGAAATCTAGCGAAGAGAAGTTCTCGTTTTCAAAGAATACTTCAACATCAATATTTCTTAAATCTTGTATGGTTTTTAATAGGTCAATTGTGTTTCTTGCAAAGCGTGAAATTGATTTAACAATGATTACATCTATTTGACCTAACATTGCTTTTTCAATCATCAAATTAAATGAAGTTCTACCTTTGGTAGAAGCACCAGATATTCCATCATCAAAATAGATGCCACAGAAGTTCCAGTTACTATTGTTTAATATCATGTTTGTGTATACTTCAATTTGCTCATCAAGACTTAATTCGTTTACATCTTTATCTGAAGAAATTCTAGCATATGCACATACATTTAATTTTCTTAATACAGGAGGGTGTAGTAGCTTAATCATTTTTATCACCAACCTTTATAACTTTATAATTTAGTACACTATATTCGTTTGAAACAGAAGAAGTGAAAATTGGTTCAATTTCCATTAATTCTTTAAGTGTCATATCATCATTTGTTTTACCTAAAACATAAAGCAGATGATTATCTTTAGTTCTTATTATTTTACTAATTAATTGTCGTACAATTCTTCCATTTAACACTGTGTTTGACTCTAGAAATTCTTGAATTTCTGTATATGTAATCATAGAAGAATGTTCGTTTGATTCTCTTCGTTTAAGAACCTTCAAACTCTTTCTTTTTCTTTCAAGTTCATCCTTTGTTTTATTGAATAACGACTCTGAAGAAGAGTAATCATTTTTTAGTGCTTGTTGCTTTACTATTGCTTTTAATCTCTTTTCTAATTCTTGAATTTCTGTTTCAAGTTCTATAACTTTGTTATAGAAAACAACACTTTTTAATTCTACTTCCTTTACTAAATTTTCTACAAAAGCATTACTTTTTTCTTCATTAATTTTATGAAATTTTCTTATTACTTCAATGGTAGATTCAATTGCTAAATTAAAGTCAATATTAACTCCAATTGAACAGGGGATATAATCATCTTTTGATTTAGAGGTGTTCCTGCAGGTAAAAACCTTTTTTCTGTATGGTTTACCTGGATGTGTTGTGATAGTAGAAAGAACTCTTCCACAACATCCACAAACAATTAAACCAGAAAGTGGATTGACGCCTTTTCTATCGTAATCTTGCATCTCATTAAATTTTGAATCTCTTAATGCTTGAACATACATAAATAATTCTTTACTAATGATTGCTTCATGGTGGTTTTCAACAACATAGGATGGAACTTGACCTTCGTTTGCAATTCGCTTATGTGTAAGAAAATCTTTAACAAAAGTTTTTTGCAATATAACATCGCCTGTGTATTTTTCATTTGATAATATTCTATGAATCATTCCAACTGTCCATTTGACTTCGCCGTTCCAGTTGGTTCTACGCTCATTAACTAGGATTTCACATATCTTTCTGTAGGAAAAGCCAGATATGTATAAATTAAAGATATGAACTATTGTTTCTGCTTCATCTTCCTTAACTACAATTTGACCTGCTTCATCTTTTTCATAACCTAATAAATAATTAGGATTGATATGTGTTACGCCTCTTGCCATTCTTTTTCTAATTCCCCATTTAACATTCTCGCTAATTGATTTTGACTCTTCTTGTGCCATGGAAGCAAATATTGTGAGCATCATTTCAATCTTTGTATCATTTGTAGAAATGTTTTCTTTTTCAAAGAATACTTCAACGTTGGCATCTCTTAATTTTCTAACTTCACTTAAGCAATCTACAGTGTTTCTGGCAAATCGTGATATGGACTTGGTTAAGATTAAATCAATCTCTCCTGCAAGTGCGTCTTCAATCATTTTTAAAAATCCTTTTCTATTTTTAATAGAGGTTCCTGTGATTCCTTCATCTGAATATAAACCTACAAATTCCCAGTCAGGATTTGTTTTGATTCGGCTTTCATATTCTTCCTTTTGTGCATTAAAACTATTTTTTTGATCTTCAAGATCTGTTGAAACTCGAGCATATGCACATACTCGTTTTTTTCTTGTAACACCTGCTTTCAAATCAACAGGTATTGTTTCTCGTTTTGGAATTACTTTTACTTTTCTAACTTCCATTTTAATAATCTCCTTTCGTGTATATACATCACTCTAAACCAACCAAATAGCAAGTTAATTATGAACTGAAATGATACCTCTTGTGACAACAGG
>SVBD01000004.1 GCA_015059045.1 Erysipelotrichaceae bacterium
GTCATAATTATCTCTGGTCTTATTGTGAAAAAAATTGACGTTGTTTGTTGTTTTTCTGTTTAGTTTTCAAAGATCAATTATCGAGTTAATTCTCATTAATTTCGATTAATTTTTTCCGTTAGTTTCCATAACGGCTTATATATTAAAACACACGCCAAAAAATATTGCAAGTGTTTTTATAAACTTTTTTTGAAAATTTATTATTTTTTTTATTATTTTACTTTTATATATATAATATATAAGATTTTTTATTCATTCTATATTTATATATATTATTTATAATGATAATAAAAGGCGATGAATTTTCACCGCCCTTATTATTTATTCATCAATTGTTCTTGTTGCAATAATGTTAACGCCTGTTCCACAAACGTTTTTAATGATTACATCTCTACATTTAACTGGAGCTTCTAATCTAATTTTCGCAATTTCGTTAACTACATCAAACATCTTTTCTTTTGGTAATTCATTTTCACTCATTACTGGAAGACGAGATACTAATTTTGATTTAATAACTACTGTTGATGTAATGACTCTTTTTGGACATGTAATCTCATTGATTGCATATTTTAATCCTCTAGGACAAGTATTACCTGTTACATTTAATTCATCATCTACTTTTAAATGGCATCCTTTAGGACATTCAATACAAATAAATTCTTTCATTGTTAGTCCTCCTTAATTTCGAAAGTTAATTCTTTCGCTTCTTTTAATACTGATTTAGGAAGTTTAATTGTTTCCATTTCAGCTGGTAAAAGATGAGGTTTAACTATACTCTTAATAACTTCACCATCAGCCTTAATTACTAATTTAACTCCAGAATATGGTTTACGTACTCTGAATTTAAAAGCAATCTTATCTTCGATATTATCTAAACGATATTGTTGAGGAACAACATAACTAATTCCGTTTCCATTCTTAGTTAATGTGACTGCACCATCTTCTTTTAATTCGCCTTTTAAATATCTAGCAGCACCTAGACCCGCTAAATTTGATTCTTCAGAAACATAGTCTACTAAATCGTGAACGTGAAGAGCGTTACCACAAGCAAAGATACCTGGGATCGATGTTTGGTAGTTTTCATCAACATAAGCTCCTCTAGTTGAAGACATCTTTGTTCCTATATCCTCTAAAATAATATTATAAGGAACTAAACCTACAGAAAGGATTAATGTATCAACATCAAAAATCATTTCTGAATCAGGAATATAATTGAATTTTTCATCAACTTTAGCAATTACTACTTTTTCTACGTGATCTTTACCACATACTTCTTTAACTGTATGAGATAAATATAGTGGAATATCAAAGTCGTTTAAACATTGTGCAATGTTACGGCTCAATCCATTTGAATAAGGCATTAATTCAGCAACACCCATAACTTTAGCACCTTCTAAAGTCATTCTTCTTGCCATAATTAATCCAATATCACCTGAACCAAGAATAAATACTTTCTTACCAACTAAATATCCGTCGATATTTAAATATTTTTGTGCTTGTCCAGCTGTTAAAATACCAGAAACTCTTTCACCTTCAAGCATAATTGCTCCTGGTGTTCTTTCAGTACTACCAGTACCCATTACGATACTTCTTGCTTTAATGTGACAGAATCCATCTTCATCATTTGAGTAATATACATCTTTATCTTTAGTAATAGATACAACATAAGAGTTCAATTTATATTTAATATTTGTTGCCTTTACTTTATCGATAAATCTTTGAGCGTATTCAGGTCCACTTAATTGTTCTTTAAATGTATGTAGACCAAATCCATTATGAATACATTGTTGTAAAATACCACCTAACCAAGGTTCTTTTTCAAGAATTAAAATATCTTCAATTCCATTTTCATAAGCTGTTAAAGCTGCAGCAAGACCTGCTGCACCGCCACCAACAACTACTAAATCATATGTTCTTACTTGTTCCATATTATTCTTCCCCCTTAGTTTTCTTTAAAAGGATAAATGCTTTTGGTCCATCGTAAGGAATTTCTTTCTTATCAAGTCCATAGTGAGCAGCTAAAATCTCTAAAGCTACTGATTGACACATACCACCTTGACACTTACCAAATCCTACTCTCAATCTTCTCTTTAAAGCTTTAATTGAATGAGGTGGACAACTTCTATTTAAGCAATCGATAATTTCACCTTTAGAAACTTGTTCACATTTACAAACGATAGTTCCATAATCTTTATTAGATTTGAAATATTCTTGTCTTTCTTCGATTGATAAATTCTTTAATTTTACATATCTTCTAACTCTTGGGTTATAATCTTCTTTTTCAACTAAATCAAACTTCTTAGAAATAATTTCATCAATTACCATTTTAGCGATGGCTGGTGAACTTGCTAAACCTGGTGATTCAATACCTACTACGTTAATAAAGTTTTCAGTTTCAGATTCTTCAATAATGAAATCATGAGTTGAAGGAGTAGCTCTTAAACCTGCAAAAGTTCTAATAGTTTCATAATAAGGAATGTTTTCAATTACATTATTAGCTTGTGCTCTAACGTTATTTAATGTTTGTTTATCTGTTGATTTTTCATCTCTAGCAACTAAGTTAGCGCTTGGTCCAACTAAATAGTTTCCACTTGTAGTTGGAGTAATTAATACACCTTTACCCTTATCACTTGGAACCATAAATAAAGTATGGCTTACAAATGGACGTTTGAAATGATCAAATACATAGTATTGACCTTTTCTTGGCATAATATCAAAAGTCTTATCGTTAACTAATTCATTAACAATATCACCCATAACACCAGTTGCGTTGATTACTACTTTTGCTTTATATTGATCATTAACAACAAATAATCCATCTTCCTTAACAATTTTTGTTACTTCTTCATTTAATTTTAAAGTAACACCATTATCAATAGCGTTTTCCATTAAATGAACACATAAATTGAATGGATCAATAATACCCGCTGTAGGAGCTAATAAACCACCAATTACTTCTTTTTGTAACATTGGTTCTTTTTCTAATAATTCTTCACGGTTTAAAAGAATAGTTTCTACACCATTTTCTTTTGCTCTTTCTTGTAAAGCTTTTAATGTTTCCATTTGAGCTTCATCAAGTGCAACAGTAATAGATCCAATACGTTTAAATGAAACGTCAAGTTCATCGCAAACTTTATCGAACATTTTATTTCCTTCAACATTTAATTTTGCCTTTAATGTTCCAGGAACTGGATCATATCCAGAGTGAACAATAGCGCTGTTAGCCGCTGTTGTTTCATTACCAACGTCAAAATCTTTTTCAAGAACTAAGACGTTTAGTTTATATCGAGCTAGTTCACGAGCAATGAAGGAACCTGTGACACCAGCACCGATGATAATTATATCATACATACTTTTTCCTCCTACTTTACAATTTATAATTGTATCATTTAATCAAAAACGATATCAATATTTTTCTTCTAATTAGAAGAAAGGCGATGGTAGGACATACCATCGCCTTATTATTATCTAATTATTAACCGAAGATATATCCGAACGAAGCTGCTGTTCCTGAAACAGTAACTGCTGTCCATAATAATGTGTTAATTAAAGCACCTAACCAAATATTTCCTGTCTTCTTGTAAAGAATTCTTGAAATAATTGTTGCACAAATTAATACTGGAATAATTGGGAATAATACAATGTATGATAAGTTCATTTCAGGTTTCCACATAACACCTGTTGTACAGAATGTACCATATTGAATTGCAAATACTAATCCAATACCAAATACGTTAAATGCTGCGTTAATTGCGATTGTTGCCCATTCTGGTAAGTTCTTGAATCTATATGTTTCATTACAAATAGCATTACATACATAGAAGATACCGAATAAGCCAGCGTATCTTAAGATAGTTGGTAACATGATTTCAACATCAAAGACTTTCATTGCGAATGTCCAGAATCTGAAATCTGTCTTGAAGATTGCCCAGTTTAGGAACAATACTAAGTACATAGCAACTACTACTGTAGCAGCTAAGACTAATGTTTTAATGAATCTGCCTACGCTTCCGACTCTAGCTACTTCTAGAACTTCATTGCGCATTTCAGGTTCTTGTTTTAATACGAATACATCGATTAATCTATTAACAGCGTTTGTTAATAATACTACTGTTAGTGCGAATAGACCACAACAGATAGCCCAAATTGCTACCCAACCTGTTGTGTCTTGTGGGAATAAAGCGCTTTGTTCAAATACATCTCCTGCCCATTGTTGGATTGGAGAGATTGAGAATCCACTAAATAGTGTACATGCAACTGCAGGAATCCATAATGATAAGTGTTTTCTTAAACCTTTTAATTCGTGTTTTCCGCCAGCTTCTGCTGCACCATCAACTTCTTCATAAACGACTCTACCGTCTTCAGTTTCAAGTCTTCTCTTTCTTAATTCTTGGAACATTGGAAGAGTTAATAATAAGTTAACTAATGGGAAAATCATGAAGATAATTCCAGCCCATCCTAATGTAGCCATAGCTTCTTTTAATGTCCAAACTTGATTTGTTGATTTATAGAATTTAGCGCCATCTGGTGTACCAAATGCGTTGTAGAAGAAATCAACAACATAACCAGTTGCTTCTGTTGAGAAGTGGTTTAATGGGTGAATTTCTTTTGCTTCATAAACTACTCTGAAAGCACCTTCAACTGCTTTACCTTGTGTAGTTTCAACTTTTGTACCACCAACATAGATACCACCGTTTTCAACGTTAATACCAGTTGAAGCATCCCATTTCATTCCAACGAAACTTGCAGCACCTTGAGAGTGTAAGTATTCTCTACAAATTGTAGGGTTGCCTTCAGCGTCTTTTGATTGGAAGAAGAATTCATCATCTCTAGCTTTTAACATACCAACGTCTACATCTGGATCAGAGAAGATGTATGTTGACCAACCTTGCATTAATCCAGCAGAAACTAAACCTAAGTTGTTTCCTTTTGCCCAGTTTCCAGCTAAATCTGCCATACCAGCATATACTGAGTCAGTATATAATGTCATAGCTGTTGTGTAACCACCCATTGAGTGGCCAGAAATACCGATC
Organism: Erysipelotrichaceae bacterium; assembly: GCA_015059045.1. Taxonomy (GTDB): domain Bacteria; phylum Bacillota_I; class Bacilli_A; order RFN20; family CAG-449; genus UBA3210. The sequence goes on from SVBD01000004.1 coordinate 5,034, forward strand.
TTTGCTTTATCAACTTCTGGTAAGTTGTATAAATATTTAACTGAATCATACATACCATTAGTTGCCATCATAGCACCAGTATTGCCTGAGTTTTCATAATTACCATGACCTTCTCTATCGATTGTTAAGACGATGAATCCACGTCTTGCTAATTCAACAGCGTTAGGTAATTGTAATTCTCTATTATTTAAATAACCATGTGTTAATACAATTGCAGGTAATGGTTTTTCTGCACTTGCTTTTTTAGGCATGTAAAGAATACCACTCTCTACTTTACCTTTGATTGTAACGCCTTCAACTTCTTTTCCATCTAGTGCACTATAATAAACACCAGTGTTAGTTTCGTGTCTTAAATCAGTAACTTTAATAGACCAACCACGACTTTGAATGATTGAGCCAAAGAAGCTAGAAATTAAGATAGTAACTAAAGCAATTGCAAGCATAAACAATGACTTTTTGTTTTTCTTAAAATACATAATTTTCTCCTTTCATTATAATTAATTATTGTATTTTTATATTAATACCTTTATTCCCACTAAAAGTATTAGTACCTAGATTTCTGGTTTATAGCGAGCTTTTGCAACCGCTATCTTCCAGCCTTTAATGCGTCTTTCTCTCTTGTCTAAGTCCATAGAAGGAGTAAAGACTCTTTCAATAACTTTGTTATTGCGGATATCTTCGATATCTTTCCAATAACCAACTTTTAATCCTGCTAAGTAACAAGCACCTAATGCAGTAACTTCAACTACTTTTGGTCTTACTACATCTGCAAGAAGTACATCTGCTTCAAATTGTAATAAGAAGTTATTTTGGCTTGCGCCTCCATCAACGTTTAATGTTTTAACTTTGATACCTAAATCATTTTCCATTGCGGTATAAATATCATAAACTTGATAAGCAATAGCTTCTAAAGAAGCTCTTATGAAATGTTCCTTCTTTGTTCCTCTAGTTAATCCTGAAACTGTACCACGAACTTGTGGGTCCCAGTGAGGAGCACCTAAACCAACGAATGCTGGAACAATATATACACCATTTGATGATTCAACAGAAGTTGCATATTTTTCTGTTTCTGCAGCATTTTTAATCATTCTCATTTCATCTCTTAGCCATTGAACGATTGCCCCACCGACGAAGACACTACCTTCAAGAACATAACTTGGATGATCATCTAAGCTAGCTGCTAATGTTGTAACTAAACCATGTTTAGATTTAATTGCTTCATCACCTGTATTCATTAACATAAAACAGCCAGTTCCATAAGTATTTTTAATATCACCTTTATTAACACATAATTGTCCAAATAAAGCTGCTTGTTGGTCGCCGACAACACCACAGATAGGAATACTAGCACCTAAGATTGTTTCATCACTATATCCATATAAATGACTTGATGGATAAACTTCTGGAAGTAATGATCTAGGAATGTTCATTAATTCTAATAATTCTTCATCCCATTTTAATGTGTGGATATTAAATAGCATTGTTCTTGATGCGTTTGTATAGTCTGTTGCATGAACGTGATCTTTAGTTAAGTGCCAAATCAAATATGTATCGATTGTACCGAAAGCTAATTCACCTTTTTCAGCTCTTTCTCTAACACCTTCAACATTATCTAAAATCCATTTAATCTTTGTAGCGCTGAAATATGCATCTAAAACCAAACCAGTTTTATCATAAATCATATCAGCGTAACCTTTTTCTTTTAATTCATCACAATAAGGAGCTGTTCTTCTACATTGCCAAACAATTGCATTATATACTGGAGCGCCAGTTTTTCTATCCCAAATAATTGTAGTTTCTCTTTGGTTAGTAATACCAATTGCAGCGATTTCTTTAGCGGTTGTCTTCGCTCTAATTAAAGCCTCAGAAATAACACCAACTTGGCTACCTAGAATTTCAATTGGATCATGTTCAACCCAACCAGTATGAGGATAAATTTGAGGGAATTCTTGTTGAACGCTTCCCATGATTTCTCCTTGCTTATTAAAAACAATCGCTCTAGAGCTTGTCGTACCTTGGTCTAAAGCTAATACATACTTCTTTTCCATAATATTGCACCTACCAATAACCTTTCTTACAAAATTAACCACTATGAAATTGTAAGCGGTTACATTCTTATTTATATTATAGGATATTTAAAAATATTTGTAAAGGTAGCAAATTGTGAGAAAATTCACTTTTTTATCGACAAAAATAAAAAAACGTCCAATTTCTCGGACGTTTTAATCGATAAATTTTATCTATTTAACTAAGTTTTCAACCATTGCTTGGTATGAATCGATTTTTAGTGAAGCTCCACCAACTAAAGCACCATCGATGTCTTTAGAAGTTAAATAAGCTTTAATGTTTTCAGGTTTAACTGATCCACCATATAAGACTAATACTTCTTCAGCTGCTTCACCATACATATCTCTTACGATATTTCTTACAAATTCACAAACATCTTGAGCAATTTCTTGAGAAGCATTTTTACCAGTACCAATTGACCAAACTGGTTCATAAGCAATAACAACTTTCTTAATGCATTTTTCACATAAAGAAGCAAGACCAACTCTTAATTGTTCTTCAACAACTTTCTTTGTTTCTCCATTTTCAAATTGTTCTAGTGTTTCACCAACACAATAAACAGGAACCATGTCTTCTTGAACTAATTTAACAATTTTCTTATTACATTTTTCATTAGTTTCATTATCGTATGTTCTTCTTTCAGAGTGTCCGATAATGACCCAATTAATTCCTAAATCTTTTAGCATTGGAATAGAAACTTCACCAGTGAATGCTCCACTATTTTCAAAGTGACAGTTTTGAGCAGCAACGATCATATCTTCTGATACATTTGCTTTTACTGCATCTAAACATAAATAAGTAGGTGCAACACCAACTAATACTCCATGTTCAGAAGCAAATTTTGTAATTTCATGGCTAGCTAAAGCAAATTCTTTTGCTTCACCAACCGTTTTATTCATTTTCCAGTTTCCTAATAATAATTTTTTTCTCATAAGTATTATCCTATAACATCGATTCCTGGTAAGTGGCCATCGTTTTCAATCATTTCTAGAGATGCTCCTCCACCTGTAGAAACGTGTGAGAATTTATCTGAATAACCAAATTGTTTACAAGCAGCAGCACTATCTCCACCACCGATAACTGTGAATGCATCTTTTAATTCAGCACATGCTTTACAAACAGCGATTGTACCTGCTTGATAAGCTTCTTTTTCAAATACACCCATTGGTCCATTCCAGAATACTGTTTTTGCTTTTGCAATTTCAGCAGCATAAATTTCTCTTGTTTTTGGTCCAACATCTAATCCTTCAAAACCAGCTGGGATCTTATCTGTATCGCAAACTTTAACTTCTGTTGGATTATCAAAATCATTAGCGACTACTGAGTCAACTGGTAATAAGATTTTTCCAGAAGCATACATTTCTCTAGCGTATTCTAATTGATCTTCTTCACATGGAGAAATACCAATTTCACCACCTAAAGCTTTAACAAATGTATAAGCCATAGCGCCACCAATTAAGATTTTGTCACATTTCTTTAATAAGGAATTAATAACTTTAATTTTATCTGAAACTTTAAATCCACCTAAGATTGCTAAGTATGGACGAGCTTGACAATCAACTACTTTTGAAAGAGAAACAACTTCTTTTTCAACTAAGTAACCTAATGCTACTTGTTTTCCTTCTTCTTTTAATACTGAAGGAACACCATGTGTAGATGCGTGAGCTCTATGAGCAGAACCGAAAGCGTCCATTACAAATGCATCACATAATGAAGCCCATTCTTTTGCTAATTCTGGATCATTTTTAGATTCGCCTTTTTCATAACGAGTATTTTGAACTAATAAAACATCGCCACCATTTAATGAAGCAACAGCTGCTTTTAATTCTTCACCTCTAGTTGCGCCACAGAATTTAACTTCTTTTCCTAATAATTCACCTAATCTAACTGCAACTGGAGCTAAATTGTTTTTAGCTTTTGCAGCTTCAACTACTTCTGGAGCTTCTTTGTGTTTAATTTTTCCTAGGTGAGACATTAAAACAACTTTTGCACCTTTTGATAATAATTCTTTAATTGTTGGTAAAGCTTGAACGATACGATTGTCATCTCTAATAACGCCTTCTTTTAAAGGAACGTTAAAATCGCAACGTACTAATACTACTTTGCCTGTAACTTGTAAATCTCTTACACTCTTCATAAATTTTTTCTCCTTTATTTACAAACAAGATAATTATAATTTTTTTATTTAAATATGTAAATATTATTTATCCAATAAGTATTTTTTTATCGATTTAATTAAATGTTGTCTGGTTTAAAAAACAAAAAATTAACCATACTTATTTTTATAAACGAATACAATAAATTGAAAGGATGAAATTATGAACTACATACCTTCTGTTACAATACCTGGAAAAGATGAAAATAAAATCTATGATTTATATTCGATGCTACTAAGTGAACGAATTATTTTTATCACCGGAGAAATTAACGACACTTTAGCCAGCACAATCGTTAGTGAAATAATCTATTTATCCGCGGTGTCCCAAAAGAAAAAAATTACCATTTATATCAACTCACCTGGAGGAGAAGTTAATTCAGGACTTGCCATCTATGATGCAATGAAAAATTCACCATGTCCAATTGAAACAATTGGAATTGGTTTATGCGCATCAATGGGTGCTTTACTTCTTTCAAGTGGAGATAAAGGATTAAGAAAAGCATATAAAAACTGTGAAATTATGATCCACCAACCTCTTGGAGGAACAAACGGTCAAGTTTCAGATATAGAAATAATGACTAAAAGATTTGCATATTTAAAAGAACAAATAACTGAAATTTTATCTAAAAATACTTCTCAACCAATAAAAAAGATCACAAAAGATTGTGATCGTAATTTCTTTTTAAATAGTAAAGAGGCATTAGAATATCATCTCATAGATGAAATAGTAGATACGATATCCTCTAAAGAATAATCTTGAATTCCTTGAAGAAGAGTAGATAAATCACAATTTAAAGCTTTAGAAATCCTAGATAAAATCATTAATGTGGGATTCCTTTTTCCTCTTTCCAAATCAGAAATATAATTTTTATTAATATCTGATTCAATGGCTAGAGTTAATTGCGACATTTTTTTCCTTTTTCTTAAATACGCTATTCTTTTTCCAAGTTGAGTATATATATCCATATTATTTTAACCTCAACGAAATTGCTAAATCGTGGAATTTATTAAAAATTCTACTTGCTCCAGATTTAGAAATTTCTATATTCTTTTCTTTTAATAATTCAACTAATGTAGATAGGGGAGCTTCTGGGTTATTTAATCTAGCTAAAGCTAATTTTTGTTCTTTTTCACTTAAATGAATTAATCCTTTTTTCTTATCGATAATTTTGATATCTTCAATTTGTTCGTTTGCTTTTTGAATAGTTTTTTGGAAATTAGCGTTATAGCAAATTTGATATCTATTCTCACTATTAATATAATCTTTTTCAATTCGAGAATTTTCAAATTCAAGCATTGCAAATGAAGCGTTAATCAACGCTAGGAAAACGGTAATTTGATCAGCTTTTTTCAAATAGACAACATATTTATTTCTTCTAGAAATATATTTGAAGTCCATATTTTTTTCATGTTTAAATCGATTTAATACTCTAATTAAGAACTTAGCGTCTTCTTCACTACTAACAATCATTTGTAAATGATAATTATTGCTTGCAGGAGAGTTAACGCTACCCGAAGCTAAGAAAACACCGCAAATAAAAAATCTTGCACCTTTATCTTCTAAAATTTCTCTAGGTGTTAAACTTTCAAATCCGTCCGCAATTTGTAAAACTCTTAATATTTCATCCACCTTTTCATCTAAAGATAAATGGTACACTACTCCTTTATCCAATTTCATTTTTCTTGCATAGGAAAAATGAGGTGATACATTAAAGACGCTAACTAGAGCTTTATAAATTAATTTTGCCACTTTAGCATTTTCAGTTTGTAAAGATAAAATAAGTTTCTTCGACGAAATAGAAAGAACTCCATTTGTCTTGATAAAACCAGATAATAAAGGAAGATATTCTTCATTTGAATATTCAATTGTGGTTATTTCTTCTTTTACAGTTTGTGTGAATGAACCATGTTTCATAAAAAAAGTCCTCCTTTGCAGTATTTAAATACTACTATAAGTGGACTTTTTTAACAAGTTATTTTTTTAAATAATTAATAACACTTATCGAACAGATGGCTCCATCGCTACTTGCGGTGACAATTTGTCTTAATTCTTTATTAATTACATCACCTATTGCGAAGATGCCTTCGATTTTAGTTTCCATTTTTTCGTTGACTTCGACATATCCTTTTTCATTTAATATTTCTTTGTCTTTTACAAATGAAGTATTCGCGCTTTGACCCACATATTCAAATACCCCATTAACTTCAACTTCCTTGATTTCTCCTGTTTCTACATTTTTCAAAACTAAAGATTCTAACTTATCATTTCCTTTAAATTCAAGAGGAATATATGGAGTTAATACTTTAATGTTTTCGCTATTTTCAATCTTATCAACTACAATCTTATCTCCTCTAAATTCTTTTCTTCGATGAATTACATATAAAGGAGAAGCAATATTTTCTAAGTATAACGCTTCTTCTAAAGCTGAATTTCCTCCACCGATAATTGCCATTGGTTTATTTCTATAAAATCCACCATCGCAAACAGCGCAGAAAGAAATTCCTTTATGGAAGAATTCTTCTTCACCTTTGATATTTAACTTATTTTCCTTTGTTCCAGAAGCAATAATTACAACATCGGTAAGATATTCGTTTATATTTGTTTTGACATAAACTTTATCTTCTTTCTTTTCTACTTCTTCAACTGTTTCAAAGTTGATATCGATGTTATTTTTAGTTAGTTGATCCATCATTTTAAATGCTAAATCACTACCTAAAATTTCATCAAATCCAGGATAATTTTCAATCTTGTAAGTTAAAGATAATTTTCCTCCTGGCATTGAAGATTCGATTAAATAAGGAGTGTATCCTGCTCTTTTAAGATAGATAGATGCGGTGATTCCACTTGGACCAGCACCAATAATAATAATTTTTTTATTTTCCATTTTTATCTTCCGTATTAGAAACATCAGGTGTAATTGTTTCTACTTTTTCTTCAACCTTAGATTCACTGACATTAACAAATTCAGGCTTTTCAATAATATTATTATCATTATCAATATAATTATCAGAAGCAAAATCTACATATACATTTGGAGCGACTTTTTTATCAAACCAATGTAATTTAAATTTCTTTTTCAAATAATATCTATAAGCATAAAGGAACGCAATTCCTACTACACCAATGATAATGAACGCAATACTTGTTTTAACAGAAATGAAATCGCCCATAATATCAACTGGATCTCTTAATGGTTCTAAGATTGCTCTTACTGTTCCATACCAAATAAAATAACTAAATACAACAGTTCCTGGAACTAAATATTTCTTTAACCAATAACCTAATACAAATGTTAATACCAAGAACCCAATTACATTAATTGTTCCTTCAATTAAGAATAATGGCAATCTAAATTGACCATGAATAGTCATTTGTTCAACAAATACTTTTCCTAACCATTCCCAAGGTTTAGAATCAACTGGCATACCATAGACTTCTCTATTAAAGAAGTTGCCAAATCTACCAATAGCTTGCGCTAATAAAATACCAGGAATACAACAATCTGCAATATCAAGTGGTTTCATTTCTTTTCTAAATCTCATTACAAACCAAATACCAACAAAAATACCTAAGAATACTCCACCTTGAATTGCTAGTCCAGCAAGTTTGAATCCGGAAGAAGTAATTCCAATAATATTACCAAGTCCTACCCAGAATCCTTCATCTTCAAATACTGGTAAGAAATAGTCCTTCCAAGTACAAATTACATACCAAAGTCTAGCCCCGATAATACCCGCTGGGAAAGCTACTAAAAATAAGTTTTCTAATCTAGATGCTTGGTATCCTAACTTCTTTACTCGATACATACCGATAAATAAAGCACACAAAGCACCCGCTAAAATAAATATCGCATAGAAAGCAATTTGGAAACTACCAATTCCAAAACTTTCTGGTAGTGTTAAAAAATTAATCATACTACTTATCCTTTCTTAAAAGTTCATTAAGTCTTTCTTCAAATTCATAGGTTGAGTCATATCCAAGTTTCTTTAATTTATAGTTAGTAACTGCAACTTCAATAATATCCCCAACCGATCTAGCGCCAGAAACTGGAATTGTAAGCATTGGAACTTTTTGATCTAACAAATCATAGTATTGGGTTTTATTGCCCAATCTTTCCATATTAATTTCTGGAGTTAATGGAACAAGTTTGATTACTAAATCAATTTGATGATTGTTAATAATTGTATTAATACCAAACATTTTGGAAATATCAATAATACCAACCCCTCTAACTTCCATCATATTGATAAGCAAGTCTGGAGTTTTACCAATTAATTGACCACGAACATAAGTTACATCAATTCGATCATCACTTACTAATCGATGGCCCTTTTTAATTAACTCTAAGGCTGTTTCTGATTTACCAATGCCTGATTCACCAATTAAAACAACGCCCATTGAAAATACTTCAATTAATGTACCATGAATTGATGTGTGTGGTGATAAAACTTCGTCTAGATATCTAACCGAATCAATCATCAACTCACTAGTTCTTCTATTAGTCATGAATAATGGGAAATTTTTCTTTTTCGCTAATTCTAAAATTATTGGAGGACATGGATTACCACGGCAAATAACAATTCCTGGACATTCTTCAGTCATTAAAAAATCAATTGCTTTTTTCAAATCAGCTTCTTTCATTTCAGAAATGTAAGAATGCTCTTTGTTACCAATAAAAATTAATCTTTTTGCTAACGAATAATTAAAATAACCCGCTAATTCCAAGCCTGGTCTATTAATACTTCTTTCAGTAATTTGTCTTTTCATTGCGTTTCTATCACCATTTAGCCAAATAAAGCCAAAGTGATTTGCAAATTCAAAAATCGAAATAGATTGTTTTGTCATAAAAAACACCTCTTTAAACTAGAATATCATTTTTTTGAATAACATTCAAATTAATTAGACTATAAGAAAAAAATATATCTATTCAAGGTTTTTATCAACTAATTCTTTTCATAATTCAAATTATCACCTAATAGAATTAACTAGGTGATTTTTTTATGAAAGGTTATATCTACGAAGGATTAGGCAATTCATTTATCATTTGCCAAAATAAAACAAATATTAACACTACTAAAATTTGTAATGAAAATAATGTTGATGGACTTATAATTTACACTCAAGAAAATAACGTTATGGAAATGTATAATAAAGATGGTTCAAAAGCCTTAATGTGCGGTAATGGAATTCGTTGCTTAGTTAACTATATTTACGACCACGTTAAAGAATCAAATATTTATAATATTTATACACCGGTAGGAATTAAAAATGCCAAAGTTATTTCTTTAATTCCATTTACCACAAAAATTAACTTAGGTAAACCTAGATTAATCAAAGAATTAAATGATGTAAAAAGCATAAAAATCGATGATGAAACTTTCTTTATTAACGCTCTATTTTTAACTAATTACCAGGTAATAATCATGGTTGATAATATCAAGGATAAAAAGATAAACTTATACGCAGAAAAAATTTATAATCATCCATTATTTAAAAACAAATGCAATATCACTTTTTGCGAACTAATTGATTATCATCACATTAAAACTATAACTTACGAAAGAGGAGTTGGATTTACTAAATCGTGCGCTACTGGAGCCTCTAGTGCCGCTTATATTAGCTACTTACTATATAATATGTCAAATAAAATTAATGTAATTCAAGAAGAAGGGATTCTAAATATTACTATCGATAATGACATATATCTTCAAGGTAAAAGTTCATTTATTAAGGAAATAGAAATTGATGAATAACACTATTCTATTGATTGGAAATGGTAAATTATCCAAATCTCTCCAACCATTTTTAAAAAATTATATTGTTTTTGTTTTTGATGAAAATAACATCACCGAATTAAAAAAATACCAGGGATCAATTCTAATTGATTGCTCTTTAAATCGAGCATTCAATTATATTTATGATTATTTAAAAATCTTTCCAACTAAAACTATAATTTGCTCTACTGGACATAGTAAAAAACAAATGAATCAGATAAAAGAATTATCTAATTTAATGCCAATTTTCAAAAGTGAAAATTTTTCACTAGGTATTTCTTTGATTAATAAATTTATCAAAGATAATAAAAAAATAATTAATAGATATGACAATTATATTTTTGATTTCCATCACAAAAATAAAATTGATTCCCCTTCGGGAACTAGTAAATTAATAATGTCTTCTTTTAGTAAATCTCCTAATGTGTTCTCTATACGAACAAGCAACATTATTGGCGCTCATAAAATTAATTTATTTCAAGATGATGAAGAGATTGAAATCACCCATAAAATCACTTCCAGAAATGTCTTTGCAAAAGGAATTATTCTTTCGATAGATTTTATTTTAAAAAAAGAGAAAGGCTTTTTTACCATGGAGGATTTATTAAATGAAATATAGTTCATCAATTTGTATTATACAAACACCATATAAACTAGAGGTAGAAAACGGAAAAGTGTTTAAAAGTGATAACCTTTCTATTGTATTTGGTGATCATAACAAGATATTAAAGCAAATCCATTATTACAATATTACTTCTTACCAATTTATTGATTTATCAAAAAATTCAATTATGGATTTGCTTAAATACGACTCTTTAAATTGTCGAGTTGAATATGGCGCAATAATCAGAGAAAATGTAACATTAGAAAAAGATTGTGTAGTCCTAATGGGAGCGATCATCAACACCGGCACGATAATCAAAGAAAAAACTATGATTGATATGAATGCCGTTATTGGAAGTAATGCTATCATAGGTAGATCTTGTCATATAGGAGCAGGTTCAGTAATTGCTGGAACCATGGAACCAATATCTAAAGAAAATGTAGAAATTGGTGATAATGTTTTAATTGGCGCTAATAGCGTAATTTTAGAAGGAATTAAAATAGGAAATAATTCAATTATTGGAGCAGGATCCATAGTAACTAAAAATGTTCCAGATAATGTGGTTGCATATGGTAATCCCGCGAGAATTAAAAGAATGGTAAAAAGCATCGACCATAATGTAATTAATGAGGAATTAAGAAAATAATGATTGATGTAATAAAAATAAGAAGGGATTTGCATAAACTTCCAGAGTTAGGTTTTAAAGAGTATAATACTCAAAAATATATCTTTGATATATTGAAAAACTTCAAATGTAAAATACATAAAATTAATACTGGATTACTCGCACATTTTTCTTTTAATAAAAACAAATCTATCGTATATCGATGTGATATGGACGCTTTAAAAATCAAAGAAACAAATGATGTTTACTATAAATCGCAAAACGATAATATGCACGCCTGTGGTCATGATGCACATATGGCAATCGCACTAGGTCTTTGCGACTATTTTAATAATAAAAAAGATAATCCATACGATATTGGGATTTTATTTCAACCAAGCGAAGAATCATATGGTGGTAGCAAATCAATATTAGATTCAAACATTTTAGATAAAATAAACACTAAATACATGGTTGGATTACACCTCTTTCCAAAATTAGAAAAAGGTAAATTATTTACTAATGAAATAATATTTAGTTCCGCTAGAGAAGTTAATATTGAAGTATGTGGAGAAGAAGTTCACATTGCTAATAGCAAAAACAAAGTCAACGCTTCATTAATTGGTTCTAAATTATTAATTAAATCTTTGGAATTATCAAATAAAAACAACCTTATTAATTTTGGAATTATTCAAAGCGGAAATAATAGAAATTCCCTATCTCCATCTTATATTTTGAAAGGAACTATCAGAAGTAAATGCGATGATAAAATAATACTTAATAAATTAAACAAATTAATTAATCGACTACAAAAAAAGTATCACACTAAAATTTCGTGTGATACTTCTATGTTTTTACCTAGTGTAAAAAATGATTTACATTTAATAAATGAAAGTAAGAAATTAATTAATATCACCCATCTAAAAACAACTTTCTTACAAGGAGAAGATTTTTCATTATATACAAATAAATACCCTTGTTTATTTATGCTTTTAGGTGTTGGAGATACTTCTTTACTCCATGCCCCATCATTTAATTTTGATGATAGTATTTTGCCTAATGCTGTAAATCAAATTATTCCTTTATTAGAAATGGATTAATAGTTTACTTTTCTAACTTCAAAATAGCTTTGTGGATGAGCGCAAACTGGACATTCAATTGGAGCTTTTTTGCCCATTACTAAGTGACCGCAGTTTCTACATTCCCACATAGTCATTTCACTTTTTTCGAATACTTGTTGCATTTCAACATTGTGTAATAATGCTCTATAACGTTCTTCGTGAGTTTTTTCAACTGCAGCAACCATTCTGAATTTTCTTGCGATATCTAAGAAACCTTCTTCTTCAGCTTCTTTAGCAAATGTTGCATACATATCTGTCCATTCGTAGTTTTCACCTTCAGCTGCATGAAGTAAATTTTCTTGAGTGTTGCCAATTCCTTTTAATAATTTAAACCACATTTTAGCGTGTTCTTTTTCATTATCTGCTGTTTGATTGAAAATAGCAGCGATTTGTTCGAATCCTTCTTTTTTAGCTACGCTACCGAAATAATTGTATTTATTTCTAGCTTGTGATTCACCTGCAAAAGCAGCTTGTAAATTTTTTTCTGTTTTAGAACCTTTTAATTCCATTTGTTATAATCTCCTTTATAACTTTATTCTATGTTAATTAAATTAATTTTACAATTAATTATTTAATCTTTTTTTCTGATTTTACAATTATCATTTTCTCTTTGTACTATTAGATTATCTTCAATCGAAGAAACTATACTCAAGTTATTACCAATAATAACATTTTCTCCAATTATAGTATCTCCCCCTAATATTGAAGTCGACGAATATATAGTCACATGATTTTTTATCGTCGGGTGTCTCTTCGTATTAACTAGTTCTCTTCCTTTACTTAAAGATAAAGCACCCAAAGTAACTCCATGATACATTTTAACATAATCCCCTATTATCGATGTTTCTCCAATAACCACTCCCGTTCCATGGTCAATAAAAAATGGATGGCCTATCTTTGCTCCTGGATGAATATCAATACCCGTCTTGCTATGTGCTAATTCAGAAATAACCCTTGAAATAAGTTTATAATCTAAATAATAAAAAATATTCGCTATTCGATAATATAAAATCGATAAAAATCCAGGGTATATTAATATAACTTCTTCAACAGATAAACAAGATGGATCGCTTTCATAAAAAAACTTAGCGTCTTTCTCTAATATCGGTTTTAAATTATCTATCTTTAACAAAATATCTTTCACTTTATCTTTATCTTTAGTGACTATTCTATGAATCATAAATATCATTTTTTTACGATTAAATTCCAAATCATCAACCTTAGAAAATATATTAGGAAAAATATTATCTCTAATTAACTTTACTAGTTCTTCTATTTTATCAACATCACAAATTAATCCCATGAATATCTTTCTCCTGAATCCGGAAGAATTAATACTATTCTTTTATTTTGATATGAAGATGCTTCTAGTAAACTTTTAGCAGCAGAAATAACCGCGCCTGAAGAAATACCAATTAAAAGCCCTTCATTTCTTAATACTTCTCTTGAAGAAGAATACGCTTCTTCATAAGATACTAAAATCATTTTATCAATTACTTTTTGATTTAAAATTGAAGGAATAAAATTAGCCCCTATGCCTTGGATTTTGTGTGGAAAAGCCACTTGTTTTGTGATTAATGGCGATTCTTTAGGTTCTACTCCAATTATTTCAATATCTAAATTATTTTCTTTTACATATTTTCCAATCCCAGAAATAGTACCACCACTTCCAATTCCAGATATGATAACATCGACATCTTTCAAATCTTCAATAATTTCTCTTATTGTATTTTTATAATGCGCAATAGGATTATTTTCATTTTCAAATTGAGAAAGAATCATACTATTAGAAAGATTTGAATTTATTTCTTTTGCTTTTTGAAAGCACTCTTTCATTCCTCCTTCTACTAATACAAGTTCCCCTCCATAATCCTTAATAAGTTTTCTTCTTTCTAATGAAGCGGACAAAGGCATAACAATAATACTTTTTAGATCAAAATAATTCGCTAACGCCGAAAGAGAAATCCCCATATTTCCCGATGTCGGTTCAATAATTGTTGATCCTTTAGTTATTCTTCCTTCTTCAAAAGCTCTTAATATCATTTCTAAACAAGGACGATCTTTAATTGATCCAGTCAAATTATTTTTTTCTAATTTGACATAAATATTATTGCTTGGAAACATTTTACTTAATCTAACAATTGGTGTATTACCAATTACATCAATCATCTTTTCATATAGCATTAAACCACCTATATTAATATATTTGTCCATTTTATTTCGATTTAATAAATTAGCCTATTTCTTTTAAAAAAAAGAGACTGAACACTCAGTCTCTTATTTAAATAACGTGGTATCTTTTGTAAGAACGCTTCTTATATATTGAACTTTTTTACTATTATCGTAATAACAATTTTCATTTTCGTAATAGTCAAAGATTATCGATGTTTCAACATTGCCATTAATATTAACTTTAATTGCAGGATAATTATATGTGCACGATTCACCAACTACATCAACAATTCCTTTATCATTTCCATTATCTTTGTACCAGAAATATGAATTAATCACCTTGCCATAACCATTATTTGAATTCATTTTCAACCCTTCAACAGGAAGCCAGTTTGAGTTATTGACAAATTGATATGTCATCGATTTTACCCACCATGGGAAGTAATAATCATATGTGGTTTGTTGAGCGTGAACATTATTACCAATGTTAATAAAGTAATCGCCACTCCAACCTTCATCAGAATACGCCCAACACTTAGTTGTTCCTTCTAATAGGTAAGAAGAGGTTGAAACCCTACCATATTGATAATCCATAAATCTTTCAAAATCATAATAACCATACCCACTTTCAAATGTTAAATCGTAGATATGAAGGGTTCTAATATTCCAACCCGCTTCATCTGTAAAATGTAGTTTTGTTGCTAATTTGTTTTTAGTGGTTGTTGGACTATATTCAACTTTTTCAATATCTTCTTGAATGTTTAATAATTTTCCTACATCTAATCTTCCATAACCCATATCTTTATTTCCGTTATAAGAAGAAATATTAACGCAAGTACTTCTTAATGCGTTTTCAAAATCAACATTAGTTTTATTAGGATATTTTTGGAAATATAGAGCTGCTGCCCCTGCAACAAGAGGAGCGGAAAATGAAGTTCCTTTTCCTTCATCCCAATAAGTAGATTGGTTTTTACTAGTATCAAATCCTGGCGCGTATATGCCACTTGAAGGAGAAAATACATCTACATATTTAACATTACCATTGTAGTTGCTACCTTCATAACCTTCATCCCAAATTAAAGTAGAACTTCCAGCCATAGTACCACCTGCTCCAATTACATTATCACAACCAGCTGGATAACTAACATCTGTTGTTTTACTATTACCTGTTGCTGCAACAATAGTAACTCCTTTATTAAAAGCATAATTGATACTATCATTAAATGCTGTTTTTAAATTAACTCCAGCATCAAAAATAATATCTCCAGAACTTGCCCCACTACTAGAAGGATAAGCGCCAAGAGAAATCGAAGCAACTCTAATATTGTTATCTCCACAATATTTAAATGCATCAGCGATAGAATTAACTTTTTTATCAACTTTAATAAGAACTAATTCACATTCACTAGCCATTCCCGCAATGCCTTTGCCATTTACTCCACTAGCAGCCAACCCCGCACACATGGTTCCGTGGCTATCCCCATCAGTAATTCCTACTTTATCTCTACCAATACTTCTAGTTGTTGATCCATTTTTTGTGGTAATAGAAACGGAACGAGAGCTAATTCTAGAACTACCATCTCGATTCTTAAATTCTGGGTGATTAATGTCAAATCCAGAGTCAATTACTGCTAAAGATACCCCTTCTCCTCGATAGTAATTCCATACTGAATTTACATCGCCAATATGATTATATATTTTTAATTGCTTATTAAACGAAGGTTCACTACTAGGATGATATCCATATCCTAATTTATAATCAGTATTAACAATTTCTTCACTACTAGAAGAGAAACTTGATTCTTTATCGCTTGTAATAACACTAGTTTTTTCTTCAGAAGTTACTTTTTCTGAAATAGTGTCTTCACTACTAAAAGAACTATCTTTTTGGCTAGTTAACTCGCTACTTGCTTCAGAAGTAGATTCTTCCAAAGAACTAACCGGATTACTTATAGTACAGCCCACTAAACTTAATAGTAAAAAAATACTTAATACTTTCTTTTTCATATAAATCACCTATTCCAATAAATACATTTTAAAATAAAAAATAACTAATCACAATATTGTACTATTTGTTATTTTTAATATCTTCCCATTTACTTCTTTGAATACAATAAACAAATAAAATTCCTTCATGATCATCTTTGTATTCTTTTATTTTTTCCATACCTAAAGATTTAGCAAGTGAATAAGAAGCGACATTTGAACTAGTCATATAAGAATAAACTTCATCATATTTAGTGTTATTAAACACCCAATCTCTTACTTTTAACCCTGCTTCTTTACCAAATCCTTTTCTTTGATAATCTTTATAAATATGATATCCAATTTCAGGAAGTAATTCCCCATCGATATTTTGAATAGTAATTCCACAATCTCCAATAAATTGACCTGTTTCTTTTAATTCTATTGCCCATAATCCAAATCCATACTTCTTATAATTATCTAACGACCAAGAAATCCATCTTCTAGTGCCCTCTTCATCATAAGGTTTTAAATAATGTTTCATAGTAATAGGATCTGATAGCATTTTATAAAGTTCATCAAAATCATCAAGTGTATATTCTCTTAAAATAAGTCTAGATGTTTCAAATATAATTTTCTTTTCTTCTTTATTCATACTTTTTACCATTAAGAAAATTATATCTATTAAAATAATTAATACCAACTATTTTAATTACTTTCTTTATTACTTGGAAAAACAAAAAATATTATGTTATATTTTTTATGGTGATTAGATATGGAATGGTATTTTATTTTATTAATTGCTATAGGCGCTTTACTATTAATAGTATTACTAACATCTTTAGCATGCTATATTTTAACCTTCTTTAATAAGAAGCATCATCGTAATGAATATTTAGAATTACCTAATCTACCACAATATAATTATTATAAAGAACAAATCTTTAATGACATTAAAGAAGTAGAAAGCTATCCATATGAAGATGTTTCTATTATTAGTTATGATAAAACAAAATTAACTGGAAAATTGTATCTTAAGCCTAACACTTCTTATATTGAAATTATGTTTCATGGATATAGAGGAAGTGGCAAAAGAGATTTAAGTACCGGTATTAAAAGGGCTTTTGCATGTAATCACTCCGCATTAATTGTTGATCAAAGAGGTCATGGAGGAAGTAATAGTAGAACTATTTCTTTTGGAATAAGAGAAAGCAAAGATGCATTAAAATGGATTGATTTTGTAAACGACAAATTAGGAGTGAACACAAAAATTATCATCTGTGGTATTTCAATGGGAGCTTCAACTGTTATTAATGCTGGGGCTAATAAACTACCTCCAAACGTTATAGGTATTCTTGCTGATTGTGGATATGATAACACCAAAGATATCATTCAAAAATTTGTTAAAGATATGAAATTACCCCCAAAGATTTTCTACCCTTTTATTAAGTTAGGAGCTAAACTATTTGCTAATTTGAATGTCGAAGAAATTCAACCTATCGACTCAGTTAAAAACATCACTTTACCTATTCTTTTCGTTCATGGAACAGGAGATAGTATCGTCCCTAGTTATATGAGTGAGAATTTATATAACTTATGTTCTTCATCAAATAAAAGATTATTATTAATTGAAGAAGCAGAACATGGACTAGCGTATTTAAAAGAACCAGAAAGATACATTGAAGAAGTTATATCTTTCTTTAACAAGTAGAAAGACTTATTATATGAAAACATTATTATTAGGAATAAATAGTAAATATATTCATCCAAATATTGCAATTAGATTACTAAAGGCTAATTGTGATTTTGAAGTAGATTTAAAAGAATTTAACATCAAAGATAAAGTAGAAACAATTTATGAATTTATCATAAATAATAACTACGATGTTTTAGGCGTTTCTTGTTATATTTGGAATATCGAACTAGTTAACGTTCTTTTACCTCTTTTAAGAAAACACAACATTAAAATTATTCTAGGTGGCCCAGAAGTTAGTTATAACGCTTTATTTTACTTAGAAAATAATCTATGTGATTTTGTTATTAAAAATGAAGGCGAAGAAGCTTTTAACTTATTATTACATCATTTAAATAATGAAATTGATTTAGAAAGCGTTCCAAATCTATATCATAAAAATGGTTTTACTTTTGATAAGTTGGTAGATATTAGTAAAACTAAAATGGCTTATCATCTTTTAGATGATATACAAAATAAAATCATCTATATTGAAACATCTAGAGGTTGCCCTTTCCATTGCGGATATTGTATGGCAAGTTTAGATAATAAATTAAGATTCTTCGACATTGAAGAAATTAAAAAGGAAGTATTATTACTAATTAATAAAGGTGGAAGAATATTTAAATTCTTAGATCGAACATTTAACGCGAATAAGAAAAACTTTCTTTCATTAATTGATTTTATTATTTTGCATCACAAGGAAAATAACTCATTCCAGTTTGAAATCACTGGTGATTTATTAGATGATGATGTAATTAGATATATTAACGAAAAAGCCCCTAAAAATTTATTCCGTTTTGAAATTGGAATTCAATCCACGAATGTTAAAGCAAATAAAGCAGTCTATCGAATTCAAAATAATGAAAAGTTATTCCATAATATTAAATTAATTCAAGACGCCAATATCATTGATTTACACTTAGATTTAATTGCTGGGTTACCTTATGAAGATTACTCTTCTTTTAGAAATACTTTTAATGAAGTATTATCTCTTAGACCAAAAGAATTACAACTTGGATTTTTAAAATTACTAAAAGGCACTAAGCTATATCAAGAAAAAGAAAAATATGGATATAAATTTAATAACCACGCTCCATATGATATTATTTCAAACGATTTCTTATCAAAAGAAGACATTAATAACATCCATCTTTTAGAGGATGCATTTGAACGATTCTATAATACAACTTATTATAAAACCGCAATTAATTACGTATTAGATAATGTGGATAATGCCTTTGATTTATTTTTCAAATTAGGGCAACAAGAATTAACATCTAAACGTTTACAAGATACATTTAAATTATTAAATGACTTTGTAAAAGAGAATGTTAATTTAGATTATGGAAATTTCCATAAACTATTAATCTTAGACTATTTATCTTGTCACAACATTAAGCCTTCTATCTGGTGGGAAGAAAAAATCTCTCCAAAAGAAAAAAGTGATTTATTAAGAAAATATCATAAGGAAGGAATTATTAATTATGATTTAACTACTCTATATAAATATAGTTTATTAATTCCTTTAGAAAACGTTGTTATTCTAGCCATTTATAAAAACAATACTAGAAAAATTCATATTATTAATAAATAAAAATGTTACAAAGTTTTTCCTTGTAACATTTTTTATTATTCTTCAATATTTGAATTCTTTACATATATTTTATTAAAGAACCAATTTCCAAAATAATTTCTAATTAATTCTTTAAATTCTGCTTTTAAAACTTTGGTTGAAGAACAACCTAACATGTCATAAGCAACACCAAATTCTTCAATGATATATCCTTGATTAACAAATCCGTTTTTCAAATAGAACTTATTACGGGTTTTTCTTTGAGCATAATTTGAAGCATCTGGATCAAGTGTTTCCGCCATAAGGATAATCTTCTTATCTTTATACATTTCCTTCATGTCAGTTAATACTCTTGTGCCATATCCTTTATTTCTTGATTCTTTATCAATAGCTAAATAATAGATATAAACTAAATCTTTATAAACGATGTTATAGATTAAACCAACATATTTCTCTTCATCGTAAAAAGCAAAAAACTCTCCTTTATTCTTTCTTACTTTAGAAAGCAATATTGAGAAAGGGCATCTTTCTTCTTCAGGGAAAGAATCAATGTATAAATCTTTTACTTTTTTCTTATCCTTTTTCAATTTATAGTAATCTACATATTTTAGATTCATAATATTCACTCTTTTCTATTAATTCTTTTTATAAAACACATAAAAATCTGATACTTTAAATTTCGATGTTTCTTGGAAATCTACTCCATTAATTTTATCAATTAAATATTCTTTTTCAATATTTAAATTATCTATAAAAGTATCTACTTCTTGACGCATTAAAACATCATTATCATATATTACTTTATACTCTGTTCTTGTTTCAATTTCAGAATAAAGAATTACTCCATCTAAATCTTTTAATTTTACATATTCTTTTAAAATAACTTGATTGTCATTTTCTTTACTTTGTTCTACTAAATGATATACATCAAAATAACTTGATACATCAACACCATAATAATAGTAAATATATCCATATTGTTTTGAAGTGGAAAATACTAATTGCTTATCTTCAAGATGTCTTTCATCTAAACTATAATTCATATCAAAAACCACTTTATCATCTTCTAAATAAAATTCAATTTCTGTTAAAGCGTTATATTTTTCTCTACGATATACTTTCAATTTATCTTGTGCATAAATTAAAGCTTTAGGAGAAATGTTTTCAAAATATCTTAAGTAGACACTCATATCACCCCATAAAGGATCAACTTTAAATAAATCTTTATCAATCTCTTCTGGATGAATATCAAAGTTATAATCAGATGATCCAATCGTATCTTTAATCTCTACATCTTTATTAATATTAGTGTTATAGTAAACATATTTTAATGAACCATCTTCTAGTTCACCTAAAGCAACATAGCAAAGAAAATATCTATATTCCCCTTGAATATCGTGTCCACCGTTTTTACCTGCGAAAGAAGTAAAGGCCTTATCAATATTATCGCCATTAATAAAATTAGAATTAAATTGAGTAATATAATCTCCATAGATGTTAACAACTAAATTATTATTTTCATCATATGAAGTTTCACCTTTAATATATGAAGTATTAAATAACCATTTTTTAATACTATATTTTTCTTTTGCAACATCTAAAACTTCTTGTCTTCCATATTCAACCATATCTGGATATGTGGTATTTTTCCCAAATAAAAAACAAGAAGATAAACCAAATAATGTAAGAACGATAAGTAATAAACTATATATTCTTTTCATAACTCCACCTATTATTATCTTATCATATTTATCTTTATAAATCAAAGATTCAATAAAAAAGGGATTTAAAATATAAATCCCATTTATTTAATTATAATCCAAATTTTTCTTTTATCATTCTAGCAACTTCACTAGCTTCTAAGTTTTCATTATTAATTCTTAAATAGTTTTTAAAAGGTATTTCTCCTTCGTTACTTACTAAACGATGTGTATCTTCGTTTAATACTCTTTTATTTGACGCTTCAATATCGCGTTTAGAGGCTTTATTTTTTAATCTATTTTCGGTTTTATTTCTTTCAAGACGAATTTCTTGAGAAGCAATTAATTCTACGCAGTATATTTCATCAAATCTCTTAACTAAATTATCTAAGTATTTCCAATCGGATTTCATATCAAACGCCCACATAAAAGTAAAGATCATTCCTGCAATATCACTTTTAACAAAATCATCAAAAATAACATCCCTTAACTTACTAATTGTATCACCTTTAAAGTATCCAAAAACATCAATAACTGGTTCAATCATCATGTGATTATGAAATAATCTTAAATCTGTTATTTTCATTAATTCTTGTCCTACAGTCATTTTACCTACTGCACCCGCACCTATTATTAATACTAATTTCATTTTGATACCTCCATCCAAACGTATTTTATTATTTGTATGCAAATGCCTATTTTGATACAATTTGCGTACACCTCTTACAAAATGCATACAGTTAATAATGTTTTCATTTAACAAGAATTTCAATTCCTAAGACACCATATTTCTTTATTTTTTCAATACTATAATAAGCAAGCATATCATCTGGATTAGCTATTTCGTAATCAGAATAACCTATTTTAATTTTATCGTGTCGTTTATATAGTTCATCGAAATTTTTATATTTGTATAAATTAGTAACTAAGCATTCTAATATTTCATTAGTTTTTGTATTAGTAAACTCAATAATATCGCCTACAATAATTAATGAACGTTTCTCATCACATAATCTCATCTCAATCGTTTTTGTTCCATCTTTAATTTTATTAAACGATTCATCCCATAGATTCATTTTATGTTTCATTTTTCTCTTTCCTTTTTCTAAAAAAATTCAATTATATGTCACAAATTCGAAATAATTTTGATTTTATAACACTTATGACAACGTCACATCAACCTTATTTAAAAGCCAATCTTCAATATTAAAATGAGTTATTCCATCCTTAGACATGTCATATTCATCTAGGCTAAATACATATTTTGGTGATGGATCACGAACTGAATCAAAAGCTCCAAATTCTCTTTCAATTACATCATCGCTTGATAATAAATATGCTACTTGGATAAAACATTTCTTACCATCTTTCATAGCAACAAAATCAATTTCACCTTTATATGTTTTGCCAATCTTAACATCATATCCTCTGTATAATAATTCATTATATACTATGTTTTCTAATGCATGAGCCACAAATATTTTGTTAGAGTCATTACAAGCAAGTAAGAATCCATTATCAACAACAAATTGCTTTTCAATATGTTTTAAAGTTCTTTTAGTAGATATATCATAACGTTTAACTCTATTTATTAGACAAGCTTGTTCTAATTTTTCTAAATATCTATAAACATTTTCACTATAAATTGTATCCGAATTATTTTGATTATAATATTCAACAATACTTGATGCTGAAAATTCTTTAGAAGCATTATTGATAATATATTTAGATATTGTAATAAATGTTTCTTTATTAATCTTAGCTTTAGTATTGCATATATCTTTATCAATAATTCCATAATAAATTGATTTTAAATATTCTTTAATATCTTCTTCTAAGTAATAATCCATTCTTTGCGGCATTCCGCCAAATCTAATAAAGTTTTGTAATGTTTTTTTAGGAAGTTCCATTCCATTTTCTTCATAGTATTTAATAAACTCACTATAAGAAAAAGGCATTATTTTAAACTCTTTACATCTTCCAACAAGTAAACTTGCTAGTCTGCCTGATAATAGTTTTGAGTTACTACCTGTAACAAAGATTGATACATTTTTTGTTGCTTTAAGTGAGGCTAACACTTTTTCAAATTGTTTAACGTGTTGAATTTCATCTAAGAAAATATAATATTTACTATCATCAATAATTTGTCTTAAGATATAATCATTTAATTTATTATAATTTTTAATTTTAGAAAACTTAACATCTTCAAAATTAATAGATATGATATGATCTTTTCTTATTTTTTTCTCATTAATTAACTCTTTTTTAATTTGATTTAGTAAAACACTTTTACCACATCTTCTAACACCAGTTAAAACCTTAATTAAATTAGATTCATAAAATCTTCTTATATTTTCTAAATATTGATTTCTTTTAATTATCATAGCCGTTCACCTCATATAAAGTATACTATAAAATTCAAAAAAGTGTTACAATTTTGAAAATATTTTTAAATTATAACACTTTTAATGTTGCTTTTTATATTTAATTAATATGTTTGCTAACCACAAAACTTTTGTTTTTAGAACTTTTTACATTTAATTAATCTCGTAAGATTGCTTAATTAAAGTCATTGCATAAGAAATTTCATCATCACTATGAATATTTAAACAATAATCACCATTCCCCCAATGGCCTTTATATGTTACATCTTCACATAATGATTTAGGACAATCTAATGAACCAATATCTCTATCTACTTTCTTCATACTTAATTAAATCTATAACTAAAGACAAACTGCCATCGATAAATCCAAATCTAGCATATTCGTCTACTATATCTAATGGTGGAGATGACGGGGATCGAACCCGCTACCTCTTCGTTGCGAACGAAGCGCTCTCCCAGATGAGCTACACCCCCATATGAGTAATATTAATTAATATTACTCTATTTCAATTCTTGCAATAAATGAATCTTCGTTTAACGAAGAGCCTTTAACATAAATAGTATTATTTTCTACATAATAATTTAACACTACATCTTCATTAGCTTTTAATTCATGTAAATAATCTATTTGGAAATTCTTAATTGCCTTGTTTTGAATTTCTTCAATTCCTAACATCATAAAGTTTGCATACTTAACATTATTAATATGACCATTATGATCTAAGTCTAAATAGTTTGTTTTTACAATGCTTGTTTTTAATTCTTTGTTTTCATCAAAAGAAACTTTATCGAATGCTTCATTAAATAATTTATCTTCTAAATAACTATCGATTTTAAATTCTGCTTCTTTTGCACGTAATAATCTTCTGGTTGTATTTGAACAAATTACCCATTTACTTGTTACACGAACATATTCTTCTTTTTCGTCTTCAGATAAAATTAAATATTCTCTATCCATATCTAATCTTCCTGGACTAATCGGCCAAGTTTTAACAACTACATTACTAGAAAAAGGTGGATTTTTAATAATTTTAACTTTTGTTCTAACAACCATCCAGATGATATCTCTAACAATCATATCATCATATCCAACACCTAGCTCAATTGCGTGTTTTCCTGCAACATCTTGACATAAATCAAGAATAGAACTTATTAAAACTTGATCTAGTTTATCATAATCGCTTACTCTAAGACGAAACTTTTCTTTATATACATTTGCCATACTATTTACCTAATAGCGCTTTTAATCTTCTAGTCAATGGAACTATCATTGCTCCTAGAGAAGAACCAATAATTACATATAATAATTTTGGTAAAAATTCACCATAACCATATCCATTTAAAGAGCCTAAATTATAATAGAACATATCAGACACTACTTCGTTTAATCCTACTAAAGAAATAACGATTGCACCTAAGAAAAGTGAAGAAAATCTAGCGATAGGTTGTTCTGCTTTTTTATATGTATTAAATACAAAATAGATAATTAATCCAGATAAAATAGATTTACCAAATAAATCAAATACTAATCCTTCTCCACTTCTTACAGCCATCACAGAAGCTAGACCTAGCTCTAAAGCAGGTAAAGAAGTCATCTTAGTAATTAATGCGATAATCCATGTTCCAATAAAGTTACCTAAAAGGGCTAAAAAGCAATCGAATAAATATCCCCATTTATTTTCTACGGCTAAACCAATTTTAGCGCTGAAATATTCATAACCATATAAAGCGATAAATAAAAATCCTATTGTGAACACTAATGAACCTACCACTTGTAAATTCATTCCAGATAATACTAAATAACAGACGCAAGCCACACCAATAAGTAAACCAGCAATTACTCCATTAATTAATTGTTTTAAATACTTGCTAACAATCATTTTCCAAGGTATCATATTAAATCTCCATTAGTTCTGAATCTCTATCAATATCATATGATTCAACAAGTTGAATTACAGTCCATAATAAATTTGTAACAATAGTTACTAAATACATAATTAATGCAAACATTGCAATATATGCACTTGTTGCATAACTATTATTAGTTGATAAGGCTAACGATTCTTCTGGAATATAAGAAATTCTAATTAATTGCGCTAAAGTAAATCCGTTGAAAGATGGATTAACTTTATTGTATGGTGGGAGATGTTTTAATTCATAAAGATTAGTCAACATTGAATGAGCATCATTAATAAAAGAAGTAAATGCAACTACTACAAATAAAACAAATGCAATAACATTAACTCCAAGTAATACTTTCGTAGTAATATTTGATGTTTTATTCATATTTTTTACTTTTGGTAAGTTAAGTGCAAATAATGACATTACCGCATAAGATAGAATTACTAAAACAAAACGAATATTTACTAATGTTGCAATCATATTTTTGTTTGAATCAACTTTAAACATATCTTTTCTAACTACTGTAGCAAAAATTAAATATACTAAAGTAACAATAAAGATTAATGCTTGTGTGGCAATAACACCCCACGCACCAACATTAAAAAATAATTCTTTATCTTTTTTCTTTCCTAACAAATATCCTACAAACATTCCTGCAATACAGATGCAAGAAAATAATAGAACAATACTATTCCCAATAAACGCATTAAATTTAGCGTTACTAGAAGCCACTAAATTTGAAGAAGTAATTGAAGTATCATTAAAACAGAAAAATGAAATTAATTGTAAAATGAAACCAACAATTCCAATCATAAGAAAATATGAGAATCTAATTTTTATTTTTGACATAAATTGCCTCCTGAATTAAAAATTACTATTTTTAATAACTTTCACTTCATTATTATATATTTACTTATTACATTATGCAACAACTGAGATTTTATTAATTAATTGAATTGAGATTTTTCATATTAACATCTATAATATCTATTGGTGGTACTTATGGAAATTAAAACATACAAAAAAGATGCATTTTACTCATATACTCTAGGAGCTTTTCCAACTATTGAGATGTTAAAAAATCATCGCGAAGATGCAATAAAAGTATATATCCATTCTTCATTTAAAAATGAAGAAATAATTAATACTATCAACTCTCTAAGAGGAAGAAGTGAAGTAGAATTTAACGATAAAATGATTAACAAATTATCTCAAAAGGAAAATTGTTATGTTATCGGAGTATTTAAAAAATATAAAAACGTATTAGAAAACGATCATCATGTTGTATTAGTTAATCCTTCTAATATGGGAAATTTAGGAACAATTATTCGTTCTTGTTTAGGTTTTAATATTAAAAATATCGCGATTATTAAACCTGGTGTAGATTTCTTTGATCCAAAAGTAGTTCGCGCATCAATGGGAGCAATATTCTCATGCAACATTTGTTACTTTGACACTTTTGAGGATTATCTAAAAGTATTTCCTAATCGCAAAATTCACTCATTTATGCTTCAAGCAACTAAAACACTTCAAGAAACAAAATTTAGCGAAGACAAATTAAGTTCTCTAGTGTTTGGAAATGAATCAAGTGGATTAGATATTTCTTATCTAAACGAGGATAGCATTATCATTAAACACTCAACTTTAATTGATTCGTTAAATCTACCTTCATCACTTGCAATTAGCTTATACGAGTTTAGAAAACAAGTAAATTAACCCACCTTTAATAAGATAAACTCTAATATTTCTTGAAAAGAAATAAATTTCAGTATATTATTTACAAGAAAGGAATCTTTATATGAAAAACTTTTTAAAATTTATCGGAGGAAGTTTATTCTCCAATTATGGGGTTTTAGATGGTAAAAACAGAAAGTTCTACCAATCCCTAATCGTTGTAGTATTATCATTAATTTTTGCACTTATTCCTATCTTCTCTATGCAAATGGGAGTTAAAGGTTCTGATGTATTAACAAGTCAAAGTAACGCATCATTAGATGTTTCATTAAATTTATTTAGCAAATATCTAAAAGATGATGCAAATGCAAGTTTTGTAACAACTACAGATGGCAAATTCGAAGTCAAAGGGTTCAAAGAAAAAGAACTAACAGACTGGCAAGGCAATCACTTATTAACAGTCTATGCTTTTGAAAGTAGTGAAAACGTTGAAGAATTAATGAACAAATTCACAAATGGTTACATTGATGAGGCTCATCCAACTAGTGTTAATCCAAAATCATTCATGTTAATTGGTGAAGATGTAATGTACATCTACACATTCAATGGAACAGCAAAAAATACTCTTTATGAAAATGGTGATGTTAAAGAAAGTGCTAAACCTACTGAAACATTTGTAGGCTACGCTAGAACTTATAAAGGTGTTGATTTTGCAAGTTTCTACAACGAAACTGAAGGATATGATTATTGCTATAATAAATGGGTAAGTGCTTTAAATAACTTATACAAACCATATAAAACATCAACAACATTATATAGTTTATCTATCTATACTCTTCTAAATATTGTAATTGTTTTAACAATGTCACTAATTGTTATGATTCTAACAAGAATTAGAAGCGGACAATGCGAAAAATTAACATTTGTTCAATCATTAAATTGTGTAAACTATGCTTCTTTATGCCCAAGCTTAATTTCAATTCTATTAGGATTCTTAATTACAGCTTTAGCGCCAGTAGCATTCATCTTGTGTCTTGGTATTAGATGCGTATTCTTAGGATTCAAAGCATCTCAACCAATGACTAAAGTTAGATAGTAAATCTAAGCAAAATAAAAACCATTCAAGTTTGTTTGAATGGTTTTTTTGTTACTATTTACGTTTTACTCTTTTACCAATTGCGTAGTATTGAACATCTGGTAATAAGTATGGATTTAATACTGCTTTACCATCAAATACGATTGGTTTTTTCATATATTCAACAATTTGTTCGTTTGTTAATTTTTTGAATTCATCTGATTCATTTAAGAATACTGCGCAATCACAAGTTCTTAATGCTTCTTCTAATGAAGTTGCATAATCTAAGTGTTGATCTGATTTCATCTTCTTTTTAAATTGAAGAGTAGAATTTGTATCATAAGCAATAATTCTTCCTTCTTCTTGAAGAAGAGCTTCAATAAAATTAAATGCTGGTGATTTTCTTACATCATCGGTATTACCTTTATATGCTAGACCAAGTACTGCAAAACGGTGTCCTGCAATTTGTCCCATAACTGATTTAATCTTTTGAATAAGTGCTTCTGATCTCTTATCATTAACTTTTAATGCAGCATTTAAGATTGATAATTCAACTTCCTTATCTTGAGCAAGTTGTTGCATAACTTTTGTATCTAAAGTTAAAGCAGGGCCACCAAAACCAACGCCTGAAGCCAAATATTTTGTTCCAATACGTGGATCTAAACCAATACCGAAACTTACTTCTTGAATATCTGCGCCTACTTTATCACATAAATCAGCAATTTCATTAATGTAAGATAATTTAACCGCTAGATAGCTATTAGATGCATATTTAATTAATTCAGCACTTTCAGGAGAAACAAATAATAATGGTGATTCAAATCCTCGATACAATTCCTTCATTACTTGTTGTGCTTTTTTAGTAGAAACTCCAACAACAATTCTACTTGGAGATAACATATCTTTTACTGCAGTTCCTTGTGATAAGAATTCTGGATTTGATACAACATCGATATTATATTTCTTTTCAGTAATTGCCATCATGTATTCTTTTAATTCGCGATTAGTACCAACAGGAACTGTTGTTCTAATAATTACAGTGACATCATGATTAATAAATCTACAACATTCTTTAGCAGCTTGATAAAGAGGAGAAAGATCGATTCTTCCTGTTTCTTTTTCTATTGGTTCAACTGCAAGCATAATAACAGAAGCATCATAAATAGCATCACGATATTCACTTGTAAATCTAATGTTATAATCATTCTTTTGTAGTATGTCGCTTAATTTATATTCATTACTAATATTAATTTCGTTTCTTCTTAAAGCGGCAATTTTTTTCTTATCTCCGTCAAGTCCAAAAACTTGGTGACCTTTTTCTGCAAAGCCTACCGCATTTACAAGACCTACAAAATCCATACCTACGATTGTCAACTTCATAAAAACATCCCCTTACTTCATTATTAACAAATCACATATATTATTACATAAAAAGTGGGAATATGCAATTTAAGAGCGCTTTCACATAAAAAATAAAATTATATAATAATTTTATAAAATATTTTTAATTGTAAAATAAAAAGTCGTATTTCTACGACTTAATAAATTTTAATACATCCTTATAAACGATTTCTTTATCATCTTCATTTAAAATTTCATGTCTCATTCCTGGATAAATAATTAAAGAAGAAGAGATTTTTCTATTTGTATATAATCTTTGTAATTTTTTAATAGATTTAACATATCCACCTACTGGATCTTCGCTTCCTACGATAAATAATACTTTAGAATAAATATCAATTTTATTTAAATTCTTCTTTTTGAAAATTTTTGGAATAGATCCAATAAATGAAGCAAAGAAATTTCTTGAAGGCACATTACCACAATAAGGATCAGCAATATATTTATCTACATTTTCCTTATTAACACTCAACCAATCAAATTCGGTTCTCTTTTCCTTTACTTTTGAGTTATAAGAAGCAAAACTTACTTTATTTAAGAAATATGATTTCTTCATGCCGTTTCCAGTAATAAATGCATGGAATTTACATAACGCACTACCAAAACCAAATAAAGGTGATGGTCCACTTGTTCCACATAAAATAACTTTTTCTACAATTCCTGGATATCTTTCAATTAGCGATTGTCCCATAAAAGATCCCATTGAGTGAGCAAATAAAATTACTTCATTTCCTTCTTCTTTTAATTTATTAATTAATAAAGCAAGGTTATCAACACAAATATCAAAACCATTTTTTGGCCATTTTAATAGATCTTCTGTGTTATCAACATTTAATCCATGTCCAATATGATCTAATCCCATCACATTGATGCCATTATCATTTAAATATAAAGCAAAATCATTATAACGATAGGTATATTCATTCATACCATGAGAAAGAACAACAACTTGTTTAACTTCTTCAGAAACAATCCATTTATTCCCTTTTACTACTTGGCCATTAGACCCTTTCATTTCAAAAACACTATGCATAATTAATCTCCATAATCTGAACCACGCGATTTATCTTCAACATACACTTGTAGAGGATTACAAACATCTTGAATTGTAAGATAAATAGCACCTTCTACTTCAGTAAATTCATCATCTTCTTCTCCAACGAATACAACTAAATGATTTCTTTTTACTAATCTTTCCATTTCTTTAATTACTTCATCAAATCTTTCAGTAACAAATTGTTTAATACCCTCTAACTTTAATAAGAATACTGGTTCGACATAAAACTTATCTCCAGAAGGATAAATATAACAATAAGAATATGGGTTTTTACTATCAATAACCTTTTCTAGGTTATTCCATAAATTATTCATTTTCATCACCTAATATAATTTTATAAAAAATATATTATCAATTCAACGACTTTAACTAACTCGTTAATTTTGATATATTCTTATATATGGTGAATAAAATGGAAAAATATTTAATTTCAGTAGATTTAGACGATACATTATTAACAAGTGAAAAACAAATTACTCAAGAAAGTATTGAATATATAAGACATCTAGCTTCTTTAGGTCATCACTTTATCATTAATACTGGTAGACCCTTTCAAGGAGCTTTAAGATTTTTAAAAACATTAGGAATACACGAACCAATGATTGTTAATAATGGTAGCGCTATTGTTTATTTTGATGATAATTATGAAAATATTATCGATTATCATTTATTCCCAATGAATATCAATAAGGTTAAAAAATTTAATCATAAGATTAAACACATGATTAACTCAGGAACCGTTACTTCCCTTTTTAAATTCTACTCATACGATTTTAGCAAGGTTCCTTTTTGGATTATACATGAAGGATGTGGAATAGAATTTGTTGAAGGAGATATCGAATATAATTTAAATACAACTCCTCATATCAGTGAATACTTAGTTAAAAAAGAATACGAAAAAGAATTTGAAAAAATTTTAAATCAAAAACAATTTGAATCATTCCACTATATTAAATGGGGTTCTTTTGATGATGTTGTTTCTTTTGAAATAGCTTCTAAAAAAGCATCTAAAGGTTTAGCGATGGAATATTTAAGAAAGAAATATAACATCAAAAAAGAAAATACTATTAGTTTTGGCGATCAATTAAATGATTTATCAATGATAGAAATGGCTAATTATGGAGTAGCTATGATTAACTCTAGAACCGAAGTAAAAGAAAAAGCCAAATACACAAGTGAATTTGACTTTAATAATAATGGCGTGATTTCTTTTTTAAAAAAATTATTCAATGACTGACCTTAATAAATTAACGACATTTTGATCGTGAATATTATCAATATTAGCCTTAATATTTAAAATACATCCAGGATAAATAGAATAACATAAATCAGATGCAATCTTTGCATCGCTGATGACATTTTTATTTCCAATTACGTATAATTCATCGGCGATTGAATGAACTCTTTCAGCAAGTAAATATAAATTATATGGAACCATACTTGCTTCAATTGAGTATTTTTCAATATTTTCTTTATTTCCTTCCTTAAAAGCCATCATCAAAGAAGAAAAAGCTTCTGAATCCATATCAGCATAACGATACGCTCTAAGTTGGGCTTTAGAAATTTCTTCTTGAAAACTTAATAATTTATCTTTTAGATGTTCATATCCTTTTTTCTCAAGCGTAAAATTAATTACCATATTACACAAGGAACAAGCAAATGACAAAACAAGGGCTAAAGTGTTTCCACCACCAGGAGTAGACTTTTTAGCGCTTAACATTTCATTATATTTTTCGATAGTTAATTGTTTATATTCCATGATTTTTCCCCCATTTATTATTTAAATAATAACTTTTCGATTTTTTTATTACAACATTCTATTGTATATTATTAAAGAAACTTTTATAATATGAAAGAAAACAAAAGAAAGGAGTTAGTTATATGTCTAGAAAAAGTAAGTTATCAGTAGTCATAGCACTAACCGCATTAGTAACAATAGTATTTGCATTAGTATTCCCTGCAGTATGTTTAGAATCAGGAACACTAGATTCTAACGCAATCACTTATATCTTTGGATTTACTTCAACATTTGGTGGTAAAGTTGTTCCACATCACAATGGATTAAACTGCTTACTATCATTCAATGTGGGAGCATTCTTAGCTATCGTATTTATTCTATTAGGAGCAGGATTAGTTTATTTCTTCGATAAACAAATCTCATCTTATGCATTCTCATTAATCTTAAGTTTAGTCGCATTAGTATTATTCTTATTCGCTGAAAGATTAGTAAATGAAACTAACGGATTCATCAGAGGATTCACAGAATACTTATTCACAGGATTCGGTGCTTATGTATCTGTTGGATTATGTTCATTAATCGCTATTGAAAATGCAATCGGCATTTATATTTTAAAATCTGATACAAGAAGAAGACGTAGATAATTACTTAAAACGAGTTGAATAAACTCGTTTTTATTTTACCCAATTATCCAAATTTCTACCTAATTCTTTAATAGTTAATATCAATCTTTTTAATAACTCTAACAAATTATTAACAAAAGGATTTCCTAATACAAAATTATTATTAATTAATTTTTCATAAGAATTATTTAAATTATATAAACATCTTCTTAAATATAATTCTTTCGCTTTCATTATTTCCTCTTTATTTAAAGGGTTCTTTTTATAGTTTTCTTTAAAAATAGCAAATGATTTTTTAAATAACACCAAAGATGTTTTGTAGAAATAAATTTCGTTCTCTAATAACTTCATTAACAAAAGATCCGAACTCACTTTATTAAAATTTAAATTAATAAATTTATATTGTTCCTTAATTGAGCAATATAACCAGTTAATTCTAGTAAATAAAAACTCACTCATAAAGAAATTAAACCTTCTAAAATTTGTTTTTCACTACTAATATCAAATTTATTAAACGCTTTAATAGATAAAGAGTATTTATAAATATCGTAATATGAAATATTATTTTCCAAGGCGAAAGATTTAATTATTTGATTAAATTTTTCTACTCCAATATTTAATGATAAATAAAAATTGTCATAAGAATTTATATATGGATTATACAAAGAAACTAAGGTTAATTTCACTTTATAGTTGTATTCATATATTTGCTCTACGATATTAAATAAATTAAGTTCAAATAACTCTAATATAGATAATTTAAACTCGAATTTTAATTTATCTTCTTCTAGATAAACACATTTCAATAAGTCAAATAATCCAATAGAAAGAATTATTCTATTACTATTAGAAATTATTTTGCTTATTTTAGTATTGCTATCATTATTTTCCATATCCTCTTCAATAATTTTTAATAAAGATTTTGATTCTATTTTTTTAAAGAGAAAATCGGTATTACATAAAGATATTATTTCTTTAGAAATAAACTCATTGCCGATAAAAGAGGTAATACTACTTGTTTTACACGACAAAAGCGAAAAGGACAATAGTATTATTAATATAATTTTTTTCATTGTTCTTTTCTCCTTATTTTTGTATTTATTTTTTTTAGTTTATTAATGATATCCTCATATCCTCTTTCTAAATATTCTAAGCCAAATACTTTTTGCTTTTTCTCACTAATAAGTGAAGCAATAAGCAAACTCATAGTTCCTCTTAAATCTTTTCCTACCATTACACCTTCTTTAAATTTTGAATTAGGAAAAATAATAATTTTATTATTAACAACCTCTATATTTGCACCTATTTTTTTTAATTCTTCTACATATTTATTTCTTGAAGGATAAATTGTATCTTCAATAATAGATATCTTCTTATTTTGCAATAAAAATGCACATAGTAACGGTCCTAAGTCAGTATTAATATAAGGGTCAACTGACAAGGTTAATTTAACATCTTTATTTAAAGAACTTTTTTCCACAAATAAAGCATTGTCATGATATTCATATTTAACGCTCATTATGTCAAAAAAACTTAATAGGCTATTTATTGAATTATCATCAACTCCAAGAATTAATAACCTATTTATTGCGGCACCTATTAAAGCAAATGTTGCCACTTCCACTCTATCGTAAGGAATAAAATGCTTTATCGGAGTGGAACATCCGCCATAAACAATTAGTTTATTTTCTTCAATTTCTATCAAATGTCCTATTTTATTTAAGTATTTAATTACTTCCTTAACTTCAAAATCAAAAGATGGATTAACTATTTCGCTTTTACCTTTTATTTGAACCATTGTAAAAAGAAGATTGATTGTAGTACCAACACTTGGTTTAGGTAAAATTACAACACCAGATTTTAAAGAAGTATTATCAAACGATAAAACGTCATTATTTTCTATTATCTTAACTCCAACTTTTTTAAATCCTTCTAGATGATAATCAATCGGCCTTTCTTGAAAAGAACACCCTCCAGGATAAGTAAATGAAAGTTTATTAATTTGAGGAATTAGTACTCCAAGTAGATAGTAAGAAGCTCTAAGTTTTTTTATTAATTCAAAAGGCAAACCGCTAAATTTAAACTCACTAGTGTCTATTTCTAATACATTATCTTTAAACTTAGTTTTAACATTTAGTTGATTTAATATTTGAAGTGTAATTCTAATATCAACTATATCTGGGACGTTTTCATAAATATGAACACCTCTAGATAATAATGAGGCATATATTAAAGGTAAAGCGATATTTTTCGCTCCAGATATAAAAACCATGCCATCAATAAAACTTTTTTCTATTTCTAAATATTCCATAACTATATTAAAATTATGCTTATACTCAATTTTTTATGTTATAGTAAATTTGGTGATAATCATGGATAAACACAATATATATAAGTTTTACAAAGATGATTTAAAAAATAAAGATTCAAAATATAAAAAACTAGCGGTATTAAATTATTTTTTATCCGCTAGTTATATGTTAATAAATTTACTTTTATGGGGATTATTTTTTATTTCTAAAAATCTATCTGCCCTATTTACTTTTGTCGTTATTTTACAACTAATAAACGCTTATTTTGTTAATATATTAATAACTTTATTAGTGATAGTAAATTCAATATTACAATATAAGGTAACCAATAATATTCATTCTAAAATTAATATTGGTATATCACTTATCATTTTATCATTAACAACTATAAATATAATCTTACTCTAAATCCTCATCAATAATAAACATTGGTCTATTTTGACTTTCAATCATAATTCTAGATAGGTATTCTCCAAAGATTCCTAATACCAACAACACAATTGATAAACAGAAGAACATACATAAAATTATAGTTAATACTCCAAAATTAAATCCAAATAGGAATTGATTATTTACTAAATGAATAATAAATAAAGTTAAATCCGCAACTAATCCCATAGATGAAATAAGACCGAAGAATATTGCTAATTTTAACGCCCATTTTAATGGTGAAACTGTACTTGAAACAATGCTATCTCCCGCTAATTTGAACATCGATTTATAGTTGTAATGAGTTTCACCTTTTGGTCTTTTTGCTCTAACAAATTCAACAGTTGTAGTTTTAAATCCGGCATAAGGAACTAGGACTCTAAATACACGATTTTTTTCTGGCAAACTATTAATTTCGTCAACTACTTTGCGGTCCATCAAACGATAATTCCCTACATTTTCTGGAACTTTAATTTTGCCAGACATTTTGCTAATGATTTTATAGTACCAAGCTGCTGTTGTTCTTTTTAAGAACGAATCTGATTTACGATCAACTCTTTTTGCGTTAACAACAAGATATCCTTCTTTATATTTTTCTAATAATTCAAAAATAACTTCAGGTGGATCTTGTAAGTCGGCATCCATAACAATCATTACATCACCTTTCGCACATTTAAAGCCTGCAGCAACAGCGGCTTCATGGCCAAAGTTTCTAGAAAAAGAAACAATATGAATATCATTGTTCTTCTTTTTATATTCTTTTAATAATTCTAACGTTTTATCTCTACTACCATCATTAACGCAAACGATTTCTTTTGTATAGTCTTTAATTTGATTTAATACTTCTTCTATTTTTTCAAAAAATAAAGGAATCATTTCTTCTTCATTATACATAGGTACAATTAAGGATAATTTTTTCATATACACCACTCTTTTCTTTATTACAAATATTATAGCATTATTATTAAAAATTGGGTATTAATTAATTCTTTTTATCATATATTATTACCTCTAATGTAATTTGCACAAATTATTTTATATAAATAATCACATAAATGATTATTTCATTACTCTTTTTTTATGATATAATAATTAAAAACAAAGGGAGGACAAAATATGGACTCAACAAATACAATCAATAGTTGGAAAGAAAAGATTAAAGCTAATTTATTAAAAGAGCACTTTTATAGTTATTCGACTGACGAATCATTTACTTTACCTATTATTAACGATGATACTAATAATCTTTTTGATTTATTGCTAAAAGGTGAAACATTCATTTTCGGAGAATTAAATGATGTTACATTCATTGGAAAAGCAATGAGTGACTTTATTAACGAACATCAAGGTGTAAACATTTTATTTTCAAACAAAAATCAAATTAAGCAAAGAGAAATATTAAATAAAATTATTGAGATCAATAACAATTCAATTGCGAATAATTCGTACTCTATTGCTTATCTTTCGTTTGGGAAAATCACTTATCAATTAGATGGTAAAAAATTCCAAGCCCCTTTAGTTTTTATTCCTGTTAGAGTGTTTAAATCAACAAAGGATAATTATTATCGCGTTGTAAGATTAAACAAAGAAATTAAATTAAATACTCCATTAATTGAATTATTAAAAAAAGAAAGAAAAATTGATTTATCTTATCCAGTAAATAATAAATTCAATTTAGGAGAATACTTATATTACTTATCAGTAAAAGTTAAACCAATTAACTGGATTGTTAATAATGAGAATTTCTTATCTTGTTTTGATTTTTCATATTACTCAGATTTGAAATTCATTAACGAAAACCAAAACATTATCGCCCAAAATCAATTGGTTAAAAGAATTGCTTATTTGAATTCTGAATTCTTCTCATTCAATCAAAAAGAATCTTTCCCATTAGATACTAAGTTTTTATCTTTATTAGATATGCAAAATGAGGAATATAATTTGTTAAGAACTATTTCTCGTGGTGATAATTTATTAATTAGATGTGAACAACATTCAAATAAATATCACTTTATTACCAATGTAATTTTAACTTATTTATTAAACAACAAGCGCGTTCTTTTAGCTTATTCAAATAACGAAGAGAAAAATGAACTACTTAATGAAATCAAAAAGAACTCTATTGAAAAATTTACTTTAGATTTATCTTTAGGATCAATTAACAAAACTGACACTTTAGCGTCTTTAAGTAGTTATGATAAGTTAGTTCTTCCTTATAATAGTTTACACCCAATCGCAATTGATGAAGATGTAACTAGATACTATAATCTTAAAAATTCATTCCAAGAAATCATCAATAGTTTGCGTACAACCAAAAATTCTTTAAATACATCAATTAATAAAATTATTAACAATTACTATGCTTTGGCAAAATATCCATTATTAGACGTTTCTTTCAAAGCTACAAATAAAATTGATTTAGAAGTATTGCAACAATATTTACTTCTTGTTAAGGAATTTGCAAATTCAATTGAAGCTTTAAATTGCCCTATCGAAGAACACCCTTTCTATGGATTCAATCGAAAAGTTATGAAGAAAGAAGACTACATACCATTAAAAAATAGCGTAATTTCTCTTTCTGCAACTTTACAAGATGCAATTAATATTTATAACTATGGAGTTAAAAAATATCATCTTCCTTCAGTTTCTACCTTAAAGGAAATGAAAGCAGTCTTAAACATTTTAACTTTCGTAGATTATTATAAAGATCTTCCTATTGATTTTTTAAAGGACGATATTATTGATGAAACATATGATAAACTTAAAAATCTATATTTAAAAATTGAACAAAATAATCAAAAATTAGATTCACTATGGGGAAATTATCCTTTACTAAAAAATATTTCTTTAGAGGAATTAGAACAAGCTAATAAATCAAAGAAAAAGAAAACTGCATATGCGTCTTTAAAGAAAAAATACCAAGTAAAACATCTTTCGACTAATGAATATGGATATTTGTTCGATTCTATCTTGTCTTTATTAAGAGTTAAACAAAACTTAGAAGAAATTAAATTGAGTTTTAATCATAGTTACATAGAATTTTTAAGCAATCATACTTTTGAAGAGCTTAGAGAAATTATTAATAACATTAACAATTATCGTTACAACCTTAATTACTTAAGCGATAAGAGTTCATTTGATATTTGTTATTTAGTTAAAGATACTAATATTGAATCAAGTAAACACCGTCAAGCAATGCAATTAGCATTTAATTCAATTTTATCTAACAGTCAAATCGTCCAAAAATACTTTGACAAAAATGTATTTAATTACGAAAAGATTAATTTAGATGTTTATTTAGAAAAAATTAATATGCTATCTTTAAACTTTGCTTCTGTTAATGATTATATCGATTACTATGTATCAAAACATAAAATCAACAAGGCAATGAATATGCTTGGAGATAAGTTATTAGAGTGTGGTCATTATTCTAACTTTGAAAATATCTTCTTAAAGAGATTCTATTATGACTTATTAACTGCAACACTTAAAAACAAGAAAATGTCAGATAGTCTAAGTAGAAAAAATATCTTTAGTTTATTAGAAAACTTCAAAGATAGCGATAATAAAAGAAAGAGTTTAATTGAAAAAATTATTTATAATAACTTCTCTAAAAATACAAGTACTACTCTTTACAACATTAAAGCAACCGAAGGAAATGAAATTAAAAAATTACTAAGTGATGAAAATTATTTCATTAATTTAGATTCTCTATGTGAGCTCTTCTCACAAAGTATTCATAATTTTAAACCATGTGTATTAACAAGTTATAAAAACGTTTCTTCGTTATTAAATAATAAAAATTATCAATTTGATGTCGTAATTTTATTATCTAATCGTTCAATGAAAATTAGAGACGTTCTTCCTTGCCTAGTTAAATCAAATCAATTATTAGTAATTGATCAAAAACCATTAACCGAAGATATTAGAAGTTCATTAATTACAAGTTCTAATCCTGCTAATTTAGTTTTTGCAAGCAAAAATACATTCAACGAAATCGTCTATACTCAAAGAGATCACTCTCTTGCATCGTTAATTCAAAATAATCTATATGATTTAGACTTTAAAGCATACTTAGTTGAAAAATTAAATGATTATGGATTTGATGTTGGAATGAATCGTGCATTAAATGACCAAGTCATTGATATCTTAGTCAAAGTTCCAAATTCTAATTCTTCAATTGCAATTATGGTCGATCACTTCCCTTACTATTCTCCAGAAGAAGCAAGTGAAGCGTTCTATTATCAAGAACAATTCTTAAAAGATAAAGGATATAGTCCATATCGAGTATTCACCGCTCTTTTCTTCATCGATGAAGAAAATGAATTTAACAAACTAATTGAATTCATCATCGCTCAATCCAAACTTATTCCTGAAGCAGCTGTTAAGAAAAATACTATATTGTTGATGGATTACCTTTTCCCATTATTTAAAGATCCTAGACATGTATATTACGAATTAACTAACGTTAATAAACTAAATGAAAAATTAACTTCTTTCTTAGAAGAATGTGCTCCTATTTCTCTTGATGAAATACGTGTTGTATTTAAAGAGAATATTGAAGAAGAACTTAACAATTTAGCTGCAAGCGGATTAATTGAAATTAAAGATAATTTTATTTTATTGATTGGCAAGAAAATTCGTTTTAGAAGAGTAGATAGAAACAAAGAATTCTATCGTCCTTTAGACCTTGTTAGCGACATTGAATACTATGATGCAATTTACGATATTATCAACTATAAATCTTCGTTAGATAAAGATACAATCATTAAAATGATTCTTCTTTCTTTGGGCTATAAGAAAGCAAATAAAGAAAAATATGAGTTTGTCGAAGAAAGAATCGATTATTTATTAGAACAAAAAGTAATTTTTATTGAAAATAATATTATTTATAAAAACATTTAATTAAATATTTTATAGCGAAATGACTATAATAATTAATAGCGAACTAACCAATTACTTAGGAGTCCAAAATGGATAAATATCAAAACCTTTTTAATGAAATTTCAAATTATGATATTAAAAAAGCAAATGTTAAAGAACTAAGAGAACTAAGCTCAAAAATTAGAGAATACATTATTAAAGAATGTAGCATCAATGGTGGACACTTAGCTAGTAACCTCGGCATTGTTGAATTAACAATTGCTTTGCACAGAGCCTTCTCCTTTCCAGAAGATAAGCTCCTTTTCGACGTATCTCATCAATGTTATACCCATAAGATTTTAAGTGGCAGATCGCTAGAAAATCTTCGTCAAGAAAATGGAGTTGACGGATTTCAAAAAAGACATGAATCGAAATACGATCCTTATGAAGCTGGTCACTCATCTACTTCTATTTCTACAGCAATGGGTATGGCTTTAGCTAGAGATATGAATAACCAAGATTATCATATTATTTCTTTAATTGGTGATTCTTCAATCGCTAATGGAATGGCTTTTGAAGCCTTAAATAATAATGATAAATTCAATCACAAAGTAATAATTATTATCAATGATAATAATATGTCTATTGACCAACCAGTAGGGGCTTTACACAATATGCTTCAAAATATTCGTCTTTCACCAAAATATATTAGATGGAAAGATCGTTATAGAAAACATATGGAAAAAAACAAATTCACTCAATGGTTATTCTCTTTCACAAAAAAAATTAAAGATGGCATTACCCACTTAATTTATCGAGATAACTTCTTTGGGACATTTGGATATTACTATATTGGTGATGTTGATGGATATGATTTTAAAGAGATGGCGCACGCATTTAAAAAAGCTAAGAAAAAGAAATCTTCAGTTGTAATCCATGTGTCTACAATTAAAGGAAAAGGGTATAATCTTGCTGAAACTAGTAATGTTTCTTCTTGGCATAGCGTACCCCCTTTCAATATTGAAGATGGTAGTATAAAAGATGTTCTACCAGAAAATAAAATTAAATTATCAAAAGTAATCGCTAATAAAATTGAAGAAGAATTATCTAAAGATCCTAATTCAATTTTAATCACAGCAAGTACTAGTGTTGGTAGTAATTTTGATACTGTTATTAAAAATTATCCAGAACAAGCTTTAGATGTAGGAATATCTGAAGAACACGCCGTCACCTTTGCCAGCGGTTGCGCTTTAAATAATAAACACGCCTTTGTTTCAATGTATTCAACTTTCCTTCAAAGAAGCTATGATCAAATTAATCACGATGTAGCACGAATGGATTTACCAGTAACTTTCTTAATTGATCGTTCAGGATTAGTAGGAAAAGATGGGGAAACTCACCAAGGAATCTTTGATGAATCCTTCCTTTTAAATATGCCTAATATGAATGTTTGTATGGGCAAAGACGAAATCGAATATGCTAGATTAATTGAATTTAGTAGAACCTTTAATCATCCTTTAGCAATTAGATACCCTATTTTAGAAAGTGAAAAAACACCATATTATAAAGATACAATTGAATATGGAAAATGGAAAATAGAAAAAGAAGCAAATAATAAAGATATTTGTATTATTTCTTACGGTCCAAAATTAAAAGAAGTAATTAACTTATTTGATAATATTACAATAGTTAACGCTATCTTCCAATCACCTCTTGATGAAGAGTGTTTAAAATCTTTATTAGAATATAAAAACATTATTATCTATTCACCTTATGGAATTGAACAAGGATTTACTTATCACACATTCATTAAATTAATGGATTTAGGCTATAAAAATAGAGTTCATAGAATGAGTTTGCCTAACAAATACATTAGTAAAGGAACAATTGAACAACAAGAAAAAAGATGTCATATCGACATCTCTTCATTAAAAGAATTAATTAATTCAATAAAGTAATTACTCCTTTATTGCTCCATATCTTCTATCTCTAGAACAATATTCTTTTAAACACTCAACAAATTCTTTTTCCTTAAAATCAGGCCAATATGTTGGAGTGAATATAAATTCAGCGTACGCTAATTGATATAATAAGAAATTAGATAAACGATTTTCCCCACTAGTTCTAATCATCAAATCAACTTCTGGCAAATATGCTGAATCTAAATATG
The DNA here is from genome assembly GCA_015059045.1 of Erysipelotrichaceae bacterium. Taxonomy (GTDB): domain Bacteria; phylum Bacillota_I; class Bacilli_A; order RFN20; family CAG-449; genus UBA3210. The sequence continues at coordinate 48,138 of SVBD01000004.1, forward strand.
TTTGAAATAATTTATCGTCGATATTATCTATATCGACTTTTTTATTTTCTACATCTTTAGCGATATTTTTAACAGCTTTTAAAATCTCTTGTCTAGATCCATAGTTTAAACAAATATTAAAGACAAATTTATCATTATTAAATGTTCTGTTAATTGCTTCATTTAAAACTCTTCTAGTTTTTTCAGGAAGTCTAGAAGCATCACCCATATGATTTACTTTAACTCCCTTTTCCATAAATTTATCAATATTACTATTAAAGAATTCTTCTAGATATTCAAATAATAATTTAATTTCATCTTCAGGGCGATTCCAGTTTTCAGTGGAAAAAGCATATAAAGTAAATACTTTAATTCCATATCTCATACATAAATTAAAAATTTCTTCTACTCTTTTACACCCTTCTTTGTGTCCAAAAGTTCTTGGCATTAATCTTTTCTTTGCCCATCTTCCATTTCCATCCATAATAACTGCAAGATGATTTAATGGTTTAGTTAATACAAATTGTTCTTTTTTCATATTAATTCCTTTCTAGATAATCTTTAATTTTATTAATTATCTCCATAGGTGCGCTAGTACCACTTAACATAATTACGTTGTTATAATTGGATATATCTTCTTTTTCAAAATCAGTTACATCATTAATTTGTAATACCTTTTTATTTTTGTGATATGCTTTCGCAGTTTGATATAGCTTAGTTGTATTGCTCGAATTAGGCGATCCGACAATAACAATTAACTCATAACTATCATCTATATTTTTAATTTGCTCTTGTCTAATTCTAGTCGCGCCACACACTTCATTTGATAATTCAGAGTTAGGAATATTCTTCTTTATTTCTTTATGAATTTCTTTTAATTCTAAAATTGATAAAGTGGTTTGATTAATAACTAAAGGATTCTCAAAATTAACCTTACTATAATCAATCTTTTCTTTTATATCATATAAGATCACTTGTTCGCCTAGTGATAAACTAGCAATAGTTTCTTCATGATCCTTTTTACCAATATAAATAACGCCACGATCTAGGTTTTCCTTAATTAATCTCATGTTTTCCTTTACATTAACACAAGTAGTATCAAAATAAGTAATACCTCTTTCTTCTAATACTTGATTGTAAATTTCTGGATGGCCATGCGCAGTAAAAATAACAATATCGTCTTTATTAAAACTCTTTAATTGCGCTATTGCAGTTTCCCTAGAAAAAGGAACTGTATTAATTCCTAATTCTTTTAATTTTTCAATAACAAAAGAATTGTGAACTAATTCACCAAAAACATAAATATTAGAATTAGGATATTGTTTTTTAACTTCCTTCGCCTTTTCTATTGCAGAGATTACTCCAAAACAATAACCTATTGGTTTTTGTAAAATTACTCTTCTCATTTATTTTACCTTTGACATAAATTTTTCTTTATTAACAATACATCTTTTATGCGTCATTTTTGAAACTAAAGTGTTTGAATCATGCGCAAGAATATTAAATGTAAGAATTCTTCCCTCAACATTAATTAATTCACACTCTACTTTTACTTCATCATTTAACTCTGTAGGCGCTAAATGGGACATTTCAACATTAATTCCTACCGTTGAATCTAATTCACTTAATTCTTCATTTACTAACTCTTTTGCACTATTTTCCATAAAAGCAAGTAAAGAAGGAGTAGCTAAAACATCTAAATCTCCACTTCCAACTTGAGATGCTAGATTTTGATAATTTACTTTATATACAAATGTTTTCTTCAATCCGATATTTAACATACTTTAATCACCTGTCTATATTATAAATAATAAAAATAATTAATAAAATAAAGACTTAACTATTATTAGTAAAATAATTATAATAAAAAGGTGATATTATGAAAGAAAGAAAAAGCTCCCTTATATCCTTAGGATTACCAATATTCATTCAATTAATGTTATTCAACTTGTTATCAACAGTTGATACTTTAATGATTACTAAATATAACGAACAATTTATCATTTCCATGAATAACGCTAACCAAGTTATCCATATGTTAAATGTTCTTCTTTTAATCTGTTCAACTGGAGTTGGTATTGTTATTGCCCAATATCTAGGAGCTAAAAAAGAAGAAGATGCAAAGAAAAGCTTTAGTAATGGCTTAATTTTTAATTTATCTTTAAGTTTGGTCTTATTCTTAGTTATTCTTTTATTTAATAAACCTTTATTAACTCTAATTCAATGTCCTAGCGAATATTTAGATAATGCAGTAACTTATATTTCTATTATTGCATGGGGTATTCCACTTAATGCACTAACTAATATTTATTCCGCTAATTTAAGAGCAAATAAAAAACCTGGATTTATTACTATTATCGCAGTTCTATCTAACTTATTAAATGTGCTACTAAACTACTTATTGATATTTGGTAATTGGGGATTACCAGAACTCGGTATTAAAGGTGCAGCTATTGCAACTTTATCAAGCCAAGCATTTATATTATTATGCGCGGTTGTTTTCTCTCCAATCATTCTTAAAAAGAAAATCTTATCATTCAAACTATCTTTGCCACACTTAAAACAAATTCTAAAAATTGGCTTACCTTCAGCATTAGAAACTTTTGCCTATACCTTTGCAGGAATGTTTGTTACCGCTGCAGTCAATAAGTTAACTGAACCAGAAATGCTTGCCAGAACCTATGTAAATATGATCATGCTATATATTTATCAATTCTCAATTTCCTTTGGTCAAGCTAACGCTATTTTAGTAGGTCATGATGTTGGTCAAGAAAAATATCAAGAAGCAAAGAAAAGAACTCATAAGTCATTCTTAATTTGCTTACCTATTTTATTTGTCGTAATCATAATTTTAAACATCTTTGGAAAAGATGTTATCTCTTGGATTATTGAAGATGTTAAGAATCCAGAACTAGTATTAAAATACGCAACAAGTGTTTTACCTTGGTTATTCTTATATGAATTTGGTAGATGTGTTAATTTAATCTATATCAACTCATTAAAAGCATCTGGTGATGTTCTCTTCCCTTTAATAGGTGGAATTATTAGTATGTTTATCTTTTCCGCTTTAGGAAGCTGGGTTTTAGGCGTATATTTAAAATTAGGATTCTTAGGAGTTTTCCTTGCTCAGGCTCTTGATGAAGCAGTTAGAGCGATATTTATGTTAATTAGATGGAGTAATAACAAATGGATGAACAAATCAATTGTCAAAAGATAAAAAAAGAAATTAAACTTGTCTCTATTAAAGAACTTCCTTTTGTTATGGAAATAATTAACGATGCAAAGAAATTACTAGGTAAAGATTCTCTTCAATGGCAGCAAGGGTATCCAAATGAAACTACGATGTCTAACGATATTAAGAATTCCCATTTATATGGTTATTACATTAATAACTATTTAGTTGGAATTGTTTCTTTAGTTCCAGGAATAGATATTAATTATTTAGAAATTGAAAACGGCTCATGGGAAAATTATCCTAGTGAAAATGATTTAAACATCCATCGTATCGCAATTAGAAAAGAGTTCCACAAAAAGAAACTAGGAGAAAAACTTTTAAAATTCGCTATTAGTTTTGCTAAAGAAAATAATTATAAGTCTATTAAACTTGATACTCACGTTAAAAATATTGCAATGCAAAAAATATCTTTAAATTCCGGTTTTTCCTATAAAGGGATTATCTATTTAAAAAGAGACGAGATTGATAACTCTCGTCTTGCTTATGAATTAATCGTTTAATATAAGTTCGTTAGTAAGTACACTTTCCCATTGCTTCAAATTAAATTTATCAGCAAAATACATACACTTACATAAAAACATATAGTAGATATTTAATTTACATCCATGTAAGGTTTCAAAATTACCTAAACCCTTGGAAATAATAATATCTGCTTTTTTTATTGTTTCTAAACATTCTTTGGAGATATCCTCTAAAGAAGTTCCAGGAATATCTGTTCCATTATCAATAACCTTACATACTTTATCTAATCCAATCATTTCACTATCGAAATATGTTACATCATTAATAATCTCTTTTCCTCTAACAACTGCAATTAAATTAATATGTGGATATATTCTATTAATAACTTTTATTAAAATTTTATCAAAAACAATTTCTCCACAGTTATCAAGTAAATAGACTACATTTGTTTTATTGGACAACTCTTCTTTTAAACTATTTAATACTTTTTCATCTACCTCTTGAACTTCTGCTTGCTTAATAAAGTAATCTAATAAATCAATATCGATAGAAGTTAATTTTGCAAAATCAATTAAATTACCAACTCGAGCAAATTGAATTCCTTTTTTTAAAGGATCTAGTGAACTATCTATTATCTCTTCAATTTGTTTTTCATATGACAAACATAATTTATTATATTTAATTTTTTCTTTTGAGTAATCTAAAGGAAAAGAAAAAACTTCCTTATGAATTTCATTTATTGCTCTCATTAATAAAGGAGAAGCACCTGTAGAAGGAAAGGTTTTACAAAGTGCATCAATTTTATTAATAAATTCATTTACTTTTTCTTTATCTAAATATGTTTGAGCCCTTTTTGCTTGGCTAGAAAATAAACAAGTTCTACATTCTTCACCTAGTTGCATGAAACTTCCTCTTTTCTATTCTTTATCTTATTAAAAATTAATAGCGTTACATTAAACGTGATTTGAAAAGCAAAATAGGAAATAACATACATAATTCCTGCATACTTAATAAATTGTTCTAAAACCATATTAAAGTCAGGAGCAAATATTAATAACTTGCAAGAAAAAGTTAATATTGGAGAGAAATATAGATTAGTAACTAATCCACCAATTGCTCCAGAAGCAAAAGAATTAGGTTTAATTTTTAATAATTTGGCAATTGCATTACAAATTTTATTCGCAGGAATTAATACTGTTACTAGAGTAGATACTACAAACCCTAAAAGTGTGGTCCATAAAATATACATATCATAAGATGAAGTTAAAATAGCACTAGCAAAAGACAATATTGCAGAAACTACAATATTATCAATAGTTGTCTTGATGATGTTTAACTTTCTATCACTCATAATACTACCTCATTGCTATTATAACATAAAAATATATAATAATAAGAAATAAAAAGCATCCAATTGGATGCTTAGAAATCTACGATGGTGGGCCTGAAATGATTTGAACATACGACCTCACCCTTATCAGGGGTGCGCTCTAACCAACTGAGCTACAGGCCCAACGCTTAATTATAATAATATATTAATAACTTAAAATCAATAGTTTTTTTAATTTTCTAATGAATTTTAAAATTATTTTTTATATAAAAAATATGAAATTAGTCCTTCAGATATTTTTTTCGAAATTATCGTTTGATATGTGGAGTTAGTTAATCTATTTAAATCACTATCATTAGAAATAAATCCACATTCAATTAATAAACTTGGACAATATGTATTTCTAAATATATAAAAATCTTCTTTGTGAATAATTTTATCTAACCCACTAGCTTGATTTAATTTTTCTTGGATGATTAAAGCAAGATCTTTGGATTCTTGATCATTTTTATAATACACCATTGGCCCTTGAATTGAAGAGGAAGAATAATAATTTACATGAAGTGATATTACTAAATTAGCATCGTAGTTGTTTATTATTTTTACTCTATTTCTCAAATCTTCATTTTTTCTATTTGAAGCATTAACACTTGCTAAATCATAATCACCATCTCTAGTTAAATAAGTTCTAAATCCTTGCGTTGTTAATTCTTCAAATAGTTTTAATCCAATCTCCAAATTAATATCATCTTCTAATACCCCATTGTTTTCACATCCATTATCCTTTCCTCCATGTCCTGGATCAATGACCACGACAAAATTAATCAAAGAAGATACTTCTTTGATATTCCTAGAATAAAAAGGAATAGAAATTAAAGAAATAACTACAATTAGTTCAAATAATAGATAATATATTTTATTCATAATTAATTATATTATTTAACTATTCCAAATATGAAAAAAGATCCAAGCATAAACTTGAATCTTTTTATTAATTTGATATTTACTAACGTTTTGAGAATTGAGGTGCTCTTCTAGCAGCTTTAAGACCATATTTCTTACGTTCTTTAGCTCTTGCATCTCTTGTTAATAAACCTGCAACTTTCATTGGTGATCTGAAGTCTTGGCTGATTTCTAATAATGCTCTTGCGATTCCTAAACGGATAGCACCAGCTTGACCTGTGAATCCTCCACCTGTAACAGTTGCGTTTACATCGAATTTATCTGTTGTATTAGTGATTTCTAATGGTTGTTTTAAATCCATGACTAATGTTGCATAAGGCATGTATTCGTTAACATCTCTACCATTAACTGTGATTTTACCTGTACCATTTGTTACATAAACACGAGCAACAGAAGCTTTTCTACGGCCTGTGCCATAGTATTGAACATTTTCAACTTTCTTTCTTGCCATTGTTCTTTCCTCCTAGTACTTTAATTTTAGCTCTTCAGGTTTTTGAGCTTCATGTAAGTGTTCTGGACCAGCATAAACAAATAACTTTTTGTTCATTTGACGTCCTAAACGTCCTTTTGGAAGCATACCTTTAACAGCTCTTTCAATCATTTCTTCTGGATAGTCTCTTAACATAGTTCCTGAAGAACGGGTTCTTAAACCACCTAAATATTGTGAGACATTGTAATAATTTTTCTTATTTTCTTTGTCTCCAGATAATGAAACTTTTTCAGCGTTGATAACGATGATATAGTCTCCACAGTCTACGTTAGGTGTATAAATAGGTTTATTTTTTCCACATAAATAAACTGCGATTTCTGATGCTAAACGACCTAAAGGTTTATTTGTTGCATCAACAACGTACCATTTACGTACGATTTCATTGGCTTTTGCAATAGTTGTTTGACGTTGCATAACTTAATTCCTCCTAATAATTGTTTGTCTTACCGGGACTACAATTGGCGAATCGTTGCCGTTTATAATAATATAACAAATTGTCAAATTTATCAATAAATTTTTAATAATAATTAAAAAGGAGATTATTTTACTAATCTCCCTAATATGTATTTATTTGTTAAACCACACTTTTGGCATAAATAGAAGTAATATTGGGTATATTTCTAATCTACCAATCAACATCAATGCTGATAAAATTATTTTTGAGAAATCATTAAAACACGAATAATTTCCCATAGGTCCTACCAAAGAAAATCCCGGACCAATATTATTTACACAAGCAACAATCGCGGTAAAATTTGTTTCAAAATCTAACTTATCAAACGATAAGACAATTAATGAAGCAAAAATAATACACATCATTATTCCAAAATATCCATTAACACCTTTAACTACATTCTCATCAACAGTAGATCCTTCAAAGGTAATATTAGAAACACTATTTGGATGGACTAATTTTTTAATCTCTCTTTTTAAACTTTTAAATAAAATTACAAATCTAGATACCTTCATACCTCCACCGGTAGAACCTGCACAGGCACCAACAAACATTAAAATCAATAAAATACATTTTGATAAATTTGGCCACAAATTAAAATCAGCAGTAGCAAATCCGGTTGTAGTAATTATTGAAGATACTTGGAAGAAAGAATCTTTTAAAGCGATATGGAAAGCATATTCCATAGATAGTGTTAAATTTATTGCAATAGTAACCACACTAAACACGATTATTCCAATATACCATCTTAGTTCTTCACTCTTAAATGCTTGAGCGATTCTTCCAATTAAAATAAGATAGAAAATATTGAAATTTATACCAAAAATGAGCATAAATACACCAATTACGATTTGTGAATAAGAATTGAATGACGCTATAGAATCATTATAAATTCCAAATCCTCCAGTACCAGCAGTAGCTAAAGAAGTAACTAAAGATTCATAGAAAGAATTTCCACCAAAGAGTAAGAAGATTACTTCTAAAAGAGTAAATCCTAAATAAATTAGATATAGAATTCTTGCGGTAAATCTAACTTTTGAAACTAGTTTTCCTACTTGTGGACCAGTAGATTCCGCTCTTAAAATATAGATATTTTGTCCTTCTGAATTAGGTAATATAGCAAGAATAAACACTAATACACCCATACCGCCAATCCAATGGGTAAAGCTTCTCCAGAATAACATACTCTTAGACAATCCTTCTACATTAGTTAATATACTTGCACCAGTAGTTGTAAAGCCTGAAATGGTTTCAAATAAAGCATCAACAAAAGAAGGTATTTCTTGAGAAATAACAAATGGCAAACTACCAAACAAACTCATGACAATCCAAGATAGACCAACTAAAATAAAGCCTTCTCTTGCATAAATTTGCTTTGTTTTAGGTCTAATTAAGCAAAGTAAAACACCAACACACAAAAGAGCTCCAATAGTGATTAAAAAAGCGTATTGGTTTGTTTCTTTATATATCAAACTTACTAATAATGGAAAAAATAATAAAGCAGCCTCTATTAATAAAATCTTTCCAATATTATTAAAGATCATTCTAAAATTCATATTCTACTCCATAATATCGATTAAATCATTAACGATAAAATCAGAAGTAACTACAATTACACTATCAAGAGGTTCTAATGTATCATTACCATTTGGAATAATAACTTTTCCACTTCTAATAATGCACGCTAATAAAACATTCTTTCTTAAATTTAAATCCTTTAAAGGAATAGATGTGTATTTTGTTTCTTTAGAAATTAAGAATTCGCTAGCTTCAACTTTATTACCAACTAAACGATATAAAGTTTTGAACTCGCTTCCTCTTTTTTTATTCATTCCACGGACATATCTAATAATATTATCTGCGAATAATTCTTTTGGAGAAATAACACTATCAAGACCAGTAATATCTAAAATAGCTTCATAGTTATTATTGCTTACTTTTGTAATAACTTTCTTACAATTAACACTCTTCGCAGATGTCGAAATCATAATGTTAATTTCATCCATGCCTGTCAATGTAACTAAGGCATCAACATCTTCTAATCCCTCACTCATCAACATTTTTTGATTAGTTCCATCACCTTTTAAAATCAAAGCTTTTGGAAGTTGTTCTGCTAAGTGATTACAAATATTTTGATCATTATCAATAATTTTTACCGAAATACCATTATCTAAAAGCATTGATGCCAAGTAAAAGGTAATTTTACCACCACCAATAATCATTGCTGATTTTACTTTATTTTGAATAATATCAAGCTTTTTAAACGAATTATTTACTTCTCTAGCGCTTACTGTAATATAAACATAATCGCCTTCTTCAAGAACAAATGAGCCATTAGGAATAAATACCTTATCTCCTCTTTCAACTGCACAAACAAGGAAATGAGTATTACATTTTTCTTGAATTTGCATTAATGATTTTCCTACTAATTTTGAATTAGATTCAACTTTAATTTCTACAAGATTTACTTTACCATTTGCAAAAGATTCAACAGTAATTGCACTTGGGAAACGAATAATTCTAAAAATATCTAATGCAGTATTATAGTCAGGATTAATCGTCATACTAATTCCAAGTTCATTTGTCATTATTTGAGCTTGTAGAGCATATTCTGGATTTCTAATTCTAGCAATGGTTTGCTTAACACCCAATTTTTTAGAAACAAGGCAACATAAAATATTAACTTCATCAGTTGAAGTTACCGCGATTACTAAATCAGGTTTATCTAAGAATGCCTCTTTTTGAGTTACATAACTCGCACCATTTCCAACATAACCTTTAACATCGAATTGATTCACTACTTCATCAACTAATTCTTGTTTAGAGTCAATAACTACGATGTCATGATTTTCTTTTGATAATTGCTCTGTAAGGAAAATTCCATATTTACCTAAACCAATAATAACAATGTTCATAACTTATCCTCTATTTGTATATAATTATATACATTTTTTATAAAAAGTCATTATTTTTTCATTTTTGACTTATCTACTACTAGTAGAGAAACAAAAAAGTCGTATTAAAACGACTTATTTTCTATGTGGAACCTTATGACAATGGCGGCATCTAGGTTCGTAAGATTCACTAGCGCCTATTATGATAATTGGATCTTCATAATATGCTGGTTCACCATTAACTACTCTTTGAGTTCTTGTAGCGTTTGCTCCACAAACAGTACAAATTGCAGTTAATTTAGTAACATATTCTGCCATACATAATAATTGAGGCATAATTGAGAAAGGTTCTCCTCTAAAATCGTTGTCTAATCCAGCACATATAACTCTTAATCCTCTATTTGCTAAATCATCGATTACTTTTAAAATACCTTCATCCATAAATTGGACTTCATCAAAAGCTACTGCGTATAAATCTTCAGTAACATATTTTTCAACTTCTGAACTATGTTTTAAATTATAACATTTAGTTCTTCTTTTATTATGAGATACTACTTCATCTTCTGAATATCTATTGTCTATGAGCGGTTTAAATACGATAATCTTCTTTTTAGCATATTCAATTCTTTTAATTCTACGAATTAATTCTTCACTTTTACCAGCGAACATTGGTCCACAGATAACTTCAACCCATCCTAATCTACTATTATGTTCCATAAATTTATCCTCTTGCTTTCAATGATAAGCCAAAATAGAAATCAAAAGCAAGGTTAAAATTACATTTTCAAAAAGAAAAAAGTTATGTAAATTTTTCATAATTTACATAACTAAATAATTTTTTTATTTTCATTATTTTTAAATCTTTACCAACAAAAAACGCGATACCTTTCTAGATATCGCGCATTTTATTAATCTAATAAGTCACTAGCGAAGTCAAATACATTTGAATCTTCTTCAGTTGAAACAACTGGAGCGATACTTTGAATTGATTCTTCTTCGATGTCGAATAATTCTTCTTCTTCAACTTCTTCTTCTCTTAAACCAGTTCCTGCAGGAATTAACTTACCAATCATAACATTTTCTTTTAAGCCATGTAAGTAGTCTGTTTTTCCTTTAATTGCAGCATCTGTAAGAACTTTTGTTGTTTCTTGGAATGAAGCACTTGATAAGAATGATTCTGTATCAAGAGCAGCTTTAGTAATACCAAGGATAATTGGAGTACCAACAGCTGGACGTTTTCCTGAAATTAATGCTTCTTCATTGATACGTGTAAAGTTAATTACATTAACTTTTGTACCTGGTAACATACTTGTATCACCAGCATCAATGATTGACATCTTTCTTAACATTTGTCTTACGATAACTTCAATGTGTTTATCTGAAACGTCAATACCGTTTCCTTTATAAACTTTTTGAACTTCTTTTAAGATGTAGTTTTGAACTTTAGTTACATCAGAAACTCTTAATAATTCTTTAGGGTTAATTGCACCTTCAGTAATCTTTTGTCCATTTGTAACTTGATCACCTTCTTTAACTCTTAATTTAGCGTTATAGATTGTGATATAAGATTTTTCTTCAAGTTCATTTTTAATAACGACAGTATATCTACCGCCTTCTTGTTTAATAGATGTAACTGTACCAGCAATTTCTGAAATTAAAGCTTCGCCTTTTGGATTTCTAGCTTCGAATAATTCAGCAACACGAGGTAAACCTTGAGTAATATCGCCACCAGCAACACCACCAGTATGGAAAGTACGCATTGTTAATTGAGTACCTGGTTCACCAATTGATTGAGCAGCCATAACACCAACAGCTTCGCCTACTTCTACTAATTTACCAGTAGCTAAGTTTCTACCATAACAGTGTACACATACGCCATCTTTAGTTTCACAAGTGAATAGTGATCTAATTTCAACTTCTTTAATGCCTGCGTTTTTAATTGCTTTAGCAATGTTTTCATCCATTAATTCATTAGCGCCGATAATTAATTCGCCTGTTTCTGGATTGACTACGTCTCTAACAGTATAACGGCCAACTAAACGATCTTCTAATGAAACAAGAACGCTGTCTTTCTTTGTATCTCTGATTTCAGAAACAACAAATCCACGATCAGCACCACAATCAACTTCACGAATAATTACATCGTGAGAAACGTCAACTAATCTTCTTGTTAAGTAACCTGAGTCAGCAGTTTTTAACGCTGTATCAGCACCACCCTTACGAGCACCGTGAGTAGCAATGAAGAATTCACTAACTGTTAAACCTTCACGGAAACAAGATTTAATTGGAAGTTCGATAGTTTCACCAGATGGGTTAGCCATTAATCCACGAAGTCCACATAATTGAACGAAGTTAGATGTATTACCACGAGCACCTGATTTACTCATCATAAAGATTGGGTTTGTTCTATCGTTGTTAATCTTATCTTTTAAGATATTTTCGATTTCAGTCTTAACTTTTGACCAAACATCGATAACTTGTTTATGTCTTTCACCATCAGTTAATAAACCTTTGTCAAACATATTTTGAATTACTTCAACTTTCTTATCACCTTCAGCAATTAATTCGTTTTTGCCTTCGATGACTGAAATATCACTAATAGAAACTGTGATACCAGCAACTGTTGAATATGAGAAACCTTGGTCTTTTAACTTATCAAGAACATCACTAGTAATTTCTGATTGATAACGATTGAATACTTCATTAATAATCTTTGAAATATTACCTTTAGCAAATGGTGTTCTTAATGGTAAAGCAGCAATATATTCTTTGATATTTGTTCCTTTAGGAACAAAGAATTTTGCTTGATCACTCAATAAGTTTTCTTTTGAGTTATCATTTAAGAATGGGAAATCTTCTGGGAAGATGCTATTAAAGATAATTTTACCTACTGAAGTAACTAAGTATGAGTTATTCATTTCTTCAGTGAATCCTTTTTTGTTCATTACTGAACCTTTAACAGCGATACGGTTGTGTAAGCTTACTTTCTTAGTTTGGTACGCTAACATAACTTCATCAACATTCTTAAATACAGATCCTTCCATATTAGCGAAAGATGTGTATAATTCTCCTTCTTGATCATCTCCACGATCATAACATTCTTTAGCGTGAGCTAAGAAATCTTCTTTGCTCTTTTCAATTGTTAAGTAGTAGTTACCTAAGATCATGTCTTGAGATGGAGTAACAATAGGTTTACCATCTTTTGGACCAAGAATGTTACGGCTAGCTAACATTAATTCGCACGCTTCTTGTTGAGCAGCTTTAGATAAAGGTACGTGAACAGCCATTTGGTCACCATCGAAGTCAGCGTTGAATCCAGCACATACTAATGGGTGAAGACGAATTGCTCTACCATTTACTAATACTGGTTTGAATGCTTGAATACCTAAACGGTGAAGTGTTGGAGCACGGTTTAATAGAACTGGATGTTCTTTAATTACTCTTTCTACGATGTCTAATACTTTTTCATCATAGTGGTCAATCATTTTGTTTGCTTGTTTATGACTATTAGCAATACCTTCTTTAATCATAATAGCAGCGATAAATGGTCTAAATAATTGAACAGCCATTTCTCTAGGAATACCACATTGATACATTTTTAGTGATGGACCAACTGCGATAACTGAACGTCCTGAATAGTCAACACGTTTACCAAGTAAGTTTTGTCTGAAACGACCTTGTTTACCTTTTAATGTTGAAGATAATGATTTATATGCTCTTCCACCAGGACCTGTAATAGCCTTAGTTCTTCTACCGTTATCAATTAATGCGTCAACTGCTTCTTGAAGCATACGTTTTTCGTTCATTAAGATAACATCTGGAGCATTAACATCAATTTCTCTTCTTAAACGAGTGTTACGTGTAATAACACGTCTATATAATTCGTTTAAGTCAGATGAAGCAAATCTACCACCATCTAATTGAAGCATAGGTCTTAAATCAGGTGGAATAACTGGTAGTGCATCAATTACCATCCATTCTGGACGGTTATTAGAGTTTTTAAATGCTTCGATGCATTCTAATCTCTTATATAATTTTTGTCTTCTTTGACCAGAAGCTTCTTTAATTTCTTTTTCGATATCAGCGAAATCTTTTTCTAAATCAACTTCTGATAATAATCTCTTAATTGCTTCAGCACCTGAACCGAATTCAGCACCTGTGTATTTTGAGATAAAGTGACTTGTTGTAGTGAAGTCGAATGTTTCTTGAGGATTTTCTAATCTTTGAATTAATTCTTCAGCTTTATGATAGTCATATGTTTCTTCATTAAGTTGATCTTTAATTTCTTTGATTGCAAGAACAAATTCAATACGACATGTCTTTTCATCAAGAACTTCACGGTATTTTAAAATACTTGAAGATCCTGGATTTAAACAAATGTGTGAAACGAAGTAGATAACTTCTTCTAATTGTTTTGGTAAAATATCAAGGACTAATCCCATTCTTGAAGGAATTCCTTTTAAGTACCAAATGTGAGCGCATGGAGAACATAATTCGATATGTCCCATTCTTTCTCTACGAACTGCTTTAGTAGTAACTTCTACTCCACATTTTTCACATACGATATCTTTGAAACGAATCTTTTTATATTTTCCACAGTGACATTCATAGTCTTTGTTAGGACCAAAGATTCTTTCACAATATAAGCCATCCATTTCTGGTTTTTGGCTTCTATAGTTAATAGTTTCAGGTTTTTTAACTTCACCATGAGACCATTTTCTGATCATTTCTGGAGAAGCAAGGCCAACTTGAACAGCAGCGATTTTATTTACATCAAACATATTCTTTTAGCCTCCTTAGTCTTCATAATTTTCGTTTAAATCAATTTGAGTACGAGTTGTGATATCTCTTACTTCATTTGAAATTTTACGAGTTTCTTTTTCATTATCTTTTGCAATATTTGAACTATCTAATTCGTTCATATTTTCGTCTAATAATTTGACGTCAATTGCAAGAGCTTGTAATTCTTTTTGTAATACTCTGAATGCTTCTGGCATACCAGATTTTGGAATTGGTTGTTGTTTAATAATTGCTTCATATGTCTTAGCTCTACCAACCATATCATCTGATTTAATTGTGATGATTTCTTGTAAGATGTGAGCAGCACCATATGCTTCAAGAGCCCAAACTTCCATTTCACCAAATCTTTGACCACCGTTTTGTGCTTTACCACCAAGAGGTTGTTGTGTAACAAGAGAGTATGGTCCTGTTGAACGAGCGTGTAATTTATCATCAACCATGTGGACTAATTTAATCATGTACATGACACCAACAGAGATTCTTTCATCGAATCTTTCACCTGTTCTACCATCAAATAAAACAGTTTTTCCATCTTTTGCCATTCCAGCTTTGTCCATTAATGCGAAGATTTCTTCATTACTAATTCCATCAAATACGCTTGAAGCAATTTTTAATCCGCCTAATTTTTTACAAGCCATACCTAAGTGTAATTCTAAGATTTGACCGATGTTCATACGAGAAGGAACACCTAATGGGTTTAACATGATGTCAACTGGTGTACCATCTGGTAAGTAAGGCATATCTTCTTCTGGAAGAATTCTTGAGATAACACCTTTGTTACCATGTCTACCTGACATCTTATCACCTTCAGAGATTTTTCTCTTTTGAGCGATAAATACTTTAATAACTTCGTTAACGCCTGCTGAAAGTTCTGCACCATCTTCACGTTTAAATCTCTTAACGTCAAGAACGATACCAGCACCACCGTGAGGAACACGAAGTGATGTATCTTTACCATCTTTTGTTTTATCAGCAAAGATAGCCATTAATAATTTTTCTTCAGGTGTAGGTTCTGTTAATCCTTTTGGAGTAATTTTACCAACTAAGATATCATCTTCTTTAACTTCAGCACCTGGAGTGATAATTCCATCATCATCTAAGTAAGCTTTAGCGCTGTCAGAAACGTTTGGAATATCACGAGTGATTTCTTCATCACCTAATTTTGTTGTACGACATTCAATTGAATATTCTTCAATGTGAATAGAAGTATATACGTCATCTTTGACTAATCTTTCAGACATGATGACAGCATCTTCGTAGTTGTAACCTTCCCATGTCATGAATGCAATAGTGACGTTTTGACCTAATGCTAAGTCACCATTATCCATAGCTGGACCATCTGCTAAGATTTGTCCTTCTTCAACTACATCACCAATTTTAACGATTGGTACTTGGTTGATACATGTTCCTGCGTTAGAACGAACGAATTTTTGTAAGAAGTAATTTCTTTCTTCTTTTGTTTCGCTTTCTTCAACTACGATATGTTTTGAATCGACATATTTAACAATACCTTTTGCTCTATTAACAACTGCTGAACCTGAGTCCTTAGCGATGTTATGTTCAAGACCTGTTCCAACAAATGGTGAATGAGGTTTTAATAAAGGTAATGCTTGACGTTGCATGTTAGCACCCATCAACGCACGGTGAGTGTCGTCGTTTTCTAAGAATGGAATACAAGCTGAAGCAATTGAAACGATTTGTTTTGGAGAAACATCAACGTAATCAATTTCTTCTTTTGGTGCTAAGATGTTTTCGCCATTATGACGAGAAATAACGTGAGAATCTAAGATTTCACCATTTTCTCCTACACGTAAATCACTTGAAGCGATGTAGTGGTTAATTTCTCCATCAGCTGATAAGTATTCTGTTTCTTCAGTAACAAATGGAACAACCTTTCCATCGATTACTTTTCTTTCAACTTTACGATAAGGAGTTTCAATAAATCCGTATTGGTTTACTTTAGCGTAGCTTGCTAAGTTGTTAATTAAACCAATGTTTTGTCCTTCAGGAGTTTCAATTGGACAGATTCTACCATAGTGAGAGTGGTGAACGTCACGAACATCGAAAGATGCTCTATCACGTGTTAAACCACCTGGACCTAAAGCGGATAATCTTCTCTTATTTGCTAATTCTGCTAATGGGTTAGTTTGATCCATGAATTGTGATAATTGGCTGGATGCAAAGAACTCTTTAATAGCAGCAACTAAAGGACGGATGTTTGTTAAGTTTTGAGGTGTAACAACACCTTCTGTTGCTAAAGACATTTTTTCTTTAACAGTTCTTTCCATACGTGATAAACCAATTCTGAATTGATTTTGAATTAATTCACCAACGCATCTAATACGACGATTACCTAAGTGGTCGATATCATCTGTATTTCCAATACCTTCAATGATATTCATGAAGTATGAGAAGCAAGCGATCATATCAGCAATTGTTACATAAGGAACTGTAATATTTAAATCAGTACCAATAATGTTTGTAACTCTATCCATTTTATCGTCGACGTAAACTTTAACAATATTTACAACATCATGACTATCTAATGCTTCGTTGATTGGTAAGTGAATTACGTGTGCGCCATTTTCAAAGAAGTTGATTGATTGTAAATGTTCAATCTTTTCTTTTGTCATTTGTTCGCCTTCGTTATAAATAACTTCTCCATCGCATGAAATTAATGGTTCAGCTAAGAAGCAGTTTAATAAACGATTGTAAACACCTAATTTTTTACCATATTTGAAACGACCAGCACGACCTAAGTCATAGTGTTTGTGATCAAAGAATTTTGAGCGGAAGAAACTTGTTGCACTGTCATTTGGTGCAGGTTCTCCTGGTCTTAATTTTGCATAAATTTCAAGTAAAGCATTTGATGTTGATAATAAGTCATTATCTGATTTGCCTTCTCTTTCTTTTGCAATTGTATTTACAAATTGAGGAGCATCACCAAATAATTCAACCATTGTATCGTAATTTAATAGACCTAATGCTCTTAATAAAATAGTAACTGGCATTTTTCTGTTACGATCAATTCTTACTGAAATAACATCTTTTGCATCTGATTCAAATTGTAACCATGTTCCTCTTGATGGAATTAAGTCACCACCATAAATATAACGGCCTGTTTTGTCCATTGTTTTAGACATATATGCTCCAGGTGAACGAACAAGTTGTGAAACGATTGCTCTTTCAGCACCATTGATAATAAATGTTCCTGAATCAGTCATTAATGGGAAGTCACCCATAAAGACTTCGCTTTCCTTGATTTCTCCAGTGCCTTTATTGATTAATCGAAGTGTAACTCTTAAAGGTGCACTATAAGTTAAATCTCTAGTTTTACATTCAAGGTAATTGTATTTTGGTTTGTCTAAACGACAGCTTACATATTCAATAATTAATTTGTCGTTACGATCAGCAATTGGATAGACATCTTTAAATACTTCATCGATTCCTTCATCTAAAAGCCATTGGAAAGATTTTGTTTGAATTTCTACTAAGTATGGTAATGGTAATGTACCACTGATCTTAGAGAAATCAATTCGTCCATTGTGAAGGTACTTATAATTTTGTTCTAAATTTTTGCTCATGCAAATTCTCCCTTCTTGCATTTTTTATCTAATAATCAAATCGGTTAAATTTTAATCATTCTTCATAAGGTGGACACACCTAGCTTAACGTTTTTTTATTAGATAAATATTAATATCTCTTATCTATTAACTCTTATAGATTACCTAGCGTATGCGAGCGCGCACGCGGATATTGTAGGTAGATTTTTCGCGATAATCCCCCTATAGGAGATTCTTATATTAATTACTTTTAAGTAATTCGCCCTGAGTTTTAAGGCGAAAATTCCCCTTAAAAGTCGATAATAATCAATTTTTGTAAAGTGTCCTAAATGGACAAAAACCCACCCCAAAAAGGGGCAGGTTTAAAGTATTTTTTTGAAGTAAAACTAAACTTATTTAATTTCAACTTCTGCACCAGCAGCAACAAGAGCTTTCTTGTGTTCTTCAGCTTCAACTGGTGTGATGTTTTCTTTAATTTTTGATGGGCAAGCATCTACTAATTTTTTAGCATCGATTAAGCCTAAGCCTGTGATAGCTTGAACTGCTTTGATTACTGGAACTTTTGAAGCACCAAATGATGTTAAGATTAAGCTAACTTCTGTTGGTCCTTTAGCTTCTTCTTCAACTGGTGCTGCTGCAACTGCTACTGGAGCTGCTGCTGTTACACCGAATTCGTTTTCGATTGCTTTTACTAAGTCATTTAATTCGATGATTGTCATTTCTTTTAAAGAAGCGATGATTTCTTCGTTTGTTAATTTTGCCATTTTAAATTTCCTCCTTAAAGATTAATGGTTTATTGATTTTTGTCAGCAACAGCTTTGACTGCACATGCAAATCCTCTGACTGGTGCTTGTAATACAGATAATAACATTGAGTACATGCCTTCTCTGTTTGGGAGTTTAGATAAAGTAATTACTTCATCCTTACTAATAACTTTGCCTTCAACTAAAGCACCTTTGATTTTGAAACAATCGTGCTTTTTAGCGAATTTAGCGGATACCTTTGCTGCATTAATTGCATCTTCACAAGTGATAATTGCGTTAGGACCTGTTAAATATTGAGCTAATTCGTTGTGTCCTAATTTTTCAGCTGCTCTTTCAACTAATGAGTTTTTGTAAACGCTCATCTTAGCATTTGATTTTAAAAGCTCTCTTTTGAATGATGCGATTTCTGCAACAGTTAATCCACGGTATTCTGCAATAACTACAGAAGCAGATTTTTCAACTAATTCAGCAATCTCATTAACGATGGCTTTTTTATTTTCTAAAACGCTTTGATTCATTGTGGCACCTCCTTCTTTCTTAAATTGAAATAATGTATAGGCAACAATATACAGAGTTATTCTATCATTAATCTGAATTGTGTAATTCGTTTATGAATAGTTACCTCGGCAACATGATTAAGCCCCTTGGCCGTTGCTGTCTATGGTATATTGGAGCTTTCTTAATTTGAACTAGCGACCGTTAAATGTAAATTTAACTGATGGTCCCATAGTTGTTGTGACAACACAGTTTTTAACGTATTGTCCTTTTACTGATGCTGGACGTACTTTTAATAAAGTTTCAACAACAACATTTAAGTTGTCTACTAATTTAGCTGTATCAAATGATACTCTACCAATTGATAAATGGATGTTACCTTGTTTGTCAACACGGTATTCAATTTTACCAGCTTTAATTTCAGTAATTGCTTTTGCGATATCCATTGAAACTGTACCAGTTTTTGGGTTTGGCATTAAACCTTTAGGTCCTAATAAACGACCCATTTTACCTAATTCGCCCATCATGTCTGGAGTAGCGACGATGATATCGAAATCAAACCAGTTTTCCTTTTGGATTTTTTCTAACATGTCTTTGTCACCAACGTAGTCTGCGCCAGCAGCTTTTGCTTCTTCATGTTTACGTGTGATTGCTAAGACTTTCTTTGTTTTTCCATTTCCGTGAGGAAGGATAATTGTTCCTCTTAGTTGTTGATCAGCATATTTTGGATCAACATTTAAACGGAATGAAACGTCGATTGTAGCATCAAACTTTACAGTTGATGTTTCTTTGACTAATGCACAAGCTTCTTCGATTGAATATACTTTTGTTGAATCAATCTTTTCAGCAACTTGTAAATATTTCTTACCTTTCTTCATTTTTTCCTCCTTGTGGTTCTAACGGTATAAACCTTCCACCTAATATTAGTCTTTAATTGCGATGCCCATATTACGAGCTGTACCAGCAACGATTTTCATTGCTGCTTCTACATCATAGCAGTTTAAGTCTGGAAGTTTGTATTCAGCAATTTTTCTTAATTGTTCTTGGCTGATACTACCAACTTTTGTAGCTTTAGGACTGCTTGATCCTTTTTTAACACCAGCTTCTTTTAATAATAATTCAGCTACTGGTGAAGTTTTGATGACGAAATCAAATGATTTGTCTTCATAAGCTGTAATAATTACAGGAACTGTTTCTCCTTGTCTGTCAGCTGTTTTAGCGTTGAAGTCTGTACAGAACTTAGGCATCATAATACCAGCAGATGCTAGTTTAGGTCCTGGTTTTGCTTGTCCACCTGGGATTTCAAGTTTTACAACTTTTGCGATTTTCTTACTCACGTGACACACCTCCTATTGTTTTTGTCCGTGCTGTGGTTGTAATGGATTTTTACTTACAAAGTAACATTTCCTTCCACTGCGCAATTCATGAAGCTATTTTTTACTCCTAAAAATAACCATGCTCGAATAGTATACACTATAAAGTGTAGGTAATCAACAAAAATTTTCAAAAAAATTTATATTTAGATTATATCTAATACATTTTGGGCAAAATAACTCTCGATGATGACTAAAATTAAGGCGCTTTACCACAGAATATCAAACTACTTTGAAAATCAAAGATTTTTCAAAATAATAAAAAGAATTCTCACTTTGCGCGGGGGAAATATGTATGCTCCCGCAGCGCTTTCTTTTTATTTGGTTCTATCATTTATTCCGTGTTTACTGCTAGTCGAAATAATTTTATCGCTAATTAACATATTTTTCGATAAGAGTTTAAGCTTTATTTCTTTCATATTCGGATTAAATGCCATTTCTATATCGATTAAAGAAATAATTTCGTCATTAAACGCATTGGACTACCTATCTCTAGGTATCAGTTTTAGCGTCATTCTTTACCTTGCTTCAAAAGGTTTGACTTTTTTTGCATATCAAGTAAAAATTATGCATGGAATATCATACGAAGAACAGTCTTATTTCAAAAGGAGAATCATACCGTTAGGACTAACGATTATTTCTTTATTAATATTATCATTTTTGGTCATTTTTTTAATAATTTTTGATAGTTTTATAAATAAGAATAATTTAAAATTTTATTCGTTTTTTGAATATATTTTCGTATTGTTTACTTTGTTTATTTTTATTGTTTTTTTGTATAAATTAACCACTCCAAAAAAGATAAAAATTACCAAATTTATACTTGGATCTTTATTCTCAACAATTGGTATCGGTGGAGGTATTTTTATCTATTCTTATTATCTAAAAAACATCTCTTCGACCCTATCATATTTTGGTCCATTAAGTTCTGTTGCGCTTTTATTTTTAATTTTATTTTTCTCTTCTTATATCTTATTTTTTGGTGTGGAAATTAACATCTTAATATATGAAAAAAATAAATTATAGCATTAAAAAACCATCACTTTTTGTGATGGTATTTTATAAACTATACTTTTTCTACTTCAGAGAATTTAACAGTAATTGGTGTTAATCTTCCGAAGAAAATTGTATTAAGTGAAACTTCACCAGCTTCTTGATTAATTTCTTCAATGTTACCTTCAACACCTTCAAATGGTCCAGTTAATACTCTTACTAAATCGCCAACTTGGTAATTAGAATACATTTCTTGATCAACCATACCCATTCTCTTTAATACTGGTTCAATTTGTTCTCTTGTTACTGGGAAAGGTTTTGCCCCACCACCTGAAGAACCAACGAAACCTGTAACACCTGGAGTGTTACGTACAACATACCAAGCTTCATCTGTCATGATCATTTCAATAAATACATAACCAGGGTAGATGTTCTTAGTTTTTGTTTTACCTGTAGGCTTTCCATCTTTCATTACTGGAACTTCTTGTTCTGCAACTAATACTCTGAAAATTACATCTTGTAAGTTTTGAGTTTCTACACGTTTTTCTAGATTTTCTTTTACTTTATTTTCACGACTTGAATATGTATTAACTACATACCATTGTTTTTCAATTTGATAACTCATTAATCTTACCCCCTATAATCTAAAGAATGTACGTAAAGCAGTTAAAATAGCTACTGGTGTTTCTTCTGTAGTTCCTTGTGGGAATGCTTCGTCTAATGTTGTTAATAATTTAGAGATAACTAAATCGCTAACAATCATACAAACTGCTGCAAAAGCAACAACACCTAAAACGATTAAAACATATTGTCCTAAATCTTTTTTAGATGGCCATCTAACCATTTTCGCTTGTTTCCATACACCTTGGAAATATCTTTTAATTTTATACATAATCTATCCTCCTATTTGGATTCTTTGTGAAGTGTGTGAGCATTACATTTTGGACAGAACTTCATTAGCTCAATTCTTGCTGAAGCTTGTTCTTTTTTCTTAGTTGTGTTGTAGTTTCTAGATAGGCATTTTGTGCATATTAAAATAACTTTTTCTCTCATCTATATATCATCCTTTTTAAATAATGCTGTATGCATAATATCATAGGAAAAAATTAATAGCAAGTTTTTTTATTTTACAAATGTAAAAAATGATTTTTCAAGAAAAGAATTATAATTCTTCTTTTGACATATCTTTTCTACAAACCATGATTTCTAAGTTACCATTACGGCATCTTAATTCATCAACTAAATCTTTTTCTTTATTTACATCTTTTAATGTAACTGCGTATGTTAAAGCAAACATACTACCCATGTTCTTTGATTTAACTTTTAATAGTTCTACTTTAGTTGTATATTTTTTGAAAATATCATCAAAAACAGTTGGATAATCTAAATCTTCAGGGATCATTACTCTAATGAATTTTTCATTTTCTTTAATGCTGAAAATATTAATGAAGGATAATCCAAGTAACGCTAAAGAAGCAACAATAGCAAAGATTACCGCATATCCTACATAACCCATACCTAATGCTAAACCAATTGCCATATCTAAGAAGATAACACAAATTTCTTTAGCGGTTCCTGGAGTAGAACGGAAACGAATTAAGCTAAATGCACCAGCAACAGCAACACCAGCGCCAATGTTTCCATTGACTAACATAATTACCATTGATACAGCAAGTGGGATTAATGCTGTAGTGATTACAAAACTCTTTGATGAAGAAGTTTTAATTGAAGTGATTAAACTAAATCCAATACCAATAAGTAAAGCCGCAGCCATAATGATAATGAATTCTTTTAATCCTACTATCCCGTTAACAAAAATTGAATCAAACATATAACAAATTCTCCTTTTCTTTTAATTCTTTTTTATAAGCCGTTCCATATTTAGAAAACGACGATTTATAAATTTTTTCTTGACTTAATTTTCTTACTAGCCACATTGGAAGAGCCATTGAAGATTTAACCTCCATAATGACAACGTCATCGTCTACCAATTTAGTTCCTTCCAAACTTGAGTTAAGACTTAAATCTTCGGTTCTATATCTCGCATTTGTATCAAAAGTAATTCTTAAGTCACTATTTGGATCCACATAAGCATCTCGATCATAAATAATTAACATTTTTGGTTTTAAATCTCTATAGAAATCAATTAAATATGCAATTTCTCTACCGATTTGCGTATCATTTTCACTATGCTTTGTAGCAATCCATTTCTTACATTCTTCTTCTGTCAAAGAAATTCTTCTCTTATAGACTACGTGGTCCATTTTCTTTTTAATTTCTAAGAATCCGGTTTTACCTTCTTTTAACAAACCATAACTCCTTAGCCTTAATTTTTCTTTATATTTTGGTTTTTCAATTGAACGACGGATTAATAAATATTTATCTGTATCAAAATACAAACTTTGAATAGTTACTTTACCGTGTTTATCTTCAACCATATGGTCTTTTAAGAAATCAACGAGTAATTTATGTTGTTTACGATTAATTACATATTTAATTTCTGTTCTCATAAAAGTAAATATCGGCATATTAATCCTCCTTTCTTTTAACAATTATTAATTTATTTAATCTCTGTTAAATTAATTTCTTCTGTGTATAAATTATATCTATTTCTTTCTGATAATTCACCTAAAGTAAATAAAGTGCAATCTCCAACGAAATCAACAGATATTTTTTCAGTTTGATTTCCTTCGCCACTACCACCATTATTAAAAATAATGTAATTAAATTCATTAATATCTATATCAAAATAGTAAATGTCTTTACCATTTCTTGTACCCGCTTTTACTAATCGTTGTCCTGGCCAACCATTATCACCATAATCTCCATATACATAGCAATATACTTCACTCCAACGAACTGCGTTTTCAAAATAAATTCTCTTAATATTTTGAACGTTACTATTTCCGCCAGAGTTTCCAGAATCATTTCCACCATTATTTGTCAAAACGTTATCTACCACTCTATTTTTACTTAAAATATAATCACTAAATGAAATATTTCCATCATTTAATGAGAATGAGTGATTTGAATATGTACTTTTAGCTTTATTATAGAATGAGTTAAATGTAGTATTTTTAACCCAATCGGAATTTCTAATAGCTAATACTGCTTCTATATACTTATCTTTTGAAGGGTTATTAGAACTAGACAAAATTGTTTTTGAGAACAATTTATTTCTAATTGTATCACCATTAATATCTTTAGTTGATAATGGGGATTCGTTTTTCATCTTATCAGTCATTCCCCAGTCTCTTGTAATACCAAAACAGCGATCATTATCAATTGGGATAATTGTTGCCTTTCCATCTGTTCTACGTATATAAATCATATAGTTGTTATAGTTATATCTCATGCCATCAGGATTTCCAATGTAATAAGTAATAGCTTCCTTAATTGCAAATTGTTCTAAATCCATTACTTGTTCAATTTGTTCATAACTACCACTATTTGTTGTGTTAATTAAATTTTTTAATAATGGACTATCGTATTCGACTGTTGTACAGGTTTTTCTTTCATAAGCAGGAATGTTTTTACCAGCTTGATCTCCGATTCCAATTCTATTACCTTGAATAGAATCGCTACTCCAGTCAGCACCACTATTAGATCTACCAGAACCAGATCCCCAACCACATTCATAGTAGTCTCCGTAGTTTTTACCTTCAACTCCATAAGTACCAGCTTTTTCTTCGTCCCAAGTGCCCATGTTTAAATATGTTTTATTTTCATTTTTTAACGAACGTTTAATTAAAGATTTACTTGCAGGTTCATATAAAGTACAAAGTCCCATTGAATGTTCTTTGTTATTGTTATCAACTTGAACTATAGAAAAATCTGCCAAACCAATATGAGATGAAATAATTCCACTTGCTTGATAAAGATATGATGCGTAAATTTCTTTAATATGGCTTTCATCATAATTTTTGTTCCATTTAACATCAACGCCGGATAATGAGTTCAAAAACTCGCGATCTTCATAAGTTAAGTTACCATATTTAGATACATAACCAGCATCATAAATTGATGTATCGCTAAATGTTTCATCAAACGCTAATTTGAAGTGGTTTAAATTTAATCCATTATCACCCCAAATAGACTGTCTAGATGTATTACCTTTTTGTCTAATACCAACATTTTCAAATTCCCATGTAAATGTCTTATCATAGTTTTTCATTGTAATTACAACTTTATCGCAACGACGATAAGTTTGTACCTTACCACCAGTTTTTTGGTCATCCGATAATTTATTAAGTTCTGAGTTACTTACATACGCTTTAATTGAAATTTTATTTCCTAAATTAAATAAATCTTCAAATGTGACATTTTCAATTGCATCAATTTTTGGAGTATCAAAATTAGGTGCTTCTAATTTAAAAGAATTATCCTCTTCAGGAATAGAACTTGATTCTTCCGAAGAAGTATCGCTAGATTCAAAAATACTTGAAATTTCACTTGTTACTATTTCAGTAATAATAGATGAAACAACTTCACTTGTAACTATTTCGCTTGTTTGAATACTTTCAATAATACTAGTTGTAATATTTGAAGTAACTTCTGAGATTACTTCACTAGAGATATTTTCACTAGATAATTCGCTCGAAATAACAGTTGATACTACAGAGGAAATATATTCACTTGAAATAATTTCACTTGTTTCAACACTATCAATAATTGATGTTGTAATTTCAGAAGATATTTCTGATATAACTTCGCTAGAGATGTTTTCACTAGTCTCTTCATTAGAACTTGATTCGTTTGAAGTTTGGTTACTACTTGTTTGATATCCAGGAATACTCCAAGATGGCTTAGCCGTACTAGTATCTTCGCTTGTTTCTTCGCCACTTGAATCTTCTGAAGTTTCTTTACTTGATGTTTCTTCATTCATAGAAGAATTGCTACTAAATTCACTAGATGAAATATCGCTAGAAAAAATAGATGAAATCAAAGAAGAAATAGAAGTATTACTTGTTTCTTCACTTGTATTTTCACTTAATATATCTTCTGAAGATTTTTCTTCACTTGTCGTGTTATTTGCTTCTTCGCTAGTAGTTTCACTTGACGAAGAATTGCTCGGATTAATAATTTGTAAGTATCCACAACTTGTTAATAAGAATGTTAATACTGCTAAACTTAAGAACTTTTTCATATTTATCACCATTTTATATCATAAAATATTTTAAGAAATAAAAAAAGTATTTATGTAAAACATAAACACTTATTTTAATTATTTTAAGCAATTTATTAAGAATTGTTCAATTCTTTCCATTACAGCTTCATCCATTTGAACTAGTAAATCATAATCTAAACCTCTATAGAAATCCATTTTAAGATCTTCAGGGGTTTTTCCTTTATATTCAGCATTCATCTTTTGAAGCTCTTCGTTAGTTTCTTGATCATACGCCGCCGCTTCTAAAGAGAGATTAGGACGATGATATCTATCTTTAACTTCTAAGAATTCAAAATTTTCTTTATTTTCAAATCTTTCCTTAAATACGTTAAAGTTAGTGAAGCAATCAACAATATTGTCTTTATCTCCTGCAATAACTAAATGAGGGACGTTTGTCTTTTCGTATGAATCTAAAGTATTGATATCTGCGATTTCATTAAATCTTTTGTGGTAGTTTTTAATTAATAATTTTTCAACCCTATTATATTTTAAACTAGTCATACTAGAGAATTGTTCATAAAGCATGCTTGACTCATTTTTAAAAGGGGCAAGAGCAACAATACCTTTAATTTCTTTATTGTATAAAGAAGTAATATTACTAACCGCATATGCACCCATTGAGTGGCCGAATAATACTTTTGGCATTTTTGATAATTCTGGATCATTATCAATATATTCTAAAGCTGTTTTTAAATCAATTAGAGCTTGAGTTAATCCTCCAATTTTTTCTCCTTCAGAAAGATTGCAACCTGTGACATCATATGCGAAAACTAAATATCCTTTTTGAGCAAAATAATTAATTTCAGTGGTATATTGTAAATGTCCAGCACCTAAGCCATGCGCAACAATCATTAAAGCGTTATAATTCTTAACATTAGTAGATGAATAGATATATCCTCTTAACTTATCACCTTTATTATTGTCAAACTCTAATGGTTCTGCTTTTAAATTTTCAAAATCATCGACTGTAAAATATTTTAAAGTATGGTTATCATTGTATCTAACATCAAAGTTAGAACCAATAATAATGTTTGTTATTTTGCGCATCATAACTTCTTTTGTTAAGAAAAATACAATAGCAATAATTGCAGCAATTCCTATAAAGATAAAAAATTCTTTCATAATAAATCCTCCATCAAAAAGAAATTATATCAAAATATAAAATTTTTTTCCATAAAATATAATTTTCGTAAAATTAAATAAAAATATATAAAAATGCCCAAAATTTGGGCATATTTTAACTTTTTTTAAAAATTATTTACCAAAATGTTTTTCAAAATTTTCAATAGCCTTTTGAATAACTTTATTTGCTTCGCTTCTTCCTAAAATTTTAGTAATTGCGGTTTTCTTACCCTCTAATTGCTTATAAACTTTGAAGAAGTGACAAATTTCATCTAATAAATGTTGTGGTAAATCAGTGATATCTTGATAAACGCTTAATGAAGGATCATCCGCACAAATTGAAATAATTTTTTCATCTGATTGATGTGAGTCAATCATTTTAATTACTCCAATTGGATAACATCTAACTAAGCAAAGTGGTGTAATTGGTTCTTGACACATTACTAATACATCAAGAGGATCGTTATCACCTGCATAAGTATGAGGAATAAACCCATAGTTTTCTGGATAGTGAGTAGAAGTATATAAAACTCTATCTAGAATCAATCTTCCTGTTTCTTTATCTAATTCATACTTCATCTTACTTCCTTTTGAAATTTCAATTGAAACCACAAAACTATCAGGAGTTACCCTATCTTTATTAATATCTTTCCAAATATTCATAAAATCACCTCATTTTGTTGAATATATAATACCACGAGTTTTCAAATGTGTAAATTACTAAATTTTCTTAATTCTTTTGGTATATGTTTTAGCAAGACCCCCTCTAGCGGTCTCACGATAACTCTTATTTAAATCTTTACCAGTAAAATACATAGTTCTAATAACATTATCTAAAGATATCTTTGAATCTTTTTTACCCATGAATCTACTTAAAGCATAAGCCATCATACTTCTATTTGCCCCAATAGCGTTTCTTTCAATACATGGAATTTGAACATACCCTTCAATTGGGTCGCAAGTTAATCCAAGAGAATGTTCTAAAGCAATTTCACTTGCTCTTTCAATATCAAAAATATCTCCCCCATTAATACTTGCTAAGAAACCAGCACCCATTGAAGAAGCTGTACCAATTTCAGCCTGACAACCACATTCTGCACCTGAAATAGAAGCATTATGTTTTACAATAACTCCAATTAAGCCTGCAATTAATAAACCTTCTTTAATCTTTTCTCTTGTTACCCCTTTATCCATGTTATATCTAACAAGACTAGGAACAATACCACAAGCCCCACATGTTGGAGAAGTAACAATTAATTTACCTGAGGCATTTTCTTCACTAACAGCAAAAGCATAAGCGCTAATTAGTCTTTTTTCTCTCATATCTAAGGTTTCATCAACTAATTCATTGCTATATAATTCTTTTGCTTTTCTTGCAACTTTTAATTTTCCAGGTAGTAAACCATCTCTTTTTAACCCATTTTCAATAGATTTTAGCATTGTATCTAAAATTTTATCCATATATTTATCAATATCTTGATCTTCGAATTTATAAATATAATCAATTAATTTTAAATTATTTTCTAAGCAATATGCTTTTATTTCATCATAAGTTGAATGAGGATAAACACAAACTTCTTTTTCTAACTTTTGTCCCTTAACTTTGATTAAACCGCCACCGACAGATTCAATTACTACTTCTTTAATTACTTCACCTTCTTTAAACAATCTAAATAGCATTGTATTTGGGTGTCTTGTTCTAGTTTCATAGTCAAATTTAATTTCATGAGGAACATCTTTAAATGTCTTATCCGCGATGTAATCGGATAAGTGTCCTTTACCAGTTTCGGCAAGAGAGCCAAAAAAAGTCATTTCTACAAAATCAAAGTTAGTATATTTATTTAAAATATACTCAACCGCATTTTTAGGTCCAATTGTATGAGACGAAGAAGGTCCTGGACCAATTTTATATAATTGTTTAATCGATATCATAATTTTACCTCGAAAGATTAAAAGTTAATCTTTTCCAAAAACGATTTTACCTTTTTATCATACTCATCGGTTGCTAAAACATAACTAGCAGCATGAAATGCATCTTTAATTAATAAGCATTCTTTAATTTCTGATTTTGACGCTTCGTAACATTTTTTAGAATTATATGAAGGAACAAAATCATCTTTTTCTCCATGAACTAATAATATTGGAATATTACTATTTGCCAAAGATTTTTCTGCAGTAACTTTTTTCATGTCATATTTGGCAAAAATTTTACTGCACAAATTAATAGTTGGCATTACCGGGAAATATGGAACTTTCTTCAAACAATGACGGATTTCTTCAAAGCAAGAAGAGAAACCACAATCCGCTACAATTCCTTTTACTTGAGGGGTCTTAATTAATTCACTAGCCATCATAACTGTTGCTGCGCCCATTGAAGTACCGCTTAATAAAATAGAAGTGTTTTCTCCGCATTTATCTAAAACAAAATCAATCCATTTTAATACATCGTAACGTTCTAATATTCCCATTCCAATGTATTTTCCTTCACTAGTGCCATGAGCTCTTTGATCAACAATCAACAAACTATATCCGAGTTGATAATAATCATAACTCAAAGCAAAATCCCCAGATGCTTTCGATTTAAATCCATGAAAAATAATAACTACTTTATCTTTAATTTTATTTTCAACAAAATATCCTCTTAAAGTTAAGTTATCATTACTAGTAACACTAACTTCCTCTTTTTTAAAATCTAAAAACATTTGTTTATATTTTACAATATGATCTTTAAAAGCATAGTAAGGACTCTTTTCATTAATTACGATTCCTTGTCTTTCTATTTTTGTATTAGTAAATGTCTTTTTATATAGATGAATAGCTATAGCAAAATAAACGCCTACTAATAAAAGGATAAAGCCTAAAATGATATATAGCCACCACATAAGTTACCTCCAATCAAACGGAGTATCTCGATTAGCTTTAAACCAGTCGGTATCCTTTAAAATCGTTTGATTATTCGAACATGCGATAGAGAACGTCTCTTGGTTACACGAATAAATAATATTACCATTCATTGAAGCAAATTCTTTAGTTTCGTTATTTAATGAAATTGATGTAACATAAACATTTGCTGTATATGGCGCAATATTATTAATAAATTGTTGAGTTGGGAATTGATTATCCTTATTGCTTGTATATTCATCAGAACCACAACAACAGCAAACAGTAATTACTTTTGGTTTTATTAAATATAGTAAGTCTTGTGTTGAAGAAGTTTTTGACCCATGGTGTCCTGCTTTAAACAAATCAACTTCTGGTAAAGTAGTTTCTTTTGTTTTACCATCATAATAATCAACAAGAGCTTCTTCTCCTTCTTTTTCAAGGTCACCGGTCAATAATGCGTGATGATCATAATAATTAAACATTACGCATACTGAGTAATCATTTTCATCGGCTGTTTCTTCAAAATAGAATTTATTATAAACGATATCCATTGATACATTTTCGCCTAAAACAAAGCTTCTTGAAGCACCATTTTTATTATTCCAACAATCAGCTGCGGAATAGTGAGTTGCCCCATTACTAATTGCATAATTTCTTGCGGTTCTATAATCTTGATAAATTTGAGAATCAGAATTTGAATAGACAAAATCAATTATTGTTCCAATTTCATATTGATATAAAATACCAGAATAATTAGAGCCAGATTTGTTGCCGATAAATCCTGCAATATGATCTTGATGAGCGTGAGTAGCGATTACATATTCTAATTTGCCATCTGTACAAAATTGATCCACATATTCTTTAATTGTAGACGCACTTGATTTTCTACTACCAGCATCAATTAAAATATCAATATCACCATATTTTACATAAGTAGAATCACCCGTATACCAGTTGCCAAGTTCTAAGAAATGTATTTGGAAATCTTCATAAATAACTCCTTCAAATTCAATAGCCCCACCACTAGAAACTTCACTAGAAGGTGTATCACTACTTGGATCGTGTTCATGATCGTTATTTAATAAACCATCTAATTTACCTGTTGCATATAAAACAGCAACAACAGCGATTGCAATAATTAAAAGAATAATCAAGAATACTCTTAATCCTTTGTTTTTCTTTATCGCTTTTTTAACTGTTTTATTTATTTTTTTCTTTGTTGATTTAGAAACTGTTGGTTTCTTCTTGTTTGAACTATTTTTACTTGAAGCCATATAATCCTCCTAGAATAAATCTTTAATAATATTTGCTACTTCTTCCAATTCGTTTTTGTCTCTTATTGTAAAGTTGTTATATAAATTGCTATCTAAATCGATTACACCTACACATATATCGTTTTTAATAATAGGTACAACAACTTCAGAACGAGATAAAGAAGAACAAGCAATATGACCTTTAAACTTGTTAACATCTTCAACTAAAATACTTTCTTTTCTAAAAGCTGATGTTCCACATACCCCCTTATTAAAAGGAATAAGTGTACAAGCAACAGGTCCTTGGAATGGTCCTAAATATAAAGTGTCCTCATTTTCTTTTTTTAAGTAAAAACCAGCCCATGAGGTATTTTTAAAATACTCAAAAAATAATCTTGAAAGATTAGCAAGATTACTTACTAATGGCAATTCTTTATCAATTAAAGATTTAACACTTTGGATTAAAGTTAAACTTTTATCTATTTCCATTTCCTTTTCCTCTCGCTTTCATTTTAATAATTTATATTAACAAATTCAATTCTAATTAAAAATTTAATTAGAGAAGGATTTATAATTACTATTAGATATTGCTCACTTTAAATAAATATGATAGATTTTTCTTATAAGAAGATATAGGTGATACATATGAGAAAACAATTAAATTTTAACTGGGAGTTTATTCCTCAATTTGAAGAAAGTTATCTTTCAACTTTTCCAAAAGAAGCAATCAAAGTAAATATTCCTCATAATGTTGAAGATCTTCCATACAACTATTTTAATGAGAAAATATATCAAAAGATTTCTACATATAGAAAAGAGTTCACTTTAGAGAACTATAAAAATCAAATTGTTATTTTACGATTTGAAGCCTTTATGGTTAAAGCAAAAATCTATTTAAACAAAGAATATTTAGGTGAATATGTTTCTTCTTATTCTCCTGTCGAAATAGATATAAGCAAATATGCAAAAGAAGAAAATGAATTAATCGTTGTTTTAGATTCTCACGAAAACGATGAAGTTCCTCCTTTTGGTTATGCAGTAGATTACCTAACTTTTGGAGGAATCTATCGTGAAGTAAGTGTATCAATTAATCCTAAAGTTTATATCCAAAAAATATTAGTAAATGGTGATTCTAAAGGAAATGTTAACATTAAGCCTTTAATAGAAAATAATAACGAAGAATACGATATTGAATATCAAGTTTTATATAACGAAAAGGTAGTAAAAGAAAGTAAAACAAGCGAGTTTTCCTTAGAAAACCCACTTCTTTGGGATATTTCTTCTCCTAATTTATACACATTGATTGCAACTCTTTCTTCTAAATATGGCAAAAGCACTTATACAACTAGATTTGGGTTTAGAGATGCTATATTTACTAATAAAGGTTTTTATCTAAATGGAAAGAAGATTAAACTAGTTGGATTAAATAGACATCAATCTTATCCTTATGTAGGTTACGCTATGCCAAAAAGTGCTCAAGAGGATGACGCTAATATTTTAAAGTATGAAGCCGGAATAAATATTGTTAGAACATCTCACTATATGCAAAGTGAACACTTCTTAAATAGATGTGATGAAATCGGTCTATTAGTAATTAATGAAATTCCAGGTTGGCAACATATATCTAAAAAGGAAGTTTGGAGAAATAAACATTATCAAAATGTAGAACAAATGGTAATTGAAGAATACAATCACCCTTCTTTAGTTGGACATGGAGTTAGAATTGATGAATCACAAGATGATCACAAACTATATTTAAAATCTAATAAAATAGTTCATGACCTAGATCCAAATAGACAAACTCTAGGAGTTAGAAATTTTAAAAATAGCGAACTACTTGAAGACATATATGCATATAACGATTTTGTTTGTAGTGATATGACTAAAGGTTTAGATAATCCTAAAAAAATCAAAACCAAAAATCATCCTTATTTAGTAAGTGAATACTTAGGACATATGGAACCAACTAAAGCTACAGATAGTTCAAAGCAAAGAATATATCACGCTTTAAGACATGCGTTAGTTATTAATGATAACTTTAAATATGATAATATCTGCGGAGCTATTGGCTGGTGCTTTGTAGATTACTATACTCATAATGATTTTGGTTCTGGAGATCGTATTTGCCCACACGGGGTCTTTGATATGTATCGTAATAAAAAATACGCCGCAAGTATTTATCAAAGTCAACAAGATGAAATTCCAGTTTTAGAAGTGTTAAGCAATATGAAACCTGGTGATTT
Source organism: Erysipelotrichaceae bacterium (assembly GCA_015059045.1). Lineage (GTDB taxonomy): Bacteria > Bacillota_I > Bacilli_A > RFN20 > CAG-449 > UBA3210. The sequence continues at coordinate 82,601 of SVBD01000004.1, forward strand.
CCCTGAATCATCACTAATGGATGTTTACATTGCTACTAACGCTGATTATGTTGAATTATATAAAAACGATGAATATGTAACAAAATTATATCCTAACACTAAACAATTTAAACATTTACCTCATCCATTAATTCTAGTGGACGATATTATTGGTGAAACCTTTAAAGACTCTCGCTTTAGTTTAAGAGACGGAAAGAAAATTGGAAAACTTCTTTCTTATGTTGCTTTCCATGGATTTAGTAAATTGTCAATTAAACAAAAGTTATCATTAGGTAAGTTGATTATCAAATATCGTTTATCTTATTCCTCACTAGTTGACTTATATAATACTCATGTTGCCGCTTGGGGAGGAAAAGCAAAAACATATACTTTCAAAGCTTATAAAGATGGCAAAGTGGTAAAAGAACAAACTCTAGGACCATCAACAACATACTCTTTAAAAGTAACATGCTCTAAACAAGAACTAATTAATGAAGATACTTATGACGTAACTAGAGTAACTCTTCAATATGTAGATGAATTCGATAATGTTTTAAATTACGCAAATATGCCATTTTTACTAGAAACTGAAGGAGAAATTCAAATAATTGGTCCTAAAATGGTATCCTTGTTAGGTGGTCAATTATCAGTATATATTAAATCAAAATCAAAACCTGGGAATGGTAAACTAACCATTAAAAACGAAACAATAAATGAAACTATAGATTTTATTGTTAAATAAAAAATTTAATTTTGGAAATAATTTTTATTGTAGAAAAAATATTTGAAGTTATATAATAACTTTGTCTAAAAAAGACGGAAAAGAGAAATTAATTATGGAAAGAAAAGTTGGAACAATTTCAATGGGTGTTCGTTGCCCTATTATTAGAGAAGGAGACAATCTAGTCGATATCGCTTCTAAAAGCGTTATTGAGGCAAGTGAAAGCATTGGCTTATCGATTTCAAATAAAGACGTAATCGCATTAACAGAATCAATTGTAGCAAGAGCCCAAGGCAACTATGCAACAATTGATGATATCGCAAATGATGTTAAAGCAAAATTCAATTGTGATACATTAGGCGTTATCTTCCCTATTCTTTCTAGAAATAGATTTGCAATTTGCTTAAAGGGTATTGCTAAAAGCGTTAAGAAAATTGTTTTAATGTTAAGTTATCCTAGTGATGAAGTAGGTAATGCTTTACTTACTTATGATCAATTAGATAAAGCGGGTATTAATCCTTATTCTGATGTTTTATCACTAGAAAAATATCGTGAATTATTTGGGTATGGAAAACACGAATTTACTGGTGTTGATTATGTTGAGTATTACTCTTCATTAATTAAAGAAGCTGGTGCTGAAGTAGAAATCGTCTTCGCAAATCAAGCTACTGCTATTTTAAATTACACAAAGAATGTTTTAACTTGTGACATTCACACAAGAGCTAGAACAAAACGCATTTTAAAAGAAGCTGGCGCTACAAAAGTATTAGGAATGGATGATATTTTAAATAGTTCAATCAATGGTTCTGGATTTAATGAAAAATATGGTTTATTAGGTTCAAATAAATCTACAGAGGACAAAATCAAACTTTTCCCTAGAGATTGCCAATCACTAGTAGAAGATATTAAAGCTAAAATCTTTGAATTAACAAACAAAGATGTTGAAGTAATGATCTATGGTGATGGTGCTTTCAAAGATCCTCAAGGTAAAATTTGGGAATTAGCAGACCCTGTAGTTTCTCCTGCTTACACAAGTGGATTAGTTGGTACACCAAATGAATTAAAATTAAAATATCTTGCTGACAACGATTATAAAGATTTATCTGGAAACGAATTAAAACAAGCTATCTCACAAAGCATTAAAGCTAAAGGGGGTAATCTAGTTGGTAATATGGCCTCTCAAGGAACTACCCCAAGACAACTAACTGATTTAATTGGTTCTCTATGTGACTTAACAAGTGGTTCAGGAGATAAGGGAACTCCAATCATTTTAATTAAAGGTTACTTTGATAACTACACAAATGATTAATAAACAAAAAGAAGCAAACTCAATTGCTTCTTTTTTTCTATAAATAATTATCTCTTAAATATTGGGCAAATAAATCTCTTGCGTATCCAACTCCATATTCTAAGGTTAGATTTTTAACAACTGTTAAATTATTATATTTATAATCACTAGAATAGCTATCTGTAATAATATAATATATTTTGTTTTCGTCTACTTCCGAAGCATCTATCTTACTATAAACATAATAATTATTGTTACTTGAATTAATAAATTTATTAATCAAATCGTTCCCTTTAATAGAACATAACACAATATCGTTTTCAAATGGAAGTAGTGCGTATACATCGCCATATTTCACTTCTCCACCACTTAAATCATATGGAGTTCTCGTACTAATAAATCCTCCACCTAGTACTGGAGAATATGTATTATTTTCGCCAATAATCTCTATTCCTTTTTGATAATATAATTCACTCAGTTTACTTTTGACTTTTGAACTATTCATATATGGAACATTTCTTCCTATTATTTCTGATTGGATACTTCCATATTTATTTTTCTCATACCACGAATCTATTTCATTCATCACTTCATCTTCTTCTGAGAATGCGCTATAAGAAGAGACTGCATTTGACATAGTCGACATTGATACATAATAGTCATTGCTTAGTGAATCATATTCACAATTTATTGTTGCAACCGTAAAAGAATCTCCATTCCCTCTATTTTGAAGGTGCCATACTCCTTTCGAATCATAAAAACTATACTTTTGATGCGAATGACCTTCTAAAACTAAATCCACATATGTTCCACTTAATTCATTAACATCATAGTAACTTAAATATGATACGCCATTATTCTTTTTATAATCTCCATCATGAAGAGATAGAATAATAAAATCAGCACCTAAATCTTTTAATGTTTGAGAATCCTTTTTGATTTGCTCAGTTAATTTGTCACCATACAAGAAATAGATATTATCAACTTTAGAAGAAGAAATTGAAGAATAAACATTTCCAATTGAACCAATAATACCAATTTTGACACCATTTCTGGAAACCAATTTATAGGGTTTACAATATTCTGGTGATTCACCAGTTGATCTATATCTTATATTGTTAGCTAAAAGAGGAATATCTAAATATTCGTCGTGATTAATTAATTTTTGTTCTCCCCAATCATATTCGTGATTACCAAGTGTTAATGATTCATAACCATTTTGAATTAAGAAATCATCAATATTAAAACCATTAGATAACCCAGCTTCAGCAGTACCTTGATAAATATCTCCTTGGTCAATAAAAATATTATATTGATCTTTTGTTGCTGCTACAGATTTCATTCTGCTAGTCAATTTTGATAGTCCTGGATAATCTTCTATTTCTTTTACTTGTCCATGAATATCATTCGTTGCAAATACTTGAATGTCAAAATTTTTATTATCTCTAGAATAATTTGTTTTTTCATAATTAATAGATAAAGAATTAATAATTACTTCTCTAGGCGAGTAAAAACTTATATACGAAGGATAGTCTCCTTCAAAACTGACTTTATAATCTTGGCCAATAACTTTTATATCAACACTGTAGTCGTTAACATTATCAATATAGTTATTAGATGTACGATATTTTAAATAACCAAATCCACTTAAATTTTGTAATGTATCATCGCTATTATTCACTACATCATAATTAATAGTAAATGATTTAATATTACCTAAATTTGTTTCTTCAGCATTTGTAATCGAGCCGGTTTTTCCAAGGAAAACGTGGCCCAAAGAGTTTTTTGCCTTGTTATATTCAAAGGTTATTTCATCAACAGCGCTTTTAAGATTTTCATAGTTATCTAAAGCTGTTGGTTTATTAGTTGAATCTAACACTAACACCTTTTCTTCGCCATTAGAAATTTCACTACTAATTGATTCTTCACTTGAATAAACTTCACTAGTTGCATTGAAACTATTTGAAGAAGAAGCGCTTAACGAAGCTTCTTCGCTAGTTATTTTTTCAGACGAAAAAGATTCGCTAGTAGAATCTTCGCTAGACGTATTTTGATTAAAATTTAAACACCCCGATAGCAATGGTGCTATTAGGGAAAGTGTCAAAGCTAACTTAAGTTTACTTTTCATTTTTTACCCTCTTATAAATCGGTAATAACATTCTTGTTTCTTTTTTATATTGATCAAAACCTTCTTTTCTTGATTTTTGATGGTTTTCAGCAAGAGGAATAGAAATAAATAAGAATAATAATGTATTGGCGATTGCTCCTGCAATTAAGAAATAATTTTCTTTCATTGTTAAGACACTTAATAATCCTATTCCCCACCACATTAAAATTTCTCCTAAGTAATTAGGATGTCGAGAATATTTCCATAATCCATTTCTAATAAAAGTTGAATTTCTATTTTTTCTAAATTTATGCATTTGAATATCAGCGATTCCTTGAATGACAAATGCAAATATAGAAACAAAAGTAAAGAGATAAGTATAAATGTTTTCTACATATTCACCATTAAATAAATATGCTACAGGTAAAACGCAAAGATAGACAACTAGAGTTGGTACCATGTGAATTCCAAAAAAGTTTACAAACGGATAAAATTTTCCTGTAGTGTTACAAAGTTTAGTATATCTCCAATCTTGATGATATAAGTTTTTAAATGTGTAGGCCCAGTTTACTGTTAATCTTACACCCCATAATAAAACAGCAATAAGCGGTAAAATATGATATACCTCTAATGTTTTAGAAGTTAAAGCGTACGCTAAAACTATTACTATCGGTTGAACACTCCAATAAGGATCATATACTGAAGCATTATTTAAAAGCACACTAAAGATAAACACAATAATTGTGGCAATAACATCTGCTAGTAATAAATTTATAGCAAAATGAAAAGGAAGGGTGATATAGGATAATAATCCTATACATGTCGCTAAGACATATATCCCAAATATTATAATAAAACTCATTGCTCTGCTATTCTTCATACTTCACTACCCTCAATACAACTAATTTTATTTACTTATTTCTTATTTTTCAATAAAACATTAATTATATTAATAATGTTTTCTGCGTATTTTTTATAATTTTCTTCTAAATTATCACATTCTGGAATATGAATAAATAAACTTTTATTTGGATAATTTTCTAATAAGTGAAAATATAAATTATTACAAACATATTTACCGGCATCATTAGATATAGTAAACGCATCTAATAAGCTTAAATCTAATTTAGTTTGTAAAATGTTTTCTTGATTATTATTAATAATTTCTTGTTTTTTTAAATTACCTTTATTATCAGGAATACTACACGAAGAAAGATTAATTGCTTGTTTTTCAATTGTTAATTCATGTCTAGAACGTGCTTCTCCTAAAGCTAGTATTAAATCATAATGATTTAGGTCGTAATTACTTAATTCTTTATATGACTCATCATAAACAACATCCACAATTACTTTATCAATAGCAAAAGTATCTGAAGAAATATATTTTAATACTTCAGAAGAATAATTATTACTTGATTTATGAAAAGGTCTAAACGCACTTATTAATACTTTATTCATTTTTTCTCCTTCAAATGCAAGGTTATTATTATTCTACAATAAAACAATCAAACAAAAAAATTTAATAATTCAGCTATATCAAATTTCTTTAAGTATATTTTCATTTAATAAGAAATCATAAATATGAATCATTTTATATCCATCGTCTAATCTAATTAACGGATTGTTATCCATAGTTATAACAATCTTTTTATATCCATCATCTAATCCTTTGAATGCTGAAACTTCTCTTTTTTTAGTATCTTGATTTTCAATAGATAAAGAAACTTGGATATAATATAAGTCATTATGTGTTCTAGCAACAAAATCGATTTCTTGAGAATCGTTTTTACCTATATCCACTATATAATTTCTTCTTAATAATTCTAAATAAACTATGTTTTCTAAAATATGTGTCATTTCTACTTGTCTAAAATTAATCTTTTCATTTCTCAACCCCAAATCACATACATAATATTTATTTAATGTTTTTAAATATTCCTTACCCTTTAAATCATATCTAGATGCTTTATAAAACAAAAAGCCATCACAAATATATTTTAAATAATTCGAAATTGTCTCGTTATCAACAGTTTTATAATTACTCGATTTCAAAGTATTAGCAATTTTATTAGGTGATACTACTCCACCAATTTGTGAACACAATAATTCCAATAAAGAATTAAAAAGGGATTCATTTCTAATTTTATTTTTTTCAATAATATCTTTAAATCCAATAGTTTCATTTAGCATCTTTAAATATTCAACTTTTTCATATTCCTTATCTAAAGTGGCTATATAAGGCATTCCTCCATATAATACATAATTATTAAAAGCTGCTTGTTTATCTCCACCGATATTTTCATAATATTCTTTAAATGAAAGTGGATATACCTTTATTTCAATACCTCTACCGCGTAATCTTGTGTTAATATCACTTGATAACAATTTAGAATTTGAACCAGTAATATATAAATCTGAATTAAAATCTGTTTTAACTCCGTTAACCACATCTTCAAAGCCATCAACCATTTGTATTTCATCAATAAAAATATAGTATTTTTCATTATCTAAAATATTTTTTTCAATAAATTTATATAAACTATCTGCGTTCCTCAAATGCTCATTCTTTTTAGATTCAAGATTAATTAATATAATATGATTTTTATCAACACCGTTTTCTATTAAATATTTATAATAAATATTGAATAATAAATAAGATTTTCCACATCTTCTTATACCTGTAATTATCTTAATAATATCCTTATCTTTATAATCAATTAATTTTTTTAATAACGAATCTCTTTTTATCATAGTATCAACTCCTATACAAATAATAACCGCAAAACTTTTTAAAGTCAATATTTTTGCGGTTAGATTGTAATCAGCCAAAACTTCATCTATTTATATCTATCATTTGCCACTAATTATATTAATCATAAACACTTGTTATACTGTGAAAATTTGAACCTCCCAGAAAACAAAAAAGTTTGACACTATTACTGTATCAAACTTGATTTACTATAATGGTGGAGATGAGGAGAATTGAACTCCTGTCCGAAACAAACCCCATATAAGCCCCTACAGTTTAGTTAACTAGTAA
>SVBD01000005.1 GCA_015059045.1 Erysipelotrichaceae bacterium
CCTTAAATTGGCAGTGTAGGGTCGACCCTAAATATTTTTATAGCGGGTTTCAAAACCCTAAAAATTTTTAAAGGACCGAAACGAATTTAATGATTCAGCATTTGATGAATATATTACAATCGAATACTATACTCCAACTGGATTAAATGAAAAAGATAAAAATGGATACGCAGATGGATTAAATACATATACTCAAGCGGGCATTAAAATTAATCATATCGATGCAAGAATTATTTGTGATCATTATGATGAAAATGGTGAAAATATTACTTTATCTGAATATGTAAATGGGTTCAATGATGAAAATGCAGCTTATGCAATCGGTCAAAGTAATAGTCCACGCTACTCTTATGATTTAGATGGAAATGATAATAATGATTATCGATTAAATCACTTAATTGAAGCTAATAAAAATTATACATTTAATGCTTCTAACTATATGGATAATTATGGTAGTAATGATGTATTATTTCATACTGGAGATACATTCTCATTATCTACATATAGTAATTTCTTCGTTAATGGAGCAACATTAAATAATGGTAAGACATTACCATATACTATTACAATTGGTTCAGTAAACCAAGATGGTTCAATAACTATTACAATTACTAAATAATTAATTATTATATATTATTAAAACATAGCCTTGGTGGACTTCTACTGAGGCTTTTTTATTGATTATAAATTCATTATCAATTCCTAATGGGAATGATGAAGTTAATTCTTTTTTATCTAAAGGATATTTTAATCCTTTTAAAGTTACTATAGATGAATCGGATAAACTAAAAATTGAAATATTACCAATAGCCTTATTAAATGTTTTAATTTCATTATTTAAAATTTCATAACACTCATTATCAAAATATATAACTCCGTTATATCCTTCTTTTTTTAAATACATTAAACATTGAATATTAGCTAAACTATGATTAAATTTATTACCTAAAAAACCATAAAGACTAAAACTATTAAAGCCACGATTAATAGCCTCTTTTAAGGCAAATAAAGAGTCGGTGTCATCTTTTTCCTTAGGAAGCTTAATAAGTTGCTGAGAAGGCTTAATTTGGCTTTTAATTGAATCTAAATCACCAATTAATAGATCTGGAGCAATACCTTGATTAATTAAATGATCATATCCCCCATCAATAGCGATAATATAATCATCAGGATTATATTGATATTCGTTATGGTATTCTCCTGCTGCAACTAAAACAGCTTTTTTGTTATTGTTCATAAATATCACCTTTTTAAGTATAGAATAAATTTTGTATTTTTCAAATAAAACATTACTCATAAATAAGATATAAATCGACAAATTAAGGTCAAATGTGCTAATATATGGTATACACCTTGGAGGATCCAATATGATTAGAGATGGTAAAAAAAGATTTGATATGGCTAAAAAACCAAAGAAGGCAAGCTACTTATTATATCCTATTATGGTAATTGCTTCATTCTTTACCTTAATTTGGTATCGTCATAAAGTTAAAAAAATCAATTGTAAAGGATTAAAAGCCCCATATATTGTTTTAGCAACTCATTCAAGTATGGTTGATTTTAACGCTGCAGTAAAAGCAACTTTTCCTAATCGAGTAACATGGATTACTTCTATTGAAGAATTTAATCGTAGTGAATGGTTGATGAGAAACATTGGCTGTATCGCAAAAAGAAAATTTACAAAAGATCCATTAGTCGTTAAACACTGTTTAAGAACAATTAAAAATAAAGGTGTGTTAATTATTTATCCAGAAGCAAGATTCTCTTTTGCAGGTATTACCGAACATATCGATGGTGCTTTAGGTAAATTAGTAAAGGTTGCAAAATGTCCATTAGTCATTATGAGAAATAATGGTCACTTTATTCAATCTCCTCAATTTAGTAAACATCCTTATAGAAAGATTCCTTTATTAAGTGAATTTGAACAAGTTGTAACTAAAGAAGAAGTTAATAAGTTAACTGCTGAAGAAATTCAAAAAATTATTGAAGAAAAATTCTATGTAGATGATTATGCATATCAAAAGGAACATGGATATAAAGTAAAATGTAAAAAGAGAATGGACAATGTTCATAAAGTTCTTTATAAATGTCCACATTGTCAAAAAGAATTTGAAATGTTTGCGAAAGGAACAAAAATTAAGTGCAATCATTGCCAAATTGAATATGAACTTGATGAATATGGAACATTAAAATGCTTGAATGGAAAAACAATATTTGACTCAATTCCAAAGTGGTATTTATGGGAAAAAGAGGAAGTTATCAAAGAAGTTAGAAGTGGAAAATATTATTTTGAAGATCAAGTTAAATTAGAAGAACTATTTAAACCTTGTGTTGGATTTGTTCCTATGGGAACAGTTAAGTTTACTCATGATTTAACAGGTATGAAATTAGAAGGTAAATTAGACGATGGAAGTGATTTTTCTTTCTTTAGACCTTGTTTAGAACAAGAATCATGCCACGTTGAATTCTTCTTTAAAAATCATAAGAAAGAAATTGGTTCTGCGATAGATTTTGCCACATTAGATCAAACTTATTTCGGCTGGTTAGTTAATCAAAAAGAAGCTTTAACAAAGATTCATCTTGCAACTGAAGCAATTTATAATCTAGCTTTAGAAAACAAAAACAAATAAGAGGTAAATATGACTAGAGAAGAATTATGCTTAAACTTTGTAAATAAAATAGGTGAAAATGATTATAGTGAGATCTATAAATTTTTCACTAAAGAAACGACATATTTTATTATTAATGAAAAAAAAGAGTTAACTTATGAAGAAATGTTAAATTTCTTAAAGGAAAATATTAATTCTTTATTAGAAATTAAGCGAGTCTTAGAAAGTAAAGTTTGTATAAAATATGAAACAGCAAAATTAAACTTTTTCTTTGAAGTAAAGCAAAGAAGAATTAAAAGATTAGAAATCGAAGTATTATAATCAAATTAATTAATAATTAAATTTCATTTATCTTCATATAATTGCTTAGGTGAAGAGAATGAAATTTTTTTCTACTGATGGAATTAGAGGACATGAAAAAGAATTAATATCAACGGACATTGTTTTTAATTTAGGGAGTATAATTGGAAGCAAATCAAAAAGAATTTTATTAGGACAAGATACAAGAAAATCTAGTCCATTAATTTCTGATATGCTAATTAATGGTTTGATTACTCAAGGGTGTAATGTTGACTTTGTTGGCATTTGCCCCACTCCAATGATAAGTTTTTTATTAAAAAATAATGATTATGATTATGGATTTATGATTACTGCAAGTCATAATCCTTATTTTGATAATGGAATTAAAGTATTTAGTAAAAATGGAGAAAAATTATCAAAAAAAGAATGTGAAGAAATAGTGGAAGAATTAACTTTGAAAAGACCTTTTTCATTTAATATTAAATTAGGTGAATTAAAATATATTAATGATAATAGTTATATTGATTTTATTAATTCTCAAATTGACTTTAAAAATAGATTTAAGATAGTTATTGATGTGTCAAATGGATCTAATTTTGAACTAATTAATAAATTGAAAATAGATAATATAAAAGTAATTAATAATATGCCTAACGGAGTCAATATTAATGATAATGTAGGAGCTTTATTTCCTGAAAATCTTCAGAATTATCTAAAAGAAAATGACTATGATTATGGTTTTTGTTTTGATGGTGATGGAGACAGATTGATTTTAGTAAGTAAAGATAGAATTTATAATGGTGATGATTTAATTTATTTATTATCAAAATCATTAAATATAGATAAAGTTGTGATAACTTCTTCATCAAATAGAGGATTAATTAGTTCTTTAGAAAAACTTAATATTAAGACATTAATATCTTCTGTTGGAGATGCAAATGTTTTGACTATGATGAAAGAAAATAATGTATCACTAGGAGGAGAAGTATCTGGCCATTTAATCTTTATTAATTATCAATCAAGTGATTCATTATATTCGCTTATCAAAGTTTTAAGGGTTCTTAATAACCATAATATTGAATGCTTTGATAAATATTATGAAATAAATAAAAACATAAGCTTAAATAATGAAAATTCTTTAAATATAGAAAATATCAAAAAAGAACTAAACGAACTTATAAATAAAGAGGATTATCTACTTATTAGAGAAAGTGGAACTGAAGAAGTTCTAAGAGTAAATATACAAACAAGAAAAGTGGATAATTACCAAATGTATAATAATTATTTTACGAAAATGGAGACGAAATAAATGTGTGGGATTATTGGATTAGTTGGTTCTTTTAATCATTACGATGTACTTTTAAAAGGATTAAAAAGATTAGAGTATCGTGGATATGATTCTTCTGGAATTGGTTATTTGAATAAGGATGGAATAGTAATAAATAAATATCCTGAATCGGTAGATACATTATTTAAAGAAGTTAAAAAGTTTACTGCATATTGTTCTATAGGGCATACTAGATGGGCAACACATGGAAAAGTAAGTTATAAAAACACCCATCCATTTATTTCTAAAAATGGCTTATTTTGTCTTGTTCATAATGGAACAATTAATAACTTTTTAACTTTAAAAGAAGAATTAATTAGTAATGGATATATAATGAACGGTGATACTGATAGTGAAGTGTTAGTTAACTATTTAGAGTATTTGTTTCTAAATAACCATAATATCCTTTTATCTTTAAAATTATTAGATTCTAAGTTAGATGGAAGTTACTCGTTAGTAATTATTTCTAAAAATGAAGAAGCTTTATATTTTTTAAAAAATCAAACTAGCTTACTTTTAATAGAAAAAGAAGAAGGGTATGTTTTAACTAGTGATGTCTATTCTTTAGATGATAAAGAGATTAATTATTATGAATTTGAAGATCATCAATATGGAAAAATTGATAATAATGTAGAAATATATAAAAACGACATTAAAATAAGTCATAATTTTAAAAGATTAATTAAAGATGATGTAAATATAAATTCTTGTTCATGTTATTTAGAAAAGGAACTTTTTGAATGTCCAGCCTTAATTGAAAAAGAAATACAATATTATTCAAAAAGCGAAAGTATTCCTCAAAATGTAATTAATGAATTAAATAGTAAAAGAAAGATTTATGTAATTGGTTGTGGTACTAGTTTTCATGCAGGACTCATTTTTAAAGAAATAGTAGATAAAGAAGTTGAAGTGATTTTAGCTAGTGAATTTATTTATCAAAATAAATCATTAAATGAAAATGATGGTTATATTTTTATATCTCAATCTGGAGAAACCCTCGATGTAATTAGATCAATTGAAAAGGTGAAAAATGCCTTCTTTATTTCAATTACTAATAATAAAGATTCGACAATTAGTAGGAAAAGCAAATATCATTTTGATATTATGGTTCAAAAAGAAATATCTGTAGCATCTACTAAAGCTTATTTTGGCGAGGTGGTATTTTTATACATACTTGCTAAAAGGATGAATGATGAAAATTATAAAGAAATATTTGATTTGCCTTTTAGAATGAATCAAATAAAATCAAATATTAAAGAAATTGAAACTTTAGCATATCAAGTAAAAGAATATAAAAACTTATTATTTCTAGGTAAAGGGATAGATTATTTATCTTGTTTAGAGTGTTCTTTAAAATTAAAAGAAATCACTTATATTCATAGTGAGGCAATTTATTTGGGAGAATTAAAACACGGACCATTAGCGTTAATAAACAAGGATTTTCCTTCCATAATTTTAATTACTAATGATGAATTAAAAGAAATAGGAGAAATATCTATTAACGAAATAAAATCTAGAGATGGAAAAGTATTTATAAAACAATTTGATAGTTCTTATAAACTTTCCTTTCTTTTACAAGTTTATTACTATGATTTTTTAGCTTTTCTAGTAGCTAAAAATTTAGGGGTAAACATTGATAAACCTAGAAATTTAGCAAAATCGGTGACGGTAGAATGATAGATTATAAATACTATTTTAATGATGAAAATAAAGATACTATTCTACTAATACATGGCTGGAATACTACTAGCTTGTATATGGAAGGATTTATTAAAGCATTTTCTACCTCATATAATATTATCAATGTAGATTTATTTAATAAATTAAATAAACCTTATAAAATTGAAAATTTTTTAGATGATTTAAACTATATAATTAGGCAACATTCATATAATAAATTAGTAATAATTGGGCATTCCTTTGGTGGAAAATTGGCGTACTTTTATTCAAAAAAATATCATGTTGATAAATTAGTTTTGATTGCTCCAAGTTTAGTTAAACCAAGGAAAAAGTTAATAAAATATATTAAAGTGAAACTATATAAATGGCTAAGTAAACATAATTTAAAAATACCTAAATGTTTAAAAGGAAGTAAAGACTATGTACAAGCAAAAGGATATTTAAAGCAAACATTTCTTTTATGTCACAATAAGTATATTAAATTCATTAATGATAATGCCCCTCAAACACTAGTAATAGGTTTTGATAAAGATCAACAAGTGAAAAAATATCAAATTAGGAAAATAAAAAAATATATTAATTCTTCGATAATAAAATTTTATCCAGGGAATCATTTCGCATATTTAGATTATATAAAAGAGATAAGGATTGATTTTGATGAGTATCTTTCTTAATGGATTAAATTTACTAATTATTTACTTTATTTCATATCAATTTAACGTAATTTTGGTTAAGCAATATTATTCGATAAGTAGATTTTTAAAAGTAATTTTATCCTTTTATAAGTATTTTATTGTTATTGTTCCTATACAAATTTTAACAATATTAATTAAAAGCGATATTTTGTATTTAATTAGTAATTTATTAATAAGCATAATAGTAGTTATTTTGATTGATAAAAATAAAATTAAAGTAAGTAGAAGAAGTTTATTGCAAATAATATTATCAATGATAATTTTGTTTTTATTATTTTATTTATTTGAATTTTTTTGTTCATTTAGCATATTTTTATTAGTTATAACAACGACTATAGCCTTTTTAATTCTTCTTCCATTTGAAGAAATAATAAAAAAATATTATTTAAATAAGGCAAAAATAAAATTAAAAAGTTTTAAAAATATGAAGATAATAGGTATTACAGGTAGTTTTGGAAAAACAAGTTTAAAGTACTATTTAAAAACAGCATTAGAAAAAGATTTTAAAATCGCTTATTCTCCAAGTAATGTTAATACATTAATGGGAATAACAAAATATATAAATAATTCTTTAGAAGAGTCTGATTTTTTGATCCTTGAATTAGGGATAGATAAAAAAAATCAAATGGATAAATTTAAAAAGTTATTATCCTTAGACTATGCTTTTGTTACTTCTATTGGTAATATGCATTTAGCAACTTTCAAAAATATTGATAATTTACTCAAAGAAAAGTTAAAAATTTCTTTAATGTTAAAAAAAGAGGGCAAATTATTTATAAATGATGATTCTCAATATTTAAATAAGATTGAAGGGAATAATATTATTAAATTTTCTAAAAAAAATGTTAACGTCAAAAGTTTTGATATTGAAGGAATGAAAATTATAGATAATAAAAAAATATATAATTTTCCAATTCATCAATCATTTTTTGCATCGTATTTAGATGGGATAATAAAATTTTTTAATGAATTATCTTTAGATAAATCAAAGATATTTTATCAATCAAATTGTTTTGTTGATTTTGATAGGAGAAATAAAGTTTTTAAAAAAGAAAATGGTTATTTAATTGATAATTCATATAATGCAAATTTAAAAGGAATCGAAGAGTCTTTAAAACTACTAAAAACACTAGATGGAGAAAGTTATATCATTTTAGGAGGAATTATTGAACAGGGAAAAAATTATAAAGTTGAAAATAGTAAATTGAAAGAAAAATTAATTGATGAAAATGTAATCTTTATAGGAAATAAAAATCATCCTTTAATAGAAAATCATCAATTCAAAAAATTATATATAACAAAAAGTGTTAACGAAGCATATAAGTTAATTAGGGAGATTAACCCAAATAATGTTCTCCTTTTATGTAAGGGAGACGATGTATACTTGAGGTGAATATGAAAAAAATAGCTTTCATTTGTGGTGGTAATTCTGTAGAAAGAGAAATATCTTGCCTTACATCTTTAAAAGTAGTAAAAGAGTTAAAACAAAAGGGTGTCGATTGTTTGCTTATTTATTTGGATGAAAAAATGAATTTTCATTTAGTTAAAGAATTAACCCCAAAATTCGTAGAAGAAAACAAATTAATTAAAGGAGAGTTTTATAAAAAGAAAAACATATCTATATTTAAAACTTTTAAAAAGAAATATGTTTTTGATTATGTTTGCATATTGGGACATGGTAAAAATATCGAAGAAGGGAATTTAAAAAGTTATTTTGATATTCTAAAGATTCCATGTTTGTGTGAAAGTATTTATAATGGGGTAATTTTACAGGATAAACATAAATTTAAAATGGCATTAAATTATTTAAATATTCCATCTTTACCACATAAAATAATTTATAAATATCAGATAGAAAGAAATGACAAAATTAAGCAGATTATAAATAAATTTTCTTTTCCTTTAATTGTTAAACCATCTAGTTTAGGTTCGTCAATTGGTATTAATGTAGTTGAAACTAAGGAAAAATTAAAAGAGAGTTTAGTACAAACATCATATTATGATGATGCTATTTTAGTAGAAACCTACATTAAAAATAAAATTGAAATAAATGTAGCTATTTTAGGATATGAAAACGAAATATATATTTCTTCTCTTGAAGAAGTCAATGATTCAAAAAATATTTTATCTTTCTATGATAAATACGATTATTCATCCACGAATAAAAAGAGAATTATTAATCCAAATGTTGATGAAAAAATAAAAGTTAAAATTATAGAGACCGCTAAGAAAGTGTTTGATAATTTGCATTTATGTGGATTAATAAGATTTGATTTTATTATTGATTTAGACCAAGAAAAAGTGTATTTAAATGAAGCAAATTTAATACCTGGTTCTTTAGCGTATTATCTCTTTGAAAACCAATTTGATATACCAAGTCTAGTTGAGAAATATATAGAATTATTAATGAAAAAACATCAACAACAAGAATTATTGTTAAACAAATTTGACGAAGGGTTTATGACTAAAATTGATTTATCAAAATTAAAAAAATAGCAATGTAATTTATAAAATAAATTATTTCTTTTAATAGTATAATGATTTTGTTATGATAATATTATAGTAGATGATTTAAATCTATAAATATCATCTATATTATTAGGAGGAATTTATGGCTACACCACACAATCATGCAAAAAATGGAGATTTCGCTAAAACAGTATTAATGCCAGGAGATCCATTAAGAGCAAAATTTATTGCAGAAACATTTTTAGAAGATGTTGTTCAAGTTAACTCAGTTAGAAATATGTATGGGTTCACTGGATACTATAAAGGAAAGAAAGTATCAGTAATGGGATCAGGTATGGGTATGCCAAGTATTGGTATTTATTGTCACGAATTATATGAACAATATGGAGTTGAAAGAATTATTCGTGTCGGTTCATGTGGGGCTTATTCACCTGATTGTAAAGTATTTGATGTTATTATTGCTCAAGGTGCATGCACTAACTCAAATTGGTCTCATCAATATGGAGTTTCTGGCTCTTTATCAGCAATTTGTGATTTTGGAATGTTAAAAGATGCTTATGAAATTGCAATGGCACAAGGAACAAGAACACATGTTGGTAATATTTTATCTAGTGATATATTTTATAATGATCAACCAGAAGTTTGGAAAAAATGGGCTAAACTTGGTTGTTTAGGCGTAGAAATGGAAAGCTATGCTTTATATACAACAGCAGCTTTATTGAATAAGAAAGCACTTTGTATTTTAACTGTAAGTGATTCTTTTACAACACACGAAGAAACAACTGCTGAAGAAAGACAAACAAGCTTTATCGATATGATGAAGATTGCTTTAGAAGTCGCAATTAAGGAGTAAATATGTTAACTGGTCTAATTATTGTCGTATCTTTGATGGTAATTGGATCCTTAATATTTATTTTTTGGGATAAAATAATTACATTAAAGGAAAAAAAGTTTTTCACAAAAGAAGTCGGATCCAAGATTTATAAAATAGCTTTAGAAAACGATTACTATTTAATCAATGATGCAGTTCTATCAATTGATACAAAAGTAATTCATTTTAATCATATTTTATTTACTAACAAATTTATTTATTGTATTGGGGTAAAATATTTTGATGGCCCAATATCTGGTAAGTACGATGATTCTAAATGGTTCCAATATGATGAAAAAAACAATGTTTTCCATATTAATAATCCATTAATTTTCCCTAAAGTTAGATTGGATTATTTAAGAAGTACATTGAAAGCTAGTGAAGATTTATTTGTTTCATTAGTATTAGTTAATGACACATGTATCATTGATGAAAGAATTAATTGTCCAAAAGATAATTACATAATGAATATTAAAAATTTAAAGAATTTTATTTCTAAAAGAGAGAAAATGGATATCCCTTCTTTAGATCAAGAACAATTGGAAGTATTAGTTCAAAATATTTATAAGAGAAGTGTAAGAACAATTAATAATTTAAATAATGAAAAACGAGATTAGATAATCTCGTTTTCTTTTCTACAAGGACCTAATCTAAAGAAGAAAATTAGAATATTAATTATCGCGCAAATACCAACTAGCGTATAAATAACTCTGCTTGCCATATTTTCTCCTTGGGTAATAAATGTGACTAGGTTAAAATCAAATAAACCTATTAATCCCCAGTTAATGCCTCCAATAATTGTAAAAGCAAGGCATACTTTTTGAAAAATATTCATGGTCAGACCTCCTAATATTAATATGTGTAAAAATATTTATCTTATTCATCAAAAATATTTATGATATATATTCATATTTTTCTATTCATCTACATAAGTTATCGTGAGGGTGAGAAAATATGGTTAAAAAAATAATTGCAGGGTTACTTGCTGTAGTCGTTCTAGTTCTAGCGGGTTTTAAAATTTTTAGTAATAGAGATACTGTCCCAGAAAAAATTATGGATGTGAAGAATAATTTAACTTCTTATCATATGGAAGCAAATATGGAAACATTAGCACATGATGATAAGCGTAATTTTTATGTTTGTATTGATTATAAAAAGATAATGACAAGGATTTATTTAGAATTTCCTTGCTTGATAAAAATATTAATCAAGAGCAAATTATGTTAAGAAATAAAGATGGTGTTTATGTATTAACTCCTTCTTTAAATCAAGTTTATACTTTTACTGGAGATTATCCATTAAATAGCCAAAAACCATACTTATTCCATTCAATGTTATCATCTTTAGATGGAGAATATAATATTGAAAAAGTGAGTGATGGGTATTTATTAAGCTTTGTTCCTAAGTATGAAAATTCCCCTAATTGGGTGAAAGAAGATGTTAAATTATCTTCTGACTTTAAACCGGTATGGGTAAACATTTATGATCAAAATAATACAATTGTTTGCTCAATTAATTTCACAAAAGTTGAATTTGATGTAGATTTAGTTGAAGATGATTTCAATGTAGAACTAAATATGAAAAATGCAAAAGAAACTTCTTCTACTATTAATAGAAGTGATGACGAATTACCATTTATAGTTGTTGATAATATTATTAATAGTGAATTAAATGAACAAACAGAAGCTACGGTAAATGGTAAAACAGTTTACATTCTTTCTTATAAAGGTAGTCAAAATTTCACTATCATACAAAGTGTTTTAGAATCAAATGAAGAAATTAATTATCAAAGTGTTTCTGGAACAATTGTAGAATTTACCCAAGGATTAGGCGTATTTAATAATTCATATCTAACTTATTATTATAATGGTATTAAATATGAAATTTACTCTAATTCATTATCCGTTAACGAAATGATTGATATTGTTTCATCACTAGATGTAATTGAATCAAAATAAAAGTTCCAATTAAGGAACTTTATTTTTTATATGAGCCTTGATTGCCAATTCCATTGAAATTGCAACCTAAAGCGGTATTAATTTTTTCTAAAGTTGTTTTGTAGTTTTGATTTCCAATTGTAAAGGAATAAGTTTTTCCTTCTTCAAAACCTTCTAAACTAATTAATGCTGATTGATATTTATTAAGGTTTTTAATATTAATTAATTCACTACCTTCATTATCAGTGACAGTAATATTATTATTACTAGTTTGTGGAGTAGGGGTTGTAATGCATACATAGCATTGAGTAGAGTTAATTGCAGGCACCTCTACTAAACCACCAACGCCAAGAGCAATAATGTTACCTCCGTTAATTAATATACCTTTTTCGCTATCAAGAGCGCTTTTTGTTTCAGAGCCATGAATTAATAAGTTTCCTCCGGAGATTTGAATCCAACCATTTGAAGAAAGCCCATCATCTTTTGAGTTTATTGTCACATCTCCATTTTCCATGAAAAAATGGAAGTCATAATCAGTAATTAATGAATTATTAGCAGTGATTCCATCATCGATAGAAGTAACATTTAATTTTCCACCGTAAACTTCAATAGCGCATGCTTCGACTCCTTCGAAACATTTATTGATATTAATTTCAGCTTCATCCAATTGGAAGACATTATCAGCGTGAAGTGCATCATCTCCAGAGGTTATAGAGAATTCACCACCATGAATAAAAATATTACCTTTAGAATGAAGTGCATCATCATTACTATTGATGTCAAATCTACCTCCTGCAATAACTAGAGAATAATTTTTATCGTGTGTAGCAGGGAAATATGTTTCTTGTAATGTGCCTAAATCAACAAGATTAATACCTTCAACTCTAATTGCTTTACCATTAACTGTAGTTGAACTAATTTCGTTAATAGTAGATGGTGTTCCATTGTTTGTTTTAATTTTAATTAAATTTGTATCACCATTGTTAATATATAAAGTATTGTTTGCGCTTAATCCATCATCGCCACTTGTAATATCTAAAGAAGTATTTTCGATGTATAAGTAGCCGTATTTACTATCTGAAGCGAAAGTGTTTGCTTCTGAAGTGGATAGAGGATCTTTACTGGTTTTAATACCATCATTATCTGCATTGATTTTAATATTTGCGTCTTTAATATAAACTAAATCATCTGCCTTAATACCATTGTTTTTTGCATTAATTTCAATGTTAGTATTAAATATTCTAAGTTCTTGCTTTACTTTAATTCCAGAAGAATTAATAGCAACGCCTTCTAAAATTAATTTACCATTTCCATTGATTGTAAGTGATGAACGTCTAGAGCAAATTACAGCCTCATCATAATCTTCACCATAATTTTTTGCTCCATCCTTTAAAATATTTGTAGTATTTTCTTTAATGGTTATAATTCTTTTTCCGGTTGTCTTTTTAAAAAGAATAGCAGGTAAACTAGATGTGCTAGAAGGAGTAATAGTAACTCCATTTAAGAATAATTGAACATTACCATCACCGCAACTTTCAACAACGATTGAACCATTGAAATTACCATTAAAGGAATACTTTCCAGCTTTAGTAATTGTGTATTGAGAAGTTGTTAAATTAGAAAGATTTACAATTGTACTTCCGTCTTCATCAGTGTTTAATAAGTCTTCTGAATTAGAAAATGATGGTTGATATGCTTCTTCATCTAAATCAATTAAAGTACCTACTGTTGCTTCTTTTCCTCCGCCTAGTTTATCCCATGGATCAAATGTACTTGGAGTTTCAAATGAGCCACATGAAGTCAAACTTAGTAAAATAAGAGAAGCAATTAATGTCAATTTTTTATTTATCATATTTATCTCCTTTATTAATCGTATAAAGATAACAATTTGTTAATTTTCTTTGTATCAATTGAAGGCGTTTTATTAATTTCACTTCCAAAATAAGGGCCCGATACATATTTAAATCCTAAAGAAGTGAAAAATTCAATTGCTTGCCATGATTTCAAGTTAACCGCAACTAATTTGCCTTTTGGAAAATCCATTAATGTATTAGTTAAATTTTGAAATAGAATTTGGTCTTGTGTTGATGTTAGAATTTGTGCAAATGAATTATTTTGATCAAAAATAAAGTAATCAAACATCTCAAGGATTTCATCGCTCATTTCTAATGCGGTAGATGTAAATTCGATACCCAACTTTAATTTAGTTTCTTTTTTTAATTCAATTAAAGAATCAAGTAAATTCTTACTATTATTCATAGCTTCTTTAGATATATCCTTTTCTTGGAAAACGAAAATTGTTTTTACATTTTCAGGAAGAGAAAAACTATTAACTACACTTAAAATATCAGATACATATTTGATATTTGTTTTTAAAAATAATCTTCTTTGTTCAGTTGTTAAAAAGTATTTATTAATATAAATAGAGTTTATTTCTTTGTATAAAAATTCGATAACTGGTTTTACTTGAGAGTGTAATGCTGCATATTCTTGCATTTCCAAGTATGATTGGAAGAATTCGTTTTTAATAATTACATTTGTAAAGAACCCTTTTAAGTGTCCATTTGTACAATTTAGCATACTGGTATATTCTACATCGACTAAATCATTTGTAATGATATTATTGATATGTTCAAGAATTTGATTTTTAACTTCACTATTTGAATAATCGGAGTTATAAATGATTTTGTCATCATAATCATTGTTGGCTTCAATAGTCATTTTTCTAGCAAAACTTACTAATTCATCAAATGTTTGTAATTTAACTTGTCCAGTTGCAATACCAATTCTATAAGTGTAAGAATTTTGTAATCCATTTAAATTAATGATTTTAGAAACTTCAGAAGAAAACCTATGAGCGTAAGCAATAGATGTGTTTTTATTAGAACCGTTGCTTTCTAAAATAACTAATTCATTTTGAGAGGTTTGGCAAATTTTCATATTTGTATTTAAATATCGATTAACTTTACTCAAAAGTAATGTATTTAAACTTTTGTTAGTCCAAATATTTTTAAAATTAAATGAATTTTCACTTGAGAAAACTCGAATTAAATAAACATTGAATTTCTCATTTCTAGAAGAATGATATATTGAAGATAAATCATGGTAGTTAAAGATTTTAGAATTTTTACCTCCATTATTAAGTTTTGTGTTTTTAATATTTTGGAAAAGATGTGATTCAAGATGGATAATGCTGTTCTCTCTATCAATACCAGTACAAGTAATAACAGAGAAGATTTTTTGTTTACCACCTAATGAGACTTGAACTTCTAGGTTATCTTTTACTTTTTTATCTCCTTTTATCAATTCGTTTATCCATACTTTAACTCTAATTGAATCTTCATTAGAAAAACTATTATAAAACCATTTGAAATTTTCTCTTCTTCTTGTTTTAAAATTTTTCTTATCGACAACATAAATTGATTCATTTTTATAATCGATAGTAAAAAGTCTCAAATTGTTTTTTCCTGATGTAAATGATTTAATAGCTTTTTTATGCTTAGAATTAATAAAATGTGAGTGAATAAAAAATGCGAATAAAGTAATAGCTAAAATTATAATAATTCCTAAAGGGATTATTATTTCTAATGATAAATTTAATTTAAAACTAGATAATACCATTTCTTTCACCTCGATTTTATTATAAGTCATTTTAGTTGATAAGTATAATTTTATTTATAAATTTATTAATAATTATTAATAATTAAGTAAAAAAGTAGTATTCTTAATGATAATAAAATAATAATGAAAGTGAGATTGAATATATGTTTAACTTTTTAAAGAGGAAAAAATATCCAGAAATTGCTAAATATAAAAAGAAAGATCAAATTAATTTTAGATATAGAGGAGAATTAATGTTTGGATATATTTATGATGCTAAATTAGAAAATGGCAAGATAATTTATTCAATTCAAACTGGTGGGCAATGTCCTGCCATTATAGAAAATTTTAACGAAGAAGAAATCATTGGTTTAAGAAAAAAATAAAGTTCCATTTCTGGAACTTTTATTATTATCTAAAAACTTGAACTTCGTTTTCGTTTAAATAATGCTTAACGTATTTAGTAAATTCTTCTATAGAGATATTATCGTTTTCTATATACCAGAAGGCAATATTTGTCAACGCACCAGCATATACATTTGCAATAAAATCTTTTGGCATTGATTGATTTGGATTTGGATATAATGAAAGAACTTGATATAAGCACTCATAAATTGAACGATTTAAAACATAATAAATCTTTTCAGGGGTTTGAACTTCTACTACTTTTTTGATGTATTTTGATAACTTATGACATTTATCGATGTATGAATCAACAACATAATTTAATAATTCATTACGTGTTGAAAAGCTAATTTTCTTTTCCTCGTGGAAATTTTCAATAAAGTGTTGATTAACATTTTTGATGCAATAAATAAATAAGTCGTCTTTACTTTTAAAATAATTATAAAAAGTTGCACGATGAACTTTTGCTTCTTTACAAATGTCGATAATAGACATTTTTGGATAAGGAATTTCTGTTAATAATTTAGCAAGTGCTTTATTTAAAGCGCGCTTTGTTTTGATGATTCTAATATCTTCCATAATAAATCCCCTTTCTATAGGTCTTATTACAAATTAATATAACATAATTTATTATCTTTGTATTAAAAAAAATAAATATTCGATAGTTATTATGCTAACATAATAATAGAAGTAGGTGTTTTTATGGAAAAAAGTGCAATTATTCATAATATGAATGAGTCCTATGCATATAAAATAGGAGAGCATCAATATTTAATTCGCTTAAGAACGAAAAAAGATGATTTCAATCAAGTAACATTAAAATACGTTGAAAAGTATTTAAGAGAAAGAAGAGTAAAAGATCACCCTACTTTTTCAATTGAAATGAGAAAAGTGGCATCAACTTCAATTTATGATTATTATGAAGCAATCATCTCTGATGAAATGGATTTCTTCGGGCGTAATTTTAGTATGATTGCTGCAAGATATTATTTTGTCTTAGACGATGGTGCGAGCAAAGTTTATTATGGCAATTATAAATTTTTTGAAAAAGAGCCTTATGAATCTATTGAAATGTTTAATCTTGTTTTCCATCAAGCTGATAGATCGTTTTTTAAAACTCCTGAATGGAGTAAAGGAGCGATAATTTATCAAATTTTTCCTGAAAGATTTGCTCCTACAGATAATAATTTTTCTTCTACATGGAACGAAGTACCAATGGGAGTTAGGACTAGAACTAATGGGACATTAAGAGGAATTATTCAAAAAATTGATTATATAAAAGATTTAGGTGTAGATGCGATATATTTAAATCCGATTTTTAAATCTAATTCTTCTCATCGTTATGATACGATTGACTATATGGCAATTGATCCTCTTTTAGGGACAGATGAGGACTTTAGAGAATTAGTAGATACTTGTCATAATAATGATATTAAAGTTATTTTAGATCTAGTATTTAACCATTCTTCAACACAGTTTTTTGCTTTCCAAGACTTATTAAAGAATCAAGAAAAATCAAAGTATGTTGATTGGTATTTTGTAAGTAGTTTTCCAGTAGCAATTAATTTTCCGCCAAATTATAAAGGATTTTCATTTGGACCATATATGCCTAAATTAAACACAGAAAATCCAGATTGTAGGGAGTATTTTTTAGATGTTACTAAACACTATTTACGAGATTTTAACGTTGATGGTTACCGATTGGATGTGGCCGATGAAGTAACGCATG
This sequence comes from Erysipelotrichaceae bacterium, assembly GCA_015059045.1. Classification (GTDB taxonomy): domain Bacteria; phylum Bacillota_I; class Bacilli_A; order RFN20; family CAG-449; genus UBA3210. The sequence continues at coordinate 17,623 of SVBD01000005.1, forward strand.
ATTTCTGGAGAGTATTTAGAAAAGAAAGTAAAAAATATAATGCTAATTGTCTTATTATGGGTGAAGTATGGTATGAATCTACTCCATATTTAAGAGGGGATGAATTTGATTCGATTATGAATTATACAATCTATGATGGTATTAGAAATTTCTTAAAAGGAAATCTATCATTAGATCAATTTATCGACATTATTGAAAGAGAAAGAGGTGAAACACCTTTAACATATTATCATAATAGTAATATTTTAATTGGTTCTCACGATACTGATCGTATTTATACATTTTTAGATAATGACAAAAATAAATTTTTACAGGCTGTTTCCTTATTGCTATTTTTACCTGGTTCACCATTAATTTATTATGGTGATGAAATTATGATGGAAGGAAGCTATGACCCGGATTGCAGACGTGGAATGATATTTGATAAACATAATGAAGATATACTAAATTACGTCAAAAAACTTATAAAAATTAAGCATTTACCAGTAGTAAAATATGGTGATATTCATGTTGAGAAAATTAATAGTTCAGGATTAAAAATTACCCGTTTTATCGATGAAAATCAAATAAATATGATAATCAATTTTAATAATGAAATATATTTAGATGAATTGAAGGGGAAATTTGATTTGATTAATGAAAAAGAGTTAAATGGAATAGTTAAAGAGAATCAAATAATCATTTATAAATAAGCAAATAAAAAATCCGTTAGCAGAATAACTAACGGATTTATTTTTTTAATGTAATTAACCTTTTCTGTTGTAGAATTCAACGATGTTAGATTCGATGATATCTTTAGCTAATTCACTACGTTCTGGAAGTCTAATGTATTTTCCTTCTAATGTTTCTTTGTTAACTTCAACATAAGCAACAACTAATGTTAATGTTTCTAATGATTCTTTAACAACTTTTAATGTTTTGCTTGCTTCTTTAACAGAGATTACATCACCAGGTTTACAAGTGTATGAAGGAATATCAACTTTATTACCATTGACTAAGATGTGTCCGTGGTTTACTAATTGACGAGCTGCTCTTCTTGTTCTACCAAAGCCTAAACGATAAACTAAGTTATCTAATCTAGATTCTAATAATTGCATGAAAGCAGTACCTGTAACAACACCTTTGATTTGTTTAGCTTTTTTGAATAAATTGCTAAATTGTCTTTCAGAAACACCATATGTGAATCTTAACTTTTGTTTTTCAACTAATTGTTTTCCATATTCAGATGGTTTTTTCTTTCTTGCATTACCGTGTTGGCCAGGTCCATAAGGACGTTTTGCAAGTTCTTTTCCTGTTTCAAGTGTTGAATATCCTAAACGACGTGATAGTTTCCAGGATGGTCCAGTATATCTTGACATGTTTTGTTTCTCCTTTCTTTGTTGCACATTTACAAAGCTATAGAGTATAGATCCCAGTGGCCTCGGGTGGACTACTTCGCCTCCTATTAGCAAGGTTACTTATTTGATGTAGTTCATCAGACAGGGTGTATCTATATGCTAATTGCACATGCTTTATTATTTTACTTTATAGTAAAAATTGTGTCAACAATTATTTAGATGTTTTTAGAAAAAACGTCATATTAATATACTTAATTTTAAAAAAATTAAGAAAAGCTTTTTTAAGGTTAAAATCTTCTTCAAGAATTATTACATTTGTTGTATGATATAGAATGAGGTGGAATATTATGAAATTATTATTTAATTTAAAAGATAATTTAACAATATTAATTATATTAATTTCTTTAGCAGTTTTATTTTTAGCGGCTGGATTAACACTTATTTATTTGTTTTTAATTAGAAGGGGAAGTCAAAAGAAAACCGCTAAAGATTTGGAAAAAAGATACAAAAGACTTCATACTTTATTAGTTGAAGATGTTGAACAATTTATTGCCAGATTAGAATATATTTCTAATCAAAATCTAGAATACATTCAATATCATGAAAAATATGTTCAAATGTATCAAAATATTTTACAAGAAAATGATAGAAATTCGTATGTTGCAATTTCAGGATTAATTACAACAATTAATGAAAAGAATTATCGTGGAATTAACAACTTAATAAATTCTACAAAGACTATTGTTATTGAATTTGATCATAAAGTTATTGAGCTTTATAATGAGTTAAATAATTTATTACAAAAAGATGAAGAATTCCATCAAGAAGCAATCAAACTTCAACGACTATATCGAGAATTAAAAGAAAAATATGCAATCCACGAAGGTGAATTAAAGATTATTAAAGATTCTTTTGATAAGTTTTTTGGTAGAATTGATCAATTATTTTCTGAATGCGAAGAACTTACCAGTGCAGCCAGATATGAAGAGTCAAATGAAAAATTACCTATAATTGAAAAAGTTTTGCTTGCGTTAATAGAATCATTTGATAAAATACCAGTTTACTGTGTAAGAATCTCTCGCGTTATTCCTAAAAAGATGGAAGAAGTAAAAGCTAAATACGATGAATTAGAAAAGAATTATTATCCTTTACACCACCTAAAAGTAATGTCTAAACTTGATTCATACAAAAATACATTAGATGAAGTTTATAAAAAAATTGCTTCATTTGACTTTAATAATGTCCAAGAAAAATTAGATGGGATTGATGAAGATATAATGAATATCTTCAAGTCATTTGATGAAGAAATTGAAGCAAAAAATTATTTCGATCAAAATAGCGAAAAAATGTATGACGATACATATAGTCTTGAAAAGCAATACATGAAAATAAAAAGAATTTTGCCAAGTTATAAAGAAGTTTACTTAATTAAAGATCGATATTTAGACAAGATGATTGAATTAGAAAAAGATATTGATAATGTATCTCACATTAAAAGAGATTTAGATACCTTTATTCATTCTACAACAAAACAACCTTTTTCTATCATTGTTTTAAAAATGTATGATATGGAAAAAGAAATGGCTAGAATTAAAGAAATTATTAAAGATTTTAATCAATATTTAAATTCGCTCAAAACTGACACAGAAATGGTCTATACAAAAATTTGTGAATATTTCTTAAAATTAAAAGATGCTCAATATGTAATTAGAGAAATGAATGTTCCTTCTTTCAATGACCGTTTAAAAATTTCTTTTGATCGCTCTTTCTCGTATTTAGAAGATATTGGTGATATTATAAAAGTTCAACCGATTGATGTTCAAAATGCATTAGATACATTAGAATATGCTGAAGAATTAATTCTTCAATTATTAAAAGAAGTCGAAGAAAATTCTGCTCAAAGAAAGTATGCAGAAGAATCTATCGTATACGCAAATCAATATCGTCAAGGATTCTTGGATTGTAAATATGCATTGAATAATGCAGGAACTTCTTTCTTCGAAAGTGATTTTACTAGAACGATTGAAGAAACTGTTGCAATTATTAAAAAAATGCGTCCTGATGTAAATAAATAGGCTAATTATATTAGCCTTTTGATTTTTATTCTCATAAAAATAACTAGGAGGTAAATTATAATGATTTACTTGGATTATGCTGCAACAAGTCCACTTGAAAAAGAAGTATTAGATACATTTAATGCGATTAATAATCGTTTTTTTGCTAATACATCTTCTTCACACAAATTAGGCTTTGAAGTAGCGTTACTTGAATCAAAAGCTAGAAAACAAATTGCATCTTTATTTTCTTGCAAGGAAAATGAAGTTATTTTTACTAGTGGTGCTACTGAATCAAATAATATGGCAATTAAAGGAATTGCCTTAAAATACGCTAATCGAGGTAAACATATAATTACTTCTTTAGGTGAACATTCTTCAGTTTTAAATTGCTTTAAGCAATTAGAGACAGAATTTGGATTTAGAGTTACATATTTACCTTTACAAGATAATGGAGAGATTAATTATAATGATTTAGAAAAATCTATGACAGATGAAACTATTCTAGTTTCATTAATGAGCGTTAATAATGAAGTTGGCTCTATTCACAATATTAAATTAATTTCCGATATTGTTAAAAAATATAACAAAGCATTTTTGCACGTAGACGCTACTCAATCAATTGGGAAAATCGATATTGATTTTTCAAATGTAGATTTAATTAGTTTAAGCGCTCATAAAATTAATGGTTTTAAAGGATCTGGATTATTAATAAAAAAATCTAGAGCGGACCTATTCCCATTATTTAATGGTGGAGGACAAGAATTTGCATATCGACCAGGAACTAATAATTTCCCTTATGAAGTTTGTTTGGCAAAAGTTTTAAGAATCGCTTTTGAAAATCAAAAATCAAGATATGATTATGTTAAAAAATTAAACGATTTATTAAGAAAAGAATTATCTTCTATACCAGGAATAAAATTTAATTCACCAGATAATGCAAGTCCTTATATTTTAAATTTCTATGTGAATAAAAAGGCTTCTGTTGTTAGTGAAGCTTTATCAAATAAAGATATATACGTATCTACTCAATCTGCTTGTTCAAGTAAAAAAACTAAATATAGTCATGTACTTCAAGCAATGGGTAGATCAATTGTGGAAAGTGAAAATTCAATTCGAGTTTCTCTTTCATATTTAAGTAAAGAGGAAGATATCATTAACTTTGTTAATGAATTAAAAAATATATTAAAAAATATTAAATAGGAGAAAACAATATGGAACTAACAAAGACATTTAAAAAAGAATACAAACAAGTAATTAGAAAAATTAAAGAATTTGATACAATTGTAGTATTTAGACATCAAAGACCAGATTATGATGCTTTTGGTACTCAATTAGGATTAGCTTTCTGGTTAAAAGATTCTTTCCCAATGAAAAAAGTATATTATGTAGGCGCTAATCATACTACATTTACTGGATCTTTATATCCTGAAATGCAAGTTCTTGAAGATGAAATTTTTGAAAAACCTTTTTTAGCAATTGTTGTAGATACAGGTAACACAGCAAGAATTGATGATGAAAGATATAAGAAAGCAAGCTATATTATCAAATTTGATCATCACCCAAATGTTGAACCATATGGAAATATTAATATCGTTGCAAATGAATTATCTTCAACTAGTGAATTAGTTGCGCATTTTTGCTTATCCTTTAAAAAGAAATATCCTCTTCCTTTATTAAGCGCTAAATATTTCTACTCAGGAATTGTTGGTGATACAGGAAGATTCCTTTTCTCTTCAGTAGACAAAGATACATTTAATGTGGCTGGAGAATTATTAACATATGGATTAAGACCACATATTGATGTATATGAACCAATGTATGAAAAAGATATTGCTTCTTTGCATCTACAACGTTTTGTTTTAGATCATATGCAAGTAACAGAAAAAGGTATTGCATATTACGTATTAGAAGATAAAGACTTAAAAGAATTAAATATTCATAATGAAAGAGGTAAAGAATTCTTATCATTAATGAGTAATATTAAAGGTGTACCTATTTGGATGTGTATTACTGAAATTAAAGAAAAGAATGAATATCGCGTTTCAATTAGAAGTAGAAGATTAGATATTTCTCAAGTTGCATGTAAATATCATGGTGGAGGACACTTAAATGCTTCTGGGGCTACTATTTATAGTCTTGAAGAATTACCATTATTAATTAAAGACTTGGAAGAATTAATTTAATGAAGATGTATACAAAGTATTTAGATAAATTAGAATCATTAGAAGATAAAGTGGCTATTGTAACCGGGGCTAATAGTGGCCTTGGTTTTCAAACAGCTCTATCTTTAGCGTATAAAGGCGCTAAGGTTATTATGGCGTGTCGTAATTTAGAAAAAGCAGAAATAGCTAAAGATAAGATTTTAAAAGAAGTTAAAACTGCAAAGATAGATATTTGTAAATATGATCAAGGTTCATTCGATAGCATTGAAAAATTTTCTATTTATATAGAAGAGAACTATCAACATATTGACTATTTAGTTTGTAATGCAGGGGTATATTTTCCTAAAGTAAATTACCGCACTAAAGATAATTTAGAATTAACTATGGGAACAAATTATTTTGGAACATATCATCTTCTTAAGAAGATGAATCCTATGTTAGAAAGATGCCATTCTAAAGTTATTGTAGTTACTTCTTTGACAGCTTTCTTATCAAACAAATCTATTGATTTAAAAGATTTTGAAAAGATGAGTAGAAATAAAAACTACGGATATTCAAAATGTTGCTTAAGTAGATTAACTTATGAATTATCTACTAAAGATACCAATGTTATATATTATTTAACTCATCCAGGAATTTGCCAAACAAACATTATTTCTAGTGATCAAACGGGACTTCCATCTTGGTTTAGTAAACTAGGTCATTTATTCTTATATATTTTTGTTCATCATGCATCTAAAGCATGTTTAACAAATATTAAGGCTATTTATTCATTAGATAAAGATAAAAATTATATTAAACCTAGAGGACCATTTGCTATTTCTGGTTATCCTAAAGCAAAGAAAATGCCTAATTTTGTAAAGGACCCAATTATAGAAGAAACTGAAGAATATTTAAGAAACACTATCAAGTTATAGATAATTTATTCATATAATTTTATATGAATTATCAAAATAGTGAAGAGATTAAAAGATATCAAACTCAAATTTTGTATTTAATAATTATTATTTTTGCCATTTTAATCTCAATCTCAGTTTTAAAAATATTTATTGATATAGCTAAAGGTTATACAACATATAAAAAAGAAGAAATTAACATATTAAATCGTTCTAAAATCGCTGCAATAATAGTTTTATTTGCAACGATTTATTTTTTTAATGATGCATTAAATACATATAAAAAAAATCAAAACCAGACTAATTTGCGTTTTGTAATTGCAACGATGCTAGTTTTGATTGCGACAATTTTAAGATTAATAAATTTATTTACTTCAAATAGTAATTTGTCAAATATTGAAAAGCTTATTTAAGATTATTTAAATGATATTGGTATAAAGTGATAATTTGTTTTGCTCCTTCTTCAATAGTGATTTTTTCAGTATTAATTAAGTAGTTAAATGGTGGAAGATTCTCATTATTAAAAGCAATTCTATCATTAGAAATTCTTTTTGCGATGTCTTCTTCTTTATCTTTTCTATAACGCATACGATCAATTCTAATTTGTTCATCTGCTTCTAAATAGAAAACACATAATTTAGGATCATTTAATTTTAAGAAGTTTTTAACTCCTTCTGGTTCAAGAATTACTACTTTATCATCTGCTATTTCACTTTTTAAACAACCATAAAAATTGTTATTATAACAAGTGGTTTCAACAAATAAATCTTGATCTTTTAATTTTAAAAATTCTTCTTTTGTAATGAAATTGTAATCGACGTGATTTACTTCGCCAATTCTTTTTTCTCTAGTTGTATTAGTAACTACTTTCTTTAGAGAAAAAGCTTGGTTTAAATATTTGGCAATTTCAGTTTTGCCACATGCACTTGGCCCACATAGAATAATCATTTATATCACCTGACTTTATTCTATGATATTTACATTTTGGTGTAAACAAACAAATTCGAAATAGGTAAAATATTATTATAGAGTAAATTATTTATTTGTTGTAAAATAAATTAAGGTGATATAAATGAAAGTTGTAGTTATAGGTGGAGGACCTTGTGGAATTCTATCTTCCATTAGTATTAAGAAATTCCATCCTGAATATGAAGTAATTTTGTTAGAAAAAGATAAAGACATTGGTTCTAGAATTAAAATATCTGGGAATGGTAGATGTAATTTCTTCAATGAAAAACTTTTAGAGGAGCATTACTCTTCATCTTTTGTTTCGCCTATAATAGCTAATTCTAATAAAGTGTTAGAACTTTTAGATGAAGTGGGATATAAATACTATTTCGATGAACAGGGGAGAGGTTATCCTCTTAGTGAATCTAGTCTAACTTTTATTTGTGCTTTGAAGGCTTTGCTAAATAAATATCAAGTTAAAGTTGTTACTTCTTATTTAGTTACTTCTTTAGAAGCAAATAGTGAAAATATCATTATAAATAATGAAATAGAATGCGATAGATTAGTTTTAGCAATAGGGGGAATTTCCTATCAAAATGAAAAATTAAATTACAATCGCATTGTAAATGCTTTAGATTTATTAACAACTAAATTAACTCCGTCATTATCCCCTATAAGTGTTTCTTCTTTTCCAAAGGAATTAGAAAATAAAAGAATTAAATGCTTGGCAAAATTATTACATAACAATCAAGTAATAAAAGAAGAACCTGGGGAAGTCTTATTTAAAAAAGATGGACTTTCAGGCATTGTTATTTTTAATTTAAGTGCGAAAATTGCTAGACTACATTTATCAAATTATCAAGGTTATCAAATATCATTAGATTTATTACCAAATATTGATAATAATGAATTAGATCGATTAATTGATCTAAATCCATCATTAGATCATATTTTTATTAAAGAAATTGCTAATTATGTAAATACATTTAGTAATCCAAAACAAAGTATTAGAGATTTACGATTTGATATTCGTGGAATCTATGAATTTAAATTTTCTCAAGTTACTTCTGGTGGAGTTTCATTAAATCAATTAGACTCTTCTTTATCCTTGAAAAAAGATCGAAGAATTTATATCGGTGGAGAATTCTTAGATGTAGATGGAGATTGTGGAGGATATAATATTGGATTTGCATTATCCTCTGGTTATCAAATTGGAAAGGAAATTAAATAATGAAAAAGATATTTTTGGTATTGTCTCTTTCTTTATTATTAACTAATTGTTCGAGCAATAGTTCTAGCAATGAGAATTTTGTTTACATTAATAAAGACTTTAAAACTCAACTTAAGAATATGAAAAAATCAATAGGTGAAAAATCCTATTTATCATATTTAAAATGTTTAGAATATTTAGATGAAGTTAGTTATTCCTTCAATGATATTCTTAAAAATTCAAAAACATATCAAGTTTCAATGAATAATTATGATGATGTAAGTAAACAAATTCACCAAGAATATTGGAAAAATCACGATCAATTTATTATTGCGTTAAAAGAAACTTTACAAAAAGCAGAAAACTATAATTTTTATCGTAAAAAAATAGAAAACGTAGATTATTATTTAGGTTTTAATGATTCTAGTTTATTCAATTCTACAAGTTATCAAAATATTGATGGAGAAAATATTGTTAATAAAATTAACAAATTAAGATTAGAAATTGAAAAAGAAGAAAAGGATTATCAAGAAATTAAAAGTCAATTCCAAGATTTTTATTATGATTTAAATTTGTTAAATAGCGCTAATGGAATTACTTATCTTTACCAAAATATATATTCTGATGATGAGAAATATATTCGTGATTATCAAGCCTTAAGTAATTATTATGTTGTTTGTAATGATTTATATAATCAATTATTAAAAACAATACATAATTCTAAATACTTTAAAAATTTTAGAACAGATTTAGGTCTTACAAGTAAAGATATTGAATATATTAAGAATTATCAAATGATGAGTGAAGAACAAATTTCTCTACTTAATCAAGAGAATACTTTACTTAATTCCTTTTCCATTGCTGGAGTAAATAATCCTGATTTTGATTATCGACAAAATTATTTAGAATTAATTAATATCAGAAAACAAATCGCGGAAGAATTTAACTATCCATCATATTTAGATTATATTTGGGAAGAAAAATTTGATCGTGATTATAAAGTAGAAGATGCAACTAAATTAGCAAATGAAATAATTAATAATCAAGAAATAAAATCATTATGTGATTTATATTTAGAACGATATTCATTATATTCAGAAAATGTTATTAATACATCATTAGATGAAAATGATATATTCATGATGTTAGAAAATTGTCAAAATATATTTCCTAAAGCAAAAGAAGTTGTTTTGGATTTAAAAACTAAAGGTAATTATAACTTTGAAGCAAGAAGTAATAAACACTCGGGCTCATTTGTATCAAGTTATACTAATTCTGGTGATTTCTTCTTATTCTTATCAGGGGAAAATAATGCATCTAGATATATTACCGCTGTTCATGAGTTTGGACATTATTTAGGATTTACTCAATCTGATAGTAATTTACGAACAAAAAATAGATCTAATGTAGATGTTTGTGAGGTTCATTCTCAAAGTCTAGAGTATTTAATGACTAATTATTATTCTTTAATTTTAGATGATGATTTAGCTTCAACTTTAATTGATAATCAAAAGTATTCTGCCTTATGGAATATGTTATCAGGGGCATGTATTTATCTTTTTGAACATTATGTTTATACAACCGATGAATTATTAACTATTGAATCATTAGATGAAAAATGTAATGAATTTTTAGCTGTTATGAATGAAGAAGGTTTACATTATTCTAATGTGCCTCATATATATCTTCAACCAGGATATTATATTTCTTATGTCACATCTCTTATTCCTAGTTTAGAAATATGGAACATGGAACTAGAAGAAGGTAAGAAAGTATATAGAAAATTAATTAATTATGGAACTAATAATTCATTTAATTACATTATAGATCGAGTTGGTCTTTCTGATCCTTTTGAAGAAGAAACATTAAATAATATTATTAGTAATATGAGAATATGAAAAAACTCAATGCACTGCATTGAGCTTTTTATTAGTTTTCGTCTCCTCTACGATCTCTTGCTTCTTGTTTCTTTCTTTCAGCAGTATTTAAGATTTTCTTTCTAATTCTAATAGAATTAGGAGTGATTTCTACTAATTCATCAGTGTTAATATAATCTAAACATTGTTCAAGAGATAATCTTCTTGGACTTTTTAATACTACTGTTGTATCTTTTGAAGATGAACGTTGGTTTGTTAAGTTCTTTTCTTTAATTGGAGAAACGCATAAGTCCATATCATATTTATTTTCTCCAACAATCATACCTTCGTAAACATCAGTTCCTGGCTCGATAAATAAAGTACCACGATCTTCGATATGTTGAATAGCGTATCCTGTTGCTTGACCGGTATCTGTTGAAATTAAAACACCGATTGAACGTTCGCCAACGCTAACTTTTAATACTGGACGATATTCTTTAAATGTATGATTACAAATACCATAACCCTTTGTTAAAGTTAAGAAGTTAGTCATAAATCCTAATAGTCCTCTAGAAGGAATTACATATTGTAATTTTGCTTGATCTAATTCATAGTTCATGGAAACTAAATCAGCGCCTCTAGAACCTAAACTTTCCATAATTGAGCCAACAAATTCTTCTGGGCAGTCAATTTGAACATCTTCGTAAGGTTCACATTTAACACCATCGATTTCTTTAATGATTACTTTTGGTTTACTTACTTCTAATTCAAAACCTTCTCTTCTCATTGTTTCAATTAAAATAGATAAGTGTAATTCACCTCTACCTGAAACAACCCATGATTCACTATTTGCAATTCTTTCAACTTTTAAAGATACGTCTTTTTGAGTTTCCTTAAATAATCTTTCTTCGATTTTTCTAGCAGTTAATAATTTACCATCTTTTCCTGCAAAAGGAGAAGAGTTTGTTCCAAATGTCATTTGAAGAGTAGGTTCATCAATTCTTAATAATGGAAGTGCTTCTACTTTATTTAATTCACAAATTGTTTCTCCAACATTTAAATCTGGAAGACCTGCAATACCAACAATATCACCGGCTTCAGCTTCTTCAATTTCTAAACGTTTTAAACCTAAGAACCCATATAATTTTTGGATTCTGAAGTTTTTAGTTGTTCCATCAAGTCTAGCACATGTAACCATATCATTAACTCTAATTTTACCACGAGCAATTCTGCCGATTCCAATTTTACCTACATAATCGTTATAGTCTAATAATGCTGGTTGGAATTGTAATGAATTTTCAACATCTCTATTTGGAGAAGGAATTTCTTTTAAAATTGTATCAAAGATAGGTGACATACCTTCTTGTTGGGTTTCAATTTCTGGGGAATAAGATGAAGTACCTTTTAAAGCAGAGCAAAAAATAGTTTTAAATTCTAGTAATTCATCATCTGCACCTAATTCTAAGAATAAGTCTAAAACTTCATCAATAACTCTTTTTGGATCAGCGTGAGGTCTATCAATTTTGTTAATTACAACAATAGGTTTAACCTTAGCTTCTAGAGCTTTTTTTAATACGAATCTAGTTTGAGGCATAGTACCTTCAAAAGCATCAACTACTAATATAACCCCATCAACCATGTGCATAATTCTTTCAACTTCTCCTCCAAAGTCGGCGTGACCTGGTGTGTCAAGAATATTAATTCTTGCATCTTTATAATTGATTGCAGTTGTCTTAGCTAAAATAGTAATTCCACGTTCTCTTTCAATATCGTTTGAGTCCATCATACGATCTTGAGTCTCTTCGTTATCTCTAAATGTACCGGAATCTTTTAATAGTTGGTCAACTAAAGTTGTTTTACCATGGTCAACGTGAGCGATAATTGCAATATTTCTAATTTCTTTCATAAGGTACCTCCATTTATGGATTTTTTTAACCGAGAAATATATTATCACGCTTATTTTTATTGATAAATAAAAATTTTAAAAAAAATAAAATTAAATATAAAAAAAGCCTCAATATTTAATTGAGACTTGATTCTATTTATCAATATCGATAATTTTAGGAATGATTACTGGGGATTTACCAGTTTCGCGTCTAACAAATCTAGTACATCTTTCAATGATTTTATCTTCTACTGGAGTAGCTTCATCATAATAGCCAGTTAAGTAGATTCTTACTTGATCTAGGAAGATGTTTGTAATTTCTTTTAAAACATTTTCACTTTCTTTTAAGAAGACAAATCCTCTCATTTGAACATCCGGTTTTCCAATGATTTCTTGTTTTTTAGAAGATACTGTAATTCCCATTACAACAACCCCATCATTAGAGATTTTATTTCTTTCTTCAATAACATTATTACCGATGTTACCAACATCTAATCCATCAATAAATACATCTCCAACAGTAATTTTATTACTGTAATCCATTTTAGCAACACCATTTTCGATATTTAAAATCATTCCATTATCTAATACGAATACGTTACTATAGTTGTATTTTTTAAGACTAATAGCAATTTTACCATTCGTTAATAATTTTTTGAAATCACCATAAATTGGCATGTAATACTTAGGTTGGAAAATGCTTATCATTGCTTTAATATCTTCTTCACAAGCATGAGGTGAGTATATATCTTTTCTTGTAAATTGAAGTACTTTCATACCTGTTTTATAAATTTCATCTAAAGCTTTAGTAGCAATAATATCAGTTGCATGTACACTTGGACAAGCAAAGATGAATAAATCTTGTTCTTCAAATGAAATAGGTTTACTATCCATAGTTCCACTTGTAATAGTGCAAATTTCGTTGAATAAATGTTCTCCAGTATTCATAACAATTATTACTGTATTTGAACGTTGAACACGATGAATATTATCAATTTGTTCTATCTTAACTTTTGCTCCTTCAAGTAAGTTAAATTCGTTAACTAATCCCATTACTTGGATTTCATCATGTTTTTTACTAAATACAACAGTTTTATTTAATTTAGCACATAGTTTTAATACTTCAATTATGTTCATATAGTTTTGTGAATATAATGAAATGTAAACTCTTCCTTCTTGATCTTCAAAATATTTACTAATTTTATTAGTAATACGATAGTTAGGAGAGTTATGTCCTGGAATGTTTGCATTATTAGAATCGGATAAAACCAACAATACATTGTCTCTAGAGTGAGCAAGTAAAGCGTTTGTATCCATTCTAAAATTAGGATCAGAAATAGACCAATCTAGAATATAATCGGAAGTGTAAACGATTTGACCTTGATCTGTATGAATAGATAGACCAAAACTAAATGGCATTGAGTGAGTTACTTGACAGAAATTAATTTTATGTAGTCCGATAACTTTAGAGCAATTTCCTTCGACATAGTCAAAATTAAATTTAACTTTAATTCCTAGTCCTTTAGCAGCAAAATCTAACATTCTTGCTGTGAATCTAGTTGTTACTACTTTTGCAGGACATTCTTGATAAATATATGGAAGAGCTAGCATTTTATCATCATGAGCGTGAGTGATAATATATGCTTTAATGTTTTTCTTATGTTCTTTTAAATAATCAAAATTAGGTATGATAAAATCAACACCTGGAACATGTTTAGTAGGGTACTTAATACCACAATCTAATACATAGATATCATTATTAATTTCTACAACAAATAAATTTTTTCCGTTCTCGTCAAGACCGCCGAGAGCAAAGCATCTTATTTTACTAGTCATATTATACCTCTTTTTCTATAAGTAAAATTATTTTATCTATTATTATTTCGTTTCGCAAGTAAAAATAAATAAAAAACTAAAATCTCTTTTTTAATATGATGTACTATATTTTAAATTATATTTAAAAATATCAATAAAAAATAGTTTTTTTAATAAAATATATTTTCTTCTTTACATTTACTACCTTTATTTGTAAAATATCTATTGTTATGGCGGCTGTGGTGAAGTGGTTAACACATCTGGCTGTGAACCAGACACTCGTCAGTTCGATTCTGATCAGCCGCCCCAATATAAATTATTAACTCGATACTAAATGTGTCGAGTTTTTTATTTCAACATTTTTTCGCTTTTCTGTTGTTCATACTAAAATGATGGATTGATATTATTATTGTGTCTTAAACAGGAGGAATAAATATATGAATACAGACAAAATTATTGCTGAAAAAATTGCTAGTGAATATGCACCTAAAAAAGCAAACAAATTAATAGCGTTAAAAAAATTAGATAGAAAAGCAAAGCAAACTGCGAATATCTTCGCTTACACTTTTGGGATTATTTGTTCTTTATTATTAGGAACTGGAATGAGTTTTGCCATGAGTGTAATTGGCGATGGAGAATTAAAATCAATTATTATAGGCATCGTAATAGGATTAGTAGGTATCTTTGGCGTATCCATTAATTATTTTATTTACAAAAAATTAATTGAAAAGGGTAAAATTAAGTACGGTAATGATATAATTGCATTAGCAAAGGAAATTTCAAACGAATAATTCAAGGAGGGAGAAACATGAATAAATCAGAAAGTAAATACTATAATACTGCTTTATTAATGGATGAAGCTCTCCTTTTATTACTTGATAAAAAAGAATATGATTTTATAACTGTCAAAGAAATTTGTGAAAAAGCAGGTGTTAATAGATCAACATTTTATTTGCACTATGAAACAATTGATGATTTATTATTTGAAACAATTGGAATGATCAATAAAAGATTTCAAGAGGCATTTAATAATAAAATTATTAATGTTAATTTATCTAAAAAAGATGATTTATTTTTGATTACAGATGATTATTTAATTCCTTATTTAAATTTTATTAAGGAAAATAAGAAAATTTATAAATTAATTCATGATAAACCTTACATTTTTCAAAGTAATATAGCTTTAAAAAATATGTATGATGAAATTTTTGATAAAATTTTAGACAAATATAATGTCCCAATTGAAGAAAAGGATTATTTATTTTCTTATTATTCTTTTGGACTTGTTGCAGTTATCCAAAAATGGATTGATAAAGATTGTAAAGATGATATTTTATTAATATCGAATTTAATGAAAAAAGTTATCGGTTATGAAAAAAAATAGTTTTTATTTTAAAAATTTATATCTCATTGTATAATATAAATATAAGGAGAACAAAAAAATGAAATTTTATATTTGTGAACATTGCGGTAATATTATTATTAAAGTAAAAGATTCAAAAGTTCCAGTTGTTTGTTGTGGAGCAGTAATGAAAGAATTAATCCCAGGAACTACAGATGGAGCACACGAAAAACACATTCCTGTTATTACTAAAGAAGGTAATAAAGTAATTGTTGAAGTAGGTTCTGTTGAACATCCTATGGTTGATGTTCATTATATTGAATGGATTATTTTAGAAACTAATAAAGGTTTCCATAAATATGATTTAAAACCAGGTGAAAGACCAAGAGGTGAATTCCTTTTAACTGAAGGTGAAGAAGTAGTTGCTGCTTATGAATATTGTAATCTTCATGGTCTATGGAAATCTAATTAAGCATTAATGGATAATAAAAGAATAGTCCTTTTGGACTATTTTTATATATGATGGTTATTATGAGTTTGAAATTATTTTTAGAAGCAATAATTAAATTTTTATTTGGTATAGTATTAGTGGGACTATTAATATTTTTACCAGCAGGAACACTTTCATATTTTAATGGATGGCTATTTATGGGAGTTTTATTTATTCCAATGTTAATTGCTGGAATAATTATGATGATTAAAAATCCAAAATTATTAGCAAATAGATTAGATGCAAAAGAAAAGCAAAAAGATCAAAATATAGTAATTAAATTAAGTGGATTAATGTTTGTTGCAGGTTTTATTGTAGCCGGGTTAGATTATAGATTTAAATGGATAGTTATTTCGCCTATTGTTTCTTATGTTTTTTCTTTAATTTTTCTTTTAGGATATGTTTTATGGGCAATAGTGTTAAAACAAAACACTTATTTATCTAGAAATATTAAAGTAGAAGAAGGTCAAAAAGTAGTGTCTACTGGTTTATATAAAGTTGTAAGACATCCAATGTATACTGCAA
Organism: Erysipelotrichaceae bacterium; assembly: GCA_015059045.1. GTDB lineage: Bacteria > Bacillota_I > Bacilli_A > RFN20 > CAG-449 > UBA3210. Next base: position 34,146 of record SVBD01000005.1, read on the forward strand.
CTTTAGTTGTATTTTTATCTATGCCATTAATACTTGGATCATTGATTTCATTTTTTATTTTTCTTTTATATCCGATTTTAATTATTATTAGAATTATCGGGGAAGAAAAATTATTAGAAAAAGAATTGGAAGGGTATATTGAATATAAAAAGAAAGTTAAATATCGCCTTATTCCTTTTATTTGGTAATATATATTCCTCTTACCAATAAAAAACAACCATTAACCGATAAGAAAAAAATATCGTATTAAAATTTGATACGATATTTTAAAGGGGATTGACTATGAAATACAAAACAATCATCAAAGAAGATATCGAAGAACGTGTTGAAATATACGCTAAAAGTAGAACTAAATTAATCGAACAAATTGAATCATTATGCGAAAATGATGAAATTGAATTAGTCGGTTATTTTGAAGATGAAAGTTGTTTAATTAATGTAAATGAAATTCAACGAATTTATATTGAAAATGATAAAACATATGTTTCTTTAGACGATAAAACATATCGAGTTAAATATCGTCTTTATCAATTGGAAGAAATCGTTACAGATGATTTTATTAAGATCAATCAATCGTGTTTAATTAATATAAATTATATTAGTAAATTTAAAACTTCCTGGGGTGGAAGTCTTTTAGTGCAACTTAAAAATGGCGATGTAGATTATGTCTCAAGAAGACAAACTAAAGTAGTTAAGGAAAGGATGGGAATCTAGTATGAGTAAAAAAGATATTAAAGAATTTTTATTAAGAGGAGCACTATTTGGAGGGCTTGGTTCAATTATTGTCGGTTTTGTTTTATGGATGGTTTCTTTAGGAATTGATGATTTTTATTTGTCTGGAGGACATATTTTCTTAGCTATTGTTTCCGGATACATTTTAGCGTTTGTTCAAGCGGGAACAACTGCATTTCATCAAATCGAAAGTTGGTCTGTTGTTAAATCTTGTGGATTACAATTATTATTATTGTATTTAGCGTACTTAGGAGCATATCTAATTAATAGTTGGATTGAATTTAGATGGGAAGTAGTGTTAATTTTTTCTGGAATATTTATTGTAACGTATTTACTAATTTGTAGTATTGTTATTATTGTAATTAAATGTGTAACAAAAAAATTAAATAGTAAATTAAAGTAATGGTTGGTCATTACTTTTTTTTATTTATAAAATTTAAAATAGAAAATATAAGTTATTATTGTTGATTTTTAAAATAACGGGAGTTAAAATGACTATTAACAAGACGTAGATGAAGAGAAAATTTCTTAATAGTTTTATAGAGAACTTACGTTTGGTGGAAGTAAGTAAACAGAGAATAATATACACTTCGGAGTTTAAAAATTGAAATATTAGTAGATTTTTACGGATTCTCCTCCGTTATCAGGATTAAAGAGATAGCCTAGCTATAATTAGGGTGGTACCGCGGATTTTCAGATTTCGTCCCTAGACAATTGTTGAGGGAGTGAAATCTTTTTTTATTCCCCGATAGATGGAGGTATTTTTATGACAAGAATCAAATTTTTTAAAGAGGAATCTTTACCTTTAGAAATGCATAAGGTAAGGATTGTTCAAAAACTTAATCTTTTACCAATCGAGCAAAGATTAAAAGCAATCAATGAAGCAGGAAATAATACTTTCCTACTTAAAAACAGAGATGTCTATTTAGACATGCTTACTGATAGTGGAACAAATGCAATGAGTGATCGTCAATTAGCAGCAATGATGATGGCAGATGATTCTTATGCTGGTAGTGAAACTTATTATCGCTTAGAACAAGCAGTATTTAAATTTTTTAACAAATCATATTTCTTACCTGCTCATCAAGGTAGAGCTTGTGAACACATTTTAGCAAAAACATTAGTTAAACCTGGCGATGTAGTTCCAATGAACTATCACTTTACTACAACAAAGACACATATTGAATTATGTGGTGGTAGCGTTATTGAAGTATTTAAAGATGAAGCAGTTAAGATTACTAGTGAAGAACCTTTTAAAGGTGATATCGATTTAGATAAATTAAAGAAAGTAATTGAAGAAGTTGGAAGAGATCATATTCCATTTGTACGTATTGAAATGGGGACTAACTTAATTGGTGGCCAACCTGTCAGCGTAGGCAATATTGAAGAAGTAAAAGCTCTTTGTGATGCTTATAATATTCCTTTAATGATTGATGCTTCTTTATTAACAGATAATCTTTACTTTAATAAAGTAAGAGAAGAAAGTTGTAAGGATTTATCAATTCAAGAAATTGCTCATCGAATTAGTGCTTGTGCAGATATAATTTATTTCTCTGCAAGAAAATTAGGAAGCGCAAAAGGCGGTGGAATTGTTCTTGCTGATAAAGATTTATATGATAAAATGAAAACCTTAATCCCAGTTTATGAAGGATTCTTAACATATGGTGGTATGTCAACTAGAGAAATGGAAGCTACTGCGATTGGTTTAGAAGAAGCAACAGATATTGATATGATATCTCATGGACCTGAATTTATTGCTGAATTCTCAAGAATTTTACAATCATATGGAATTCCAGTAGTTACTCCTTCTGGAGGATTAGGATTACATATTAACGCTAGAGAATTTGTATCTCATATTAAAGGCGAAGAATATCAAGCTGCTTCTCTTGCTGCTGCTATCTATATTGTTTCTGGTGCAAGAGGTATGGAAAGAGGAACAGTTAGTGAAACTAAAAACCCAGATGGAAGCGAACATATCGCTTCTTGTGAATTAGTTCGTTTAGCTTTGCCAAGAAGAGTATTTACTCTTTCTCAAATTAGATATCTTGCAGATAGACTTGCTTGGTTATATGAAAATCGTCATTTAATTGGTGGTTTAAAATTTACTGAAGAACCAGAAGTTATGAGATTCTTTATTGGTAGATTAGCCCCAGTTAGTGATTGGCAAGAAAAATTAGTGGCTAAATTTAAAGAAGATTTTGGAGATAGTTTATAGTCTTAAAATTTTATATCTTGATAAAAGTCCTAAAATAAGTTATATATAATATTAGGAGAATATTTTTATGTTTTTATTTGGTATAGAAGATTTAGTAAGTGGATATGAAGGTATTTTAGAAACTATTGCTCATATTTCAGTTACAACATTAGAATTAATTGGTATTTTAATTATTATTGTTGGAGCATTTAAGTCTATTGTTTTAAATGCGTCAAAGATTTTTAATAAACATGAACATAATATTAGAATTGCACTTGGTCAATCCTTAGCATTAGGCTTAGAATTTAAAATGGGTGCAGAGATTATCAAAACGGTTTTAGTTCGTGAATTACAAGAATTAATTATCTTAGCTTTCATTATTGCTCTTCGTGCTGGTTTAGCGGTTTTAATCCATTGGGAAATTAAATTAGAGAAAAAAGAAACTGAAGAACATAATTCAAAATTAGAAAATAAACAAAAAGAAGAAAAAAAATAAGCGACTCATAAAAGAGTCGTTTTTCTTTATTTAATTAACAAATATAAAAAATAACATAAAATTTATGTTATTAAGTGATATAATGAAACCTGAGGTATATATTTATGATTAATATTTCTGAAGTTAATACTAAAGTCGGACAAGTAAAATTAATAACTATTACTAATGAAGAAGGTATGAAAATTGTATTTACTTCTTTTGGCGCTGCTATTTATAACTTAAGTATTAATGATAGATTATTATCTGCGCAAGAAGATGAATTAGATGCGTTCTTAACATCGGGTAGATTCCATGGTAAAACTATCGGAAGAACTTGCGGAAGAATAAAAAATGGTAAAATAAAAATTAATGAAAAAACATATTCGATAAGTAAATATTGGAAGCATTCTTTACATGGGGGAAAATTAGGTTTGGCCTTTAGATTTTTTGATTTTGAAATCAAAGAAGAGAATGAATATATTCAACTTATTTTTAAATATTTAGCAAAAGATAAAGAAGAAGGATACCCAGGAAATTTAGCACTAAATTCAATTTATAATATTTACAGAAAAGAGAATAAAATTGATATTATTTTTGATGCTATTTCAGATTGCGATACGATTTGTAATTTAACCAATCATACATATTTTAATTTGAATATTGATAAATGTTTTTTGAATCAAAAAATGCTTATTAATGCTGATCAATATATTGAAATAGATAAAGAATTGATATTTAAAAAATATCAAAATGTTGATGAATTCTTCGATTTTAGAAAAATAAAACCATTTATGGATTCAAATGTTAAGTATAAGAAGAATAGCTTTTATGATCATGACTTCGTATTAAATGGAACAAAGCCTAATGCAATTTTAACTAGTAGTGATGGTAAAATTAGACTAGAAATTGATACAACTTATCCAATATTACACATCTATACTGGAACATTGGAGGCCGATACTAAAATATTAGGTGTGGCTATAGAATGTGAAAAGAAAGCTTTTGATAAAGATGATATATTTTTGAAAAAAGATGAACGCTATTATCAAAAATCGACATATAAATTTATTGTTGAAGGAGATTAGTTATGTTAAAGGATGATTTAAATTTGTTAATTGCATATGCAAAGAAAAATTTAAAATTAGAAGGTTTAAATGAAATTTATGTAAGAAACACATTAATGAAAAAATTTAATATAGAAGAAGAGTATTATGATACGGATACTTCTATTGTCAATGATTTAGTTAGACCGGATATATTAATTGAAAAATTATCAAAAGATTTAGTAGATAATGGCTTTGCTCTTGAAGAAAATGTTCATCTTTTAGTTGATGAAATCTTTGGCGATTTAAGTTTATCTCCAAACGAATTTTTAAATGAATTTAAAAAAATAGAAGAGTCAAAAGGAAAAGAAGAAGCTTTAGAATTTTTCTATGATTATCAAATTAAAAATAATTATATTCAAAAGACCGCTATTGAAAAGAATATTCATTGGAATGAAGAAAACTTAAAATATCCTATTGAAATTTCAATTAATTTATCTAAACCAGAAAAGAAAAATTCTGATATAGCTAAATTAAAAATGGTTAAATCAAGTTCGTATCCTAAATGTTTGTTGTGCAAAGAAAATTTAGGTTTTTATGGAGATGAAAAGAAAGCTCCAAGAAGAACTATTAGATTTGTACCTTTAGAATTAGATGGTGAAAAATGGTATTTGCAATACTCTCCATACGGTTATTATTATCAACACGCTATTTGTTTTAGCGATAAACATTCTGATATGGTTATTAATAAAACTACATTTAAAAAGTTATTACAATTTGTAGATTTATATCCATCTTTCTTTATGGGAAGCAATGCTGATTTACCAATTGTTGGAGGTTCTATTTTAAATCATGAACATTTCCAAGGTGGAAATTATGTGTTACCTTTGTTTAAATCATCAGACAAAAAAGAATATAAATTCGATAAATATTCTTCTTTGAAAATAACTAAATTAGATTATTATCATGCAACTTTAAAAGTGGTTGGAGATGATATTGAAGAAATTGCTTCTTTCGCGGATAAAGTATTAAATATTTATAAAAACTTTGACGCAGAAGAAATTGATTTAATTTCTAGAACAGATGTACTTCATTCAACAATCACTCCAATTTGTAGAAAAGAAAAGAATAAATTTGCACTATATTTGATTTTTAGAAACAATCGAACTAATGAAGTAGAAGAAGGTGGAATTTTCCATGCGCATAAAATACATCACCATATCAAAAGTGAAGGTATTGGATTAATTGAAGCGATGGGACTATTTATTTTGCCACCTAGATTAATTTCCGAAATGAAAAATATTAGCGATATTCTTCAAGGCAAAGTATCTAAAGAAGAATTTAATAACGAAAAATATTCTAATATGATAGATGAATTGTTGATTAAATATGGTAATAAAAATTCTTTGGAAAATTCAAAAAATATATTAAAAGAGTACATTGCAGAAACTTGTGAAGATATTTTAAAAAATATTTCTGTATTCAAAGAGGATGAATTAGGTAATAAATATTTTGATTTATTAATGACAAAAGTAGGTGAGTAGTAATGATTAATGAGAAAAAAGTACGATTTATACATACAATTAAAGGACTAAAAACTCAATTTAATAATGCGTTTAAAGAAGAACCTACAGATGTATTTTCTTCACCAGGAAGAATTGAATTATTAGGTAATCACACTGATCATAATCATGGTAAAGTTTTAGTTTCTTCTGTAAACTTAAACATTTTAGCGCTCACTAGAAAAAGAGACGATGGCAAAGTTGTATATCATGCAAAGGGATATAGAAAAATCAAAATTAATATTAATGATTTATCTTTAAAAGAGAGCGAATATGGTAAGTCTGATGGGTTAATTCGTGGCGTTTTATTTAAAATGAAAGAATTAGGATACAATATTGGTGGAGTTGAAATATCTAGTAAAACAACAATTTTTAAAGGTGCGGGAGTTTCTTCCAGTGCTGCATTTGAAGTATTAATTGCAAAAGTAATTAATTATTATTACAACGAAGATAAAATTGATGCGATGACAATTGCAAAAATTGCTCAATTTGCTGAATGTGTTTATTTTAACAAACCATGTGGGTTATTAGATCAAAGTGGTATTAGTTTAGGTGGTGTTAATTACATCGACTTTAAAAGCGTAGAAGAACCAATAGTAAAAACTATGCAATTTAATGTAAAAAAATATGATATTGTGTTAACTAATTGTGTTGACTCTCATGATAAACTAACTTATTTATATTCGAAAATAAAAGAGGATATGGCACTTTTATCAAATTATTTTAATAAAGAATATTTAAGACAAGTTAGAGCAAAAGAGTTCTTCGAAAAGAAAGAAGAATTGATTGATAAATTTGGCTTAGATGTATTTAATAGAGGAAAGCATTATTTTGAAGAGAATAAAAGAGTAGAGCAAGCTTATAAATGTATTTTAAATAATGATGAAGATGGCTTTGTTAAATGTATTAATGATTCAGGAGAATCTAGTTTCTATCAACTAAAAAACTGTTATGTTAATTCTATAGAAGAAAATCTTCCTCAAGGAATTTTAAAGAGTAAAGAATATATTACTTCCGGATCGGTAAGAGTTCATGGTGGAGGATTTGCAGGAACAATTCTTGCTTTTGTTAATAAAAAAGAAACAAAAGAATATATTTCTAAAATGAAAGAAATGTTTGGAGAACATAACGTTAAACAAATATATTTAGCTAAATATGGGACTAGACATATTGGTAAAATAGAAAATATTTTAGAAGAATAGATTACAATAGTAATCTATTTTTTTAATATATACAAACTGATTTTCTTAGTGTAATAAAAAAAATCAAAATTTCTATCTTACAAAAAAATGAAAAAGATGTTAAAATATTTATATAAAAGCGAGGAAAATCAATGTTTGAAATTGGTGAAATGATAGTTCATAGAGATCATGGATTGTGCAAGATTGCTGGAATTGAACATGTAGCTTATGTTGATAAGGATTATTTTGTCTTGTATCCAAACGCAAATGAATCCACTAAGATTATGATTCCTTGTGAAATGGCTAATTCAATTTGTAGAAAAGTAGTTAGTAAAGAAGAGTGTTTAAAGGTAATTGAAGAATATAATTTAATTGCAGATGAAATTATAAAAGATAATAAAAAAAGAAAAGAAGAATATACTAAACTTCTTCATAGCGATAATTTAAAAGACTTGGTGTATTTAATAAAAATGCTAGATTTATTATTTGAAGAAAAAAGTTCTCTTAATAAGGTAATTGGTACAATTGATTCTTCTCTTTATAACGAAGCAAGAAAAAAATTGTATTCAGAAATTACTTATGTATTAGAATTAGAAAGTGAAGAAGAAACTGAAATATTCCTAAATAATAAATGGAAAAAAGGAGCTAATTAAGCTCCTTTTATTTAGTCTATCTTAAGATTTTTACTAATTTCTAATAAGTCTTGTTTATTTACTTTTAGTACTTTTCTATCGTATGTGAAGAGTCCATTTGTTTCATCTTCAACATCGCTAACTTGAGTGTAGATACATCCGCATACTCCTAAAGGAATTAATGGAACAATTTGTTCGTTATATAATTTGTTAAATCCTTCTTGGAATTCTTCTTGTGTTTTATAGATTTTATAACCATAAGTCTTTTCTAAATTGAAACTATGTTTTAAATCTTTATATACATATCCACCGAATTCGGAAATAATAATTGGTTTATTTTCTTTTTGGACTTTAATCTCTTTGAAGTAAACATGTTTTGATACTACATCAGAATTCTTACCGTTAAACCAACCACTTGTTGCATCATAAATTCTTGATGGATCAAGTTCTTTGATCTTAGGGAAGACTTTATCTGTATCAAATTGTCCCCAACCTTCATTGAAGATGGTGTAATAACATACAGATGGTGAGTTAAATAACAAATTGATAGTATCTTTAGCTTGTTTTAAGAAAATATCTTTAATTTCTTTTTTTACATGCTTTCCATATTTAGCGTTATTTTGTAACCCGATAGTAGGTAATACTGTTTCTTTGAAGAAATGATATTTTCCATTATTTACAAAATCTTGGAAAACAATCATTCCTAATTTATCACATAAATAATAGAAATATAATGGTTCGATTTTAATGTGCTTTCTTAATGTGTTAAAGCCTAATTCTTTTAAAGCGATAATTTCTTCTTCGAATTTCTTGTTTGTTTTAGGAGTTAGGATACCATCACTGAAATAACCTTGATCTAATAATCCATGGAAGAAATAAGGTTTTTTATTTAATAGAATTCTTGAAATTCCTTTATAGTTTTTAATTTCTAATGTTCTTAAAGCAAAGTAACTAGAAATTTGATCATCTTCACTTTCTAATGTAAATTTATATAAGTAAGGATTTTCTGGAGTCCAGTTAACTGGATTTGGAATAGGGATAGTAATATTGTTAACTTGGAAATCCTTTTTAATAATTCCATCTGGAGTATTGATAATAATTCTTTTTTTCTTAATATTTGTGTTAATTTCTAAATTTACTGAATCTAATGTGACATTGATTTTAATGCCTTTGAAATTGTTTTTTGAATATGATTCAATCCAAACGCTTTTCCAAATACCAGAAGTTTTTGTATACCACATTCCTTTACTTTCAAAAGTTTGTTTTCCATAACAATATTTAATATCTAAGTTATCAATTACTTTGACTATTAATTCGTTTTCATCTTCTAAATAATCTTGAATTTCAAAACTAAAAGGAATATATCCGCCTTCATTTCTACCTACGAATTTATTATTTAGATATACTTCAGTAATTTGATCTACTGAATCGAAATGTAGTTCGACGATATCTTTTACAAAATCTTTTTCTAATTTAAATTTTTTACGATAAAAAATAATTTCGTTTTTTTCAAGATATTTATTATTTAGTCCTGCAAGGGTTGACTCGATTGGATAAGGAACGATTACTTCTTTCGAAAAAGAAGAAGGTAATTTGTCTTCAAAAGAAAATTCGATATCCCATTTCCCATTTAAACAAATATACGAATCTCTTTTAAATTGTGGACGAGGATATTCTTTTAAAGGAATAACTTCAATTGGATTTGAATCGGAAGAAAGTTGAATCTTACTCATAGTATTTGTCTCCTTGAATTTTGATATGATTGATTAGATTTGAATCACGTCATATCTATTAAAATAAGTATAACACAAACAATAAGTAATTAAATAATCAATTTGAATAGAATAAAAGCTTATGCATCGAGTTTTACTGGGAAATCTCAAGGGAAATATATAAATTTATTAAATTTAGGTATTGCAATAAAGGCTTATTAAAATTTATAATAAAATAAATAGAAACATGGAGGGAAATCATGAGACATGTAAAAAAATTATTTGTGCTATTTGTTGCTTTAGCATTAGCAGTTTTAACTTATTTTGTATTTATAGGTGGAAAAGATGAAGTACTAGCATTATTTGAAATTGCTAAAACCCAATATTTAACATGGGATTTCGCATTACCTGTATTAGATATTGCGATGCATATGGGATATTGTGTATTGTGCGGATTAGTAATCTTGTTACCATTAGTAGGTTTAATTGTATCACTAGTTAGAATTGGAAAAAGAAACAAGAAAACATTTGTTGATTTCTTATCATTATTAGCGTTTGCCGTTCCATTTATTTACCTTTCAACAATTTTAGTATCTTTTAAATTTGATGTTAAATTATTAGAAGATTTAATTGTTTTAATTGCTTGGGCAGTTTTAGGTGTATTCTTAGTAGCTTATGAAATCTTTGCATTATGCGAAATTAGAACTATTAAAGTAGCAGAAGTTAAAGAAGAAGCAAAAGAGAAAAAACCAACTGTTGAAGAACCAAAAGTAGAAGAAACAGTCGTACCAGAAGAACCAAAAGAAGAAGTTCCAGTAGCTGAAGAGGTTCAAGAAGAAATTCCTACTGAAGAAGTTGTAGAAGATGGTTTGTTAGGAAAAACATATACAGTTGTTGATGGAGACAATGTATTAAAATTAATGGTGGTTGGAGTTAATGGAAAAGAAACTAAGCCAGTATTTGAAAAAGTAGAAGATGTTCCAGTAGTTGAAGAAGCTCAAATAGAAGAAGTAGTTGAATCTAACGAAGAAGTAGAAGAAGGCGAAGAAGAATCTGAAACAGGAGAAAAAGCTAAATCACTATCTTATATTGAACGTTTAGCTGGCTCAGAAGAAGAATTAAGAAATGCATATTCAACAATTAAAAATCAATTATTAAAACACAGAAAAGTACACGCAAGAGTATCTAAATCATGTGAAACATTCCGTGCCGGCTATGATGAAGTCGCAAAAATTGTTGTTGCTGGTAAAGGCTTAAAATTATATTTAGCTTTAGATCCTTTCTCAGTAGATTCAGCAATTTATCATCAAAGAGATGCTTCTAGTAAGAAGAGATTTGTTGAAGTTCCTCTTGTTGTTAAAGTCAAATCTCCTTTATCAATTAAAAAAGCATGTCAATTAATTGACATTACTTGCGAAAAGAAGGAAATTCTTCCAAAATCTAGATATGAAGAAATCGATTATTCAGTAATCGAAGTTGTTCAATAATTTTATGGCTACTAATTGTAGCCTTTTATTTAAGGTAAAAATATGAAAATTTGCGTTGTAAGTGATTCTCATGGAGATAGGGAAATATTAAGAAAAATATATTTGTCTAATCCTAATTGCGATATTTATCTTCATTTAGGAGATAGTCAATTAGAAGAATATTTAATTAATCCTTTTGTCAGTGTTAAAGGGAATTGTGATTATTTTTTAGATTTTCCTTCTTTTAGAATAATAAAAACTCCATATGGAAATATCTATTGTGAACACGGCCATATTCATGGGAAAGGTAATATTAGTTTGTTAGATCAATTTGATTGTAAAGTTTATTTGTATGGACATACTCATATTCATTTACTTGAACAAATAAAAGATTATTATTTTGTTAATCCGGGGTCTGTATCTCGACCTAGAGATTCTACAAATGGAACTTATTTGATAATTGAATGTAGCAAAGATAAGATTGAATTTGAATTTAAAGAGTTATAAAGGAGAAGTAAATTATGTGGGAACAAATTAAGTCAAAGCATCCATCAGTAATGATGAAATTAGAATATGAAGAGTTTGCAAATATTGAAGTAGAAAAAACTATTAGCGGAGCAATTTCAAAATATGTAATAAACGTTGAAATTTATGATATTTGTAATGATTCTTGCACATTTTTTGATTTAAGAGAAGTAGAGAGTTCTTTAAAAAGAATAAAAAAAGAAATAGAGGAACTCTATAATGAAATTCCTCTATTTGATGATAATGATTTAGAAAATTGGGTGGAAGATTTCCACGATTTACTAAATGAATTTTAAATAATTAAATAAACAATATATCCTAGTAAAGCAACACTTCCAAAGACGATTGTAGAAACGTTGAACCAAGTTTTGCTTTTTTCTTGTTCTTTTTTATCGACAAAAATATTTTTAATAACTAAGAAAATGAATGAAATGATAATTACAATAAATGCGATGATAGCCATATTTATTGCTTCGTTATCGTGCTGAGTAATTAATGATCCATCATAAGATAAGAATTCGCCAATACCGATAATGCAGAAATTGAAGAAACATGAACCAAAGATATCACCTAATGCAGCATTGAAATTTCCTTTTCTACATAATGTGAAGCATGAAACTAGTTCTGGTAATGACGTTGCAATTGCTAAGAATAATGCTCCGGCAACAGTTGCGCTTAAATTTAATTTTTCACCAAGAGCATCTGTTACATATGTAATTGCAATTGATACACCAACTAAAACAATTGCGCAAATAGAAAAGCGAATTAATATTTGTTTAACTGTAAGTGGTGAAACTTCTTCTTTTTCTTCTTCATCATCTTCCTTTTCTTCTGATTTTGGTTGAAGATATATTACTAATCCATATACTACTAGAGCTAGAGGACAAATTAGATTAATTGGTCCAATAACAGGTTGGTATTGAGAAGGAACAAATAATCCATAAAAAATTAATAAATAGATTACTGATACTCCAATTAAAGTAGAGTAGTGAGATTTATAATCAATTTTTGATTTACCAAATAATTTAAAGAAAGCTAAAAGACAGAATCCTAAAACTGATAAGTTAAATAAGTTAGAGCCAAGAACATTTCCTATAACTAAATCTTTTTCATGAACGAATAATGTTGCTGAAATGGAAGTGAATAATTCTGGAAGTGAAGTAACAGCGGCTAATAAAACGCCTCCTAAGAAAGCGCCGGAAATTTTAGTTTTTTTATCTAATAAATCAATATAGTTCCCTAACTTATCAGATAAGAAGACTAATCCGCCCGCAAGTACGATATATAAGATAATTAATACATAAAGTGGCATATTGATTCCTCCTAAACAATATTAATTCTATATTTTATAGATAAAAAAACAAGATTTAGATTACTTTTAATTAATAAAAGTTAAATTTTGGCAATTAAAATCGACATTTTAATAAAAATGTAAGCGTTAACATAAAATGTATTGAATTATTATGATACAAGTTTTAAAATAAATTTTAAAGGGAGAAAAAGTATGAAAAATAAAAAGAGATTATTAACATTGGCTTTGCCTCTATTAGTGTTTTCTTTGGCTTTAACTTCATGTGCTGGTAATAATAAACCATCTACATCTGAAGATCCAACAACAAGTGAAGTTGTAACAAGCGAAGATCCAACAACAAGCAAAGATCCAACTACAAGTAAAGATCCAACAACAAGCGAACAACCTTCAGAAGAACCTTCAGAGCAACCATCTGAAGAACCAAGTTCTGAAGACCCAGTAACAAGTGAAACACCAGTTACATCAGAAACTCCAACAACAAGTGAGGTTCCAGTAACAAGTGAAGATCCAGTAACAAGTGAAGATCCAGTAACGAGTGTTACACCAGTGGTAAATCCTTATGTTGTTGAAGTTAATGGTAATGCAAGTAATTTGACATTAAATCCTAATGCTTCAGGAGAAAATTTAGAGGCAGAATATATGATTAATGGCTTAACTGTTGCTGCAGGAGATGTATTAGTTATTAAACATAATGGAGTTGCAGTTGAAAACATTGGCCCAGATCAAGGTGAAAATAATTTAGCATCAATTAATGGTGTGCTAACAGTACAATCTGCAGGAACTGTAGATGTATATTTTAAAGTTTACACTGATGGAGGACATTCAGTATGGATGTCTGGTTATGTTGCACCAACTTTAACTCATGACTGGTATTTAGTCGGTAGTATGAATGGTTGGAAAGAAAATGAATTATTCGGCTTAACAGTTAATGAAGAAGATCCAAAAGTAGTTCAATTACTTGGTGTTAATTTAACTGCAGGTGCAGAATTAAAAATTAAACAAATTGATGATGGAAATGATCAAACTAATGAATGGTATGGTTATGATTCATTAGTTGAAGATTTCAAAGGTCTAGTTAACACTGCTGAAGGTGGAAACATTATTATTAAAGAAACAGGAGTATATAACTTCTTATGGCATACTGAATATAAATCATTAGCTATTTTACCTGAAGATTTTGATATTAGTGGTGGAGATTCTTCTGATCCTTCATCAGGAGAAGAACCAGGTAGTTCTAGTGAAACTCCACATGTTAGTCCAGTTGAAATTGAAATTGGTGGAAAATCATGTGAAGTAGTTCTTAATGATAAAGCTACGCCAGTTGAAAATTTAAAAGTAGAATACATGGTAAAACAAGTGGCTGTAGAAGAAGGTCAAACAATTGTTATTAAAATTGATGGCGAAATTCTTGGTGCATATGGAATTGATACAGGTGCTAACTTAGTAAATAATGAAGGAACAGTAACAATTAGACAAACTGGTACTGTTGATGTATATTTCAAAGTATGGGCTGATGGAGGATATTCTATCTATGTAACAGGATATGAAGCACCAGTTGAAGGAAGCGACTATTATTTAGTTGGTTCAATGTCAGATTGGAGCGAAGGTGGAACATATCAATTCGTAACTCATAATGAAAATGAAGTTAAATTATTAGGCGTTGCTTTAGAAGCAAACACTGAAATTAAAGTAAAAGTAGCTGGTACATGGGATAATGCAGGCGGCTATTATCAAGTAAAAGAAGGATGTAGAAATCTTGTTTCAGAAGGTGATGGAGGAAACATCATTATTAAATCTTCTGGTGTTTATGATTTCTATTGGGACTTCTCAAGTAATCAATTATGGATTGAAAGAACAGGAGATTTAGATCCAGTCGTACCTCCTTCTTCAGAAGATCCAGTAACAAGCGAAACACCAGTTACATCAGAACCTACAAGTGAAGAACCAAGTTCTGAAGACCCAGTAACAAGTGAAACGCCAGTTACATCAGAACCTACAAGTGAAGAACCAAGTTCAGAAGAACCAGTAACAAGTGAAACACCAGTTACATCAGAACCTACAAGTGAAGAACCAAGTTCAGAAGATCCAGTAACAAGTGAAACACCAGTTACATCAGAACCTACAAGTGAAGAACCAAGTTCTGAAAATCCAGTAACAAGTGAAACACCAGTTACATCAGAACCTACAAGTGAAGAACCAAGTTCAGAAGATCCAGTAACAAGTGAAACACCAGTGGTAAATCCTTATGTTGTTGAAGTTAATGGCGAGCCATATGATTTAGTTGTTAATGAAGAAGCTACTTTATATGAAAACCAACTTGGAGAATATATGCTATTACAAGTTGATGTTGAAGAAGGCGATGTAGTAGTTATTAAAATTGATGGCGAAATTCTTGGAGAATATGGAATTGATGATGGCGCTAACTTAGTAAATAACGAAGGAACAGTCACAATTAGACAAGCAGGTACTGTTGATGTATATTTCAAAGTATGGGCTGATGGAGGATATTCTATCTATGTAACAGGATATGAAGCACCAGTTGAAGAAAGCGAATATTATTTAGTTGGTTCAATGTCAGATTGGGAAAAAGTTGATTCATACATTTTCGTTCCACATAGCGAAAACGACTATGAAGTTGTATTAGAAAACGTTTCATTAACAGCTGGTGATGAAATTAAAATTACAAATGGAGATGATATTTGGGTTGGATTTACAAATGTTAAATCAGGTTGTGTTGCAAGTGCAAATGTAGAAAAATCTCCTATTCCAGAAGGTAAAGATTTTAGTGATGATAATATTTTAATTAAAGATACAGGCGTTTATTCGTTCTATTATGACTTTAAAACTGGAGATGAAGCTAAATTATGGATTGCTAAAGTTAGTGGCGAAGAACCAGAGGAACCTGGAGAAGTAATCTATACAACAATTAATATTCATTATTATAACTATAAAGAATGGTCAAAAGTTAATGCGTATTCGTGGACTAATCCATCTGGAGAAGTTGCGGGTACATGGCCTGGAACAGCAATGACTGAAGAAGGCGAAGGCTGGTATACAATTTCTCTTCAAGTTGATGAAACAAAAGTTGACAACTTAATGATTATTTTCAATGATGGTAATGCTCAAACAGCTAATATTGAATGTAATTCAGAAATAGATCAATATTATTTTGGTTTGAATAGTGAAGTATATGATAGCAAAGAAGCTGTAAGTGAAAAGATTGCAGAATTAGAACAAGAACCTGTTCAAGTTAGATATTTATATTTAAAACCTAATTCAAACTGGATTCAAGGAGACGCAAGATTTGCAGCATATTTCTTTGGAAATGGTGAAAAATGGGTTAGTATGACTGATGAAGATAAAGATGGAATTTATGAATGTGAAATTCCGGAAGGTGGTTATACAAGTGTAATCTTCTGTAGAATGAACCCAAGTGCTTCTGCAAACAACTGGAATAATAAGTGGGATCAAACAAATGATCTTACTTTATCTGAAACTAATAACTTGTATACAGTTAAAGAAGGAACTTGGAACCAAGGCGGAGGAACTTGGTCTTTACTTCCAACTGAATAAAATTTATACTTTTAATAAAATATTACCTCTTATTTTTAATAAGAGGTAATATTTTGAAATATGTATTTTGATTTGTCTATTGATTAGATGAAGTAATAGTTATACAATAAAATTAATAGGAGAATTATCGATATGAAAAAAAATAAAGTATTTTTAGTTGCAACTTTATTAGTTGGTTTACTTATGGTATCTTCCTGCTCTTTGCAACGTGCTCCATCAAGTAGTGGTGAACCAAGTGAAGAAACACCAACATCAGAAACACCAACAAGTGAATCTAAGCCAACTTCAGAAGTAACTTCAAAAGAAGAACCTTCAGAAGAACCAAGTGAAGAACCTTCTTCAGAAGTAGAACCTAGTGTTGAATCTACAAATAATTTGCCTGGTACAACAACTGCTCCAACTTCTGGTTATGCATTAGTTGTTAATGGTACAAACTATGTCGAATTAACAAAAAATGATGCGTATGAAGGTGATGGTGAAGAATGGTATGCACTAGGTGTAACATTAAACGCTGGTGATGTTGTTACAATGTATGATGGCACTAATAGTGCTGGCTGGGCTATTAAAGTTCCAGATACATATTCAGTCGGTTATGATACAGGTGCTTGGACTGGTGGAGATAATGGTATTACATGTAATGTAGCAGGTACTTATGACGTGTATTGTAAATTAATCTTTGAAAATGATAACATTTACTTTGGACCAGCAGCATAAATAACTAAAATTAAATGGTAAATTAACGGCTATATATTGTTTATAGCCGTTTTTTTGTGCAAAAATAGATTTTTTTTGGTAAATATGGACAATTTTTTCTTATTATTGTTGATTTAATAATTTTTAATGGGTAAAATCGAGTCAGTAAGGGAGAATTACCAATATGAAAAATAATAGATTATTTTTAGTTTTATCAATGTTACTTTGTTCTACTTTAGTAACATCATGTACAATTAGGCGTGCTCCATCTAGTGAAGCAACAAGTAGTGAAGAACCTTCTACACAAGTTACTACTAGTGAAGAATCTAGTTCCGAAGAAGTAACAAGTGAAGAAATCAGTAGTGAAGAAGTTACAAGCGAAGAAATCTCTAAAGAAGACCCAAGTTCAGAAGAAGTTACAAGTGAAGAAATTAGCAGTGAGGAGATATCTAATGAAGACCCAAGCTCAGAAGATCCAGTAACAAGTGAAATTCCTTCAACAAGCGAAGACCCAAGTTCGGAGGAAGTAACAAGTGAAGAATCAAGTTCAGAAGAATTGAGTAGTGAAGAAGTAACAAGTGAAGAATCAAGTTCAGAAGAATTAAGTAGTGAAGAAGTAACAAGTGAAGAAATTAGTAGTGAAGAAGTTACAAGCGAAGAAATTAGTAGTGAAGAAGTAAGTAGCGAAGACCCAAGTTCTGAAGAAGTAACAAGTGAAATTCCTTCAACAAGCGAAGAACCAAGTTCCGAAGAAGTAACAAGTGAAGAAATCAGTAGTGAAGAATCAAGTTCAGAAGAAAATAATACTGAAACATGTAAAATGACTATTGGTGAAGAAGAATATGAATTAACTATTAAAACTGATTCAGATATGAGTGATGGAAAATTATATGAATATGAAATCAAAGACGTTACAGTATCTGCTAAAGATGTTGTTGTATTCTATATTAATGGAGAAGTAATAGGTACTGATGTATTAGGAACAGGTACTTCTGGTGGAAATAATATAAAAATAGATGGTGACAAATTTGTAATTAGACAAGATGCAACTGCAAATGTTTATTTCAAGGTATATGAATCAGGATATTCTGTTTGGGTTTCTGGATATGAGGACACAGTTGTATATGATTTCTATTTAAGAGGATCGTTTAGTAATTGGAATGCTGATAATGATTATGCATTTGTCCATCATGATGAAGATGAAGTTAAATTAGAAAATGTTACTTTAAAAGCTGGAGATAAATTTAAAGTAGTTCAAAACAATGATGCTTCTAATCACGAAGAATGGTGGCATGGATTTGCTACAGTCAAAGATGGATGTAAAGATTTAGTTACAGACGACGGTGGAAATATTGTTATTAAAGATTCAGGAACTTATACATTCTATTGGGATTGGGACGATTTCCAACTTTGGATTGCAAAAGCAAATTAAAATTTTTGCGACTCATAATTGAGTCGCTTTTTTTATGCTTAATCATATAATAATTTAGGTGAATATATATGAGAGTTAGATATCGTGATGTAGATATTGACATACTTGGTAGAATTATGCGTGCGGAAGCTCAAGGAGAAGGCGCTTTAGGAATGAAATTAGTTGGGAATGTTGTTGTTAATAGAGTTGTATATAATTGTAAACCGTTTAAACATATAGATACTATTTATAAAGCTGTAATGCAAAAGAAACAATTTGAAGGAGTTGAAACTCAACTATTTGTTTCTAAAGCAACTGGTAAAGAAAGAGAATTAGCTTTATCGTGTATAAAATATTGGAGAGGTCATCCGGCCACAAAAGCTTTGTATTTCCAAAATCCTGGAAAAGGAAAAAATTGTAGAATGGATTGGTATGGGGTATTTGAAGGAAGATTTAAAAATCATTGTTTTTATAATCCAGAGCAAATATGTAATTTATAAAGTGTTGAATTATTAAAACGATAATGATATTATTTCTTAGTAAATTTAATAATTAAATTTATTAGGAGATTTATGGAGTTTTACATAAGAAGTATTTTACTTGGCTTTGCTCTTGCTATGGATGCTTGCGCAGTTAGTATGGTTAATGGAATGAATGATACTAAAATGAAATATTACAAAGTAATTTTCGTTGCATTTTTATTTGGGCTATTTCAAGCATTGATGCCTTTAGCGGGTTATTTAGTAGGACACTTGTTTATTAGTATTATTGAACCATTTATTCCTTGGATTGCATTATTTTTATTAGCTATTATCGGTGGTAAAATGCTTTATGAAGGAATTAAACATAAAGAAGATTGTTGCGATAAGAAAATTCAAAAATTAACATTTGGAGCGTTAATAATTCAAGCGATTGCGACTTCAATTGATGCTTTATCTGCCGGATTAACATTTGCAAATTATACTTTAAATGAAGCTATTCTTTGCGTCTTAATAATTATGCTTATAACATTTATAGTCTGCTTAATATCTATTTATATTGGGAAAAAATTTGGTGCATGCCTTGGTAATAAAGCTGAAATATTAGGTGGCATTATCTTAATTTTTATCGGACTAGAAATATTTTTAACAGGAATTCTTTAAAATGTAGAAATACGTTTTCTTTTTTTGTTGAATAAATACCCTATAGGGGTATATAATAATGATAGAGGTAACATTTATGGAAAACAAATGTAGTTGTCAAAGAGTAAAAAATAGAAAAGAAGAAGATAAGAAAAAACTAATAAATCGTATTAATAGATTAATTGGTCAAATGAATGGTATAAAAATCATGATAGAAAATGATCGTTATTGCGATGATGTTTTAATTCAATTATCCGCGATAGATAAATCAATTAAAAGTTTAGCTAATGTTATTTTAGATGAGCATATTCATACATGTTTATTAAATGATATAAAAGAAGGAAAAGAAGAATCTTTAGATGAGATAGTTGAATTATTTAGGAGATTTCAATAATGAAAAAGAAGTTTATTATTGAGGGGATGACTTGCTCTGCTTGTCAAAATCATGTCGAGTCTTCAGTTGATAAATTAGAAGGAGTAAATTTTTGTAATGTAAATTTATTAACTAACTCAATGGAAGTTGAATATGATGAAGCAATTTTAAATTCACAAGATATTGAAAAATGTGTTTTTAAAGCAGGGTATTTGGCTAAAGAGTTTAAAAAAGAAGAATTATTAAATAAAAAAGATAATAAACTTAAAGAATTAATTATTAGTTTCATTATTCTTTTAGTTTTAATGTATGTATCAATGGGACATATGTTTTCTTTTCCACTCCCTTCATTTTTAAGTGGAATTGATAATAGTGTTTATTTTGCTCTTGTTCAATTTATTTTAGCGGCAATTATTATTTTTATTTATAGAAGATATTATATTTCCGGCTTTAAAAAGTTGATAAAAAAAGCACCTAATATGGATACTTTGATTTCACTAGGATCTTTTGCTTCTTTGATTTATGGAATAATTGCTATTGTGATGATGATAGTAGGATTAGAATCTAACGATTTAGAAATGGTGGAAAGATATTATCATAATTTATATTTTGAATCTGCTGCAATGATTTTAGTGCTCGTTAGTTTAGGAAAATATTTTGAATCATTATCAAAAAAGAAAACTACTAATGCAATTTCTAAATTAATAGATTTATCACCAAAAGTTGCTTTTGTAGAAATAAATGGCGAAGTAATTAGAACACCAATAGATGAAGTAAATGTAAATGATATTGTTATTGTAAAAAAAGGCGATTTAGTTCCTGTTGATGGAATAATTATTGAAGGAAGTTGTTCTTTAGATCAAGCGAATATAACAGGAGAAAGTATTCCTGTATTAAAAGGAGTAAACGAAGAAGTATTTAGTTCTTCAATTAATACAGCAGGATTTATTAAAGTTAGAGCAACTAAAGTTGGAGAAGATTCTTCAATTAATAACATTATTAAATTAGTGGAAGAAGCAAGTAATTCTAAAGCTCCTATTTCAAAATTGAGTGATAAGATATCTGGAATTTTTGTTCCTGTAATAATAAGTTTATCGATTTTTACTTTAATCATCCATTTATTAATAAGTAAAAATTTTGAATTAAGTTTTAATTTTGCAATATCAATTTTAGTAATTGCTTGTCCTTGCGCCCTAGGTTTAGCCACTCCGGTTGCTATTATGGTAGGTACTGGTAAAGGAGCAGAAAATGGTTTATTAATTAAAAATGCTGAAATACTAGAAAAAGCACATTTAATTAAAACAATTGTTTTAGATAAAACAGGGACAATAACTGAAGGTAAACCTAAAGTAGTAGAATTTATTTCTTTAGTTGATAATTTGCTAGATATTGTTTATTCGTTTGAAAATTTATCAGAACATCCATTAGCGAAAGCTATTGTTACATATTGTAAAGATAATAACGCGAAATTATTCGAGGTAGATGAATATGAATCTATTGATGGAGTAGGCTTAAAAGGAAAATATGGAAAGGATATTTATTACTTAGGTAATAAAAGAGTAGTAGATTTATTAGACAAAGATAATAAAGAGATTTATTTAAAACTAGATGAATTTGCTAAGGTAGGAAATACTCCTTTATTAATTTATAAAAATAATAAATTAGCTGGATATATTCTTGTAAAAGATCAAATTAAAGAAAATTCTAAAGCTGCAATTAAGAAATTAATAGATATGGGCATTAATGTTGTAATGCTAACTGGCGACAATAAAGTTATTGCTGAAGGAATCGCTAAAGAAGTTGGTATAACTAATGTTTATAGTGAAGTTTATCCTCAAGATAAGCAAAGAATTATTACTTCTTTAAAAAAGGATGATAAGCATTTAGTTAGTATGGTTGGTGATGGGGTAAATGATGCTCTAGCGCTTACTTCTAGTGATTTAGGAATTGCAATTGGAGCAGGTAGTGACATCGCCTTAGAATCTAGTGATATTGTTTTATTAAGAAGTGATTTATTAGATGTGAGTAATGTTATTAGGTTAAGTAAAAGAGTATTAAATACTATTAAAGGTAATTTATTCTGGGCATTCTTTTACAACGTTATTGGAATTGTTCTTGCTTCAGGATTATTATATTATTCGCTTGGAATTAAATTAACTCCAATGATTGGTGCATTGGCTATGAGTTTCTCAAGTGTATTTGTAGTAATAAATGCATTAACAATAAATTTATTTAAAGTAGATAAAAATCAATTGAATGAAATGAAAGAGGAGAAAATTAATATGGAAAAGATAGTAGTATTAAATGTTGAAGGAATGATGTGTCCACATTGTAAAAAAAGAGTAGAAGATACTATTTCTACTTTTGAAAATGTAATTAATGTAGAAGCTTCATTAGAAAAAAATAATGTAACAATTACATATCAAAATGAATTAAATATTGAAAATGTAATTGAAAAAGTATCTTCACAAGGTTATCCATGTAAATACTAATTACTATAGAAATGAATTAAGTAATAATTTATAATAAATTATGAAAGTAGGTAAAAATGATTTATTTAGTCTATGGAGAGCAGTTTCCTCTTGTTAGTAAGAGAGTAAAAAAATTAATAACATCAATTCTTCCAGATGGGATTGATGAATTTAATTATGTTCGATTTAATGCAAAAGAAGTAACTGTTCAAGAAATAGCTTATGAATGTAGTTTACTTCCTTTTGGCGATAGAAAAGTTATTAGAGTTGATAATCCTTATTTTTTAGGTAGCATTAAAGAAAGAATATCAATTGAAAAGGATCAAGAATATAAAGAATTGGTTAAATATATTGAAAACCCTAATGATATGGTTGATATTATTTTCGTCTTGGAAAGTAAAAGTGTTAATAAGAAAAATGAAATTTATAAACTAATTGAAAAACATGGTAAAGTTCTTTTTGAAGAAGGTTTATCATTAGATACATTAAGTCAAACAGGAAGAATATATTTCCAAAGAAAAGGTGTTGATATTTCAGAGGAAGCTTTAAAACTACTACTTGAAAGAACTGGGGATAATGTATCTTTATTTATTCAAGAAGCGGATAAATTAGCTTTATATAAAAAGACTATTGGAGTTGACGAAGTTCATGAAATGGTACCAATTCCATTAGAGCAAAACGCATTCATCATTTGCGATTCATTAATTACAAATCAAATTAATAAAGCTATTAAGACATATAGAGATTTATTAATTTTAAAAGAAGAACCAGTTAGATTAGTTGCCCTTTTAGCAACTCAGTTTAGATTGTATGCACAAATTAGTTATTTGTATTCAATTGAAAAAAACAACCAAGAAGATATTGCTACTCTATTAAAAATTCACCCATATAGAGTGAAATTAATGTGCAGAAATTTAGTTAGGATTAGTTATTTTCAATTGCTAAATGTAATTGAAAATTTATATCAATTGGATTCTAAAATTAAATCGATGGAAATTGATCCAATTATTGGCTTAGAACTATTCTTAGTCAATTTTAATAACGTTAGAGAAAAGAAAGATTAATTATGGATGGTATTTTATTAGTTAACAAACCAATTGGAATGACATCAAGAGATGTAGTTAACATTTTGATGAAGAAATTTAACACTCGCAAAATGGGACATACAGGTACTCTTGATCCTTTTGCTAGTGGTTTAATGATTGTTACCATTAATAATGGAACGAAGATTTCTTCCTATATGGAAGACTTAGATAAAGAATATATTGCCGAATTAAAGCTAGGACAAAAAACTTCAACATTAGATTTAGATGGAGAAGTTTTAGAAGAAAAAGAAGTTATTTTGCCTTTAGATAGAAATGTAATATTAAAGTCTTTTTCTAAATTTGTTGGTGACATTAAACAAGTTCCTCCAATGTATTCTGCAATAAAAATTAATGGTGAAGAGTTATATAAAAAAGCAAGAAGAGGAGAAGTTGTTGAAAGAAAAGAAAGAGATGTTCATATTAGTAATATCGATTTATTAAGTGTTACTAAGGAAAAAATACTTTTTAAGGTAGTTTGCTCCAAAGGAACATATATTAGAACTCTTGGAGAGGATATTGCTTCAACTTTATCTTATCCAGGACATTTAACTATGTTAACTAGAACTAAAGTTGGTAGATATTCTATTAATGAAAGCAAAACAATTGAAGAATTAAGTCATAGTGATATTATTCCAATTTCAGATGCATTATCTCATTTACCTTGTATTGTTGTTGATGAAAATATTGAAACTAAAGTTAAAAATGGTGTTAAGTTAAGATTGAATGGACACACTTTATATTTTATTAAGAATAAAGATAATCAACCTCTAGCGATTTATCAAAGAAGAGATGATGGTTATTATTACTGTTTAAGAGGATTGTGGTCATGAAAGTAGTATATATAGATTCACTAAGTAAGTTTGATACATATCCACCTTTAACTATGTGTTTAGGTTTTTTTGATGCGCTCCATGAAGGACATTTAGCTTTAATAAAAAAAGCTAAAGAAAGAAATGAAAAGGTTGGAGTATTAACTTTTTCTTCTTCTCCTAGAACTTTACTTTTTAACAAGGAAGAAGAAATAATTAATACTATTGAAATGAAAGAAGAAATTCTTGCTTCTTATGGAGTTGATTATTTATTTGTTTTAAATTTATCATGGGATATTTTAAATTTAGATAAAGAAGAATTTATCGAAAAGATTTTAATTAAATTAAATGTAAAAAACATCGTATGTGGTTTTGATTATTCGTTTGGAAAAAAAGGACAAGGAAAACCAAGTGATTTAATTAATTCTAATTTGTTTAATGTTGATATTATTGATCAAGTTATAAATGCTAAGAATGAAAAAATTTCTTCAACACTTATCCATTCTTTAATTAAAGAAGGGAAAGTAGAAGAGGCAAATATTTATTTGACAAGAATATATAAAATTAAAGGAAGAGTGAATCATGGTTTTAAAGTGGGTAGAACTATTAGTTTTAAAACTGCAAATGTTGAATTAACTGATAACTTTAATTTACCAAAAAACGGGGTATATGCAACAAAGGTAATAATTGATAATAAAGAATATTTATCAATGACAAATGTTGGAGTTCATCCAACAATTAATAAGCTAGATAAACCTTTAATTGAAACTTATATTTTCGATTTTAATGATGATATTTATTCCAAAAATATCGATGTTAAATTCTATAAAATGATTAGAGAAGAAATAAAATTTGCTTCAATTGAAGAATTAAAAAATCAACTTTTAAAAGATGAAATAATTGTTAAGAATTATTTTAATAGTTAATTAAAAAAACTTGAATAGCGTTAGCAATAATGTTATATTATTAGAGCGACTTGTTCTTGGTCAAGCGAGTCTCCACCGCTTTACTAGGTATAAGTTAAGAAAAACTTAATATAGGAGGATAAACAAATGGCATTAAGTAAAGAAGTAAAAGCACAAATCGTTGCAAAATATGGTGTTAACGAACACGATACAGGTTCTACAAAAGTTCAAATCGCTTTATTAACACAACAAATTAACGATTTAACAGCTCACTTAAAAGCTAACAAACACGACAACTCTTCTCGTAGAGGATTATTCGTTCTTGTTGGTAAAAGAAGAGGACTTCTAGATTATTTAGCAAGAAATAATCACGAAGAATACGTTGCTTTAATTAAAGAATTAGGCGTACGTAAATAAGTTAACTTGTAAATTAAAGAGATTACAAAATGTAATCTCTTTTTTTGTTAATTAATAAGATATATAATATAAAGAAGAAGGATGCGCTAATAGCTCAACTGGATAGAGTACTAGACTTCGAATCTAGGGGTTGTGGGTTCGACTCCTACTTGGCGCGCCATTAGTATATTTAGGTCCATATTATTGGATCTTTTTTTATAAAAACCAACTTAAAGAAAATTTTTGAAAATAATTCTTTACAAGTAGAAAATAAATGCTATAATAATCAAGGATAAAAATTTAAAGGGGGTAGTAAAATGAGCATTAATAAGACAATCATCATTAAAGAAACTATCCAAAATGAATTTTTATTTTCATTTCTATTTTTAATTTCTTAGACTTGTTATCTATTGGTGACAAGTCTTTTTTTTGGGAATAGAAAAGATTATAGGAGGGGTATATGAAAAAGAATTTAGTTTTGGATATTCATGAAAGTCCAAAGAAGTGGTCTCAATTATTCTTATTTGCGATCCAACACGTATTAGCGGTCTTAGTAGCAACTATTACAGTTCCACTATTAATTCCAGGTTTACCAATCGCTGCAACAATGGTTTCAGCTGGTATTGGTACACTATTCTACATCTTTGTAACAAAAAGAAAATCACCAGTTTTCTTAAGTTCATCATTTGCTTACATCGCACCTATTAGTTCTGCTTTAGCGGTAGGTGGAGTAGTAAATGCATCAGGTCAAGCTGCAAACTACATGACAGTAATGTTAGGTATGGGTATGGTTGGCCTTGTCTATGTAGCAATTGCTATTTTAGTAAAAGTATTTGGAACAAACTGGTTAAATAAATTATTACCACCAATTGTTGCTGGTCCAGTAATTATGGTAATTGGTTTATCACTTGCAGGAAGCGCAATCAATAACTTAACAAATACAGCAGCTTCACCAGATAATTACAATTTAATTTGTATCTTATGTGGATTAGTTGCTTTAGTAGTAACAGCTTTATGCGCTCACCACAAAGAAGGTAAAATGTTAGGTTTAATTCCATTCGTAATTGGTATGGGAAGTGGTTATGTAGCAGCATTATTATTCACATTAATCGGACACACATGGTTAGGAAATTCATATTTCCAAATCATTAACTTTGAACCATTAGTAAACGTTTTCTCTGATTTAGGACGTAACTTATTCAACTATAAAATGTTCTTACCAGATACAACAGAATCATTCATTTTCTTAAGATTTGAACAATTAAAACAATTCAACTGGGCAGATATTGGTCAAGTTGCATTATTATTCATCCCAGTAAGCTTAGTAACAGTATGTGAACACATTGGTGATCACCAAAACTTAGGTAATATCATTGGTAAAGATTTATTAAATGAAGAACCAGGTATGACAAGAACTTTAATTGGTGATGGTGTTGCAACAGCATTATCAGGAAGCTTATGTGGCGCTGCAAATACAACATATGGTGAAAGTGTTGCAGTAGTAGGTACAACAAAAATTGCTTCAGTTAAAGTATTAATGACAGCAGCAATCATGATGATTGTATTAGGATTATTCACACCATTAACAGCATTCTTACAAACAATTCCTGGATGTATCACAGGTGGTGTTTCAGTAGTATTATATGGATTTATCGCTTCATCAGGTATTAAAATGTTAGTTAATAAAAAAGTTGATTTAAATAAAACAAGAAACATCTTCATTGCAGCAGCAATCTTAGTTTCAGGTATTGGTGGATTAGTATTTAGATTTGGTAATATCTTAATTACTTCAACTGCAGTAAGTATGATTATCGGTATTTCTTTAAACTTAATTTTAAGAGAAAAGAAAGAAAAATCAGCTGAATAATTAATTAAAAAAATTAACTAGAGTTGTCTAAAAGGCAACTCTTTTTTATTTATTATATAAATAATTAAAAAAATTTTTAAAAAAAATATTTATCAAAAAATATATTTTTTAATAAATATAAAGGGTTTTTTGATAAGGTGTAAAAAAGTAAGAAAAAATTCCATATTCCTAAAAAAATATAATCGTGCTATAATATTTTTAATTTAGAATTCAAATAGACGGAGGATAATAATATGAGCGTTTATGAATCAAATAAAATCAGGAATATCGCCATTGTAGGGCATCAAGGTTCTGGTAAAACTACTTTAGTTGAATCTTTGATCTATACAAGTGGCGGAATTGAAAAGAAAGGTGAAGTTGAAAAGAAAACAACAGTAAGTGACTACCTTCCAGATGAACAAAGAAGACAAAGTTCAGTTAGTACAGCTGTAGTACCAATTTACTATAAAGATCACAAAATCAACTTGATCGACCTTCCAGGTAACGATGACTTCGTTACTGAATCATTAGGTGTTATTAGAACTATTAAAGGTGCTGTTTTAGTAGTCGATGCATCAACTAAAGTTCAAGTTGGTACAGTTAAAGCTTGGAACTTATTAAGAAAGAGAAATATTCCTACATTTATCTATGTTAATAAAATGGATAAAGAAGATGTTGATTTCGATGATGTCTTAGAAGATATTAGAGAAAAATTAGGTAAAAATGCAGTTCCATTCTGTTACCCAATTGGACATGAAAGCAATTTCGATGGATTTGTTAATGTCGTTGACTTAAAAGCAAGAAAATATGATGGAACAAAATGTGTAGATGCAGAAATCTATGAAGATAAGAGAATGAAGGTTTTCGAACTTCATAATATGATTAATGAAGCAGTTGCTGGTACTGATGATGAATTATTAGAAAAATTCTTCAGCGGCGAACCATTAACTCGTGAAGAAATTCATCGTGGTTTAAGAATTGGTGTTTTAAATAGTGAATTAATTCCAGTTTTAGTTGGTTGCGCAACAAAGAATATTGGTATTCATACAATGTTAGATATGTTTATTGATTATCTACCATGTCCAAGTGATTTAAAACCATATGTTGTTACTGATTTAAATGGTAATGAAGTTGAACGTAAAACAGATGCAAATGAACCTTTCTCTGCATATGTATTTAAAACAATCGTTGATCCATATTCAGGTGTTATCAATTTAATTAAAATTAATTCAGGTGTTTTAAAAGCTGGTGATGAAGTTTATGTTTCAAATAATTCAACTCAAAGAGTAAGTAACTTATATGTTATGACAGGTAAAAACTTACAAGCTGTTGATCAATTAGGTGCTGGAGATATCGCTGCAATTAACCATATGGATAACCTACAAAGTGGTATGACTCTTTCAGATCCTAAAAATCCAGTTGTCTTTAAACCAGTAGTTTATCCAACTGCAGTTATTCATAAAGCAATTGAAATTAAAAATAAAGCTGATGAAAACAAAATTGGTGTTGCCTTAAGTAAGATTCAATTAGAAGATCCTGCTGTAGAAGTTAAGAGAAATACCGAAACTAAACAATTATTAATTGGTGGTTTAAGTGCATCTCACTTAAATTACATTATTGAAAAATTAGTTAATACATATAAGATTCCAGTTGAAACAGCTCAACCAAAAGTTGTATATCGTGAAAGTATTAGAAGAGAAGCTAAAGCAACTGGTAGATACATTAAACAATCTGGTGGATCTGGTTTCTATGGTGTTGTTGAAATGAAATTTGAACCAGCTGAAGATAGTTCATTTACTGAAGAAATCTTCGGTGGATCAGTTCCAAGAAACTACTTCCCAGCTGTAGAAAAAGGATTCTTCGAAGCATTAAAACAAGGTCAATTAGCTGGCTTCCCAGTAATTGGTGTTAAAGCTACATTATTAGATGGTAAATATCATAGTGTTGACTCAAATGAAATGGCATTCAAGATGGCTGCTATTCTAGCATTCAAAGAAGCTTACCAAGCATGTAATCCAATTATTCTTGAACCTATTATGACAATTACTGTTAATGTTGAAAGTAAATACATTGGTTCAATTATTTCTGATTTAAACTCTAGAAGAGCAAGAATTCAATCAATTGAAGAATTAGATCATGGTATGCAAGAATTAGTTGCACTTGTTCCAGAATCAGAAATTCTAGATTATGCAACTCAATTAAAATCATTGACTCAAGCTAGTGGTTTCTTCAATAGAGCATTCTATAGTTATGAAGAAGTTCCAGGAAACTTAAAAGAAAGAGTTATTAGAGAAAACAAATTAATCTAATTTAAATTAATTAATAAAGTGGTAGAAATGCCACTTTATTTTTTGCAAAAAAAAGAAATTATAAATAATAACTTTAAAGAAATTGTTATTTGTTTTATAGTAGATGAAAAGAGTGGTTTTATGAAAGATATTTATAGTTTAAATTACAAGTCAGTATTAAATTTGATGGAAACTCAAGTAGCCATTAAATTTGTAAAAGATACCTTCCAAAAGGAATTAGTTAAAAAGTTGAAGTTATTAAGAGTAACTGCACCTCTTTTTGTGTTAAGTAATTCTGGATTAAATGATAATTTAAGTGGAGTAGAAACTCCAGTCTCTTTTACTATTAAAAATAAGAATATTGAAATTATTCATTCACTTGCAAAATGGAAAAGAATGGCTTTAGGTAAATATAATTTTGAACCTGAAACAGGTTTGTATACGGATATGAATGCGATTAGAAAAGATGAACAGTTAGATTGTATTCATTCTTTATATGTTGACCAATGGGATTGGGAAAGAGTAATTTTAAAAGAACAAAGAAATTTAAAATATTTAAAAAAGATTGTTAGATTGATTTATAAAGCAGTTATATCTTTAGAAAATAAAGTGTCTAAAAAATATCCATCTTTAAAAATTGAATTACCAAAAGATATTTATTTTATTTCTACAAAAGAATTAGAAGAAAAATATCCATCTCTTTCTTCTAAAGAAAGAGAAGATGCAATTTGTAGAGAAAAAAAGGCTGTTTTCCTATATCAAATTGGTTATCCTTTAAAAAATGGATTACCTCATGATTCTAGGGCGGCTGACTATGATGATTGGAATTTAAATGGTGATATTCTTCTTTATAATGAGATGTATGATATGGCTTTTGAAATTTCAAGTATGGGAATTAGAGTTGATGAAAATTCATTAGTAGATCAACTTAAATATAAAAATGAATTATATAAATTAGAAAATGATTATTGTCAAAATATCATTAATAAAAAATTACCTTACACAATTGGTGGAGGTATTGGACAATCTAGATTATGTATGTATTTTTTAAAGAAAGCTCACATTGGAGAAGTACAAGTTTCATATTGGGATAAAGAAGAGATAGAAAAACTTAAAGAAGTAGGAATTGAATTATTATAACAAAAAGAATGTTCTAGTTTTGAACATTCTTTTTCTCTATAAGTTTTAAATAAGTATTTTTAATTCTCCTAAATACTTTTCCATATAGGCATTGGATAATAATGAAGTAGATAGCAAATAACGCTACGAGTCTAATAATTATTGCAAAGAAAATATCAAAAAAGAAATCGATTGTTAATATGTTAATAAGCGTATCATTATTTGGGAAGAAGGCATTATCGAATTTTACTGGATCGGGAAATATTAGATGATGGAATGCAATAAAGGCTGAGTCAAAATCAACTATAGCGTAGATACAAATTCCAATAACTAATAACAAAAATACTCCAAATGTTGAATAGTTTACTTTTCTAAATATAGACTTAATTTCTTTTCTTCTAATTAATAAGTAAATACTAGTGGCAATTAAAATTGCTAAGGAGATAAAACCAATAATCATTCCACCTACAAATAATACTTTTACATCAGCCATATGGAGGATTGCTTGATCAGAAAATACATTTTTTCCATTAATTTCAATTTGCATACTAGAAGCGCCTCTAAACATATAGTTTGTAATTGATTTAGTAATTTGTTCTAGTTCCTCTAGAGTGTAAGGTAAATGTTGATTTACACCATTTTTTATGTATTGCTTCATATAATAATTATTATCAGCGCAAATAGGGATAATTGAAATAAATGCACACGACAAGATAAAGAAAATAGAAAAAAGAATTGTCATAACAAAATCTAATATTTTCATCATCTTTTTCATAAATATCTCCTTTACTAATCATAATTATAGGTATTTGTCTCGATAATTTAAATAAAATATTTAAATACTTTTATTTTGCTTTATATAATGCTAGAATTTCATTGTCGAAAAGAGGTATTTATATGAAATGCAAGAAATTATTAGTTTTAGTTGCATCATTACTTACTTTAACTGCGTGCGGAAATGTGCATATTACAAATCCAAGTAGTAATCCAAGTAGTGAAGTAACGACTTCAAATACTACAAGTAATACAATAGAAAATACAACAAGTGATGCTTCAACAACATCAGAAGCACCTAGTACTTCAGAAACACCAAGCACAAGTGAAACACCTACTACATCAGAAGCACCAGTAACAAGTGAAACAACCTCAAATAATCCAAGTAGTAATAACCCGAGTAGTGAAGATCCAACTACAAGTGAAAATACTAGTGAAGAACAATCTTCTTCTAATATTCCTTTTGCGCCAATTGAATACATAATTGGTAGTGAAATTCCTTCTGGATTAACATATATCACTAATGATCCTGCTTATCCTGATCCAAGCATCGGAAGTGCGGGTGGAGTAAAATTTAGATTTGAAGGACAAGGTTTAGAAACAGAATCATTCGCAAGTAGTTCTAAAGTAACTGTTATTTTAAATGTTATGTCATTGAATCCAAATACTAAAACTGGAACAAATCCAGATTATTTCACTTTCTATGGATTAAATCCAAGTGATGAAGTTATTTCAACCGCTACATTATCAAGTGTAGAAGTGGGTGAAAATTTAGTTGAACTATTTGGTCAAGGAATTACTAAAGTTAGAGTAATTATGACAGGATTCCCACATAATGGTAGTAGCTATTGTAATGCACAAATTAATGGACTAACATTAATGCTTGAAGGTTCTTCTAGTAGTACAACTACTAGCGAATCAACTTCTAATACAACTACTAGTGAAACTCCTGTTACTTCTGAAACTCCAGTAACAAGTGAATCAACTTCTAATTCAAGCATTGATCAATCATCTGAAACATCTTCAAGCGTAGTAGAGCAAAATCAAGAATATACTGTTTCAATTACTGATGAAACAACTATTTCAAGCCGTGTTTCATGTAGTGAAGGATTGACATATTCTAGTGATAATACAAAATTATATGTAGACATCGCTGGTGCACTAAGATTTGGTAGTTCAAAAGCTACTGGTGAAATCACATTTAATTTTACTAACCCAACTAAAGTAAAAACAGTATTTGTTGATTGTGAAAAATATTCTTCAGATGGCAATTCTGAATTAAAAGTCACATTATCTAATGGTGACACCCAAACAGTTCATATTGATGGAAGAGAAGAATATTCATTCTCTTTTGCAGGGAATACAGCTTCTTCTTCAATTACATTTAGCAATACTAATGTTACTAAAGGTAGAGTAAATGTTTATGGAATTACCATTTCTACTTCAGGAAATGGTGGTGGAAGTTCTTCAAATACTTCATCAACTTCTCAATCTACTTCTAATGTAACTTCTAATACTCAAACTAGTAATACACCAACATCAAATGTAACTTCAAACCAAACTACATCTAATAATGGTGGAACTGGTGAATATGATCCAAGTAATGATTCTTATAAAGGTTCTTATTATTCTTCAATAGAAACTAATTTGACAGGAAGTGCATTAGTACAAGCATTAGGAAAACAATTGGAAAGTACTCACAAATCTAAATCATATGGTGATTTGTGGACTGCATATAAAACTACTGATGTAAGACCTGGTACTAATAAAATTTGGGATATGTATTCAAATTGTAATTATACGGCAGGTTCTTCTCAATGTGGCAGTTATAGCGGAGAAGGAAGTTGCTATAATAGAGAACATACTGTACCTCAAAGTTGGTTTAATGAAGCATCTCCAATGAAATCTGATGTATTCCATGTTATTCCAACAGATGGATATGTTAATGGATGGAGAAGTAATTATCCTTTTGGTGAAGTTTCATCTGCAACAAAGACTTCTTCAAATGGATGTAAGTTAGGACCATCTAGCGTTTCAGGCATTTCAGGAACTGTATTTGAACCAATTGATGAATATAAAGGTGATATAGCAAGAATTTATTTCTATATGTGTACTAGATATTATACTAAAGTTGGTTCATGGGGTGGAGGAGTATTCTCTTCTTCCTATCCATATATTAGAAGTGCATATTTTGATTTATATTTAAAATGGGCAATTGAAGATCCAGTATCCCAAAAGGAAATTGATAGAAATAATGCTGCTTATAATTTCCAAGGAAATAGAAATCCTTATGTAGATTGTCCATCATTATTCTATCGTGCTTTCATCGCATAAATTATTAAACCTATGAATTTTCATAGGTTTTTATTTTGCGTATTTATGATGTATAATATTAATGGGAGGATTATATTATGAATTTGAATGAAGAATTTTTAAAATTATATCGTCAAGTCGAAATGTATATTGATGGTAAATATCCTTATACCGACTCTTCAGTCTATGAACATATTAAAAAATTAGAAAAATCAATGGTAAAGAAAGATATTGAAAAAGCGGCTATATATGATGCATTAAGGAGTATGAGAAATCAATTGTCACATCGAAATGTAGGAGAATATATTGAAGTAACTCAAAAATCTATTGATTTTTTGAAAAGCGAAATTGATGAATTTATTAATCCAAAAAGTGCGAAAGATATTATGCTACCAATAGATAAAGTTTATTATGTTTATTTAAGTGACAATACAATAGATGTATTAGATGAAATTTATAAAAATGGATATGATGTCCTTCCTGTTGTTAATGAATTAGATCAAGTAATTGGTATTTTTTCATTAGATGTTATTTTAAAGAGCATTTATTCAAAAAAAGTAGGTTCGATTAGTAAAGAATCAACTTTAAAAGAATTTAAAGAATTAATTGGAATTGATGATCAAATTAAAGAAAGATATGCTTTTGTTTCTGATGAGGCTACAGTAGAAGAAATTATTTCTATTTTCAATAAGAAAGAACCAAAGAAATTAAAAATGTTATTTGTAACTAAGTATGGAAATAGTAAAAATCCAATTATTGGAATTATTACCCCACATGATGTAATAAATCACAAATAATGTAGAAAATTATCAAAAAATGTTAATTTTTCTATTTTATATATAATCTTTAAAGATTATAATAGAAAACAAATGGAGGAAAATTTATATGTATAAAAAGAACGCATGGAAAAAATATTTACCAGATTTAAGTCAAGTTATGGACTTTGCTGAAGGATATAAAACATATTTAACTGCAAGTAAAACTGAAAGATTAGCAGTAGAAGAAAGTGTAAAACTTGCTGAAGCTAATGGTTTTAAACCATTAGAATCTTTTAAAGAATTAAAGAAAGGTGATAAGGTTTACGCTTTAAATAAAAACAAGAATATTGCATTATTCATTATTGGGGAAAAACCACTTGAAGAAGGCTTAAGAATTTTAGGCGCTCATATTGACTCACCTAGAATGGACGTTAAACAAAATCCTTTATATGAAAAAATGGATATGTGTTATTTAGATACTCACTATTACGGTGGAATTAAAAAATATCAATGGGTAACAATTCCTCTTGCTTTACATGGTGTTGTTTGTAAAAAAGATGGAACAACTGTAAAAATTGCTATTGGTGAAGATTTAAATGATCCAGTAGTTGGTATTACAGATTTATTAATTCACTTAAGTGGAAATCAAATGCAAAAACCAGCTTCAACAGTAATTGAAGGTGAAGATTTGGATGTCACATTAGGAAGTTTACCTTTAGAAGGTAGTGAAAAAGAAGCAGTTAAATCTAACGTATTAAAATTATTAAAAGAAAAATATGATATCGAAGAAGAAGATTTCGTATCTGCTGAAATTGAAGTAGTTCCTGCTGGACCAACTAGAGATTATGGCTTAGATAGAAGTATGATTGCTGGATATGGACATGATGATAGAGTATGTGCATATACTTCATTAAAAGCTATCTTAGATGTTGAAGCATCTACATATACTTCATGTTGTATTTTAGTTGATAAAGAAGAAATTGGATCTGTTGGCGCTACAGGTGCTCAATCAGTATTCTTTGAAAACACAATCGCAGATTTAATTGCTTTAGAAGGAAATTATTCAGACTTAAAAGTAAGAAGAGCTTTAAAGAACTCTAAAATGTTATCTAGTGATGTTTCTGCAGGTTTTGATCCATTATTCCCTTCAGTAAATGAGCCAAAAAACTCAGCTTATATGGGACAAGGTATTTGTATTAATAAATACACAGGTTCAAGAGGAAAGAGTGGTTCTAATGATGCTAATCCAGAATTTATGGCGGAAATTAGAAGAGTATTCGAAGAAGATAACATCTATTATCAAACAGCTGAATTAGGTAGAGTTGACCAAGGAGGCGGAGGAACTATCGCTTATATCTTAGGTAATTATGATATGAATGTAATTGATGCAGGTATTCCAGTTTTATCAATGCACGCTCCAATGGAAATTGTTTCTAAAGTTGACGTATACGAAGCTTATTTAGCTTATAAATCATTCTTATTAAAAGCTTAATTTAATCAAGTCTACATCTTATAGATGTAGGCTTTTTTTAAAATCTTTTATTTATTTCACAATTCGACAAATTAATCTTTTTAATTATGTTAATCTACTATGAGTGTAAGGAGATTAATAGTTATGAGTGAAGAAGAATATGTTCTGTATTTAAAAAGTAAGGAACTAATATCAAATAATAATGTTAAAGAAGGAATGGAAATATTAGATAAATTAGCTAAGAAGAAAAATAAAAATGCAATATTTGATATAGGAATGCTTTATTATAAAGGTGAATTAGTAGAAAAGGATTTAACTAAAGCGTGTTATTTATTAACATATGCAGGAGATTTAGGTTATAAGGAAGCATATTATCAACTCGGAAAATTATTTTATTATGAACTTCATAATAGTAATGAAAGTGAAAGATTTCTTTTAAAATGTAATGATGGTAAAAGTAAATTTCTCTTAGGTTTAATATATTATAATATTTCAAAACCTAAGGCAGTTACTTATTTTATGTATGCGTTTAGGTGTCATAATCCGTCTTCATGTTATTATTTAGCAAAGTGTTATTTTGATGGAGAGGGAGTAAAAAAAGATTTGATAAAAGCCAGTTATTATTTGAAGCATCCATTATGCGAAAAAGTTGAAGATATCTTTGGATTAAGAGAAAAGATTAAATTAATAGAAACATTCTATTAAATTAATCGATATTTTTTTACTTATATTGAATTCTTGATTAATTTGTGGCATTATTTTATTGTGGCAAAGAAAGGATTACTAAACTTATGTATAATTATGTTTACACATCTGACGTAAAAGAACAATGTGTCGTCAGAAAAGGCTGCGATCATGGCCCAGCACCAATTCCAGAAGAAGGTAAATGGGTAAAATCAAAGCAAATTACTGATATCTCAGCTTTAAGCCATGGTATCGGTTGGTGTGCTCCTCAACAAGGTGCATGTAAATTAACTTTAAACGTTAAAGAAGGTGTTATTGAAGAAGCATTAGTAGAAACTATTGGTTGTTCAGGTATGACACACTCAGCAGCTATGGCTGCAGAAATCTTACAAGGAAAAACTATCCTTGAAGCTTTAAACACAGACTTAGTTTGTGATGCAATTAACGTTGCTATGAGAGAAATCTTCAAACAATTAGTTTATGGACGTTCTCAAACTGCTTTCTCTGAAGGTGGATTACCAATTGGTTCTTCATTAGATGATTTAGGTAAAGGATTAAGAAGCCAAGTAGGAACTATGTTCGCTACTAAAGTAAAAGGTCCAAGATACTTAGAAATGGCAGAAGGTTACGTATTAAAAGTTGCATTAGATAATAATGATGAAATTTGTGGATATCAATATGTCAACTTAGGCAAAATGATGGACGCAATTAAAAAAGGTGTCGATCCAAAACAAGCTTATGAATCTTGTATTGGTAAATACGGACGTTTCGATGATGCACCAAAACACATCGATCCAAGAAAAGAATAGGAGAAGTGAGTATGGCTACATTTGAAAATCAAGAACGTCGTATGGACGGAATTAACGCATGCTTAAAAGAATATGGATTCGAATCTTTAGATGCTTGTAGAGAATTATGTTTGAGTCATGGCGTTGATGTTGAAAAAATCGTTTTAGGTGTTCAACCTATCGCTTTCCAAAATGCAGTTTGGGCATATACACTTGGTACTGCTATTGCATTAAAAGAAAAAGCAAAATCAGCTTCTGAAGCTGCTCACTTAGTTGGTATTGGATTACAAGCTTTCTGTATTCCTGGTTCTGTTGCTGAAACTCGTAAAGTTGGTTTAGGTCATGGTGATTTAGGCGCTATGTTATTAGATGAAGGCACAGAATGTTTCTGTTTCTTAGCAGGTCATGAATCTTTCGCTGCTGCTGAAGGTGCTATTGGTATCGCAAGAAACGCTAATAAAGTAAGAGTTAAACCATTAAGAGTTGTATTAAATGGTTTAGGTAAAGATGCTGCTTATATCATTTCACGTATCAATGGTTTTACATACGTTGAAACAGATTATGATTTCGAACACTCAAAATTAAATGTTGTTCGTGAAGTTCCATTCTCAACAGGTGAAAGAGGAACAATTAAATGTTATGGATCAAATGATGTCAGCGAAGGTGTTGCTATCATGATTCATGAAAAAGTTGGTGTTTCAATTACAGGTAACTCAACTAACCCAGTTAGATTCCAACACTTAGTTGCTGGTACATATAAGAAATGGGCTAATGACAATGGATTCAAATACTTCTCAGTTGCTTCTGGTGGTGGAACAGGTAGAACACTTCACCCAGACAACATGGGAGCAGGTCCTGCTTCATATGGTTTAACAGATACAATGGGTAGAGTACATGGTGACGCTCAATTTGCTGGTTCATCATCAGTTCCTGCTCACGTTGAAATGATGGGTCTTATCGGTATGGGTAATAACCCAATGGTAGGCGCTACAGTTTCATGTGCTGTTGCAGTTAGCTTAGCTTTAAAATAAGTTTTTTAGAAAAAAGGTTGTCTACTCTCAGTAGAGAACCTTTTTATTTTGGACAAAAATAGGAACAAAATTGGACAAAAATTATACTAAGTATTATTTTTTTGTTTTTTATGAAATTAGCTATTGATTTGTTCTATAAATTCCTTGTCGAAAGGAGTTTTTTTATGAAAAATAAAATTAAAGAAGAGACTATAATCAGCGTTGCTGACAAGTACAAAAAAATTTTTTGTACACTTATTAAAGAAGGGAAAGAATCAAACTTAGGTCAATTACTTAGAGATGAATCGCAACCTTTTTCCAATTCACTTAACGTTTTAGATTACGCCAAGGAGAATTTGACAGCTAATCATCGTTTTGTGATTCATATTCATTTTTGCTTATCATTACTTAAGCCACAAGAAAGAGAAATAATCTGGAGAGATTTCTTCTTGGTACAACCAAAAGTAAATAAAACTGATTGGTGGGTATTTAATTATGCTAGATCAACATATTATCGAATTAGGAACAGAGCAATTAATAATTTTTACGAGTTGTGCAAATAAAAAACGTAGCATTAGCATTTGTATTTATAATACATTCATCTTTATATAATACGGAAGATAATGAAATATTTTTTGAGGATGCATATTTAGTTTATTATGATAATAAATATCATTTTAATTTTAGTCCGTTAGAAAACTTATATGATTCGATTGAAGTGTATTTAAACGATGAAATAATCTTTGAGCATCAATTTATCAAAAATATAAGTTCTATTCCTCTAGAAGGCTTAAAAAGTTCTAAAAGTAATAAAATAGATTTTTATTTAGTGATGAATAAAGTAAGAAGTCATTATGAATTTGAAATTAATATAGATGAAGATATTTCTTTAGATTCGCTAAATTACATATCCTTTAATGATTTTATTGATGATTATACAAATTGTATTTCTTTTTATGAAGAACAATATTTCAAGATTGAAAATCATGAATATGAAATACAAGGAAATAATAAATTTCTAAATATAGAGGACTTTATTAAGTTCACTTTTAATGATAAATATGATTTATGCGATAGTATTACACTTGTAATTTATAACAATAATCTATTTGAAAATTTTAAATATGAATATGGCTATCACTTTCTTTTGAAGGAAACTAAAAATGATATATATTATTTAGATTTTTATAATGTTGATAAATTGTCAAAATATGAAGGTTTAAATTATTTCGAAACAAAATTATATTTTCCAAAAGAACTTAATCAAAATATTATTGATTGTAAAATTACTTTTAATTCATTATATCATTCTGGTGTAGATTTGTCTTTTGAACAGGTTGTAGATATTAACTCCTTCTTTTTAGAAGAAGGTTGTATCTATATTAAGAGTGTAGATCAAATAAATGCAAATGCAGATTTTTATGAATTATGATATTACTTTTTCTATTTGCATTAATTGTTCCTTATTATAGCTCTATTAAAATAAATGATAATATAGAGAAACACTTAGAATATCTACTAGTAAATGTTTTTTATCAAAATATATTCTATAAAGATGACGAAGTATTATTAAATGAGAAAAATATTAAAGATATAATGATGTATTATTTAAAAAATCTATTATCTAATTATCATACTATTAGTTCTATTAAAGTGGGTTTTTATTTTGAAAATCTAAAAATGCAATGTTCTTTAAATTATTTGAATTATTCATATCCATTTCAAATAACAAAAGAGGTTTATTATGAATAGTTTTATAATAGTATTATTGATTATAAATTTAATTAATAAATGTTTTATTCAAGTTTTTTTAATTATTGTTTTTATCTTTTTAAATAATAATAAATTATCAAGTTTTTTTGATAAATTAAATGAAATAAAAAAGATCAACCAAATCTATTTTACTAGAGAAGAAAAATTATTTTTTATCTATGGAAAAAATAATATGGAATTTGAAGATTATTGCCTATATTTATCTTCCACTATTAAAAATAAGTACGAAAAGAAGTTCTTGCTAGAATTAAAAAATTGTAATAGTAAATCAAATATAGATATGTTAGTGGATTCGTATTTATTAATATATCAAAAAAGAAACAAAACCATTGAAATAATAAATCTTTTGACTAGTTTAATTTATTTTGTTTTTTCATATATTTTGACCTATTTTAATAAATATTTAGATATTATTAATATATTT
The DNA here is from genome assembly GCA_015059045.1 of Erysipelotrichaceae bacterium. Taxonomy (GTDB): domain Bacteria; phylum Bacillota_I; class Bacilli_A; order RFN20; family CAG-449; genus UBA3210. The sequence goes on from SVBD01000005.1 coordinate 75,065, forward strand.
AATATTGTCCTTTTATTGATCTTATTATTTAGTCATAAAACAGTTGACTTCCAATATAAAAATATGTCTTTTTTTGATCGTTTTTATTGTTTGTTTTTTCAAAGATTATCATATATGCCACCAATGAAAAGCTTATCGTTAACATTAGAAGAATTTAATAGAAGGAAAAATAATATTTTTAAAAATTTGTATGAAGATTTAACAAATAAATCTTTTGGAAAATATAAGGTATCTGAAGAAAAACAAATTGTTTTATCATCAATATATAAAATAGGCTATTCAAACAAGTACAATAAAGAGCAGATATTAGCTTCTTATTATGAAAAAATAAATAAAAATAAAATGACTAATTTTGAAATATTATCTAATTTCATTTATTATTTTATGATTTGTTTAATTGTAATTCTTGAGGTATTTTTATGAAAAAAATAATTATTTCTACTTTATGTTTTATTTTGTTTTCAATGTCTTTTTTAAATATAAAGACGTTAAATAATAAGCAAGATTTATTGTTTACATTAGATTCATATTCATTATTAATTAGAAAAGACTTATTAGAAAAAGGTGAAATAACCACAATTACTGAATTATTATTAGATAAAGATAAGGTTAAATATGTTATTGAAGAGCAAAAAGAAAATGAGAATATCAAATTCTCATTAACTTCAGTTTATTTTAATTATTTTAAAAATAGAGATTTAGAAATTTCTATTAATTACTTTGTAATGTCATGATAAATATTTTTAACTTGAATCTCTAATTCTTCTTTTGATCCATCGTTACTTATTAAGTAATGGCATTTATGGGCGTTTTTATCAAAAGTATGATTTTGATTTAAAGTTAAATCTTGATTTACTTTTTTACTTCCACGCGCTTTTAGATTTCTTATTTGAGTTGGAAGAGTTACGTTAATTCCAACGATATAATCAAATAGATGAGATAATCTAGCCTCAAATAATAAAGGTACTTCAACTACTAAAAGCTTTTCACATTTATTTTTTTGTAAGAATTTGATAATTCTTTCTTTAATAATTGGGTGAACTAAATTTTCTAATTTCTTTTTCATCTCATCATTATTTATGATGATGTTTTTAATATACTCTTTAGAAATTGATAAATCATCATTAAGGACTTGAGAAGAGAATAAGTTAATTAGTTCTTTTTTGAAAGTAATTTCTTTATATAAGTTATTAACTTCTTCATCACTTGAAAACACTTTGGCTCCTAAGTCTTTAAACATTTTTAGGACAGTTGATTTTCCTGAAGCAATTTTACCTGTTAAACCAATGGAAATAGCGACATTTTGACATTTAGGACAATATGTTGTTCCTCTTCCATTCAATTTATCTTTTCTTAATGTAGTATTACAACAAACACAAGGAGTATCAGATTTTCCATATGCCAATAGTTCGTTTTGGAATTTCCCATCAATACCTTTTTCTGGATGGTAACTACTTACTGTTGAACCACCTAATTTAATTGCTTTATTTAATGTTTCTTTTGAATAGAAAAGAATCTTTTCACAATCTTCTAGAGTGAGTAAATTTGAACTTAAATATGGATTAATTTTTGATTTGAATAGGACTTCGTCAACATAGATATTTCCTAATCCTGCCATTATTGTTTGATCTAATAAATTAGTTTTAATTTCTTTTTTACTTTTTTTGAAAATATTGTAAAGATATTCAGGATTATCAATGAAGAAAGGTTCACTTCCTAACTTACTAAGTTCTTTATTTAATTCAACTTCATTAGTTTTAACTAGATACATAACTCCAAAACATCTTGAATCATCATAGCAAAGTTTACTATTATCTTGAAGATAGAAAATAACTCTAGTATGGGAAGAAATTTCTTCATCTTGTTCTCTTAATACATATTTACCTTCCATCCTTAAATGAGATATAATTGTGTACTCATTATCAAAATTGATAAGTAGATATTTTCCTTTTCTTCCAATAGAAGAAATTGTTGCATTACAAAGAAGAGTAGAGAATTCTTTTAAAGATGTTTTAATCATCTTTGGATATAATACTTCTACTTTAGTAATAGTTTTATTTAAGTAGTTTCTTTCTAAAGTTCTTCTAACGGTTTCAACTTCTGGTAATTCTGGCATAGCAACTCCTATTTACAATCATACCAAGTCTTTGCTAAAGATCCATCGACTTTTAGTTTTACTTTTAATGTATCAACGCAAGATTCCATAATATTTTTTAGAATATTAGGCATGATTTCTTTTTCTTCTTTTGGGATTTTAAATAATAGTTCATCATGAATTTGAAGAACCATTTTAGTTTTATATTTGTTTTCTTTTAAGAATTTATCAATTTGAATCATACATATTTTCATAATATCTGCCGCACTTCCTTGAATTGGAGCGTTCATTGCAACGCGCTTTCCGAATTCTCTTGTTTGGAAGTTTTCACTTGATAATTCAGGAATGTATCTTCTTCTACCATATAAAGTGGAGCAATATCCATTTTCTTTTGCCTTAGAAATAGTTTCTAGGAAATAGTTTTTAACTTCTGGAAAATGATCGTAGAATGAAGTAATAATTTCTTTTGCTTCTTTTGCTGTTGAAGCAATTTGCTCACTTAATCCCCAATCGCTAATGCCATAGACGATTCCAAAGTTAACTGCTTTTGCTTTTCTTCTTAAATCACTAGTTAATTCTTCTTTGCTAACGTTAAATACTTTCATTGCGGTTTCGCTATGAATATCTCCATCGTTATTAAAGATATCAATTAACTCTTTACAATTAGTCATTGATGCAAGAATTCTTAATTCAACTTGTGAGTAATCTAAACTTAATAGATAGTTCTCATCATCGTCATAGTAGAAAGCTTTTCTAATACTTTTTCCTTCTTCTGTTCTAGTTGTGATATTTTGTAAATTTGGTTCACTTGATGAAAGTCTACCTGTTTGAGTTAAGGCTTGATTAAACATGGTGTGAATCTTTTTGTCTTTATGAACATAACTTAATAAACCTTGAGTGTAAGTTGAGATAAGTTTAGAGTATTTTCTATGATCAATTAGTAAAGGAACAATTGGATGTTTATCCTTTAAAAAATTCAATACTTCAATGGATGTAGATTCCTTTTTATTTGATGGAAGAAGTAGTTTATTGAATAATAAATCTGCAACTTGTTTTGGTGAGGAAATATTAAATGTATAACCGGCTAATTCAAATATCTTATTTTGTAAATCTTGAAGAATAGTTGTGTATTCATCGTTTATTTTATTTAATACATCTTCGTTTATTGGGAAACCTTCTATTTCCATATCACTAAGAACATTACATAGAGGTTGTTCCATTTCTAAAAGAAGTTTTTTCATATTGATTTTATCTAGATCATTTAAAACAACAGGGTAAAGTCTTTCTAAATGATAAGCCATTTTATCTAAGTAATTTTCTTCAAATAGAGATAAATTATCTTTTAAAAGAAGATTGACTCCTAAATATCCATAGATGCTAATTGGATCATTGTTTAATGAAGGATTTAATAAATAAGATGCTAAAAATAAATCAAATTCCAAACCATTAATTTCAATTCCTTCTTTATGTAAAGCTACTTTTAATGCTTTAAAATCATAAGTTACTTTTCCTTTAGATTCATCCTTCATAAATGAAATAAAATCTTCATCGTTAAAATGATTTCTTGAGAAATAATAAACATTTGAATTACTTGCAAAATAGATACCATTAATTTTACTGTGATGGTAATTGCCTTTTTCAATATCTAGAATCATTACTTTTGGATTAGGGATTTTATTAAATTTATTAACTTCAATTAATTCGATATTTAATATTTCATTAGTTTCCGTAATCTTTTGTTTATCAGTTGGTTTTAATTTCTTTAATAAAGAAAAACATTCATATTTTGTATAGAAAGACGATAATTCGTTATAATCATAACCAGTATATTTTAAATCATCCAAAGTGAAAGGAAGATTCATATCTGTAATAATTGTTGCAAGTTTTTTACAAATGAGACCTTGTTCTTTATTTTCTAAAATTTTCAAAGCTAATTTGGAAGATTGAGATTCCATTCCTAAAATGATTTCTTCTAAAGAACCATATTCATTTAATAATTTAACAGCAGTTTTTTCTCCTACTCCAGGGATTCCTTTTAAGTTATCACTTGGATCACCCATTAAGCCTTTGTAATCTTTAATTTGTTCTGGAGTTAAACCCATTTTTTCTTTTAGAGAAGAGTAGGTCATATCTTCAATATCAGTTAGACCTTTTCTTACCATTTTGATTGTGATGAAATCGTCAATTAATTGTAAATAGTCTTTATCACTGGTGTAACAATAAGTATTAATTTTGTTTTTTGAAGCAAGTTTAGCAATACTTCCAGCAATATCATCAGCTTCAAAACCTTCTTCTTCATAATAGAAAATACCCATAGCTTTTAATAATTCTCTCGCTAAAGGTAATTGGACAATTAAATCTTCATCAGTTTCCTTTCTTTGAGCTTTGTATTCTGGGAATTGTTGATGTCTAAAAGTTTTCTTTCCAGTATCAAAGCAAACGATAATTCGATCATCATCCTCCAAATTAGAAATGATTTTAGTAATCATATTACTAAATCCGAAGATTGCATTAGTAGGGAATCCATCTTTAGTTCTCATAATGTTACCAGTAAAACTGGTTGCAAAGTAAGCTCTAAAAAGAAGGGAGTTACCATCAATTACATATAATTTCATTATTTGTTAGCCTCCATTATTTCGACTTTATTAATTACAAAACTTAATCCATAATTTTCATCGTTTCTAAAGTATCCAGTTAAAGCAAGATATGCTTCTTCTTTGACTAAATGAGCATATTCTTCATATTGGTTATTAAATAGAATTGCTTCGATATCTTGAGTTTGATCAAATCCATTAATAATCATCATTTTGCTATTTGACTTAGTTAATATTTCTTTAACTTTAGTTACAAAAATACCAATTTTTACAGTTGCTTTCGATTTATATACGTTATAAATATTCTTAATATTATTTTTTGCAATATATGAAGAATAATCATCAAAAATAGAACCAGAAATCATAATTCCTAAAGTGTTGATTTCTTCTTCTAAATTAAGTTTTTTATCTTCAGGAATATTTTTAATGATTGGTTTAAGTTTATTTTGTTCTTCAACAGATAATAAACTCATCTCATTAATTGTGGTTTCAGCAAATTGAATTAAAATAGGTAATGCTTTTCTCATACTTGCACGATTGTAAGAGAATCCATCTAAAGCCCCTGAATTAATTAGTGTATTGAAGTGATTTATATTAAAACCATAAGGTAATAATCTAGCGATTATTTCATCTAAAGACGAGAATAATCCTTTTGTATTTCTTTCATGAATAATACTTTGACTTAAATTAAATGGTAATCCTTTAATCGCGGTTAAAGGTAAAATTAATTTCCCATTTCTGTCTTGATAGTCTAATGAAGAATAATTTATATTAGGTAAATCCAATTTAATTTGGAATACGTTAAAATCATTATTGAATTTCGAATATTTTTCATTTGAATTAGATAAGAAAGTTAGCATTGTTCCAATGAAAATAGAAGGGAAATGAGCTTTTAAATAAGCCATTTGATATGAAATTAATGCATAAGAGACAGAGTGAGATTTATTAAATCCATAATTTGCAAATTTATCAATCAATGAGAAAATATTTTCTGCGACATTAAAAGGAATGTTATTATTTAATGCTCCATCGATAAATTGCTTTTTCAAATCGTTAAATTTACTTGCATCTTTTTTAGAAATAGCTCTTCTAAATAAATCAGCTTGGGCAAGAGAGAAATTACTAATCTTTTGAACGATTTCCATAATTTGTTCTTGATAGATAATAACACCATATGTAGGTTTTAAAATTTCTTCTACTAATGGATGAATATATTCGACTTTTTGATTTTCATTTTTTCTTGATGCATAGATATTGATATTATCCATAGGACCTGGACGATATAAAGCAAGTAGAGCAACTAAATCGTTAAAAGATTGAATTTTAATCTTCTTTAAGGCGGAAGTAATACCTTCACTTTCGAGTTGGAAAATACCTTGAGTTAGTCCGGCATTTAAAACATCAAAAGTTTTTGAATCACAAAGAGAAATTTTTGATAAATAAAAACTTGGATTGTGCTTTCTAATTTGATTTTCACAATATGAAATTAATGTTAGGTTTCTTAAACCTAATAAGTCCATTTTTAAGAATCCGAGATCTTCTAAATAAATTGATTCAAATTGAGTAACTAATTTGCCATCTTGACCAATTTTTGTTGGTATGACTGAAGTTAAATCTTCTTCATTTAAAATAATACCTGCAGCATGAAGAGATTCTTGACGAGGTAATCCTTCAATCTTTTTGGCAAGATTAATAATTTTATAGAAATAAGAATCGCTATAAAGTGAAGCTAAATCCTTATTAGTTTTAATTGCTACATCTAAAGAAATATTTGGTTGTTTAATTAATGAGCAAAGATTATTAATATCAGCGTTATTAATAGAGAATATTCTTCCGATATCTCTTAAGCTTTGCTTAGCCCCAATAGTTTGGAAAGTGATAATATTTGCCATTCTATTTTGACCATATTTTTTATTGATATAATCAATAACTTCACTTCTTGCATAGTCGGCAATATCAATATCGATATCAGGCATAGTTAAACGATGTGGATTTAAAAATCTCTCAAACATTAAATTGTATTTTAATGGATCAATTTCAGTAATTCCTAATAAATAAGAAACTAAAGAACCAGCAGCGCTACCTCTACCTGGACCAACTGGAATATTATGGCTTTTAGCGTAATCTACATAATCTTGAACTATTAAAAAATATGAACAATATCCCATTTTATCAATGGTTTCGATTTCGAATTTCAAACGTTCTAAGTATTCTTCGTTTAATTCGATTTGTCTTTTTTTTGCCGATTGTAAACACATAAATTCTAAGAATTTAGCAATTGGTAAATTTGAGTTATAAGAGAAATTTAATAGCTTTCCTCTTTTTTTATTAAACTCAAAGTTAATTGAGTTGGCTAATGAATATGTGTTTTTTCTTTCTTCTTCAGTGTATAAAGCATTAATTGCATGCTCACCTAAAAAATAGAAAGGTCCATCTAATTCGTTTTTGGAAGAAATTTTTTCTTCGTTTTTAATTGCTTGAACAATTTTTAAATTTAATGCGTCGTGTTTAGTTAAATATAAATGTTTTGGAAAACAAATGGTTTTATAATTATATTTTTTTGCAAAATCACGATATTTATGTACTGCTTCTTTATCACTTTTTTGATAGTATTCAATTCCTAAATAAACATCTTCAAAACTCTTTGAAACTTCAAAAAGAAGTCTAGATAAATTATCAATAGAATCAAAGTTGTTAGATAAAGTTGGAATTACTAAAATAAGTCCAGAAGAGTATTTATTTAAATTCTCTAAATTTTTATCTTTAGAAATTAAATTACATAAAGAAGAGTAACCTTCTTCATTTTTAATATATAAGTAAACAAGCAATTCAAATGAATTGATTTTAATATTTAAACCAACACCAAAAATTGGTTTTAGATTATTTTTTTTGCAAAGGGTATTTAGAAGAGGAAAACTATACATGTTTCCTATTTCTGAACAACAAGCAAAAGGAATTCTATTTTCGATAGAAACATTAACGATATCTTCAACTTTTAATGAACTTTCTAAGAAAGTGTATCCACTTTGTACTTGTAAAGGAATGTAATTCATAATACCACCTTTTTCATTATAAATGAAATTTAAAGAAAATTATATACTAATATAAAAGATAAATGCAAAAATAAATTAACAAAACTATAAGAAAAATACTATTTTTTCAAATAAGTGTTGATTTTAAATATGGTATTATCTATAATTCTAAATGGCTGAAGCGAAAATGCTTCTAAAGGGGTGAATTAGAAATGCCAAAAACAGTAGTTCGTGAAAATGAATCAATCGATGATGCATTAAGAAGATTCAAGAGACAAGTTAATAAAGCTGGTACCCTTGCTGAAGCAAGAAAACGCGAATTCTATTTAAAGCCAGGACTTAAAAGAAAAATGAAGTCTGAAATGGCTCGTAGAAAATCTTATTAATTAACAAAAACTAGGATAAAAAATCCTAGTTTTTTTTTATGCTTTTTTTTGTTTAAACTATCGTGATAAATTTTAATTACTAAATTTTTAAACAAAATTTAATTATTTATATATTAAGTATTGATTTATTATTCTATCAACAATATAATTTTGGCATAAAGTTTATAAATACTAAACTTATTTTTTAAAATTATCAAACTTTTTCGGGGGTGATGTAATCTTGAAAATAGGAAAGAAAATTAAAGAGTTAAGAACTAAATATAATTTAACTCAAGAGGAATTAGCAAATCGTTTGGAATTAACTAAGGGTTATATCTCTCAGTTGGAAAATGATTTAACTGAACCAAGCATATCGACTTTAGAAGATATCGTTCTTGCGCTTGGGACAAATTTGGGTGATTTTTTTAATGATGAAAAAGAATTAAATAAAGTCGTTTATAAAAAAGAAGATTACTTCGTTAAAGAAAATGTGGGTAGTAATATTACATGGCTTGTAACTAATTCTCAAAAGAATCATATGGAACCTATTATGGTTACAATTCAACCTAAATGTCAAACCGATATTGATTATCCGCATGAAGGACAAGAATTTGGCTATGTATTAGAAGGAGAAGTTCTTCTTTGCATCGATAAAAAGACTTATAGGTTAAAAAAAGGTGAAACATTTTATTTTGATTCCGCTAAAAATCATTATTTAAAAAATGTTAAGGATAAAATATGTAAAGTTATTTGGGTATCTAGCCCACCAAATTTTTAAAATAGGAGGATAAAAAAATGAATAAAGATACAATTATTGAAATTATTGGAGTTAATAAAAAATTTGAAGATAATGACAGTTATTCGGTTGAAAACTTTAATTTAGAAGTTAAGAAAGGACAATTCGTTACTTTTTTAGGCCCTTCTGGATGTGGTAAAACTACAACTTTAAGAATGATTGCAGGATTTGAAATTCCAACAAGTGGAAAAATTCTTTTAAATGGACAAGATATTGCACAACTTCCTCCATATAAAAGACCAGTTAATACGGTTTTCCAAAGATATGCATTGTTCCCTCACTTAGATGTATACGACAATATTGCTTTTGGTTTAAAACTAAAAAGAATTCCAAAAGTAGTAAAAGATAAAAAAGGCAATGAAAAAACTAAATATGTCCGTTTATCCCAAAAAGAAATTGACCAAAAAGTAGTTCGCGCTTTAAAAATTGTTGATCTAGAACAATTTGAATCTAGAAATGTTACTACTCTTTCTGGAGGACAACAACAACGTGTTGCTATTGCTAGAGCGATTGTAAATGAACCTCAAATTTTATTATTAGATGAACCTTTAGGTGCATTAGATTTAAAAATGAGAAAAGAAATGCAAATCGAATTAAAAGAAATGCATAAAAAATTAGGTATTACTTTTATTTATGTTACTCATGATCAAGAGGAAGCTTTAACTATGTCAGATGTCATAGTTATTATGAAAGATGGTATGATCCAACAAATTGGAACACCTACTGATATTTACAATGAACCTGCAAATGCTTTCGTAGCGGACTTTATTGGTGAATCAAATATCTATGTTGGTACTATTTACTCTGATAAGAAAGTTAGATTCTTAGGTAAAGTATGGGATTGTATTGATGAATTCCCAGTGCACGAGAAGGTTGATGTAGTTGTTAGACCTGAAGATGTTAAGATTTGTAAAGTAGAAGATGGTATTGCAGTTGGTAAAATTATTAACTGTATCTTTAAAGGTATCCATTATCAATACACAATCATGGTTGGAAAGAATGAAGTATTAGTTCAAACTACTAAACATTATGAAACAGGAATTGAAGTAGGAATTAAAATCGCTCCAGATTTAATTCATATTATGAAAAGAGAAATTTCTTCAAATGCATTTGAAGGGTATATTACTAAAAATAATCAAGTTTCTTTCGCAGAAGCAGATTGGGATTGTGAAATCACTCAATTACTTAAAAACTCAATTATTGATGATGAAGGATATTTAGTCGATTCTAAAGGAAAGAAATATGATTTAACAGATGCAGATGTATCAGTAGAATTTGATATGGCAGATGTTGAAATTAGTGATGATTTAGAAAGTGGAAATATCATTGGAACAATTATTGAAATGTTATATAAAGGTGACCATTACCAAGTAATTGTAAGAACAGAAGAGGAAGACGATTTTGTTATTGATACCGAGTGGACATGGAATATTAATGATACAGTAAGTTTAAAAGTACCTTCAGAAAAGATTAAATTGACATTAAAAGGAGATATTTCTAAATATGAAATTTAGATTCCAAAGAAAATATTTGGCTTTACCTTATATTCTGTTCTTTGTATTCTTTGTCATTACACCAATTGTTTTGATTCTATATTATGCATTTACAGATAAAGCAACAGGTCAAATTAGTTTAAATAATTTTGTTAAATTCTTTTCTGACTCTACTAACGTTAACGTTTTAGTTATCTCACTTGTTTATGGATTAATCAATACAGCTTTATGTTTACTTATTGGTTATCCAATTGCTTATTTCTTAGCGGATAGAAAAATTAATAAATCTGCTGTTTTAGTAACATTGTTTATCATGCCAATGTGGATTAACTTTGTTATTAGAACAGGGGCTACTAGAGATTTATTAAACTGGATGGGAATTAGTGGTGGTACTTATCCTGAACTAGCTACTATTATTGGTTTAGTTTATAACTATTTACCATTTACAATTCTACCTCTATATACCACAATGTTAAAAATGGATCGTTCTCAAATTGATGCGGGTAAGGATTTAGGTGCCAATCCAGTCCAAAACTTCTTTAAAGTAATTATTCCTTTAACAATGCCAGGAATTGTTTCAGCATCTACAATGGTATTTATGCCAACAATTTCTTCATATGTAATTTCTGATATTCTTTCAGAATATAACGTAGTATTGTTTGGTAGTTATATTGATTTATACTTCAATCAATCAGATTGGAACTTTGGATCATTTATGGCTATGATTATGTTAATTTTAATTTTATTTAGTGTCTTACTTACTCGTAAGTTCTCTAAAGAGGAAGGAGGCAAGGAATCTATATGGTAAAAAAGATTTTGGCTCAATGCTATATTTATTTGATGCTACTTGTAATGTATCTTCCAATTTTACTTTTAGTAGTATTCTCCTTCACTGTTAGTGATCAAGTAGGTATTTGGACAGGATTCTCTTTCCAATTATACGTTGATCTATTTAACAACAAAGATTTAATGGAAGCTGTAGGAAATACCTTCCTTATTGCTACAGTAAGTGCAATTGTATCTACTTTAATTGGAACTTTAGGTGCAGTAGGTACTTATTATTCTAAAAAGAAAGCAAGAAAAAGAATTGAAACTATGACACAAATTCCGGTTGTTAATGCGGAAATTGTTATGGCTCTTTCTCTAGCAGTTTTATTTGTTGCATTAAGTTTAAAATTTACATTCTTTACTTTAGTAGTAGGTCATGTAGTTTTAACTGTTGCATTTGTTTACTTAAATGTAAAACCAAAATTATCTCAAATGGATCCATTTACTTATGAAGCAGCATTAGATTTAGGCGCTAAACCTACATATGCATTATATAAAGTAATTCTTCCAGAAATTATTCCAGGAATTTTATCTGGATTTATGATTTCATTTACTTTGTCATTAGATGATTTCGTAATCACACAATATTTAAAAGAACCATCTTTTGAAACAATCTCAACTTACATTCAAAAGATTATTGCAAAACACCCAATTCCACCTGAAGTTAGAGCGTTAACAACTCTTATCTTCTTAGGTGTATTAGTGGTTGTTGTTGGTAATACAATTTATAACAATAGAAAAGCTAAAAATGTTATTTCTAAAAGAAGGAGAGGTGTTTAAGATGAAGAAAAAATTATTAACACTATCTCTTGTTTCCTTTATGTTTATACCAATTGTTAATTCTAGAGTGACATTGAAAAATGAAAAGGATAGAGATGTAGATTTCTCTCAAGTAGTTAAATTGAAAAGTGAGTATAAAGATTTTAATGGTGACTCATTAACAATTTATAACTGCGCTGACTATATTGATGAAGAATTAATTAGCGAATTCGAAGAAAGATATAATTGCGTAGTCAATTACTATACTTTTGATACTCCTGAAACAATGTATAACCAATTAACTCTTCAACCAGAAGGAACTTATGACTTATTATGTCCTTCAGATTATATGATTCAAAGATTAGTTAGGGAAGGGTTAGTTGAACCTCTTGATGTTGAAAAGGAAACACCAGTATACGCTAAATATTCTGCTTCTAATTTAAGAACAAAACTTAAATCAATGAAAGCAGATACTAATAACGATGGAGTAAAAGATGTTGATTTAGATAAGTACACAGCAGGATATATGTGGGGTACTTTAGGTATTATTTATGACCCATATTGTAGTGATACAATTAGAGAAGATGTTAAGTCTTGGGATGTTTTCTGGGATAAGAAATACAATGATTTAATTTCAATCAAAAACTCAATGAGAGATACCTTTGTTGTTGGATTAATGCATGGATACACTCATGGAAAATTTGAACATGTTGAAGGTATTGATCAAGCCGCTAGAGAAACATTCTTACTAGAATTAGAACAAGCTACAACTGAAGAACAAAAAGTTTTAGCAAGAGAAAAATATAACAAAACAATTCAAGGATTATTTGATTTAGTAATTAATCGTGAAGATTATCAAAATACTATTGAAATTGTTAAAAATGAATTAATTTCTTTAAAAGATAACATCTTTGGTTTAGAAGTAGATTCAGGTAAAAACGATATCATTACTGGAAAAATCAAAATGAACTTAGCGTGGTCAGGGGATGCTGTTTATTCAATTGATCAAGCTATGGAAGCATCTGGAAAAGTACTTGAATATTATGTTCCAGAAGATGGGGCAAATGTTTGGTATGATGGATGGGTTTTACCAAATAAAGCTAATAGAGAATTAGCGTGTAAGTTCATTGATTTCTTAAGCGAACCAGTTAATGCGATGAGAAATATGGATTATATTGGATATACTTCATTTATTGCATGTGATGAAATCTTTGATTTAATTTCTTCTTGGTATGGAGTATCTTCTTACTATGAAGAAGGAGAATACTTTGCTTCATATTATTCTGAAGAAGACGATGAGCAAGTAGATGGAAGTATTGTTGAATACAATGGAAAATTCTATGAATGTATTAAAGATTCACAAGGAAATCTTCCAACAAATGAAGAATATTTTATCGAAGTAGATAAAGATGAATTAGACATTGGAGAAGCATATGATTTAGGATTTATTTTTGGCGATAAATTCGACTCAGAAAGAAGTGGGGTTATTTACCCATATAATGATTGTTACAATCAATTAATTGCGCAATATCCAGATGAAGATACAATTGCAAGATGTGCAGTTATGAATGATTTCTCTGATAGAAATGATGAAGTCGTAATTATGTGGAGTCAAGTAAAAGCATATACAGATATGACTCCTTACTATATTGTATTATTTAGTTCAGTTGGAATTATTGTTATTTATTTTGTTACAAAATTAATTCTTAAAAATAAATCAACTAGAAATAAAAGAAGATTAGAAGATCTAACAAAATAGGTGTATTTATGGATGAACTACAAATTAAAAATAAGTATTATCGAGAAATATATCTTACTAAGATTAGGATTATTGAAAGATGTATAAAATTAAGCGATGAAGAAAAGGCTTCATTAGAATATCGAATAGAACCTAGAAATAAAGCCGAAGATGAGATTAAAGAAAATTATATGGGCTTTGTAGGTCAAAGATTGTTAGAAGGATTCACTCAAACTCAATCTTTAAAGATGGCAAAGATTTGTGTGGATGAAGCAATTGTTCAAGCGCAGAATGAAATGTTTAAAAAGAAAAAGAAAAAATAAGGATGGCATTATTGAAGTGAACCCCAAATAGTTCACAAAATAAAAAAGGACCTCTTATGGTAAAATTATCATAGGAGGTTTTTTAAATGGCAAGTAAAGGACAAAAATTCAATAAATACAGCATTGAATTAAAAAATGAAATATTA
>SVBD01000026.1 GCA_015059045.1 Erysipelotrichaceae bacterium
CAATAAACATAACAATAATGGACTACTTAAAAATTTATGAGGCATTACCACTATTAGAAAATTACGATGATAACGTAGTTGAGTGGATGGCTGATTTCTCTAGATTAATGAGGATATGTAATATTGACAGTAGTAAACAAATCTATAATTGGGCATATGAAGCTGTAGGTTCTGTTTCTAAAAGAGAATTAAAGTTGTTAGTCGAGAAAAAAGGTCATAATAAAAATGAAGCAGAACAGTACCCTACCATTAAAGAGATACAGAAAGCTGTAGAGAAAAGTTTAGGCATAACTGATGGAGATAAATTGGCTCATTTACAAGGACTAAAGATAAAAGAAGGAGAAACAATTAAAGGATTTAATGATCGTTATCGAAAATTATATCATGATTTACCAAGGGAATTTCAAAAGGTGGTTACAGTTAAGAATTATAGGAACTCTATAAGTACAAGAAGTTTCCCATATTCTCAGGTCTTTACCTCGAAATGTGATAACCTTCAAGATGCTTATATCGCTGCAGAAACAGCTGAAGAAGCCGAAAAAGAATGGAATAAAACTAACAACACTAATGCATTTAATTCTATGCAAGGTATGGGACCAATGAATAATGTCACAATGATATCTCAAGGCTCTAATTTTATGAAGGAACACATGTTTTCCCCAAGATTTAACAATAATCGAGATAATCATTTTAATTATAACAGACAATTTTCGGACTTTAACAATAATTTCTCTAGAATCGGTCGAAGTTATAGGAATAGAACATTTGGAAGTAACATTCAATTGAATCAATTGTATCAAGGAAATGATAATGGATATAACCAGATGAATAACAACCAATATTATGGAAATTATAATGGTTCTCCACTATACAATAATATTAATAATCCTGCCATGGATGGTAATAGAATTAATAACTTTAATGAGAGAAACAATTACAACTCGAATTTCCAAAATTATTACAATTATAATCGAGGTTATAACTACAATCACCGTAATAATGTTCCAAGAAATTTTAATAGAGGACAAAATATTCCTGGTGAAAATGACGCAGGCAATAATGCTTATAATGGTAATGTTATTAACAACAACAATACCAATGACAATAATAAGCATGAACCGAAGAAAGAGTATAAATCAAATATTGCAACTATTACCTGTCATAGATGTTTCCAACAAGGCCATAAGAGTATAGATTGCCAATATTCCTTCAAGCAGTTAGCAGAAATGGAGGAAAAAGGATTGTTAAATAAGCCTAATAATTTAAACTAATTGATGGGAGAAGGATAACTCCCGTTAAACAAACCACTCTGTTGACAACCACCACAAAGATTAATCCATATAATAAAGCAAAAGAGGTCGATCAAAATGACATTGAATTTGAAAGTGAAAACAACCAACTAGAAAGTAATACTCTTGAGAGTAATAAAAGTGAATGGTCAACAGAGGAAGAAAAATATTCTTCAAATAGAAATAACGATATAGTATTAGTAGCTACCAGAAATAATAAAAGAAACAATACTAAAGTAAGATCACCTTATAATGTCAAGGAAAATTTAAAAGAGAAGAAATTAACTGACAATCCTGTCCCATTTAGCACACCAGCCATGAGAAACACTTCTTTAAAAAGTCCTTCTAAACCAAAAGATACGGAAGTTGTGATGGATTGGAGAGAAGACGAGAATCCTGTCAATGTTGAAGAATCAGAAACCAAGAAGACAAAAGATAAGGAATCAACAATTAAAAGGTTAACTAATGGTAAAGAATATCAAGAATCTAATGAAAAAAGTTTTGCTAATGAATGTAATAAAGAACCAAAACCTTCATCAGAAAGACAAGATACGGAAAAATTAGATTATTTAGATTTATCAGTAATTAATGATAAGAATATCATTAATGCAAAGAAGGAATCCCGGAAAGAAAGAATCCAAAATATTAAGAATGCAAAACCTCAAGTCATAGATCAGGATATTCAAGAGAAAACAAAAAGAATAGAAAAACATGTACGGCTAATGGAT
This sequence comes from Erysipelotrichaceae bacterium, assembly GCA_015059045.1. Lineage (GTDB taxonomy): Bacteria > Bacillota_I > Bacilli_A > RFN20 > CAG-449 > UBA3210. Next base: position 2,018 of record SVBD01000026.1, read on the forward strand.
GGATTTGAATCATTTAATATGGATGATCTTATTAATAATATCGCATCGGTGGAAGTTACAACAAAACTTGTTCATTTGTTGGATTTATTTCCAAAATTTCGCACGGCCTTTTCGCAAAAATTAAAATTAACACCAAATAATAGTAATGCTATCACCAATGTAATAACTGCTATTAGCAACCATAAAATAGTAAAGGTAAAAGGAAGGGTTGAAGATACCGAAACAGAAATATTTTTGGATTCATGTGCAAGTATGAACATGGTATCTAAATCCTTGTTGAATCAATTAAGAACTATTAAGGAGCCTATTGGAAGTATAACGGAAACCATTTTTCAGGCCTATTCTGTTGCAAATAATACTACTGATATATATAAGTTAAAATTAACTATTGGAGAATACCAGTTTGAAGATAACTTTAGAGTTATAGAAGATAATAATCTTTTTGATATTCTTGTTGGTATTGAATCCTTAAAGAAAAATCGATTTAATCTAAATTTCGTGAAAGATAAATTATATTATATTGATCATAACAATAAGGAAACAGAACTTGCACAATTATACTATGACATAAAATTACCAGGTGAAGAAAATATTAGCACAAGGAAAGAAGAGGCAGTGAATCCGGTATTTTTAACAGTTACTCCAGATATAGTAGATCAGAATAATAAAGAAGAAGGAAATAGTAAATCGAACATAGTTGCTAATATAATAGGAAATTTACCAAAAACGGTGAAGAAAATGGCTACGGACTTATTCAAGAGGTTTGCTTCTGTATTAGCAATTAAGACAGATGATCTAGGATTAACAAAACTTCTACCACATAAAATACCTCTTCTTCCTGGTACCATCCCAATAAAACAAAAGGCATATAGACTATCCAGAATTCAATTAGGTGCATTGAAGAAAATTTTAACTACTTTATATAAGAATAAGTTAATTGAACCATCATGTTCTTCGTGGAGTTCACCAGTTGTCTTAGTCCCAAAGAAGGATAATGACTATAGGATGTGTGTCGACTATAGACGACTGAATCAGAATACAATAAAGGACGCATACGCTTTACCTAGAGTAGACGATATATTGTATTCGATTGGAAAAAATGCTAAAATACTATCTACCTTAGATCTGTATTCAGGGTATCATCAAATACCCATGTATCCTCCCGATATGGACAAGACATGCTTTACTACTCCTTTTGGTAATTATAACTTTAGAGTTATGCCTTTCGGCTTGTGCAATGCTCCCGCAACCTTCCAACGGGAGATGAATAGAATATTTTTTGATTTAATAGGTAAAAATATTTTTATATACATCGATGATGTGGTAGTGTTTTCCGAGACTCCAGAAAAACATATAGAAGACTTAAAAGAAGTTTTTACCATTTTGGAAAAGAACGGATTAAAAGTTAACGTAGAAAAATGTCACTTCTTTAGGGAAGAAGTTGACCTACTAGGACACAGGTTAACTATAAATGGAATAAAACCGATACCAAGCAAGGTGGAAGTAATAATGAGGTGGCTTCCTCCTAAAAATGTCAGTGAACTTCGGTCATTTATGGGGGCTGTAAGTTATTATAGGAAATTCATTTCTTCGTTTGCAATGATTGCTTATCCTTTATTCAAATTATTGAAGAAAGGAGCAACATTTTTTATGGGGGAGGAAGGGAACCAAGCATTTGAAAAACTAAAAAGGAAATTAATAGAAGCGCCAATATTGTCGTTGCCAGACTTCAAAAAAGGATTCTTAATAAGAACTGATGCTTCTAGGAAAGGTATCGGTGGTGTTCTGATGCAACTAGATGAAGATGGAATCGAACATCCCTTACACTTCATCAGTAGAACGTTGAGTAAAACTGAAGGAAACTACTCTGTTACGGATTTGGAAGGACTTGCAGCTTTTTATTGTATTAAGAAATTTAAACATTATATCTGTAGTAGTAAAGGTGAAACATTACTAATAACCGATCACAAACCATTGGTGGGATTCTTCAGGAAGACTGAACCAACAACGAGTCGACACTACAAATGGATAAACTTAATGAGTTCTTTAAAGGTTGTGGTAAAATATGAAGAAGGAAAAAAGAACTCCTTGGCTGACTCCTTATCTAGACTAGAAACATGGAAAGAAGAAAATAATAAAACTTTAAAGGAAAATACTATTATAATGGTCACAGTGACTAATGAGGAACAGCAGAAAAATGTGGAGACTACTTCGTATCAAGGTTTAAACATTGAAAAATTTTTGAAACAGAAAATAATAGAAATAGATGGAGTACAATACTATAAATGCCTAGACCAGTTAAGAAGAATTATTGATAAACCCCAAGAACAATTTGAATTAATTCAAGCGGCCCATGAAGTAGGACATGATGGTGTATTTAAGACATATCAAAGGTTGAAACGTGAGTACTATTGGCCAGGAATGAAAAGACACGTAAAGATATTCATTAAATCCTGCCACCGTTGCCAAACTTGTAAGAATCAACCATTAAATCAAAACACAGAAGATCTGCGTACCCCACCAGAACTCCCATTTACTCGTATTGGACTAGATATCGTCGGACCACTACCAAAGACCAAAAGAAACAACCGTTATATCCTAGTAGTAGTGGAGTACTTGACACAATGGGTAGAAGCTGAAGCGGTACAAAGTATTGAGTCGGACGACGTTATAAGATTTTTAAAAGCTTTATTTGCACGACATGGGATCCCAGAACTTCTTGTCACGGATAATGGACCTCAGTTTATTTCGGACAAAACGAAAGCATTTTTGGATCTTCATGATGTGATAGTGAATAACGTAACAACCTACCACCCAGAGTCCAACGGAAAAGTCGAAAATAGGAATAAGGAGATATCTAAATATCTTAGAGTATTAGGTAACAGAGAAACAAACTGGGATGAAATATTACCCAGTGCACTTTGGGCCTTAAGAACCTGTAAGAGTGAAGTGACTGGATTCAGCAGCTTCGAACTCTTATACGGCAGACAGGACCTTCAACCTTTTGAATTAGGACTGAATGTTCAAGGCTTAGATAAAGACGAGGGAGAAGAAGAGTATTGGCTGAGGAAATTCATTATCCACCATAAATGGATCACAGAAGCAATTAGTAACATAGAGACCGCTAATAAACTATGGCTTGACCGAAGAAGACAAATCAAAAGGCTACGCGCAAAGTACAAGCCAGGAGATCTAATATTAGTTAAGGTATTTAACAGAAGAAAATTAGACCCTTATTTTACCGGTCCATTGAGGATAGTGAAACGGGAATTAAACACGGTAACAGTGTGTGATCCTGTAACGGGGGAAATAGCAGAAAGAAATATACATCTTAAAAATGTAATCCCATATTTTACAGAAGTGAATGTTGAATAACGAGAAGTTGAATTATTTAAATTACATCATTTCAATTATATAAGAAAGTGACAAGTTAATAATAAATAACAATAATAAATAATAGTAATAAATAACAATAAGTAATAATAATAAATAATAATAATAATTAGCAATAAATAATAATAATAATAATAAAAATAAAAAAAAAAAAAAAAAAAAAAAAAAAAAAAAAAAAAAAAAAAAA
>SVBD01000019.1 GCA_015059045.1 Erysipelotrichaceae bacterium
AAAACCTCCTATGTCAATTCTAACATAAGAGGTTATGGTTTTTATTTTTTGTGAACTATTTGGGGTTCACTTCACTAGCCATAAGAGGTTTTATTTTATTTTATAAATTTATTAATAAACTTTTTAACTTCACCTATGTTTTGATTATTTTTATCCAAGGAAATAAATATTGCCCCAATTAAAGCATAAACAATTGTTGCTTTCTTTTCATTTCCATCATCACCAACAAACTCTTCTTCTACTTTACCGTCAATTTCTATAAAGGCAAATTTAAATAAATTCATTTTATCGCAAATTCTAGAAAGAAAAGAGATTTCTTCTTTCTTGCTCATTCCTTCATATTCTTTAATTAAATAATTTAGATCATACATCTGCGTAGTAATAATTAATTTTAATACTTTTTCTCCAACAAGAGATAAAGGTTTATTACTTAATTCTAATTTAGATTCATATTGTAAATTTTCACTAATTTCTTGCTTTTTTTGATAATAATTAACACAAAAAGCACGAAGCAAAAGATCCTTATTTACAAAGGATAAATCATACTTATACTTTTGTGCAAAATAGTGAACTACCTTAGTTTCTAACTTCATAATTAGAATGCCCAGTTTCCATCCTTAAAGATTTGAATTTCTTCACCACTAGAAGTGATACCTACAATTGACATATCTTTACTTCCAATCATAAAGTCGACGTGAATCATAGAATCATTAATTCCCATTTCATCAATTTCTTCTTTTGTATATTTTTCATAATCCTTAATACAGTTAGAGAAACCTCTTCCTAACGCTAAGTGACATGAAGCATTTTCATCATATAATGTTTCAAAGAATAATAATCCAGTATTGTTAATTGGAGAGTCGTATGCAATTAAAGCAACTTCACCTAAATAACCTGCTGTTTCATCCATAGAAATCATTTCTTTTAATAATTCTTCACCTTTTTCAGCTTTAACTTCTACAGCTTTACCATTTTCAAATCTGACTGAGAAATTTTCAATTAATTGACCTTGATAAGATAAAGGTTTTGCCGAATAAACAATACCTTCCGCTAAACCTTTTTTAGGTGTAGTGAAGATTTCTTCTGAAGGAATATTTGGATTAAAGATAATATTACTTCCTAATGCTTTTTCATTACCACCCATAAAGACTGCATTTTCAATCAATCCAACTTTTAAGTTTGTTCCATTACTTGAAGTATATCTTAATTCTTTTAATTTTAAAGAATTTAAGTAATCGCATTTTTTAGTTAAATTATCGTTGTGTTTTTCCCAGTTTTCAATTGCATGACCATCTACTCTACTCGAAGTAAAGATTGCATCCCATAAAGCCTCAACTGCTTTAGATTTTGATAAATGTGGGAATACTTTTTTTGCCCATTTAGAAGAAGAAGCGCCTGCAATACACCATTGCTCTTTATTTTCAATTTGATCAATGAATGGTTTCATAATTGGATAAGTAGCTCTTCTACTCATAGCAATTTTCTTTTGATCAACACCCTTCATTCCATCTGGATCATCACTGACAATTAATAATCTAGCTGGAAGTGCTTCAACACGATGCTTCATTTTTTCTACTTCCCAGTTTTCAACTGTAGAAAGAGTTTCTAAGGTACGATACTTATAATGCAATTTACTAACTTCTTGACATCCCCATTCAACGTTAACTTTTTTAGCTCCAACTTTATAAGCCCATTTAACTACTTCAGTTACTAATGGTACTTGATCAATAGAAGCATATACATTTAATTCTTGTCCCTTTTGAACATTAACACCCATTTTTACTAAAAGTTCTGCATAATTTTTTAATAATGCTTTTTTCATATCTTATTCCTCCATAATGTTTTTGATTAGTTTTAGATTACTATATTTTTTTAAAATAAGCATTAAAAAAAGATACTTTTAAATATCTTTTTTCAAAATATATACACTATTGATTATTTGTTTACTGATTTAATAACACTAATTGCAGAATCAATATCTTCTTTTTCCAATAGATAATGAGTTACAAATCTAATAATTGCTTTATTATCTACTTTACCAAATACTTCACAACTAATTTCTTTTTGAATATCATCTACTTTAGTTTCATCAATTAATATAAAAATTTGATTAGTTTCAGCTTTCATATAGATTTCAATATTTATTCTTTTTAGTTCACTTTCTAAATACTGTCCTAATTCATTTTCTTTTCTAGCAATTTCATAGAATAGATTATTTTCAAATAAAGTTTCAAATTGTATTCCTGCAACAAATCCTTTTGAATACATTCCTCCATAATGTTTAATTGAGTAACGGAAGTCTTTACTTAGTTCTAAATTATTAATAACTAGCGCTTCTCCTAATAAAGCACCATTTTTAGTTCCACCAATATAGAAAGCATCACAAAGTGTTGGTAAATCTTTCATTTCAACATCGTTATATGAAGAAGTTAATGCAGTTCCTAAACGCGCACCATCAATAAAGAAAATTAAATTATTTTCCTTACATACTTTAGAAATTTCTTGCAATTCTTTTAAAGTATAAATACTTCCATATTCTGTCGAATTTGAAATATAAACCATTTTAGGTTTTACCATATGTTCATCAGTATGTTGACTTAATACTTCTTTAATTCCTTGGGCAGTAATTTTTCCATTAACATTTGGTACTGTTAGAATTTTATTTGTAATTGCTCCAGTTTCATGAACATTAATGTGTCCAGTATCACAAGAAATAACTGCTTCATATGGTTTTAATACGTGAGAAATAAATACTTTATTAGTTATTGTTCCACCTACTAAAAAATGAATATCATTTTCTCTTGTTCCAAGTTCTTTTCTAATTAATTCCTTTGCTCTTACACTATGCTTATCTAACCCATAACCAACATTAATGTCGCTAGCGGATTTTTGCATATTTTCTAAAACTTTTGGGTGAGCAATATAGCAATAATCATTCCTTAAATTTATCATAAATAATAACTCCTTTATTATCTTTCTATAAGTATAGTTTTAATATCATTTTCTTTCATAACTTTTATTTTCGCATATTTTGAAATTAAGGATTTTTTGAACGGGCATTTTTTATGAACCACAATTCTTTTTAATGCTCCGCAATTTAAGAATGTTCTCTTTTTTAATTTCTTCAAATTAGGAGCAATAAATTCTTCTAAACTAATACATGAAGCGAATGCTTCTTTATCAATTTTTAATTTCTTAGATGTAGATAATATTTCTACTTTCTTTAAACTTTTACATTCTTTAAAAGCGTTATTCCCAATAAAATCGGTATTACATTTTAGTTCTATTATGGAATTACATGCATAGAATGCGTAATCCTTAATCGTGACTACTTTATCCAATGGAAAATCAACTTCACTTAAACTCTTACACGCCCAAAATGATGCACTATTAATAGTAAAATAATACCTTGGTAAAATTACCTTTTTAAGAAGCGAACATAATTGAAACGCCTTTTCAGGTATATTTCCAATCCATTTAGATAAGTCTATTGTTCTAAGTGAAGAATTACAAGAATAAGTATTTTTATCTATGCGCTGTTTTGGACTTATTACTAGGTGAAGTAAACTTGCTTCATATTCTTCTTGTTTCTTTTTTTCAATTTCTTTTTGTTTTCTTACTTCATTATCCAATATTTTCTTACTTTCAGCTATTTTTGAATCTATATTATTTTCATCGATAATTAAATCTCTCCAATAAACTTTTTCTAACGAATCAATTTGTTCAAATAATGATTGAATTTTAGTTAGTTCAAATGTTTTAGGTAAACGAATTACTTTCAATTTTTTACAATCGGTAAATAGCAAGTTATCAAAATTAGTAATTTTTGTATATGAAAAATCTAATTCTAATAATTTATTACATCCTCTTAACAATCTAGAAGAAAATTTTATATTAGGGGTTAAAATTACTATTTTCTTTACAAATTTACCAACATCGAGAAATGCGCGGTCTTTTATCTCTTCATATTTAGGGAAAATAATAATCTCTTCTTTTTCACCAGTTGCAACTTTAACGATACATTTTTTATTTTTATAATCCGTGTAAAAAGTTTCGTTGTATTTATAATATTTGCTTTCATCTAAAAGTAAGTATTCTCCAGAAATTTCCTCATGAGAATATTCTTTTATAAAATCTTCTAAATCAACAACTTTATTAGGCAAAACAATTTTCTTCAATTTATCGCACCCGTGAAAATTATCAGATGCCACTTTTTTTATTGTCGAAGGCAGTTTTAAAACTTCTAAATTGCAACAATCTATAAATGCTCTACTATTAATTTCCTCTATTTTTGTATTAGAAAAATCTAGTTCAACTAATTCAGTACAGCCTCTAAAAGCTTCATCACCAACACTTACAAAATTTGATGGAAAAACCACTTTCTTTATTACCGGTGCATTTTTAAAAGCACCATTACCAAGAGAAGTAATATTATTAGGTATTTTTATATCACTACTGAGATACTTGATATCATACCCAATAATTTGTTTTCGATTTTTATCATCTAGTTTATAATACCCATTTTCTTTTAATCTCTGATTAAATCTTTCAAGTATCTTATTCTCTAATGCTTTGTTTCTTTCAAATAGTTCTCTATTTTTACGACATCTTTCTTCATCAAGAGCTTTAAGTTCCTGAAGTCTTATTTCTTCAGGTGTAGGACCTAAACGTGGTAATAACGGATTTTTTAATTTTTCTTTTTCCATGATTTTTTCATATTGATCAAAATCCTCGACACTTTTTAAGTTATTTGGGTCACTATAATACTCCACTTTATCCTTATAAGTCATATTATTAATTGAACCCGAACTTTGACTAGCCCCTACATTAAGCATTCCATTGTATATTGGCAAACTAATCATTGAACTAGTTTTACTGCCATTTTTAGCTAAAATTACTTCATTTGTATTGTATAAAGAAAAACCATCCTTAGGGGTACCATCAGCAAATTTTCCTTCTGAAAGTACTAAAAAGTCGCTTCCTACTTCAACTCCATCATATAGTTTTCCATTGACAAAATTTCCCATATAAAAGCTGCCTACACCAGAAGACATTAATGATCCATCATAATAAATTCCAAATCCATTCTTTTTATCTTCTCTATAATTTCCTAAATACATTTTTCCTTCTGAAGATATTTTTTCAAATGGACCACTCATTTTATAATTGGTTTCACCAAAATCACCTACGATTAAATATTTAGAAAAAGCATTACATCTTATTCTATTTCCTCCGGCTTTTACACCTTTAAAATTATATGAAATAGTCATATTAGGTCCTAATTTATTATGATAGCCAATCAATCTTAATTTGTTTTGTGGGTAAACCAATAAGCCATCACCAGAATAATGATAATGTCTATTGCAATCTCCAAAGAATACATATCCATCTGGTAGCACAGTTTTAGGATACATAATCGTTTGCTTAACAAACAAACCATTTTGATAGATCCCAGTATAAAATTCATCCCCACCAAACTTAGACATTGAACCTACACCATTAAGTTTATCGTTATTAAAATTACCTACATAGCAATCTTCACTATCCCAATAATATGCTCCTTGACCATTTTTCATATCGTTTGAATAAGTTCCGATGAAAAAATCAAATTTATGCGCATTTTTAATAATAGTCGCACAACGACCATGCCTTTTTCCATTAATAAAGCTTCCTAATGTCCAATTATCTTTTTTATAATAAAAACCCATACCGGTCATGCAATTGTTTTTCCATTGTCCCATATAAATGTCCCCATTAGAAAAACGAATACGACCATAGCCATGGGCTTTACCATTTTTAACTTCACCAACATATTTCCCAGAAGAGAAATTAACTATTCCAAGAGTTTCCATAATCAATACCCCTTTATTGTTAGACAATAAATACATTTATTTAATTATACTATTTATCGATAAATAAAGAGAAGAAATTTATATACTATGACAAAAATAATATCATTCTTAATAGTTTCTATTTTATTTCAAAAAGTAAAAAATAAAAAAGGTTTGACTATTAATCAAACCTTGAATATTTAATGGTGAGCCATTATTCTTCTTAGAAGCCGAGATACCTTTTAATAAAGATCATCGACTAATGATCCCAAATAATTTGCTCTTAACATGTAGAACTCTTTGAAGTTCGACATTGATTATACAGGATTAGAAAATAAAATGCAATACCCAATTTTTAAAAAATTGTTAAAAAATAATGAAAAATATTAAAAATACCTATTGACATAGTGGTACACCTATGTTATAATAATAATGTAAGGAAGGAGGAAATAGATATGGAAAAACAAGATATCGAAAAAGTTCTCGAAGAACTAAAAAAGGTAATCGTAAATCCAGCAGTTACAGATGTCAAGATTACAATTACCGTAAAGAAACCTAAATCAGACAAGAAATAAGGTTTCGGAGCTTGGGGCCGAAAGGCTCCTCGCTCTTACTATTATTTTATCATAAATATTAGATTTGTCAAAACAAGGAGGCTGAATCATGACAATTATTTTTGAAACTGACAAAGGATCCTATGAAATTAAGGAACATCTTAAGTACTGGACTGTTAAGCTTTTAGGCACTCCTGATAAGCTACAAACCAAAATCAATCTTTCAAAGAAAGATTATATCACTCTAGATGACGTCAAATCGTTCATTCTAGCCACTTTTTAGCACGGGAGGATAATTAATATGTCTAAAGAAAAATACGCGCCACAGGAGCGCTATCGCGAGAAAGTAGGAATGGTACAAATCAAAATGAATGTATCTCCTAAAACTGAAAAGGATATCCTGGATAAATTGGAATCAGTTCCAAACAAAGCTGGATACATCAAACAATTAATAAGACAAGATATCGCACGTCAAAAATCAAAATAATAACATTTTTCCATATCTATTAAAAAAGGCTCTAGGATTGTTCCTGGAGTCTTTTGATTTTTATTCTAATACTAATGCTTGAAGTAAGTTGATCACTTTATCAAGTTTGCTACAGATCTTATTTCCCACTTCATTTAATTGATTAGCATTTGCATTAGCAAGTTCTTTAGCTACGGCTGTTACTTCATTAATGGCTTTTTCTACAGCTTCGTCATAAACTGGCTCGTTGTAGTCATCGTCTTCATAATCAGTATCATCGTCGTCATCGTCTTCATCATCGTCAACTTCGTCTTGTTCTTCATCAAGGTTAATATCCTTTTCTTCTAAATCAAGAGAAGCCCCTTCAGATTGATCGAATAGGTAAGCTCCTTTAGAGTCAACCCATTTTTGAACTTCAGTTTCTGGTAAGTCTAAAATCGCTGCAGCTTCAGCAACAGTTGCTTTAACTGCTCTGCGACCTTTATCATCCCATAGATATAAATTACCTGAAGGACTTAAACCTACAGCTTGAGTTCCTCTTTCTCTTGCTACAGCATCTGCCTCTTTTAATTTTTGAGCATTAGAGGTAATTACAACATGTCTATCCATTATTCTAATACCTCCGTAATTTCTTTAGCTTCTGTGTCTTCAGAATTTGTGTTTGTATCTTCAATTACTGCTACTGTGTTGTTTTTCTTTGACGCATAAGCCTCTAATTGCTTTTTTACTGATTCATATGTAGCAATAGCTACTGAAGCATAAACAACAGAAGTGGATGCAATCTCAGACCAATCAAGAGCAGCAAAATTGAATTTTACAAGAATCAAGTTCACTAGCACCACTAGAATAAACGCAACGCCTACAGGAATGAAAGTAATGTTCTTAGTAATAACAGATTTATCGTATCCTGTTTTTTCTGCATAAGCCACCGCGCGCTTTACGATAGGACCTTTAATCAAGTTAGTAAAAATCACTGTAGCAATAATGATTAATGCAGCTTGAAATCCATATTGAGTAAATAATTGGCTTATGGATCTAATGATATTTTCCATCGTGTCTTCCTCCTTATCTATGTTGATGAAAATATATTATTAAGCCATGCGCCCAATAGCTGAATAATCTCTGAAATTTGTGGGTAATAGATATAGAGCAAAACTGCTCCCACGATTATGCCAATTAAGAACATAACCGCTCTATCAAACTTTGCTAAGCTCCCTATTACCCAAAGAGCCGCAAAGACTAACACAACACCAAATAATAGCAATTTTAGAATGATATTGGTTTTCTTATAAAAAGCAAAAAACTTTTCGCTTATCATAATACATCTAATTTAACTTTTACTAATAATTGCAATTCCGGTTTTTTAATTTCTTCCACTTTTAATTTTCCTTCACGGACTAGCCTTACTAATACTTCAACTGTCTTTTCATACGGATTTGTCATATTAGCACCTCCACTAAGCATTTACAAGCTCGACGAAAGCTTTTTCCATTGTAGCACTGTCCTGAGAAAGTTTAACCATGTATTCTCTATAAGAATATCTAGTTGTTGTATATTCAAACATTGTTTCAGATGAGATGAAATTCTTATTTTTCTTATGAGGAATTTCTACTTCCTTAACATCTGTATTGACATCAACACAGCTATGCATAACTTTTACTGGTTCCGGGCGAACCTTTGAATGATTTTGGAATGTTCTCATTGCTGTTTCCTCCTTCTGAAATACATTTCCTAATTTTCTTTACACTAATCAGCTTAAAGTATTTTGCTGTTAATGTAGACGAATCACTATGCTTAATATAGCCATAATAACTCATGAATGTTCGCGCCCTCTTTAATGTAAGATGTTTCGAGATCCTGAAGATGCATCTTCTAATACGTCTAAAGGTTCTCTTTCTAATTGTTCTGCAGTCTTTATATAATTTATACCCTGCAAAATCTATTGCACGTCCTTTGTATTTTCCATCGCGTGAAGCAACTTTAAATACTTGCCAATTTTCTTTTAACTTCAGTTTCTTATTCCTTAAGAATTCTTCAATAGCAATTCTAGCTTTATGCAATAATTTCTTATTGCCTCCAAGCATTACTACGTCATCCATATAGCGAACCATGTATTTGATTCCAAGTTTCTCTTTAATGAAATGATCTAAGTCCTGAAGATAAAAGTTTGAGAACCATTGGCTTGTGTACGTGCCAATTGGCAATCCTGGATGAGAATCTATTATGGTATCAATTAACCATAAGCAATCCTTATCTTTAATTACTTTCCTAAAAGATGCCTTTAAGCAATCATGATCAACACTCTCATAATACTTTTTAATATCAATCTTAAGACAATATTTAGTATTCTTATAATCGCTTTTGATCTTAGCTTTTAAAACATCAGAGGCATAAAGGGGTCCTCTATCCTTTACAGATCCACATGAGTATTTATACATGCCTCTTGATAAAATATCTTTAATAGCATTAATCAAAACCCAGTGGATAATTTGATCTGGGAAGAAATTTGTTTTACATATCAAGCGTTCTTTTCCGCCTGATTTATCAACAATCTTTTCCTCAGTGAATTCGGAAGGTACATAAGTCTTATTTAAGAGCATTTCTTGTATTTGAGTGGAATAATATTCAATATTAGTTAAAACAAGCTGTACGTGCTTCTTATTACGCTTATAGCGTGAAGCATCAAGTATTGCCTTTCTAATGTTTTCAATTTTCAACATTTCCGAATAAATGTTTCCTACTCTCTTCATGCTTTCTTTTATCCATACGGTGTTTCGAGAATCAACCTACTAAACCGCCCTTCCTAGATGATTTTTGGCAAGGGCCAAGGATAATATTTGCAAAGATTATTTTTCAAGATAGGCGAGCGCCGATATTCATGTCATAATTAGTAGTCCTGTTGTTGTTGAAGTAGAACAAGCCCGCATTAGACCTGTTGTTAGAATTACCGCCGAAGTACAACACCCCACCAAAGGAATCCAGCACACCGCAAATATTACCCAGTATTATATTGCCATAAAAATTATATCACATCTGGCTTTAATCATAAAGCCAGATGATCAAATCTTTTTATCTGGGGGAAGGGTCCCCCTAGTCCCCCTCAGGAAGGACTATTGAAAGGCGAGCGCCGACAACCATGTCATAATCAGCAGCCCCGTCGTTGCAGAAGTAGAACAAGCCCGCATCAGACCAGCTGAGAGAATAACCGCCGTGATAAATAATATAAGAATAATCTTCCGAGTCAGGAAAACCTATATAACTATAATCACAATAGCCTGTCTCTTCTGAGGCATCTCCTGCTGATGGAAGATTAACTCCATCAAAGCCCTCTACAACTCTTAACTCACTTACGTAACCGCTCATGTCTATTTTATCACTTGGAGACGTTGAACCCGTCCATGTCTTATATGCATATTCCTTATATGAATCATTTAATAAATCATCATATCTAGATGGATCAAAACTAATCGAGATTCTTTGCTCAGTTACTCTTGAAGTACCGCTTCCTGTACGTGTCCCTGTCAATAAAACACCATCTAAGAATTTATAAAAATTACCCCATGGATTTTCAATTCCTCTATAGCTAATTGCATCATTTACTTTGCTTCCTGTAGTAGATCCAATTCTATCTTTAGTTAGTCCAGTTGGCATATATCCAGAAACATTAAAACACCAATAAACTGTGGATGGTTCTTCATCTTCCCCGTATTGCTTTTGCTCATTAAAGTTAATTGGATCTCCATCAAACTCTACTTTAAGCATTCTTAATGTTGAGGTTTCACCATCTTGTACAACTTGCTTATCAAAGAATTCAAATGATACAATATTTCTTTGACCATAATACGTTCCATCATTATCATCACTAATAGTGATAATAGGCAATTGATTAATAATTTTTGTAATTGTTTCTTCTTCCCATCCAGCATAATCTAATGACTGAATTACAACATTAGCACTATTAGGATTTTCTTGATAGTCTAACTCATCACCAGGATACATTCCTAAGCAATCAGTTAAGCCCCTCACAACGCTTTGGCAGTTTCTAGTTGCAAATTCGATTGTGAACAGAACATTAATTGCTGATTGCTGTCTGATATCAAGTAACTGATATCCACTTCTTCTAGCTAAAGTTCTAAAATCACCTATTGTAATGTTGTTAGCTGGGAAGTGATTTGGCTTACTTACTAAAGTTCTATTATTTTCTGCTGCAGGTTCTGTTGAATAAGCAGCTTCATATTTAGCTACATAAATACAACTAGCAATAGATCCATCAGCTCTAAGGAATGCTGAATGTGGTTTTAAGCCATCTTGAGGTATTCCTGAAATAATAAGATCAGTGTACTCTTCGTCATTAGAATCTGTTCCTTTATTAACAGCACAATAGAATAATGGAATCTTAATGAATATATCATCAGATCCTAATAGTACTTCTTCCATGTCACACCATGGATACATCTTATCAAAGTCGTTCTTTTCACCATTAATACCTGCAGTTAAATTTGCGCTAGAGTACAATCTCACGCCTGTTGGATCTTCGCCATAGAATCTTACTCCATGAACAAGTGACTTAGTATTTGTGTTAACAGTTTTCTCTAATTCTTCAAACCTCATTGTTACCCAAGCAACAAACTCTGGATTATCAGTTTCTAATTGCTCCCCAGCATTAATTGACTTATATACATCTAAAGTAACTTGTGCTTTACTTTTCCAAGTTTTTGAGCCATTTGTTCCGTGGTATTCCATTTTATATTTACCAGAGACATCGATTGTAGAAGATTTAACAACGTACGTTGCATACCTAACACCATCTTCTAATTCTTCTTTTAAACGCTCAGTAAGAATTTTAGAACCATCCGGCTTAGAAAATTCTAAGAAATGATTCCATCCTTTTAAGAACGAAGGAATCTGAATCATAATTGACGTCACGTCATTTTCGCCAGTGGCGCCAAGCCAAGAAGGATAACCTTCTAAGATTCCCCATTCCCCTGTTGAATGTAATTTAATTTTTAATTTATTTTCCATTGCTTTATCCTCCTTTGCTATGGATCAATTACTAGAATCCTCTCAGCGAGTGTAGATAAAATTCATTAGTGGGGGTTCAATTCCGCACAACAAACCTCTATCTGGCTCGAGGATGCACTTATTAACTTGTTACCAAGTTTTACATGGTTCGGAGCAGAGCTCTTACTTAAACCACAAGCCACAATCAGGCCCTGTGATTCAACTTTACCACCTTGTCTTTCGACAAACACAGAGATGGGCCTGTATCAGGTCTGATGACAGTCTCTACACCCCCTGAGAAGATTCTAGTTAATCATTAACTAATCTATTGATATAATGAATAAATCACCTAAATTAATGCCAGCTTTAGTTAAATCTTGCCATTTTCTATTAGGTCTTATTGTTACTGTACGTGACAGTCCGCTTTCTGCTACTTTTTTTCCTGCAGAGTCATACAATTCTGCTTTGAAAGCAAATTTGAAATAATTATGTTTAAAGTCAGTTGCCATAACTCCATTAGCTTTACTTCTAGTAGCTCTTATATATGCAGGAATCGAAGTAGGAGTAATTGGAGTTGCAGCGCTATCTGGAATTTGTTGATAAAACATTGTATCGATGTAATCAAACAAATTATCAATAACATCAGTTCTCGTATACTTATATGAACCTTTTTGCGAAAGAGTTATTTTTTGTAGATCTGTATAATTAACAACTAACTTAAATGCATTAGAAGCAGGAAATTTTCTCCAACCAATCTTTGTATTGATTTTCACAAATCCTGTCTTATTAATATATAATTTATTTCCGCTATTCTTATTTCTATATCGACCACGTTGGATATATCTATATGCAACAAATTTAATCGTATAGTTGCTGGTAAATTTAGAATAATCATCTTTATTTCCTAAGCATAAATAAGAATCCGTCATGCCTTTCCCTCCATTAGAAGATGCCGACATAACCAATTCTAAGCGTGGTTCTGGAACACCTACGCCTAAAGCACCTGCAAAGGATCCTGCGGTACTTGATGTAATGATACCTATTAAAGACTTAATAGTTCCTGCAATACCAGATGGCCCAAAAGTAAATGATGCAAGGAACATTTGATTATAAAGTTGGATTAAATTGATTTTCAGTTTTTGTCATATTAGATATCCTCCTTTTCTTGGTTGCCCAGACCGGCGCAGGAGCTCCTGCATAATTTGTTTATTTGACCCCATACTCACACCTACTTAGTAGTCTCTATTCAGTATGGGCTTACCGGTTTCGCTGGAGTTACACCAGCTCATCAGTGGGCTGCAATATTAATTGCTTCAGTAATTACGCGCTTGAAGTGCCCTTCTTCAGTTTGCTTTATTGGTACACACTGTAGAATCGTTGCCTAGGTCGTCTACATAGTAACAGCGCGATTTTTTTATTTTGCTATATAGTCAACTGCACAAGCTGATAACATTTTTATAAAGATATTTTCATCGTATTTAGATAATGCTGCGATGCAATTAATCTCGTAATCATAATCTTCATAAATTAAACTTTGGAAACACGCTACATTGCTCGGTTCGCTTGTTTCTGAACCCATATGGCAATAAAAAGCATTCTTATGAGCATTTAACTTATTAAACGTAATTTCGCTCTCTAATTGGTTGCATTTGAATAATTGACATATCTTTGGCCTAACTGGATAAATTCTACAGATCTTCTTCTCATCATCTCTGAAGCAACATCTCAAATGGATATTCTTGTTTGGCTTATCATACCAATTCACCTCCTTGATGTTATGCTCTTTTACATATGCACGTATGCGCTCCACTTCTTCTTTAGTAACTGGAAGGAAAGCAGTGCAGCACTCTCCACAATTAGAGCAGTTGCCATTACACGTATTATTAATTTTTTCTTCCATTAGTTCTCACCTATAATTGCATAAATTTCTTTAGCAAATTCTTTATCATATAATCCTGTTAGCATAGTTAAAATTGATAATAATTTATGAATAGTAGATATGCATTCTTCGCATACAAAGTTTCCTGAGCAATTAGTCCAGGCTAGACTATGAATGTGATCCTTAAGTTCTTCGATTGCTTGCTTTTGTTCTGTAGTAAAATTATCCATGAATATTCCTCCTAAACGCCTTTGTGTGTAATATTAAAAAATTCTGTATCATAGTCATCTCCTTCTACCAGGATTGCTTTTTTTGTTCTGGCATTAGGAGAGATGTATTTTCTTGGTAGATATTTATATAGTTCAACCCTTATAAGATGCATATAAGCCTCATATCTTTTACAGATTGGTAGTCTACACGACTCTTCGATTTCCCCTATCTTGTTACAAGTGGAGTGATTCAGAGTATGAAGTCTATCCAATTGCACGTGTGAACTTGCTCTTAAAAATGGATGTAATGTTTTAGGTAAAGTGTAGCTAAATCCATTAATGTATTTAGTATCTTGAGATGTTATCTTAACGCATGTAAAGTTTCCTGATTCTTCAGCAAATAAAACCATAAATATTCCAGCTTGGATAGTTCCATCCGGATTGGTTTTTAATTGGCCAGTTAAATCTCTATATGGACTTGTAATAACATCAAATGGCTTAAGATTAAATACCATATGTGTTCACCCCATTTCTAATTGTTGCTTGACCCCCCCCTATGTGATTCAAACACTTAATTTTCTCTTTTTTCATAATTGCGCCTCCTTGTTCAAATTCTTGTGTTCATTCTGTTCCATTTCTTGAACGCAACATCATTATATACCCGTTTATTTTCTTTTGTCAACACAAAATGTTCAATTTTTTGAAACTTTTGTATTCATAAATAGAACAATATGGTGTATAATACTATTGTATTAAAGGAGGATTTCTATGGTTTACAAAAATAGAATCGCAGAAGAATTAGCTAGAAAAAACGTTTCGTTGAGATATTGTTCGGAGAAGACAGGCATACCACTTTCTACCTTGTCAAGACTCAAAAATTGTGAGGGCAAGATGAATATGCAACAAGCAAATGCACTTGCTTTATTTTTCAACTGTACCACTGACTATATTTCTGGAATGGATGAAACTAACAAAATGGATGAATTATTATCTGAGTTAAAAAAATTCGGAGGCAACTTTGATGAATTAAGTGATAAGGCTTATTGCATAAAAATAATTTTATCTTTAAGTGATGAAGCCGCAAAAGATGCACTTTCGCATTTAAGATATATTCAATTCAATGATCAAAATAAAGATCTAGTAGACTAACAAACGGAGGGGCGCTATGAAAGTTGTAGGATATTGTAGATTCTCTGCAGAAGCGCAAAAAGATGGGTATTCTATTGATGCCCAAAAACGTGCAATTAGAGAATATTGTAAAAAGGAAGGCTTAGATCTTCTTGAATTTTATATTGATGAAGCAAGAACAGGAACAAATGATAAAAGACCTAATTTTCAAAGGATGATGGACGATGTATCAAAAGGTATTTTTGATGCTATAATAGTTCATAAACGAGATCGTTTCTCACGAAACAAATTTGACTTTGCCCTTTATGGCCAAAGATTAAATGATTTTAATATTAAGCTTTTATCTGTAACAGAATGTAATGATGATACTCCTGAAAATGACATTCTTACTTCTATGCTTGAAGCTTTTGCAGCTTACTACCCAAAGAATTTATCACGTGAAGTTCGTAAAGGAATGGATGAAGCTGCACGAATGGGAATGGCCACAGGTGGTGCGCCATCATTTGGATATATAACAGATCCAAAAACAAGAAAATATGTGATAGTTGAATCAGAGGCAGAAATAGTTCGTAAGATCTACGACTGGTTTTTATCTGGCTTAAAAATTAATGATATAGTTGTAGAACTTGAAAAAAATGGAGTAAAAACAAAAAGAGGAAATCCTATGAAAGCAAAAGCAGTCATGAGAATCCTAACATCTGAAAAATATTTAGGAACTACGATATTCAATTCTTACCATGACTATTCAGGTAAACGTGCATTAACTCCAAAATCAGATCTTATTAAGGTAGAAGATTCTTTCCCTGCCATTATTGATAAGGATACTTTTTTGCAAGTTCAAAAGATAATTGATAGCGGACGAAGAGGTCATTATGCTCGTAGAACTAAAGAAGATTATATTCTATCTGGGTACGTCTATTGTGGCGAGTGCGGATCAAAGATGAAAGGATCAGCATCCACTAAATCCACAAAAGATGGCAAGCAATTATATAAATACTATGTTTGCCCAAATAAAGCAAAAAAGACCTGTCACATTAAACAGATCCAAAAGAGAGAATTAGAAAATGCAGTAATGAAGATTATTGATGAAAGACTTTTTCAAGGTGAAACTCTTAATCTAATTATTAATGAGATATATTCCGCCATGAAAGAATATGGATCATTGCCAGAAGAGAAAGTTCTTGAATACAAAAAGACTATTGCTGCTACTAGTACAAAGCTTGATCGCTTACTAAATTTGTATCTTGATGGTGATATGGATAAAGAAGTATATAAAAAGAAAAAAGCAGAATTAACTGCTTTCAAACAAATGTATGAAGATGAACTTAACAAGTCTTTACTATTAGGAAATATTAGTAAGGAAGAAATAAGAGCAAAGCTCTTATATTTTGCTGCAAAACTACTTTCTGATAATAAGAACTTGGAAAGAAAAAAAGCAGCTATTGCTGCTTTGATTGACCGCATCGATCTATATGATGATAAAGTCGTTGTAACATTCAAATTCAATGTTACGGCTTCTAAAGTTCAAAATGGTGACCTATACGGGATTCGAACCCATGAATGCATGCGTGAAAGGCATGTGAGTTAAGCCGCTTCTCCAATAGGCCAGATACGATGGCGGCTATCGAGGGACTCGAACCCACGACCGATCGGTTAACAGCCGATTGCTCTACCGACTGAGCTAGATAGCCACATCTAACGCTTTGACTCAAGCAAGTTAGAGTTTATCATATCAATTATGCTAATGCAACTATTTTTTTAATTATTTTTTAATTATTTTAATTTTGCTTCAATAGCCTTAACAACATCGTTAACAGTAACTAAATCTGTCATTTCTTCGTTTTCAAATTCGATGTCATATTTTTCTTCCATATCCATTAATAAGTCAACGATATCTAAAGAATCTAAACCTAATTCTTTTACATTGCTTTCTAATGTAACTTCTTTACCTTTTGCAATTTTGACAAAATTTGCTAAAACTTCGTTTACTAAATTCATAACTTATTTCCTTTCAGTGTAAATAGATTACCTTTAAAGTATACCTAAAAATTAAATTTTTTTCAACAATATAATTTTGATATAAAAAAAGAAGCATAGCTTCTTTTATTTATTTAAAACTTCAATTGATTTAGAAATTCTTCTTGCAATTTCTTCTTTACCTAAAATTCTTAATACATAATAGATATTTGGAGATTGTTTAGATGTTGTTAAACTAATTCTAACCATTTCAGCAATATCATTTACTGATCCTAAGTATAATTCTTTGTTTTGTTTATAAATCTTTGCAGATTCAGCAAAGTTATTTCTAACTGCAAGAGCTTTTAAATTATTGAACCATTCTTGTTCACTTACTTCATAATTTAATGTATCGACAAATTCTTGAAGGACTTTGCTGATTATTTTCTTATCGATATTTTCATTATATGGTAATCCATTTTCCATCATATTCGAAAAGTATGGTTCATAGAAAAATTTAACTTTTTCAAGAATATCTGCACATTTTTCATAATCTTTACGTGGATTTTCTTTATCTTTTTCAATACTCATAATTTGAGTGAAATAATCTTCATCACGAATAATTAATTGATATAATTCGTCGTTATATTTCTTCGCATACTCTTTAGCGAATTCTTTCATTTCTTCTCCAGAATAAGATGCTAAAAGTTCTTTTGAAAAATATTTTAATTTATCAATATCAAATAAAGCACCATCTAAACTCATTTTATTAAATTGGAAATTGAAATCTGATAATTTTAATTCTTTGTTATCTCTTTGCCATTCTTCATAGTTTGAGTTAGCAATTGTAAATAAATATTGTTTAAATGCATATACTGGATATCCATCTTGAAGGAAATAAGAACATGCTGCTTCATTATCTTTACGTTTAGACAATTTTCTTCTTGTTCCATTATCATTTTTCATAATAACTGGTAAGTGAGCGTATTTAGGAGCCTTCCATCCCATTGTATTAAATAAATCAATATGAATTGGAAGAGATGGTAACCATTCTTCTCCACGAGTAACACAAGTTGTTCTCATAAAGTGATCATCAACTAAGTGGGCAAAGTGATATGTTGGTAATCCATCTGATTTGTAAATTACAATATCTTGATCATTTTCACTTAGTAATAAATGTCCTCTTACTAAATCATCAACTTCTACTTTATTTTCGTGATTACCTAATGATTTAAATCTGATGACAAAAGGTTTACCTTCCTTAACTAATTTAATTTGTTCTTCTACTGATAAATTTCTACATTTTGCAAATTCACCATAATATCCAGGAATCAACTTTTTAGCTTCTTGAACTTTTCTTAATTCATCTAAATCTTCATGTGAACAAAAACAAGGATATGCTCTACCTCTAGTAATTAAATCTTTAATTACTACATTATAAATATGAGCTCTTTGAGATTGTTTATATGGACCATAATTTCCTTTTTCAAAATCACCCATATATCCTTCATTTGGAACTACTCCAAAGACACTTAATTGATCAATTAATTCTTTTCCAGAACCTGCAATTTCTCTTTTTGTATCTGTGTCTTCTAAACGAATGAAAAATACTCCGTTAGATTGATTTGCAACCTTTTGAGTTACCAATGTTGTGAATAAGCTTCCTGTATGTAAAAAGCCTGTTGGAGATGGAGCAAAACGAGTTACTTCTGATCCCTCTTCTAAATTTCTTAAAGGATATCTTTTTTCTAAGTCCTCAATTGTTTCATTAACATTTGGAAATATTAAATTCGCTAAATCTTTTAATGTTGCCATAATTCCTCCTATTTGCGTGGTTTAATAAAGAATTTACCAACTACCTGATTAACATTAGTAATTGTAATAAACGCTTTTGGATCAACTTCGTTGATAATTTTAATTGCTCTTTTTACTTCATAGATTGAAATAACTGTATAAAGAACATATTTTTGCTTTTTTGAATAAGCGCCTTTGCCATCGATAATTGTACAACTATGTGGGAAAGAATCAATAATAATATCAGATAAATTTTCGTTTTCTGTAATAATTTGTAATTGTTTTTTCTTATCTCTAGAACTAAATACATCAATAATTGTTGAAGAAGTAAAGAAGTAAACGATACTATACAGAGCCATTGTTGTTGAAGATAAATCTCCTCCATCATTAGTAATAGATAAAACTGTATATGTAAGAATAATGATAGCATTTAAAATCATTGTAATTCTTCCAATTGATAAATCAGCCTTTTTACCATTTAAATAAACAGATACAACATCAATTCCTCCAGCTGAGTGATCAAATTTAAATGCAATTGAAGTAGATACACCTGTACAAATACCCGCAAATAACGCTCTAGCTAATAGATCATTTTCAAAACTAATCATACTATTTGTATAGAACATATTAGTAATGCTACGAGGTAATAAGTTAACTATTAAGAAATAAAATCCAACATTAACAATTGTAAAAAAGCCAAACTTTTTACCAACCTTTTTAAATGCTAAAAGGAAAATTGGAACATTTAATAAGAAATATGAAACCGATTGAATTATATAGATCCAATAATCTCCAAATGGAGATAATTGATCAACAGGGAACCCAAATATTTCAAAAATTTTAACTACAATTTGAGAAATGCCTGACAATCCTCCGGTAACAATAACACCTATTTCTTTACCTTCAATAATTGGATCAACTAATGCTTTATATCCAAAAGCAAATAAAAACGCAGATAAGAATGCTCCAATAAAAGTAAATAAGTATTCTATTGTTATTCTAAATTTTGGATGATCGTAGAAGAATTCTATAAATGCTTTGTAAAATTTTCTAATTTGTTCCATAACAAAAACCTCATTAAAACATTAATATTTTAGCACTTACAAAGTATTTTTCTATATAAATTTGTCTTTTTAGATATTTTTCTTAAGAAAAAATATACTAAATAGTTAAAATTATCATCCATTTTAAAAAAAATAATTTTGTTGTTGAAAAGAAAACTATATAATGGTATCATTATAAAGCGTGTAAATACGGTGAAAAAGACCTATTATCAGGAGGTACTTATGGATAAATTTTTTAAAGCAATAGGAAGATTCTTCAAAGCAATTTGGGATTGGATTAAAACAACAGCATGGGTTCAACCATTATTAATTGTTGTTATCGTCTTCGCTATCATCTTCTCATTCTCATCAACTTCTCCATTAATGAAGTGGATTAAAGGATTAGCAAATTCAGATACAACTGGTGAATTCTACGAAGAACACAGCACAGTTTTCTCTGATTTATATTCTGATATTTTCGTTTCAGGTAAATCAGGTTATGAATACAATTGTGAAGATGGAAAACGCCCAGACAACAATAGAGGTGGAGCTGGTAAATACTTATCTAACAGCGGCAAATACAAATATGATGGATATTCATATGTAGTATTTGTTAACAACACATCAATGGAAACAACATTCAAAACATTCTATACAAACACATTAACTAAAGAAGAACAAAAACACTTCTATGTCGTAGATTTCAAAAACGAAGATAATATCAACACATATTACAACGTTACAACTAAAGAATGGGAAAACAATAATGGCGCTACATACTATTATTATTTATTCAACCACTTATTTGACTTCTATACATCTGAAGCATACGAAGAATACTCAGACGCATTCAAAGCTGTTTATGGTTATGATGTAAATACTAGAGTTTGGGAACCACAAGCTGGATTTGATGTAACAACAGCAGTTAACAATCTTACATTCCCAATCATTTGTAAATACAAAGGTTCTGAATTAATTGACTTCCGTTTCTGTGATAGCATTTCTTCAGATTACGATGGAAACGATACATCTAACGTATTATCACACTTCCACGCATTTGCAAAATAAAAATTTAGCAGGTTAAATGTACTTAACCCCAAAAGTTGGACTAACTGAAAATGTTAAGCACATATTAATTTATTCAAGGATTGTTGTCTAT
>SVBD01000006.1 GCA_015059045.1 Erysipelotrichaceae bacterium
GCGGACCAGACGGGAATCGAACCCGCGATCTTCTCCGTGACAGGGAGACATGTTAACCGCTACACCACTGGTCCAGGATGGCGGAGCAAGAGAGACTCGAACTCTCGCACCAGTTACCCGATCTACTTCCTTAGCAGGGAAGCCCCTTCACCAACTTGGGTATTGCTCCTTGTCGCTAAATTATATTAGCATATTGGAAAATTTATATCAATTCTTTTTTTGCTATTTTTTATTTTTAGTAGCGAAAATTATATTCTTCGCTTCTTTGGAACAAATAATACATTTTTTTGAAAACCTTACTCCAGTGAAAGGTTGATAGAAATCTTCTGTTTCTAATTTAGATTTAATTTGCTTTAAGCAAGAATCATTTTCACAAACTAAAAATCTATTTCCTATCATTAATTTTTCTAAATCAATACATTTACTATTGTATTCAAGAACATTTCTTAACGATGATTGATAGCGACTTTTATCCATTTCTTCAATTAAAGATTTTACTTTAATAAGTAAAGTTTCCTCTTCAATTTGATATTTATTAGTTTTATCAATTAATGTTATTTGTTTCTTCCTAATATTTCCAGGACCTATTTCAATAATTAGAGGATAATCATTTAATAATTCATTTTCTTTATCAATTAAATTGTCAAAAGAATCAAATACTTTAAATCTATATTCATTTAATTCTTCTTTAATTTTCTTTACTTTAGTTAATACTCCTTCTTTGTTTTTTTGAATAACTAAAATAGCAATTTGATTCTCAACAATTTCAAAACAAGAAATATCGTTGAATTCTTTAGATATAATTCTATAAATGTGCTCTATCAAATTATTAAATGAATATCTAATTACATATAAATCATTTACTTTAGTTAATTTAAAATTAACTAACTCGTAAGAGTCTTTATTTCTATCAATATATAATAAACTATACACTTCTTTTTGATCTATTTTTTTAGCTTCAATTACTTCAATGTTGAATGCATCAAAAAATAATTTCTTAAATACCTTAAGTAAATCTAATAATTTTTTTCGAGAAGAAAATTCTTCTTCATAGATAGAAGATCCTTCTAAAGTGATAAAAGAAAAATAATCACCTTTATTAGTAAATAAAGATTCATCAATCTCAGAAACTAAATTAAAGTTATGAAACACTTTAGTTAATAATGATCTAAATTTTTCATAAGCTCTCATTGTTAAATTCGAATAAATCATATTTTCTCCTCACGAATAATATTATAATTCATTATTAATAATGAAAAAAGAGAAAAAATAGCAATAAGAAATAAATAATATTTTACTTGTGCAAAATTATGCTATAATTATATCGAGGTGATTTGAATGAAAAAAATTATACCAATTAAAGATTTAAGAAATACAAATGAAATTTCTAAAATGTGTAAAGAAACTAACGAGCCAATACACGTTACTAAAAATGGTTATTCCGATTTAGTTATTATGTCTCATTCTTGCTATAAGAGAGGATTAAAAGAAAATGTCTCTATCGATCCTATTACTTTTAATGATGATGAATTTGAAGATCAAGATGAAGCACTAGGCTATATAAAAGTCTCTTCTTGTAACATCAAAGGTAAGATTGGACACGTTAAAGATAACGCTAAAAACATCATTTCTAAAATCAAAGAATTAAGCAATTTAAATTCAAAGATTATTGTTTTTCCTGAGTTAGTATTAACTTCATATTCTTGCGAAGATATGTTCTTGTCTAACACACTAATTTTTAATGTCTATAAGGGTTTAGAAAATATTCTAGATGCAACAAAAGACATTGATTCTTTTATCGTTATCTCTTCTCCACTTTTAAAAGATAACTCTTTATATAACTGTGCTATAGCTATTTTTAAAGGAGAAATACTAGGTGTTGTACCTAAAGAAATTACTTCTTCTAAAGAAAGTAGATATTTCACTACATATGAAAGAAACTTAGATTATATTAATATCTTTAATAAGAAAGTTCCTTTTGGAAATAAATTATTATTTATTAACAAAAGATATCTAAATCAAAAGATTTCAATAGGGTTTTCTAAGGAAAACTTAGATTATAACGCAAATATTTTCTGTAAATTAAACGCTGAAGAAGAAGTAGAAAATTCAAGTGAAGTTAGAAAGATGTTAGAAACTTCCACTAGTATAGAAAATAAAGTAGCGGTTATTCTTTCTTCATCTTCTTATGACGAGTCAAGTAGTGAAGTAGTGTACTCTGGATATAATTTAATCGTCGAACCAGATGGAGTATTAAAAGAAAGTTCTTTGTTTGATTCTTCTTCTATAACTAGTGATATCGACTTAGATAGAATAGAAATTCTAAGAAGAAATAAAAAGAAAAAAGTAAGTTCAAACACTATCTATTTTTCTAGTAAAATCACTTTCTCTTCATTAGATAGAAAGTATGAACCATTCCCTTTTATAAATAGAGAAGATCCATTAAATCAAGCTCGTAAAATTCTATTAACCCAAGCTAAAGCCTTAGAAAGAAGATTAAGACAAATTTCTTGTACTAATGTTGTTTTAGGGATTTCTGGAGGACTTGATTCTACTATTAGTTTATTAGTTTGCGTTAAAGCTTTCGACTTAATGAATTTAGATAGAAAACAAATACACGCAATTACGCTTCCTTGTTTTGGAACAACTTCTAGAACCAAAGATAATGCAACTACTTTATGTGAAAAATTAGGAGTAAATCTATCAACAGTAAACATCAAAGAAGCAGTTACAGTTCACTTAAACAATATTAATGTGAGTTTGTCAGATCGCTCCGTAACATTTGAAAACGCTCAAGCAAGAGAAAGAACCCAAGTACTAATGGATTATTCTAATAAAGTAAATGGCATTGTTATTGGAACAGGTGATCTAAGTGAAATCGCTTTAGGTTGGTCTACATATAATGGGGATCACATGTCAATGTATAATGTAAATTGCTCTTTACCAAAAACATTAATTAGATCGATGACTCAATATTTATCTGATGATTTTGTCGAAGTAAAAGATATCTTATTAGACATTTTAGATACACCAGTATCTCCTGAATTACTACCTCCAGAAGAAGGAAAAATTTCTCAAATCACCGAAGATAAAATCGGTCCTTACGAACTTCATGATTTCTTCTTGTATCACTTCATCTATCATAATTTAGATGTAGTAAAAGTATATAAGATGGCGTGTTCAACATTTGAAATAAAATATACTAAAGAAGTTATTAAAAATTGGTTTGCTCACTTTATTAAAAGATTCTTTAATAACCAATTTAAAAGATCGTGTTCTCCAGATGGGCCAAAGGTAACAAAGGTAAGTTTATCACCAAGAAGTAGTTTCTTCTTACCAAGTGATGCATCTGGATATGATTTTTTAAACAAACTAAATGAAGTAGATTAATATAAAAAGATAATTGGAATCCAATTATCTTTTTTTGTTTTATTTCATTTTATTTTCTTTATTATATACATCTAGTAAAGATTTGAAACGATTATAATGAACTATTTCTCTTTGTCTTAAAAACAACAATACATTAATGACTTCTGGATCATCTGTTAAATCAATTAATCTTTCATAAGTAGCTCTTGCTCTTTCTTCCGCCGCTAGATCTTCGGTTAAATCAGCCTTATAATCCCCAGTTATACTAATTCCAGCAGTAGCAAAAGGAACGCCGGCGCAATCGTGAAGACCAATACCATCACCAAAGATTGCAAACGAACAATCATTACCTGCTTCTTTCATTTCTTTTACTGTTGCATCTTTTGTTAATAAATAAATTAGAGTGCATATCATTTCTACATGCCCCATTTCCTCGGTTGCAATATCTTTTAACAATCTTCTTCCTCTTTCATCAGGCATAGTAAAAGATTGAGCAAAATAACGCAAACAAGCTCCTAACTCACCATTTTGACCCCCAAGTTGAGCGTATAAAGCCTTAGCGAGTCTAACATCAGTTCTTTTTACATTAATAGGAAATTGATGACGTTTTTCATAGATAAACATCTTATAACCCTCCTTTATAATCTTTTTCACTTACCCAAGTGAATCGATTATCATATTTAGCTTTCTTTACTAATAATGGGGCGTATTTTTCTTGATATTCTAAGCAAAGTTTTTGATATTCATCATTATATTTTTTATATATTTGATATACATCTTTATCTCTAGGATATATATCTAAATGTAAGTTTATATCATGAACTAATAATCCATACATTTGAATTTTTAATAACAATTCTTCCTCTTCAGTTCTAGAACTTGGAATATATCCTTTATAATTTTTATAAGGTACATATTCCTTTTTAAAAGCATTGCCATGAAGCAAAGTTAATTCAGGTGTAAAAAACACTTCTTTATATACAGGGTCTTCTTTTTCTTCTTCAATTATTTTATGTTCACTCATAAAAGGGAAAAAGTAAAAAGGACCTTGATTCATATTATCCATAAGACATCCTCCAAGGTTAATGTATTCTTATTAATTTATTATGTATGGGCTAAAACACAAAAAAATCACCATAAGGTGATTTATTTAATATTATCTTTAATTTTTTTAGATGGATGAAACTTTAAATTCTTTTTAGAAGGAACAACAATTTCTTCTTTAGAATGTAATGGCACCATTTTCTTTTCTTTGGTTTCTTTTATTTCAAATGAACCAAAGTTAGAGATTAAAATATCCTCTCCATTTGTTAAAACTTCTTCCATTGTAGAAAATAAAGTATCAATTACTAATTCACAATCCTTTTTAGGGACGGAAATTTTACTATATACGATATTTACTAAATCCTTCTTATTCATAATTTTACTTCTTTCTTCTACAATTTATACTATCTTAAAATCTTGATAAATTCAATTAAAAGACAAAGGCAATTAAATTTGATTTTCCTTTATTAGACACAACTTTAATAATTTGTTGTAATTTTTGTTTAATAGGTTCTGGTAAGTTATTTAATTTAGAAGCAAATGATTCATTAATAATATCTTTAAACTTTCTTCCAAATAATTCACATTCTAATAACTTTAATTCTTCTTCATCGAAAGCCTTGGTTAAATAATTTAAGAAGTATTCCCCTTGATCTTTGCTACCTAAAATTGGTTCAAAAGTTGTAGTAATGTCACTTTTAATAATATGGTAACAAGAAGTAGTGGCCTTAACTTTTAATCCATATCTGGATCCGTTTTTAACCATCTCTGGTCTTTCTAATTTAACTTGTTCAATTGGACAAGATGAGAATCCATATCCAGTAGCGTTAGCCATTTCTAATGCGCCACCTAATAAGTCATAATCTTTTTTTAGTTTGACATATTGACTTAATACATGAATCAATTCACCTTTATCAGTAATTTTTGCGCCTACTAGTTCTTCTAAAACTGATTCATATAATTCTTCTTTAACATTCAAGCGCACACTTACAATACCAGTTCCTGTATCAACCGAAACAATATCTACTTCGCTTAAATATTCGTTTTGAACTAGCACTTCCGTAATTTTATCTACGTCTTTTACTATTTTTGCTGTAGTTATAGAATTTTCTAAAGATTCATTAATTGACATTTTAATGTAATGATCTTCATTTAACGCTTCTACCCAAGAAGGCAAAGAAATATCAATTCCTGAGATTGGATATTGATACAAAGCATCTTTTAAAAGAGTAGTAGCTTCTTCTCTAGTCATATTAACTACATCAATAGGCATTACTGGAACATGATATGTGTTTTCTAATTCTTCTTTTAATTTAATAGTTTGTTCACTATGTGGTGTTTTGCTATTTAAAACGATAACAAAAGGACGATTTTGATTTTGAACCTCTTCAATTACCTTTCTTTCCGCATTATAAAAATCCACTCTACTAAATTCATTGACGGAACCATCGGAAAGAACAACGATACCTAAAGTTGAGTGATCTTTAATTACCTTTTGTGTTCCAATTTTAGCCGCTTCATCAAATGGAATTGCATCACTAAACCATGGCGTTTTAACCATTCTCATTTTTCCATCTTCCAAATATCCATTACTTGAATCGATAATATATCCAACGCAATCAATAATTCTAACATTAACAAAAACATTTTCATCTACTGGTACACTTACTCCATTTGCAGGAATAAATTTTGGTTCGATAGTTGTTATTGTTTTGCCTTGACTAGACAAAGGTAATTCGTCAATAGCTCTTTTTTTATCTTCACTTGAAGTAATATGATCTAAGACTACAACCTCCATAAAGCGCTTAATAAAACTTGATTTGCCCACTCTAACTGGACCAACCACACCTAAATATACATCACCATTATTTCTTTGACCTATATCTTTTAATACTTGTAAAGTGTTCATAAATCCTCCTGATATCTTCAACTAAATTTATGAACAAGTATTACAAAATATAACTTTATTTCTTTTTATAATCCGGAATAATATTATTTTTTTGATTTGCTTTACAAATATTTTTAATCATTCTTACTTCTAAATCACTTAATTTACGATATTCCCCTCTTTTTAAAGAGCCTAATGTTAAGAATCCAACTGAATCACGATTTAAATTTCTTACATGATAAGAAAAATGTTCAAACATTCTTCTAACTTGACGATTTCTTCCTTCGTGAATGGTAATTTTAATCATTGTTTGATCAATTTTCTCTCTAAATAATTCAACTTCAGCTTTTTGAGTCATACCATCTTCTAAAAGGATTCCATTACGAAGAGCTTCTAAATGTTCTAGTTTTACTTTTCCATCAATTGTAACCATATATGTTTTATTTAGATGAGTAGATGGATGAGTTACTAAATTAGTTAATTCTCCATCATTAGAAACTAAAATGGCTCCAGAAGTGTTATAGTCTAATCTTCCTACTGGATACAAGCGATAATTTTCATTTTTAAAGAAATCGATAATAGTTTTTCTACCTCGATCATCTTTTACTGAACTTACTACTCCTAAAGGCTTATTAAAAAGAAAGGTAACAACTTCATTACTTACCTTATTTTCTATTCCTTCAATTTCAATTTTTTCATCACCATTAACTATATATCCCATTTGGGTAATAATTTCTCCATTAACTTTTACTTTACCTTCTTGGATGAGTTCTTCTGCCCTTCTTCTAGAACAAAGACCAAGTTGAGACATATATTTTTGTAAACGCATTTTTTCTTCCATAAATCACCTAATAAAAAAACTATGTATTGTTATATACATAGTTTAATTTAATTAATTATTATTTGCAATTAAGAATTCTGCTACTTTTCTTTTTGCAATTTCTAATTTGAATTCTTCTAAATTACGATCTTTGAATTCTTTTAATTGTTCATCATTTAAATGATATGCTTTTTGTAAATAATCTAATTCAAAGTTTACTTCTTCTTCAGATGGCATTAAGTTTTCTTCTTTAGCGATATATTCTAAAACCGCATTTACTTTAGCCCCTTTAATTGCTTCAGGTTTCATCATTTCTTTAAACTCTTCTAAAGTTTTTCCACCCATTTGTAAATATTGTTCTAATGTCATTCCATATTGCGCAACCATTTGCTCATAGTAAGCAAGTAAGTTTTGTAATCCTTTTTCTTCTAATTCAGGAGTAATTACAATTTCACTATTTGCTGCAATGTGAGTGCATACTTTTTCAAAGTAATTGTTGAATGATTTTTGTAAATTACGATGTTCGATTTCCGCTTTTACTGATTCTCTTAATTCTTCAATAGTGTTTAATCCATGAGCCTTAGCAAGTTCATCATCTAAAGAAGCTACTTTTTTAACTTTAACTTCGTTAATATCGCATTTAAAGATAGCTTCTTTACCTTTTAAATTTTCTGCATGATAATTTTCAGGGAAAGTTACTTTAACATCTACTTTATCACCTTTTTTATAACCAACTAATTGATCTTCAAATCCTGGAATAAATGTGTGTGAACCAAGTTCTAAATCGTAATTTTCACCTTTACCACCTTCAAAAGCAACTCCATCAGCGAATCCTTCAAAATTAATGTTAACTACATCGTGAAGTTCTGAAACTTTATCTTGTGCTTCAAAAGTTGTACTTCTATTTACAAGTTCATTTAATGCATCGGTAATTTCTCTTTCAGTAACTGGAGTAGGTTCTTCTTTTCCAATAACTAATCCTTTATATTGACTAATTTTATTTTCCATATTTATTTTCCTTTCATAACCTAGTCTATTATAACATGTAAAAAATAATATACAAAGAAAGGATTTAATTAATTAAAATCATTTAATTGAGATTTTATAATCTTCAATTATTTTTCTTTCTTCCTCAACCACCTTTTTTAACTCTTCTTCTGTAGGCATACAAGTCATATATTTAGAAACAAAAATATTTTGATCTTTATATACGCTCGAATATTTCGCAATAAAACTATCTTGTCCGGTTACAAGTAATAATCCAATAGTTGGTCCGTCTTCACTCGTTTTCACTTCTTGGTCATAATAATTTCTATATAAATCAATTTGACCTAATGCCTCGTGAGATAGCTTATCAGTTTTTAAATCTATAACTACATAACATTTTAAAATCGAATTATAAAATACCAAATCAATAAAATAATGTGAATTATCAAACGTGAGTCTTTTTTGTCTTGCAACAAAACAAAATCCTCTTCCAAGTTCTAAAATAAATTTTTCTAAATGATTAATTAAAGCCTCCTCTAATTCTTTTTCTAAATATTTTGCTTTATTGTCAAGTCCTAAAAACTCTAACATATAAGGATCTTTAATAATCATATTTGGTTCATAGTTAATTGCCGCAGTTACTTCATCAACGTCATCTATTTTTTGTAATTTGCAATGGTTTGCAATAACTCTACTATATGCACATGTAGCGATCTGCCTTTCTAGCTGTCTAACGCTCCAATTACCCTTTATTGCTTCCTCCATATAAAATTCTCTTATATGCTTTTCTTCTATTCTTATTAATGTACGATAATGTGTCCAAGATAATTCGGGCCTCACTGAGTCCCAAATTGGATACATCAAATAAAATTGGCGAATCTTTCTTAAATTTCTTTCATCAAACCCTTTTCCAAAGTCAAATGTCATTTGCTTCGATAATTCAGAAATTAACTTGTCTCCATATTTAGATTTAGATTTCCCTCCTTGCTCTTCAACAATTTTTTTACCGATGTTCCAATAAGTAAATAGCATTGTTTTGTTAACATATGTAACAACATGTTTTCTTGATTCATTAATTATTTCTTTAATATTTTTATAAAAATTTTCACTGATAATTTCAAACATTTTATTTTCCTCCTTTTATGATTTAATCAGTATAAGTTTTTTTATCACATCATATCTCACTCCTTTTTAAATAAAAAAGGGGGAGTTTGCACTACCCCATATATTATTTTTTGTTTGAATAATTATATTTTACATTTGTTGACTATAATATACAATACTTAATTATAAATTTATACAATAAATAATATAGTTCGACATTTTTTGTTAAACTATTTTATATTTACTAAAATCTTGGCATAATTAAATTATGGAAAAGACAAATAAATATTTAACCTTAGGTTTTATTATAGTTGAACTACTAATCTATATATCATTTATGATTATGGATATTTTTAACTTTGGAGACACAGTAGTAATAAAATACTTATCCATTTGCTTAATTATTATTTTCTTAATGATTAGTATATTTGTTAACAAAAAGATTAAATGGTGTTACTTTATTGGATTAATATTTACTCTAATAGCGGATACTTTTCTATTATTATTAGATAGTCATTATTATCTTGGATTATTATCATTTAACATTGTTCAAACTTTATATTTCTTACCATTAAAAGAAAGAATTGGAAAATGGTTTAATATCCAATTATTAGGTAGAGGGGTAATCTTTATCGTTTGTGGAATCCTTGCTTTAACTACTTCAAATATTGATGTATTTTTATCAGCAAGTTATATTACTTTCTTTATTTTAAATATTATTACAATATTATTAATTAAAAATAAAGGAGATTTGAAGTTATTATTAATAGGATTAATTATCTTCTTAATGTGTGATTTATCAGTAGGTTTATACAACTTAGGTTATTACTTTGATATTCCTTATAATATTGATAAAGTTCTAGATAAAATTAGTGAAAACTTAATGTGGTTTTTCTATTTACCTAGCCAAGTAATAATTTCAATATACGCAAAAAAAGAGTATAAAAAAAGCAATTAGAATAAAACCTAATTGCTTTTAATTTACTATTTTCCTGAAACTTGAATTGATTTAACAAAGATTGATGGTACTGAATAAGAATTAGTTTGTAATTCATTATTATTAGCAACTACAGCAACATTATTAAATACATCAAATAAGTTACCTGCAACTGTAATTAATGATAATGGTTCAGCAAGTTTTCCATCTCTAATCATAAATCCTTGAGCGATTAAAGAGAAGTTACCTGATTGAGCATTCATACCTGAATGTAATCCAGAAAGACTTGTAATATAAACACCATTACCTACTTTATTTAACATTTCTTCTTCACTAACTTTGCCTGGTTTAATAGCGACGTTAATTGCTCTAATGCCAATTCCTGAACCGCCTTTATAACCATTACCTGTAGTTTGAACTCCATCCTTATTAGCGGTTGTTAAGTTATATAAATATGTTTGTAGTACACCATTTCTAATTAATGTTTTATTATATGTAGCTACACCTTCATCATCAAAGTATCTGAAGAATACGTTCTTTAATAAAGGAGATTCAGTAATTGTAATCTTCTTAGAACATACTTGTTGATTTAATTTGCCCGCTAGTAATGATGTTTTCTTTTGAACTTCTTCACTAGACATACTATGAATGAAGAAAGAAAGTAAAGCAGATGTTGTTTTAGGATTAAATACACATTTGTATTTAGAAGAAGCACATGGGCCAGAGCCAAATTGAACAATTGTTTGATCTACTACTTTCTTAGCAAATGCTTCTTGATCAAGTTCACTTAAGTCAGTTAAAATTTTAACTTCAAATCCATTTTTTGTTTGACCTTGTTCATCAGTTGCAACCGCACTAGCGACAACTACTGCATAGTTTTGTTTTGAAACTAATTTTAAGCCAAATGAGTTTAATAGGATGTATTCTTCTGTTTCTTCTTCGTATTCAGTTTCTACATCACTAATTCTACTATCTAACGAACTGATTTTAGCATCTAACGCTTTAATTAACGCTACTTTTTCTGAAGCAGGAGTTGCTTCTAATACTTTATTGAAAACATTCTTCTTATGATATCTATCACTTCCTGGGAAGATAAATGGCTTATCTTCTGAAGTTGATAAACTAGCGTTTTCTTTAATGTGATTTAAGATGTAATCTACTGTTGATTCATCAATTTTTTCACTAGTAGCGTATCCTAGTTTTCCATTGTAAATTCCTCTTGCGGATAACTTGTAAGAATCTGCAATTGAATAAGAAGAGATTTCATTTTTAAAGAAACCAAATGATAATTTATTTGATTTAACAATTGATAATTCTAATGCTTCAATACCTAATTCATTAGCTTTTTCAAAAAATCTATTGTATTTCATTATTTAATTGCACCTCCTCTTCCACCTACAGTGATTTCACTAACTCTAATTGTTGGTTGACCAACATCAGCAGGAATAGATCCACTACTAGAGCCACACATACCTTGTGCTCTTAATAAGTCGTTACCTACCATATCGATATGTAATAATACTTCTTTACCAGAACCAATTAATGTTGCACCTTTTACTGGATAACTAATTTTACCATTTTCTACAATGTAGCCTTCATTAACAGCAAAGTTGAATTCACCTGTTGCTGGGTTAACACTTCCTCCACCCATTGATTTAGCATATAAACCAAATTCTGTTGCAGCGATAATTTCTTCTGGAGTAGATTTTCCTGGAAGAATGAAAGTATTACTCATTCTAGATGTTGGTTCATATTTATATGATTCACGTCTAGTTGCACCATTACCTTTTTCACCCATTCTTCTTCCATTGAAGTTATCAACTAAATAAGAATTTAAGATACCATTTTTAATTAATAAGTTGCGTTGTGTTGGATTTCCTTCATCATCGATATTTCCAGAACCCCAAGCACCTTCAATAGTTGCATCATCAACCGCTGAAACAATATCAGAAGCAATCTTTTCTCCTTTTTTGTTTGAGAATACTGACAATCCTTTAGAAACTGAAGTTGCTTCTAATGAGTGGCCACATGCTTCATGGAAGATAACTCCACCAAATCCGTTACCGATGATAACTGGCATTTTACCAGATGGACATTCTTTTGCATCTAGCATAGTAACTGCCGCTTTTGCTACTTCACGAGCTTCCTTTTTTAAATCAACATCTTCTAAGAAGAATTCAACGCCTTTTTGAGCGCCTGGACCTACACCCGAAGTTTCAATTGCGCCAGCTTTTGCCGCAATTGCAATAATATATGCTCTTCCTCTAGAACGAACATCATTAAATTGTTTTCCTTCAGAATTGAAAATTTCTACATCCTTATAGTTACAAGAGAATGATGCTCTACATCTAACGATTCTAGAATCGTATTTTAAACATTCTTCACTTGCTTCGCTTAACATTTTGATTAAATCTTCTTTTTTATAGTCAGAGTATTTAATTCTTGGGTGATGTTTTTTAGGAACTCTAACTTTAGAGATTTCTTTTACTTCTACACATCTTTCTTCATTGAAAGAAGCGGATAGACTAAGCGCTAATTTTTTTAGTCCTTTTTTAGATATATCATTTGTATATCCATATACACTTTGAAGCCCTTTTAATAATCTAATACCAGCACCATATGTTAAAGAATCTTGACAAGATTCTACTTTGCAATTATCTAACATTATCGCAGATGAATTATTTTCTTCTAGATAGATTTCGGCAAAGTCAGCGCCAGTTGAAGTTGCTAAATTTAAAACTTCAAGAGCTAATTTCTTTGAAATCATATGATTTCCTCCTTCTGTTATTTATTTTTAATAACTTTAACATAAAAAAAATGCTTATTAAAGCATTTAAAAAAGAAAAAGATAATTATTGCAAGAAAATAAAGGATAAAATAACACCTGAAGATATGCCAATCAAATCCGCAAGCAAACCAACAGGTAATGCGTGTTTCCATTTTGTTACTCCAACACTAGTAAAATAAAGGCTTAAAACATAAATAGTCGTATCAGTTGATCCTTGCAAAGTAGATGCCACTTTACAAGAAAAACTATCTCCACCTTGAGAACAGACTTGATCTAAAATAGCTACTGATGCACTTCCTGAAATTGGTCTAAATATCACCATTGGAGCAATATCTGAAAATACATTACTGTATGGAAGATATTTGCTTAATATTGCTTTAATATCATCAATTAATCCACAACTTTTTAATAAAGTTACCGCTAATAACATTGCACAGACTGAAGGAAATACTTCCTTAAATAATCCCAAACCTTCTTTAGTCCCTTTGATAAAGGAATCATAGGCATTATTTTTCTTAATAAGTGAATATATTATTACAAAAGTAATTAACAAAGGAATGAAGATTAAGCTTATATTATTCATATTTAAAATATATGAACAAAAGCATAAAAAAATAAGTTCAAATTGAACTTATTTTTCTAATCTATTAATTACTTCTTCTTTACCTAAGATATTAATAATATTAATTAATTCAATACCATGAGTTACACTAGTTAATTTTAGTCTAATTGGCATATATAGATCTTTACCTTTAACACCTAAACTAGTTTGAACATTTTTAAACGCTACCTTTAAATTATCTTTAGTGATTTCTTCTAAATCTTTAATTTCGTTTACAAATGCTTCAAATACTTTTTTAGAAGTGTCGCTATTAACAAGAGCTAATTCTTCTTCGCTTTCAATTTCTTTTGGTGAAACTATACTTTGTAATGGTTCAATAATTTGTGCCCCATAACCTAATTCTTCTTTATATAAAGAAGCGATTTGAAGAATTTGTTCATCGCTTAATTTTGATAAATCCATAACTTTAGCCATATGAGGTTTGATGAACTCTAAGTATTCTTCATCACTTAACATCTTAATATAATTTGAGTTCATCCAAATTAATCTTTTTTGATCAAACATAGATGGCGAAGTTGATAATCTAGATGGATCAAAAGCTTCAATTGCTTCTTTCATTGTAAATAATTCTTTACTATCTTCTGGAGTCCATCCTAATAAAAGAATAAAGTTAAAGATTGCTTTGCTTAAATATCCTAATTCGCGATATTGAGACATGAATTGAAGAATGTTGTTATCTCTTTTAGATAATTTCTTACCATTTTCATTAACAATAATAGTCATATGACCAAACTCTGGAGCTTTCCATCCTAACATTTCATAAATAGCAATTTGTTTTGGAGTATTGGATAAGTGTTCTTCTCCTCTTAATACGTGAGTGATATCCATTAAATGATCATCAACGACAACTGCAAAGTTATATGTTGGAATTCCATTTGATTTAACAATGACAAAATCTCCGCCTAAATCATCACAAGTAAATGTCACTTTACCTCTAACTAAATCATTAAATGTAATTGTGTGATTATCTTTTAAACGAATTCTAATGCAAGGTTTTCTGCCTTCTTCTTGGTATTTCTTAATTTGTTCTTCAGTTAAGTTAATACATTTACGATCGTATTTAGTAGCTTTAACACCTGCTAAAAGTTGAGCTTCTTTTCTTTCTTCAAGTTCTTCACTTGTACAATAGCAATAATAAGCATCACCTTGTTTAACTAATTGTTCTGCATATTTTCTATATAAATCTAATCTTTCCATTTGACGATATGGACCATATTTTTCATTTGGTTCATATGGTGATTCATCAGGAATGATACCTAACCATTTTAAATCGTTATATTGACTTTCTTCTCCGCCGGCGACGTTTCTTTCAATATCAGTATCTTCTACACGGAATACTAAATCTCCATTATATTTCTTCGCAAATAAATAATTAAATAACGCTGAACGCGCCCCACCGATATGTAAGAAACCTGTTGGTGATGGTGCATATCTTACTCTTACTTTATTTTCCATAACTATTCCTTTCTAAGTAGGACATTTGCATAGCAAATAATTGCTTTATTTTCTCCTACTTCTCCACATTTTTCATTTGTTTGAGCTTTTATAGAAACATTGGTTAATTCTGTTTCTAATAACTTTGCTACATTTTCTTTCATTAAAGGTAAATACTTCTGCAAATGTGGTTTTTCTAAGATGACAATACAATCTATGTTATTAATAACATAGCCTTGTTCTTTAACTTTTTTAAAACATTCTTTAACTATTATACTTGAATCATAATCTAAATATTTTTTATCTGTATCTGGGAAAAAGTGCCCTAAATCACCTAAAGCCAAAGCACCTAAAAGAGCTTCGCCTATAGCGTGATATAAACAATCACCATCGCTATGAGAAACATTTCCAAGATCAAAAGGGATTTTAATTCCCCCAAGAATAAAATCTCTTCCATTTTTTTCTAATCGATGAATATCTCTACTAAATCCGATTCGATACATATCTCTCTCCTGTTTATACATTAAATCTAATTAACATACAATCGCCATCTTGTACTTGATAAGCTTTTCCTTCGCTTCTAATTTTACCCGCTTCCTTTAATGCTTTTTCACTTTTGTATTCAAACACATCATCACAAGAGTAAACTTCCGCACGAATAAATCCTCTTTCAAAATCAGAGTGAATTGTTCCTGCACATTGAGGTGCAAGCATTCCTTTAGTGAATGTCCACGCTCTAACTTCATCAGCCCCTACTGTAAAGAATGTTGCTAAATTTAATAATCTATATGTTGTTGCAACCAATCTATCTAATCCAGTTGCAGATGCTCCAAGAGAAGCAAGATATTCGATTTTTTCTTCTTTTGGAAGTTCTGCTAATTCATATTCGATATTTGCAGAAATAGCAATTACTTCCGCTCCTTCTTTCTCTGCGATTGCTTTAACTTCTTGATAATACTTACTCTTGTTTGGGTCAACATAATCTTCTTCTGCTACATTAGCGACATAAATAATTGGTTTAATTGTTAACAAATTATATTGTTTAACTAAAACTTGTTCATCTTCAGTTAAACTGACACTTCTAGCAGGTTTTTCTTCATCTAGTGCCTTTTTAATTTTTGATAGTAAGTTAAATTCCGCTACTGCTGATTTTTCTTTTGTTGTATGAGCCTTAGTTTCTACTTTACTAATTCTTTTAACAACTGTATCTAAATCTGCAAGCATTAATTCTAAGTTAATTGTTTCGATATCTCTAGTTGGATTTAATGTATTTTCAACGTGAATGATATCGTTATTTTCAAAGCAACGAACTACATGACAAATTGCATCACAGGCTCTAATGTTACCTAAAAATTGATTGCCTAAACCTTCACCTTTACTAGCCCCTTTGACAAGTCCAGCAATATCAATAAATTCAAAAGTGGTTTTTACAGTTTTTCTTGGTTGGAATAATTCAACTAATTTATCTACTCTTTCATCATTTACTTCTACAATTCCTGAGTTAGGATTTATTGTTGCAAATGGATAATTAGCCGCTTCAACATGTGAAGAAGTAATCGCGTTAAATAATGTTGACTTTCCTACGTTTGGTAATCCGACAATGCCTGCTTTTAATGCCATAAATAATCAACTCCTAAATATTAAGAATAGAATTCTTAATCTTCTATCGTTAAAAGAATAACATTAATTTTATTATTTTAAAAGAAAAAGTGATTGATAATTAATTTTATTTGCGAAAATAAGAATTTTTTAATTCTTAAGTAAACTAATCACATCCTTCTTAATGAAAAATCTCATATTGATCAAAGAAGAAATGATAAAAGAAAATAAGCAAACCATTATTATTAATCCGAAAGGAAGAAACGACAAATACACGCTAGTGATAGAAGAATCTAACATTGGCAAAATCAAAGAAGTGATAAATAGCAAAGTTAAAGAAAACAACATTCCACCAAGTATCAAAATTACATTAATTAATAAAAAATAGTTAAAAATCGACCATTTTTGATAACCTAAGAATGAATAAATAACTATTTCCTTTTCTCCTTCTTTTAAAAACAAGTAATTGACAAGTATCATCATAAATAAACTCGATATTAAAACTACAAAGGAGAAAAATAATAGTCCTGTAGAAATATAGGATAAACTCTCATTAATTGATTTTAAATAATCACTTAACGGATTAACAAATTCAAAGTCCTGATATTGGTTATTTAAAAACATAATAAAGTCTTCATTATTATCTTTTAAGGTGATTAAACATTTACTAATTTCTTGATCTTCTTGAAATATTCCTAGATGAATATTTGATAAAACCAACGGGAAAAGATTATCACTATAAAAAGATAAATCTTCTTCTTTAGTGATCCCAGATACTTTAAAAGGAATTGTTTTAAAGTTATTTTTATACTTATTATTTATTTGTTCAATACTTACTAAACTAACTAAATATATTGTTTCACCTATATCAACATTTAAATTTTCTGATAACTTTTTAGATATCATAATTTCGTTTTCTTTATTTGGATATCTACCACTTAACAAAGAGATATTTTGTTTAGAATAATCTTTGAATTTTACATAATTTTCTTTTGAACAATCTAGCATGCTCAATGAATAAAAATCATTTGAATTAGAGGTAAAATAATTTGATTGATAATTACCTAAATTATTATTTGAAAAACTATTATAATCAATAAATTCATTTATTGTACCTTCGTTACTAGAAAGATATGTGGGTAGTTCAAATCCATTAATTAACGCTTGTTCATCTACATTAAAAGATTTACTACCACAAGGAATATAACTAATAATGTTTTTATTATTAAAACATATCTCTTCTATTGTATGTAAAGAAATATTATTTTCATTTTTATAAGTCAAATAAATATGCTTTATATCGGGGTTTTCCTTTGAAAACACGGGTATTTGCTCATCTTGAAGAATATGAAATGAATACTTATTCATCCTTTTATCTAATAACATTCTTTTAAAAAAAGAAACAACGTTTTCTTCTTTAATTTGAAGCGTACAAAACTTTTTAGTAGTCCAAGGATAATAATCATTTTCTAAAGGAAAAAAGGAGTAAGGTAATTTCATAGTTTCTTCAATATATAATTCATTAAACGAAGATAAAGATGAATAAACACAAGGATTATTACTTCTAACAAATCCAACTATTTCAAATGGGATAGCTAGGTAATATTCCCAAGATTTATTTTCAATAATTATTTTTGAAGATATTGAATTAGAAATAAAATATTTACTTAGTGAATCATATTTATAACCACTTAAATTCAATTTTCTACAAAGATCGTAAATCTTACTTTCTGATAAACCAATCACAATTTGATTTTCTTTTAATTCTTCTACTTTTGGATAGACTTCATTAGCAAATTTTAATAAAGAAAATTCATTAATATTTCTCACTCCATAATTATCTAAAGAATAATTAAATCCATTGATATTAATTAGAAAATCATTTCGATCAACAAAGTAATTTTCATAATTGCATAAATAACTTTGAGATGTTGATTCAATTAAATCTTCATAATTTAATATAAAATCTTCAAACTCATTTGAATCTACAACTTCCATTTTCTTTATTTGGCTAGTAGATTCCTTCGTCTTCATAATAATTTGATTCGTGCCATAATAACTAGATAAACTATCTTTTAAACTTTGTTCCATCGCCCCTTTAATTAAAAAAGATAATCCCATAGTAAAAAGACAAATAATCATACTAAAGAAAAGAATAAATATTCTTACTCTTTTTCTAGTTATCATTTTTCTAGCGTGATTTAATAAATATTTAAAGTCTAATTTAGTATTCTTTTTAACTCTGTCTACATCTATTTTTTTAGAATTAATTTCAATATTTGGTAGCATGTGATTTTTAAAATGATACGTATAAGATGAATATAAACTAGCAATATCTTCATTATGGGTTACTAAAATTACTATCTTATCTTTACTTAACTTTTTTAATGATTCCATAACTATTTTTGTAGATGTCTCATCTAATCCCGAAGTAATTTCATCACAAATTATTAAAGGAGTATTTCTTAAAATCGCACCAATTATCATTAAGCGTTTCTTTTCTCCTCTTGATAAAACTTTGCAAGGGGTATCTAAATCTTTTATTAAAGAAAAATCTTTCAATAGTTCAAGTGCTTTATCTTTATTTAATTCTAAATGAGTAATTAGTTCCAAATTGACCTTAATACTTTCTTCATCAATAAAATTGGGTTCTTGAAACAAATAAGTAATATAAGAAGATAAATATTCTTCTTTTTCTTTTGTAGATAATTCTTTTACATTTTTATTTAAAAATATATATTCTCCTTCAAAAGAATTATCCATCAAAGAGATAATGTTTAATAAAGTTGATTTACCACATCCAGAAGGGCCAATAATACTAATTAAACAAGGCGAGGAAATTTTAATGTTGATATTGTTTAAAACCGTATAATTTTGATAATGCTTTTTAATGTTTTTTAATTCAATCATACTAACCCTCCCTTAATACATCACTTAATTTAATTTTATTAACAAAATACTTACTAATCTGACTAAAAATAAAACTAAAAATAAGGGATAATAAAATCGTTATCATATTTTCAAAAAGGATATTTTCAATTGTTAAAAGATTGATAAAATCTATTTTTTTATCAATAACATAGTAAGTAAAATATTTAGCAAAAAATGATGTTAATAAACTAATAAAAATGATAATTCCTATTTGATAAAAGACAATCTTTTCCGTTTGCTTTTTTAATACTCCTAAACTTTTTAATACCCCTAATTCTTTTTCTTCATCAATAATCAAAGAATTGATTGTTAATCCCATTAATAAGCAAGATATCACTAAACTAATAATTAAAAATATTTCTATTGCATCGATAATTTTATTAAATAAATCTTCAATAGATTTATAATTTTCAATGCTTCTTGAAATGCATTTAAAGTTATAATAAGAGGAATTAAAATTATTTATCTTTTCATATGTTTCTTCCACTTTGTTTATATCATTAGAGATAAAATATAATGTTCCTGTATTAAAGTAATCACCTTCAAAAGAATAGAAAATTATTCTATGAGCTAGGGACACTTTTTCTTTTTTCTCTAAAGATAAATTTTCTAAATTAATCAAATGAAGATAATCTTCTAAATAATAGTAATGATAATAAACTATTGGTTCTTGAAAAAATTCTAATTCTTCATTAACTCCCACCACTTCAAAATCTATAGAC
Source organism: Erysipelotrichaceae bacterium (assembly GCA_015059045.1). GTDB lineage: Bacteria > Bacillota_I > Bacilli_A > RFN20 > CAG-449 > UBA3210. Next base: position 20,246 of record SVBD01000006.1, read on the forward strand.
AGATCTATATAATCAGATATCACCTTATTTGATAAATTGATATAGTCAATGTTTCTTTTTTGAATATAGTTTATCTTGTTATTTTTAATCAATTCTTTTGCTTTGCTATTAACTATTACCTGATTATAAGAGGTTATATTTTTATCTAAGCAAGGAAGAAATCTAATTTGTAATTCTTCATCTAAACTCTTCAAAGAAGTATAAGAATTAATTAAATTTGAATAGTTATATCCTAAATTTAAATCGCTCAATAAATGATTGATATGAGATAATTCTTCTTTTGTTGGTCTAGTATTTTTAATAAGTGAAAAAGAAGTATTTTCTATCTTAGTTTCTAGAGTTATCGTCAATTCTAAAAAAGAATAATCTAAAGCACTTTGTTTATAAGAAGTAATATAACTCTCTACACTTTTTTCAACACACAAAATTATTCCAACTAAAGAAAAAGAAATAGATAAAGAAATAATTGATAAAGTAATTTTGAAAATCGACTTTCTTAATAATTCTAAACTATTTTTAAACAATTTTAATTTAGGTAATATCTTCTTATTCTCTTTGACTTTTATTTTTTCTTCAAATGGAGAAATAAAATCAACCTTTTTTGTTTCTAAAGAAATAACATGATCAGAAAATTTGTTTACTAATTTAATATTATGACTAATATTAATTACTAATATATCTTTACTAATCTCTTTAATATATTTCATTATTTTTAACGAATTATTTTCATCTAGAGAACCAACAATTTCATCACAAAAAATAATTTTTGGATTCTTCATTAATGTTCTTGCAATTGCTACACGTTGCTTTTCTCCACCAGATAAAAGCTTAACTTTTTTATTTATCTTATCTTCTAAATTCAATAAACTTATTATTTTTTTATAATTTTTACTTTTACCAAAAAGAGTAATGTTTTCTTTAACTGTCAAATATTCAAACAAATGGAAATTTTGGAAAATAACTCCCGTATATTTATTTCTAAACTCATCGAAAGATTTAATTTTCTTCCCTTTAAAATATATAGTCCCTTCACAAGCTTCTAATCCCAACAAACAATTTAATAAAGTAGATTTACCACATCCAGAATGTCCAATGATAGAAACAATACCAAAACTAGGAAAAGAAATATTTATATCTTCTAGGATTTTTTCTTGGTTAAAAGATTTAGATAAATTTTTGCAAGAAAAAAAGTTCATATTTTTATCCTCCTATATATTAGTTAAGGATTTTATGAACTTTTTACTAATTTATTTTTGAATTATTTTTTTAACCTTTTTATTAAAGTCATTTCTAGGTAGCATGATAACATTTCCACATCCCATGCATTTAATCTTAATATCCGCGCCAAGTCTAGTTACTTGGAATAATTTAGATTTACTTTGACATGGATGAGGCTTTTTCATTTCGACAATCGAATCTAATTGATATTCACTTGATTCCATAAATTAGCTCCTTTGCTTTTTATATAACTTTAATACATTTTCCATCAAGACACTTGTAGTGATAGTTCCAATTCCTCCTGGAACTTTACTTAATTTACTTACATTATCACTAGGTAATACATCACCAACAATTCTTCCATCGTCTAAATAATGGATACCGCAATCTAGAACAATAGCATCTTCTTTACATAGACTACTATCTAAGAAATGAGGTATACCAACTGCAACAACAACTACATCATAATTTTTAACCTTTTCCATTAAATTAACTGTTCTAGAATGAGCAATTGTTACTGTGGCGTGTTTATTTAATAACATCATACTTAATGGTTTGCCTACAGAAATTGATCTACCTATTACCAAACAATCTTTACCTTTTAATTCAATTCCATAATGTTCAATCATTTTCATGGTTGCTTTAGCTGTAGCCGGCGCTAAATCATCATTACCTACAAAGATATCACCCAAACTGACTTTGTTCATTACATCAACATCTTTTAATGGGGAAATAAAAGATAAAATATATTCTTCTCTAGCCCCTTTAAAAAGAGGTCTAGTTACCATAATTGCAGAACAAGCTGGGTTTTCATTTAACTCTTTAATTGTGTTAATATATTCTTCTTCACTATCCTTCATGATTCTTTTTTCAAAAGTGATACCTAAGTTTAAGGCGGTCTTTTCTAAAGAGGCAACATAACCTAATGAAGAACTATCGTTTTCATTAACTAAAACGAAAAGACTAGGTTTTTCTAATAAAAACTCAACTTCTTTTTTGATTTGTTCTTTAATATTTAAACTAATTTCTTTACCTAATAAGAGTTCCACCTATTGATCCTCCATCTTAACAGCTTGAGGAATTTTTGGAAGTCCTGGCATTGTTAAAATACTACCAGTTAATACTACTAAGAAATTAGCCCCACTTGAGAGGTTAACCTCTTTAACGTGAAGAGTAAATCCTTCTGGTGCATTTAATACTTTTGGATCATCACTAAATGAAGCAGGAGTTTTTGCAATACACATATATGTCTTGTTAAATCCTAATTTTTCATAGAAAGCAATATCAGCTTCCGCTTTTTCTGAGTATTCAACATTTCCAGCATGGTAAATTTCTTTAGCGATTCTTTCAATCTTATCTTTAATTGGTTCTTCCTTTTTATACAAAGGGTGGTAAGAAGAATTATTTTCTTCTAATCTGTTTGAAACTAAAGTAGCAAGTTCAATTGCTCCTTCTCCACCTTTTAAGAAACCATCAACGAAACTACATGGATAATTTCTTTCTTTACACCAAGATAATAAGTAATCAATTTCTTCTTGGTTGTCAGTTGTAAAGTGGTTAACTGCAACAACAACATCAAGACCATATTTCTTCATATTTTCAATATGTCTTTCTAAGTTCTTTGTACCTTCTTTTAAAGCTTCTAAGTTAAGTTCGTCAATGTTGTCTAATAAATGACCACCATGAACTTTCAACGCTCTAATTGTTGCAACAACTACTACTAAATCAGGATTTAAATTGCCTTCTTGACATTTAATATCTAAGAATTTTTCTGCACCTAAATCACTACCAAAACCAGCTTCAGTAACAACGATATCACCAAGTTTTAAACCAAGTTTGGTAGCGATAAGTGAGTTACATCCATGAGCGATATTTGCAAATGGTCCACCATGAATAATAGCAGGATTATTTTCACCAGTTTGAACTAAGTTAGGTTTAATAGCTTCTTTCATAAGTTTGCAAATAGCTTTAGAAATTCTTAAATCTTTAACTGTAATTGGCTTATCTTCATATGTATAAGCAACGATAATTTTATTTACTCTTTCTCTAAAATCTTCTAATGAAGAACTTAAGCAAAGAATAGCCATTAATTCACTAGCAACTGTAATTAAGAAACCATCTTTTCTTACAACGCCATTTTTCTCTCCTAAAGCAATTTCAATTTCTCTTAATGTTCTATCATTCATATCAAGAGCTCTTTTCCAAACAACTCTTTCAGGATTGATATTTAAAGGATTTCCTTGGAATAAAGAATTATCAATAACTGCAGAAATTAAATTAATTGAGCTAGTTAAAGCATGCATATCACCAGTAAAATGAAGGTTAATTTCTTCTGTTGGTTCAACAGTAACTTTTCCTCCACCAGTAGCCCCACCTTTTAATCCAAATACTGGGCCAAGAGAAGGTTCTCTTAAACATAAAGCGACTTTTTTATTTAACTTATTTAAACCTTCAGTTAAAGCAATTGACATAGTAGTTTTACCTTCACCAAATTTTGTAGGTGTAATTGCAGTAACTAAAACTAATTTACCATCTTTTCTATCTTTTAATTCTTCGTGAATTGATAAATCAATTTTTGCTTTATATTTACCATATGGTTCAATATATTTATCATCAATTCCTAATCTTTTACTGATTTCATAAATATTTTTCAATTCCATTTTATTCTCCTCCTATTTATTTAAAACTTTAACTGCATATTCGAATGCAGAATCTATATTATCAAACCAATTTACATCTAATTGATTTTCAAAATAAGTATATTGTCTTTTTGCATATCTTCTAGAGTTTCTTTTAATTAACTCTTTGATTTCTTCTTCACTTAAATTATTTTTCTTACCTTCAATAATTTCTTTATAACCGATTGCTTGGAACGAACGAAGATTATCATCATATTTACTTAATAGATATTCTACTTCTTTCATTAAGCCCATTTCAAACATAATATCTACTCTTTTATTAATTCCTTCATATAGTTCGTCTCTGTTTTTAGTTAAGCCAATAAAGGTTACATCATATAGTAGTTTATGTTCTTGCTTAGCAATCATTTCTGATTTCTTCTCATTATGAGTTAGACAAATTTCAATTGCTCTTAAAACTCTTTTACGATTATTCATATGAATCTTTTTACTTTCTTCAAAATCAAGTTTTTCTAATTCTTTATGAAGTTCTTCATTAGTATATGCATCATACATAGATAAAGAAATCTTTTCTTTTTCTTCGTTTAAACTAAAATCATATAAGGATGCTTTTAGATAAAGACCTGTTCCTCCTACTAAAATAATAGGAACATTTCTTTTTTGAAGTTCTTCAATTTTATTTCTTAAAGTAACTTGATAATCAAATACTGAAAAGGAAGTAGTAGGTTCTACATAATCAAATAAGTGATGAGGAACTTCTCTTCTTTCTTCTAAACTAGGCTTAGCGGTTCCTATATCCATCTTTTTATAAATTTGAAATGCATCGCAATTAACTATTTCACCTTTTACTTCTTTAGCTATTTTGAGGGCTAATTTTGACTTTCCAATTCCAGTTGGACCAACAATAGCAATAATCATTTTTAAATACCCGAACGCTTAAACATCTTCTCGATGTCATATTTAGAAAAATGAACAATAGTTGGTCTTCCATGTGGACAACATGTTGGATTATCACATGCGAATAATGACTTAATTACATCTTCCATCTCTTTCAAAGAAAGTTTGTGATTTGCTTTAATAGAAGCTTTGCAAGCAAAAGTAGAAATCACGTGTTTTCTTAAACTGTCCAAATCAATCTTATCCTTAGAAATAACTTGAGTAATTAATTCTTCGATATATACTTCTTCATTACTTTCTTTAACAAATAATGGGATTGAATCGATTTTAATTGTATTTAAACCAAATGGTTCAATAGAAATACCAATTTGATTTAATAAATGAATTTTATCTTTTAGTCTCAACATTTCTGTTGGATTAATATTCATAACAAGAGGAACAAGTAAATCGCATACTTTAATTTCGCTATTAAGTTCTTTAGTTAATTTTTCATAATTAACTCTTTCTTGAGCGGCATGTTGATCGATTAAATAGAATCCATCTTCTCCTTGACAAACAATATATGTTTCATGAATTTGACATAAAGGAATTAATAAAGGAGCTTTAAATTTATTTTCTTTGACTTCAACTTTGATTTCTTCTTTTACTTTGTTAACTACTACCTCTTCATCAAAACTTGATAAATCAACACTTGGTGTAACCACTTGTTTTGTTAAAGTAGGTCTAATAACCTCTGCTACTTCTTTTTCTTCGTCTTCATCTAAAAGAAGAGATATCTTTTCTTGTTCTTTAATATAAACATTTTCGTCCTTCAAAACTTCTTCTTTCTTTATTTCATTTCTAAAAATATTAGATTCAGTTAAAGGCTTCTTTTCTAATAATTGATCTCTAATTAGATTATAGATACAATCGGTAATTCTTTCTTCGTTAGATAAACGTACTTCTCTTTTTGAAGGGTGTACGTTAACGTCTACTAAAGAGTGTTCAACATCAATTTTTAAAATTACAAAAGGATAGCGAGAATTGAAGATAAAATCGCTATACGCTTCCATAATTGCTTTTTGAACTTTAGGTAAATAAACTGATCTATCATTTAAAATAGTAATCATAAAATAACGATTAGATTTATTTAATTCAGGTTTACCAATATAACCAGTAACTTTAAATTCATAGTTTTCATAATTAACTGACATCATCTTTTTAGCAGTATCATTAGAATAAATTCTAGCGATAACTTCTAATAAATCTCCTCTACCAGTAGTTTTAAAAACTAAACGATTATCAATGTAAAAATCAAAACTAATATCAGGTCTAGAAAGAGCAAGACGTTGCATTACTTCCAAAGTATTAGCGTTTTCTGTAGTGTCCATTTTTAAGAATTTCAATCTAACTGGAGTATTATAAAATAATTCCTCAACAGTGAATTGAGTTCCTTTTCTCATTGAACATTCTTCTACTTTCATTTCATCTTCTTCGATAGTGATTTTAGTTCCTACACTTTCTCCAGTAGAAGTTTCCATAATTACTTTACTAACAGAACTAATAGAAGGTAATGCTTCACCTCTAAAGCCCATAGTTTTAATTCTAAACAAATCTCTATCGTTTAATAATTTACTAGAAGCGTGTCTTTTAAATGCAATCATAGCATCTTCTTTTTCCATGCCATGACCATCATCTTTTACAATGATTCTTTTTCTTCCTGCTTCATATACGTAAACTTCGATGTGTTTACTATTTGCATCAATCGAGTTTTCAACTAATTCTTTTACAACTGAAGATGGTCTTTCAATAACTTCACCTGCGGCAATCATATTAGCAAGGTGAGAATCCATAACTTTAATTTTTGCCATTATTTATCACCCATCTTTCTTTTTAAATCATATAAGAAATTAAGAGCTTCAAGTGGTGACATTGCTAAAGGATCAATCTTTTTAACTTCGTCTACCCAAGAAGGCATTTTAACTTCATTCTTTCTTAATACATCGGTATTAGTATTAACCTTATTTGCTTCTAAAGATAATAAAATTTCATCTGCACGACTAATTAATTCATTAGGTAATTTAGCTAAACGAGCAACGTTGATACCATAAGATTTGCCCATTGCGCCTTCGCTAACTTTATATAGGAAAGTAATATCATTATCATTTTCACTTACTGAAACATGAACATTTCTTAACACTTTTAATTCTTTATCAATCTTAGTAATTTCATGATAGTGAGTTGAGAAAAGAGTCTTTGCCCTAATCTTAGTTGCAATATATTCTAAAATTGCTTGCGCTAAAGCCATACCATCAAATGTGGCAGTACCTCGACCAATCTCATCAAAGATTAATAACGAATTTTCACTAGCGTGTCTTAAAGCAAAATTAGTTTCATTCATTTCGACCATAAATGTTGATTGACCAGAAACTAAATCATCACTTGCCCCAATTCGAGTAAAGATAGAATCAAATATCATTAAATCTGCTTCATCACAAGGAACAAAACAACCAATTTGAGCAAGAATTACAATAAGTGCCATTTGACGCATAAAAGTAGATTTACCACCCATATTTGGACCAGTAATAACTAAAATGTCACTATCTCTATCCATAATGATATCATTTGGAACGTAAGAATTATTCTTCATAACTTTTTCAATTACTGGATGACGTCCATTAATAATTCTAATTCTTCTTTCATCATTAAATTTTGGGCGACAATATCTATTTTCCAAACTTACTTCACTAAACGCGATTAAACAATCGATATAAGAAACTAAATTAGCTAATTCTTGAATGTCTTCAGTAAAATTAGCAACGTGCTTTCTTAATGCGTTAAATAATTCATATTCCAAAGCACAACGTTTCTCATCAGCATTTAAAATCATTGCTTCTTGTTCTTTTAATTCTTTTGTAATATATCTTTCAGAGTTAATAGTTGTTTGCTTTCTTTCATAACCCCATTCTTCTTTAACTTGATCAACTTGTCCTTTAGAAACTTCAATATAATAACCAAAGACACGATTATAACCTACCTTTAAAGTTTTAATTCCCGTCTTTTCTTTTTCTTTAGCTTCTAAAGATGCAACCCATGATTTGCCACCTTGAGATAAAGTAATTAATTCATCTAAAGTTTCATGATATCCAACCTTAAAGATACCACCCTCTTTAACAGTTAATGGTGCATCTTCACTGATAGAACGTTCTAATAATTTAGTTAATTCAACAAAATCATTTTTAGTTCCTTTCATCTCATTTAAAAAAGGATTATTTAATTGTTTTAAATGATATAAAAGACTAGGAACAATTTGTAAAGACTTCTTTAATTGAAGCATATCTCTACCGTTTGCCGAACCAAAATTAATCTTAGCAACTAATCTTTCTAAATCGTAAATATCTCTTAAATCAGCAGTTAAATCGCCTCTAATTAAGAAGTTATCCATTAAATCGCTGACGATGTTTTGACGATTAGTAATTTCTTCTAAATCGCATAAAGGTTTAGAAATCCATTTTTTTAACAAACGACTTCCCATATTAGTTTGGGTTTGATCTAATAACCAAAATAAAGTTCCATAGCTATCTTCACTTCTAATAGTTCTGATTAACTCTAAATTATTTCTTGAGAAGCTATCAATTTGCATATTTGCGTTACTTCTAATAACCTTAACTTGCTTCATATAGTCTAAACTACTCTTTTGAGTGGATTTTAAATATTGAAGAAGCCTTACGACGTTTCTTCTTTGATTTAAATCGTATACATTATTTAAGATATACTCATGTTCAATAGTAACTTCGTTATTATTTTCATAAGAAATTAAGACATTTCTTCTTGTTCTTAAAGTTAATAAATCACTACTTGAAAAACTTGTTGCAGAAACAACTTCTTTAATAAACAAGTTATCAATTTCACTAATAACTGAATCGATATTTTTCTCTAAATTTTCTACATATATTTCACCTGTGGAAACATCTGCATAGGAAAAGATATAGCAATTTTCGCTAACGTCAATACAACCAATATAGTTATTATCCTTAACTTTTACATCAATATTAGCCCCCGGAGTAATAATTTGAACGACATCACGTTCAACGATTCCTTTAGCACCGCTAGGATCTTCTAGTTGTTCAACAATACCAACACGATATCCTTTAGCAATTAATTTATCAATGTAAGATGAGATTGCATGATGTGGTACCCCACACATAGGGACTCTTTCTTCCACCCCTGCGCTTTTTCCAGTTAATGTTAATTGTAAAACACGAGATGCAATTTTCGCATCTTCGAAGAATAACTCATAGAAATCTCCCAAGCGAAAAAGAATTAAAGTATCTGGATGTTTTTCTTTAATTTTTAAATATTGCATCATCATTGGTGTATATTTCTTTTCCATAAAAATACCTCAGTTAGATAATATTATACAATAATAATTATCTATTTTGGTATAACAAAGTCTTATTTTTTATCAATTAGGTAATTTTCATTCACATTCATCGCTATCTCTTCTTCAAGTGTAATATCCTCAACATAATCTTCTGAGCAAGATACCACAAGTAATGCTTCTTGGAATATCTCTAAAAACAATATGTACTCAATAGTTAATTCAACTTCATTATTACCAATCAAATTCATTGATGTACAAGTAGGATACTTATTAACATATATTTTAGGAAATGGTGTATCATCAATAGTTTTTAAATCTCTATAAGTTACATCGACTTTCTCATAAAAGTTCATTTTTTCAATGAAAACATCACTTTTTTGATCATTATCTTTTGCATACCAAAGCTGAATATCAAAACTACCTTTGATGAAAATATCACTATTAATGATTTCTACTTGATGTTCAAAATTAATAATCCAGCAACCTAATGTTTTAGATACATTACTATCTAACGAAATAGTTTTATTAATATAATTTTCTAATTTACCTTTACCGGTTAATGTCTTAACCGCAATTTCTCGAAACATAAAAAAATCCCTCCTAATCATTATATGATTAAGAAGGATTAATTTATTAAAAAGTAGGATTAATTTGCTTCCTTGTTGTAAATAAAACTTGAAATGGTGTTCAATGCTTCTTTTTTATATTTCAATAAATATGCTTTAAAATAAAGTGAGTATTCAAATAATTTTTTCTTAATTTTACAAAGATAAATGTCATTTGATTTTAATTTTTCTTTTACAAGTGGACATTCTCCACCGCAATAAAATTTACATTCGCAATCATTACAGTAATCAATTTTCGCTATTGATTTAAAATAGTTTATTCCTTCTTCGCCTTCGAAAGAAGAATTCACAATACTTGGAGCACAAGGATAGATTTTATAATTTTTTCCAAGTGATATTCTACCAACCCCACCATCACATCTAGCAAATACTTTATTTTCAATGATAACTCTTGATAACATAGTTCCAAATGTATCATCACCTCTTAAAATTGAAAATAGAAGTTGATAATCATTTTCTCTTATCATTTGGATAAGATATAACATTAGATTGAAATATTCACCAATAATGTAATCAGCCCTATCTTTATACTCATCAATATGGTCTGATCTTTTAAATTTAATGCTTGTAGTTGTTGATAACTTACTCATGTTTAAATAGCAGTTTAATAAATTAGTATTAAAACTTCCATCAATGACCATTGCGCTACCTAAAAATTGTTTTTCTTCGATAGCTTTCATATTTTTTTCTATCAAATCATAACTTGGTCTACCATCACTAAACACTCTATTTTTATCATGATTTTCTTTTGTTCCATCTAATGATACTCCAAATAATACTGCATTATCTTGAAGTAATTTAACTGTTTTTTCATCTAGTAATGTTCCATTTGTAACGAATTGCACAATAACATTTACTTTATATTTTCTTTCTAGTTTCTTACACCACTTAGCAATCGCCATTACTTCAACAAGATTAATTAAAGGTTCTCCCGAGCCAGATAAATCAACAAAGATTTTTTTCTTTTTTATATTTCTTTTTACAAAGTTTTCAATTTCTTCCTTTATTTTCTCTAAACTATATAAGGTTTCTCCTTCTTTGTGATCTAAAAAGCAATATTTGCAATTCAAATTACATTTAGTAGAGAAATTTAAAGATAACGTGATTTTGCTATATGAATCATTATCATAGACTTGAGGAAAAATAACATTATTAAAAGTAGGATCTTGATATAAGAAAACTTCATAAGTTTTTTCTTCATCAATATCTTTCATAAAATATCTTATTTCCCCATTAATTGAGTTCACTAAAACTCTTGCTATTCCAAATCTATAATGCTTAATCATATACTTTTTTCCTTATTAACAATATGGTGGGAATAGTGAATTTCTTACACCTTCTGTTGTATGGATAAATCCTAAATCATTAGCGGTCATTTCATAAACATCATAATATGATCCGTATTTGACAACGTGAGTTGCAAATTTTGCTAGATTTAATGGGTCTTGATTTGCAGGCATACTTAAATGATAGTTATTAGCATATTGTATTCCAATGTTCAGACCAATCGCGTTATTATGACAATCCATACCATGCCTACTTAATTGAGCAATATCTGAGCCATTATATCCACCTTGAGATAATAAATCATTTGTAAGAGCGCTTCCAAACTCATTTGCAACTTGAGCTACAAAATAAATGTGTCTAAATGCATCAGAAGCATCATCAGAATTAAATCTATTATAATATTGATTTGTATAAGCATATGTTAATTCTAAATATGCAGAAAATGAAGCAATGACAGATGGTATATAAACAAATGTCATTCTATACCAAAATTCTTCTGAACCAACGCCAAAAAAGAAGTCAAAAGCTACCGAATCACTTGCAGCGCTTCTTGTTGGAGTTGTAATAGATAATATTCTATCTAGCATTTCTTTTCTTTGTTCTTCGTCAACAACTGTACCTTCTGAAATTAAATATTGAGAAATATCTTCTTTATTTTCTTCTAATGATAATTTTTTCGATGGTAATTCAACAAATTTATCTTGTTTAACTGATGGTACAGTTGAAAGACTTAATGTTAATAATGATAATCCAATTAAATATTTATTCATAATTCTTCCTCCTTTCTTTATTTTTATCTTTGTTCATTTTATTTTCAGCTTTCCTGCTTTTTATACATTCAAAAAGAAACGTGAAAACAGATAGCAAAAATAGTACTATAACAGAAGCTATTGCTAATATTGAATATAAATTTATTAGTGAATAATAAAGTAGGTTCTCATAAATATCATCGCTTTTTATATTGTTTAATTCTTTCAACTTATCCATTTCAGAGAAAAATATCTCCGTAAATAAAAAACCACCAATACTAAAAAACAATACACCTAAAGATAAAATTCCTAAAAGAAAAAATATTATTTCACCTATAGACCTATTAAACAATTTTCGTTTCTTATAATTGCACGAATTAAATAAATCTTCTGGAGTAATATATAAATATTTACATATTTCTTCCAATCTACTTTTTGGGGCTCTAGAATTATTCTCCCATTTAGCAATTAATGATGGTGTTACATTTAATAAATTTGCAAGTTCTTTTCTAGATAAATCAGCTTTTATGCGATAATGTCTAATGGCTAACCCAATGTTTTTATATATAGTACTCATTCTTCAAAATCCCTATTTATTTTTATATGTTTTAAAAGAAATCCTATAATAAAAATAATTATTGATGAAATTATTATTGCTATAGATATTAAACTATAATTTTTAATTATTACTATTAATGAGTCCGAAAAAGAAATTAGTACTTTATTAGGCTCTTTATAAACAAACTTACCTATGAATTTTCTTATTTTCTCCCACACAGAAACAACCGCTAAACCTACTGCAAACACTAAAAAACTAATTATATATAACACCATACTTGCATCCTCGTAATTTTCATTACAAGTAGTAAATTGAATGAATCGTTCCTTATCTGCTTTCCCTTTTAATCTTCTTACAGAAACTCCAAATAGTTTTGCTAATTGTTTATAGTTTTCTTCATCTATTTCTTCTAAACCCGCTTCCCATTTAGCTACTTTTGTTCTTTTTACACCGATTTCTTTTGCTATTTCTTGTTGAGTTAGATTACATTGAATTCTGAAATATCTAAATTTCTTATTTACCATTTCTACACATCCTTTTTTGTCGTTGCTTGCCAAATTATATCAATGATAATAAAATAATTGAATACTTTATAGTTGGACAAAATTGAGATTTTTTGGACAATCAACCAAAAAGTTTACTATAAGTAACATATTTAATTGTTTTTTTCAAATTAATAAAAAAAGTTGTTAATTTATGAAGTGAATCCTAAATAGTTCACTTCAATTAATAACAACTTTTATTTTTTCAAATTTAATACTAACTCATTAACTAACGAACTAATTTCTTCCTTAATAACATTAAAATTTGTTATTAACGGATGCGTGTCATATGTCAATTTTATTTGTTCGTATTCTTTCTTCTTATCTTGATATGAAGATTTTCCTAATGATAGAGCAAGATCCTTTTGCGCTTTCGCCACTTGGGAGGATAATTCTTTTATTTCATTAGAGTTTTCTATTTCACTTTTCAAAGAAAGATATTGCTTTACTTCTTTTAAAGATAAAAACTTTTCTATAAATGAATCCAAATATTCTTTTAATTCATTATTCATCTACTTCTTCTCCAATTAAAGAATAAGTGTGTGCTTCATTAATTTTTACTTTAACAATTTTTCCTACGTGTTCAGGATTACCAACAAAGTTAACTAATTTTAATGTATCTGTATAACCAGTTAATCTAGTTGTATTTTTCTTTGAACATCCTTCTACTAATACTGGAACAATTTTACCAATATAAGCATCAGCTTTTGCTTTAATATCAACGGCTAAAGTATCTACTAAACGATTAAATCTTTCGTGCTTTGTTTCCATAGATACTTCATCTTTCATATTAGCACCTGGTGTTCCAACTCTTGGTGAATAGATGAATGTAAATGCTGAATCATATTTTACATATCTAACAACATTTAATGTATCTTCAAAGTCTTGGTCCGTTTCATTTGGAAAACCAACAATAATATCAGTAGTAATAGCAACATTAGGAACAATTTCTCTTAATTTATCTACAAGAGCCATATATTCTTTAGAAGTATATCTTCTTCCCATTCTTCTTAATACATCATCACTTCCTGATTGAAGAGGTAAGTGAATTGCAGGCATGATATTTTTATAAGTTGCCATTGCTTTAAACATACCTTCTGTAAAATCCCATGGGTGAGAAGTAGTAAATCTTAAACGAGGAATTCCAAGTTTTGCAACTTCCACTAAAAGAGTAGCAAAATCATATCCTAAATCTAAATCTTTAGCGTATGCATTAACATTTTGTCCAATAAGTGTGATTTCTTGATATCCTTCTTCTACTAAATTTTTACATTCAAATAGGATGTCTTCCATCTTTCTACTTCTTTGCTTTCCTCTAGTATATGGAACGATGCAATAAGTACAGAATTTATCACAACCAAACATAATATTTACAAAAGCTTTGAAGCGGTCTTGTCTATAACAAGGGATATGTTCAATTACTTCTCCTTCCTTAGAATAAACTTCAATAATTCTTGAATTTGTTTCTAAAGCTTTTTGAATTAATTGAGGTAAATGATTGATATTGTGTGTACCAAAGATAATATCAACTTGAGGATATGTTTTTCTAATTTTTTCAACAATATGAGGTTGTTGACTCATACATCCACAGATACAAATTAAACTATCTTTGTTTTTATTTTTAAGTTGTTTTAAAGAACCAATTTCACCAAAGACTTTATCTTCGGCATTTTCTCTAATTGCACATGTATTTAAAATAACAATATCTGCTTCTAAAGGATCATCACAACTTACATAACCAATCTCTAAAAGAATACCTTCTAGATTTTGAGAATCTAAAACATTAGCTTGACAACCATAAGTTCTAATAAAAAACTTTTTCCCATTCGCTAAAAGTTTTAGTTGAGTAGGAATTACCATCTCATCTAAAACAAATTCTGTAGGTCTTCTATTGCGGCGACTTGCCTTTTTTAAATCAGGCATTTCTTCGATAATTACTTCTTTTGCCATATTAACTCCTTGTTATTTTTTCTCGATTCTTAATTTTATCGCAGTCTTTTCTTTTCCATCAATTAATATTTCTTTAAAAGAAGGCATCACATAGATTTCTATCCCGCTAGGAGTAAGGAAACCTCGAGCAATTGCGATTGCTTTAATTGCTTGATTTAAAGAACCCGCTCCAACGGTAGATACCTCTAAAAACGATTGATTTCTCATGATATTACTGATCGCACCTGCGACATTTGAAACATTGCTTGATGAAGCAACTTTAATTTGTTGTAACATTATTATTTTCTCCTTTAATCACAAAATATGATTAAGGATTAATAATTATAACTTTTCTTCTTGAACTACTTCATAAATAGGTTCAATAGATAGACATTCAAATGTTCCATCATCAAACTCTAATAATACTGCAGAAAACAAACATTCATCGTGTTCAATTACATCAAAGGTAGAAGGAAGTCCAGTCCAAGTTCTTGTAATTACTTCCTCTTTTTTTGCTCCTAAAATCGAATTGTAAGGTCCACACATTCCTACATCTGAAATAAAAGCAGTACCTTTATCTAAAATTCTATAGTCTCTAGTTTGAACATGAGTATGTGTTCCAAGTACTGCAGAAACTTGTCCATCAAAAGCATATGCTAAAGCATATTTTTCTCCTGTTGCTTCTGCGTGGAAATCAACAATATGAATATCCGCTTGAGCTTCTTCGTTAATAATCCATTGGAGACTGTCAAATGGATTATCAATTGAATTAGACATAAACGAACGCCCGATTAAATTAGTTACTCTTACTTTGATTCCGTTGCAATCAAATAAATTAGTTCCAGTTCCAGGAATTGACTCATGTAAATTATGAGGTCTAAGGATACATTCATAAGAATCGATATAATTGAAGATTTCTTTTTTTGCAGCATAATGATTTCCTAGCGTTACAACATCAACTCCTGAATTTAATAATTCTTTAAAGTGAGCTTCGCTTAATCCTTTTCCATGAGTTGCGTTTTCTCCATTTGCAATAATAAAATCAACTGGTCTTTTACTTGTGATACGTTCAATCATATAATTGACTACATCACGCCCTAATTTACCAACGATATCTCCTATAAATAAAATATTCATATTATCCTCCTTCCTAGAAACGATTAAAGAGAGACAAAGTCTCTCTATTATTTTGCAATTTCAGTTGCTCTAACTTCTCTTACTACAGAAACTTTAATTTGTCCTGGGTAAGTCATTTCATTTTCAATTTGTTCTTTAATATCTCTTGCTAATTTATAAGCGTCATTGTCAGAAATCTTTTCTGGAACAACAAGTACTCTAACTTCTCTTCCTGATTGCATTGCATATGAAGAAGAGACTCCATCATAACTCTTACAAATTTTTTCAAGATCTTCAATTCTCTTAATGTAGTTTTCTAATGTTTCACTTCTTGCTCCTGGTCTAGCCGCAGATAAAGTATCAGCAGCAGAAACTAAGTGAGCGATAACACTTGTTGCCTCTACATCACCATGGTGAGATTCAATTGAGTTAATAACAACTTCGTCTTCACCATATTTTTTAGCAAGTCTAACACCGATTTCAACGTGGCTACCTTCCATTTCAAAGTCAACAGCTTTACCAACGTCATGTAATAAACCTGCGCGTTTTGCTAAGTTCACGTCTAATCCTAATTCACTTGCCATAATACCTGTTAAGTAAGCAACTTGGATTGAGTGATCTAAGACATTTTGCCCATAAGATGTACGATATTTTAATCTACCAATAATATCTAATAATTCTTTATTGATACGTGGTAATCCAAGTTTAAACGCTGCATTAATACCTGCTTCGTGAACTGATTTTTGAACATCATTTTTAGCTTTTTCAACGACTTCTTCAATTCTTCCTGGTTGAATTCTGCCATCTTTAATTAAATATTCTAAAGCAAGTCTAGCAGTTTCTCTTCTAATTGGATCAAAACAGCTAACTGTAATTACTTCTGGTGTATCATCAATGATGATATCTACACCAAGCATTTGTTCAAGGGAACGAATATTTCTACCTTCACGACCAATAATTCTTCCCTTCATTTCATCACTTGGTAAACTTACCGCAGAAACAGTTCTTTCAGAAATAACTTCTTGAGAGAATTTATCAATAGCTAATCCTAAAATATTTTTAGCCATTACTTCAGAATTTTCTTTTGCTTCTTCTTCTCTTTGTTTCATATAAGCAGTAACTTCTTGAGTCATTTTATCTTCTACTCTTTTTAGAATTTCAGTTCTAGCATCTTCCAAAGATAATTGACCAACACGAGTTAATTCCTTATCGATTTCTTCATTTCTTTTTGCGATTTCTTCGAATTTAGTATTAATTTCTTTTTCTTTGTTTCTAAATTCTTCTTCTTGAGCAAGTTGCTTCTTATGTAAAGCTTCTTGTTTTTCTTCTAATGCGTTTTCCTTAGATAATAAAACACTATCTCTACGATCGATATTATGTTCTCTTTGGTTTAAACGATTTTCTTGATTAGCAAGTTCAATTTTCTTTTCCTTGAACTCTTTTTCTGCTTCTTGTTTTGATTCTAAAATTTCTCTTTTTGCTTCATCTTTTAATTGTTTAACTCTATCTTGACCTTTTTCTTCCGCTTCAAAAATTGCCTTTTTAGCTTTTGATTTTGCTTCTTCAACAACTTCTTCAGCTTCTTTATTAGCGTCTTCAATTATCTTACGAGCTTTATTTAAAGCTCCATCAGCATCCTTTTTAGCGATATTTGTAAAAATTAAATATCCACCGCCAAAACCTAGGCCTAAACAAACAACTAAAAGAATAATCCATATTGCTGGGTGCATAGTATTATCCTCCTAAATATATACGATCATTGTTTAAAACTTCGCGATCGTTAATGCGAAGAAAATTTAGAAAAATAGCTTTTTTATATATTATCGCTTTAATAATTTCAATAATTATTAAACTATAAATAAAGCTTAAGTAGTATCACTACAAGATTATTATATCAAATATAATAATTAATAAAAAGTTTTTTTTACTTTTACTTAATTAACACCTTAACAATTTCACCGATATATTGAGTATGCATGCCATTATCAGTGTAATATTTTAAAATTGTTGGATCATTAACCTTATTCACAGGTAAATCTATTTGATAGATTTTTTTCATGATTAAAGTTAGTCTAGCTTCTTTTAATACTAATACACCATCAACATAATCTCTAGTTAATTTAGAATTAGTAATTTTGTCTTCGTCTCTTCTACTAACTCTACCTAAATACGCTAAAACATCTTTATATGAATCATCAAAAAAACTTACTGAGAAATATTCTGCTTCATCTAACATATGTTTTGTGTATCTTAAATTTTTAACATATACTGAGCAAACTTGTTTACTCCAAATAATTCCTACTCCACCCCAAGCGATAGTCATTGCATTATCTTCTTTAGAGTCTTTAACAACTACTAGAGCCCATTTGTTTTTAAACTCATCAAAAAAGTTTGATGTTAATTCGTTTGCTAAAATTTCTTTCATTTTTTATTATCTCCTATAAATTGATATTTAATTCAATTGGGCAATGATCGCTTCCATAAATGTCATTATGAATCAATGAACTTTCTAATAAATCTTTAATTCTTTCACTGATAACAAAGTAATCAATTCTCCACCCTGCATTTTTTAATCTTGCTTGGAAACGATAACTCCACCAAGTATACTTAACTTCTTCTGGATATAGATATCTAAATGTATCAATATAACCATTACTTAATAAATTAGTCATTGCCGTTCTTTCTTCAATAGTAAATCCAGGATTATGCGTATTAGCCTTTGGATTTTTTAAATCTATTTCTTGATGAGCAACATTTAAATCTCCAGCATATACAATTGGTTTAATTAAATTTAAACGATTTAAATAGTTAACTAAATCCACTTCGAATTCCATTCTAAAATCTAAGCGTTTTAATTCATCTCCTGCATTTGGAACATAGCAAGCAACATAAAAGAAATTATCAAATTCTAATGTTACTACTCTTCCTTCGTCATCATATTTATTTTCATCCAATCCATAATGAACAGATAAAGGTTTAATTTTTGTAAATACTGCAACTCCTGAATATCCTTTTCTTATTTTTGAATTAGTCCAATATGTAAAATATCCTTCCGGATTAAAAGGGAATTGATCTTTAAATTCATCTTCACTTAATTTTGTTTCATTAAGAGAAAAGATATCTGCATTTAATTTATTAAATGATTCGATAAAATCTTTCTTTAGAATTGCTCTAATACCATTTACATTAAAAGAAACAATTTTCATAAACAACCTCTTTCTACTATAGATATATTTTTTAATTATCTATATAATTAACTATATCATATAGGAGGCAAGGAAAAATGACAAATTTAGAAATTAATAAAAAATTTAATTTAGAAATGATTTATTTCTTAAATCAAATTAAAAATAATGTTAAATCTTTTTTATCTGTTCCTACTTTAGAAAATTTAATTATTTTATTAGACGGATTTTCTTATGGTGTAATTGGTCAACTTGTAAAAGAAGCTAATGAAGATGAATATATCGTTTATAAAAGCCCAGATATCCTAGTTAAAGAAGAATTAATTAGAAATTGCTTAATTCCTGAAAGTAAACGTAGCAATACAATAAATCCTAACTATACAATGATTATGTACTTTAAAAATAAGTACACCGATCCTAACGAAAGATTAAATAATTTTATTGATATGGCATTAAAGTGCTATACAAATGAATTAGTATAAACACTCAAAAAGAGTGTTTTTTTATACACTCTTTAATTCTTTTTCTAACTCTTTTTTTAATTCATAGATATCCCTAGATACTATTTCATAAACAATGCTATAGTCCGTTTTTCCATAATCATGAACTATCCCATTTCTAAAACCAATTATATTTCCCCATTCAATATTTGAATGAAGTAATTTATATTCTTTTGAAATATGATTAATATTTTCAACTAATTGAACTAAGCGAAACATTGTCGCATCAATAACTATTTGACTATTCAATAATTCTTTATAAGTCAATTCTTTAGTATAAGTAATAATTGAATTTATATTTTCAATAACTTTATTTATATAATATTTATCATCTTTTTTATTATCCATAGATTTTTATTCCATCTTTCATAATTTCTTGTAATAATTCTTCATTATTCATTAAATCAGAAAGTCTCAATAAATCTATTTTTTTATGTAATACTGTTCGTAGTTCTTCAATTAACCCAATAAATTCTAATCCCTTTAACGACGTTGAAACACAAAGATCAACGTCACTTAAATCATTTGCATATCCTTTTGCATAACTTCCAAATAAATAGCAAAAAAGAACCTTGTCTGATCGTTTATCTAATATGCTTCTTACATTTTCTTTTATTTTATCTATACTCAATATCCCTTTTTCATCTGTAATTTCATATTTTTGTTTTAACAATAAAAATATTTGATTTCTTTTTAAAGAATTTCCATATTGATCATTGTTTTCATATCTAATATACGTTCTCAAAGGAACCCCTGTAGTTAACGACGCATCATTAATAGTTATCCCTAAACTTTTTCTATATTCTTTTAAGTTCATATAAATCACCATTTAAAGATTAACACCAATTGACATATTTGTCAAATCAAAAATTGCCATTTTGGCACTTGACATTATATTTTATGTGCCATTTGTTTTGTATTACATAAAATAAATTCGTTTTAACTTCCCATTATTTTTTCATAATCTAATAAAAATACTCCCAAATGGGAGTATTTAAACTATTTAGCTTGTTCTTCTAATACTTTAGAAACTAATTCTTCATAGACATCTGGATTATCATTTAAGAACTTAAGAGTATTATCTTTACCTTGACCGACTCTTTCACCTAATACTTCAAACCAAGATCCTGATTTTTTAGCAAGTCCATATTGTAACGCTAATTCTAATACTTCGCTTGCTTTAGATAATCCTTTACCGTAGATTAAATCAACTTTACAGCTCTTAAATGGTGGAGCAACTTTGTTTTTAACAATTTTAACATTGATTTGATTACCAATAATTTTATCGCCTTCTTTTAAAGCTTCACCTTTTCTAATATCCATTCTTACTGTTGCGTAGAATTTTAATGCTCTACCACCAGTAGTAACTTCTGGATTACCATACATAACACCAACTTTTTCTCTTAATTGGTTGATAAAGATAACTGTACATCCTGTCTTATTTAATACACCTGCTAGTTTTCTCATTGCTTTGGACATTAATCTAGCATGAGCGCCTACTGAGTTATCTGACATTTCACCTTCAAGTTCAACTTGTGGTACTAAAGCTGCAACAGAGTCAACAACTACAATATCAATTGCTTCTGATTTCGCTAACATTTCAACGATTTCAAGAGCTTGTTCACCATTATCTGGTTGAGATAAAATAAGTTCATCTGTATCTACACCTAATTGTTGAGCGTAACTTGGATCAATTGCATGTTCTGCATCAACAAATGCAGCTCTTCCACCAGCTTTTTGACATTCGCTAACAGCAGTTAAAGCAAGAGTTGTTTTACCACTTGATTCTGGTCCATAAATTTCAATAATTCTTCCTTTTGGATAGCCACCTATTCCTAAAGCATTATCAACCAAAATAGATCCTGAGTGAATGATATCAATATTTAATGCTGGTTTTTCACCAAGTTTCATTACCGAGCCTTTACCGAATAACTTTTCAATATCTTTTAAAGTCGATTCTAATTTTTCTTCTTTTGTTTTTTCAATTGCCATTTTTTTGACCTCCTATATATTAATTATCGAATTTATTGATTTTTTACTAATTTTTTTTCAATTATTTTAAATCCTTCTAAAACCACTTGTTCTCTAATAGAATTTCTATCTCCCTTGAAATGATATTCATATACTTCCACTTTATTTAAATAACATATTCCAATATAGACTAATCCAACTTCTTTATTTTCCATTGCAATTGGTCCTGCATTACCCGTGAATGAAATACAAATATCACTAGAAAGTAATTTTGAAGTTTTTTCACACATTTGATAAGCGATTTCTTTTGAAACTACTCCATGTGTATTTATTAAATCAACTGGTATCTTTAATAAGTTTTCTTTTACTTCATTTTGATAAGTAACAAGAGCCCCTTTAAAGAAACTAGATACTCCACTAAAAGAAGTGATAGTAGAAGCAAATAATCCACCAGTTAGTGATTCACAAGAACTTAAAGTTAATTTACTTTCTTTTAATAATTCAATTACTTTATTAATTTGATTATTCATCTTTAAACACTTCTCTATTTTGAATAATATATACTACCATTGAAAGAAGCGAACATACTCCTGCAATATAGCATAAAATATAAGAAACATTAACATCCCATGGGATGAAAGAGAATGGGAAATCGTTTAATAAAACTAAAGAAATTGCTACCATTTGGAATACAGTTTTTAATTTACCCCAAATATTCGCCGCAACTACTTTGTTTTTAGTAACTGCAATTAATCTAACAGCATCAACAACAATATCACGAGCAATCATCACAACTGCAACAATTACTAATTGAGGAATTCTACTAGCAAGGATGATGATAGTTGAATTTACTAATAATTTATCTGCAATAGGATCCATAAATTTACCATATGTAGTAACTAGATTGTATTTTCTTGCGATGTATCCATCTAAGAAATCACTAATAGATGCAACTACAAAGATAATAAAACTAATAAAGTATTCTAATGAAATATCATTAAATAAAATAGGCATATTTACTCCGCATTTTGTCCATGGGAATAAAAGCATAAAAATAATAAATATTACACATGCCATTCTAAATGTTGTTATTTTATTAGGTAGATTCATGTTAATTCCTTCTTTCTTAAATATCGAGTCTTTGACCCTGTAAGCCATGTTTTGTCGAGGATAATTATTTATCTATGCAATGCATGCTAGAGTTAAATTCGTTTCTTCACTCCAACTTCCCTTACCAAATTTAGGTTTCTCGCTTGAGGGGTTTACCGCGTTCCACTTTATTCTTTCGAATAAACTCCGTCACTGTGGCACTTTCAAAAGGTTGACCATGTCTTTCGATTTAGGTTTTCCTTTGCCGTTAGGTGCTCCCACCTACCTAAGGTTATTTTTTCCCTTAGCACAAACACTACAACCATCACAGGTTGTGCGAGCATGGACTTTCCTCTAATAGTTTCCTATCAGCAATTATCCGGGTCAAAGGTTATTTGTTATAAATAGAGTTTGGATCAATTCCAGCCTTAAATAGAGCTTGTTCTAATAGCGAAATCTTTTTTAACAAATCAATGTTTGACATATTTACTCCCGAATCGTTTTCGGAAATATTCTTTAATTTGTCATTTAATATTTCATTTTGAACTTCAGCGCTATCTAAACGTTCTTTATAGATTTTACATGTTTTTTGAAGTTCAATTACAGATGTTTTTACCTCTTGTAAATATTGTTCCATCAAAGCATAATCTTTAATAACTAAATCTAAAAATTCATCGACTTCTAATGGGTCATACCCCATTTTCTTACCTTTGAATTCTTTATCAACAATTTTTTGAGGTGTTAATAATAATTTTACTTCCATGTTTTTCTCCTTAAAAGACTGCATATTAATTATAAACAATTTTACTATATAAGTAAATATTTCATAATTTATTAACAAGAAAAAAGGAGAGTAAACTCTCCTTAGTTTGTTCCTTGACAGCAACAGCAAACTTGAACGCAGTTAACATTAGATAGAACGCAAAGATTTCTTTTTGCAAAGCAACAACAGACTAAGAATCTAACCTTAGCGGTTGTCTTAATATATCTTTGACATTCCATTACCATTGTTTGATAAGTAATAGTTGCTGTTTCTCCTACTGGTAAATCACCAATAAGAATGTTAGTTAAATCAGCATTTTCTAAAGTTGTACCATTGACTGTTACGGTATTTGGCATCAACGCTAATGCCTTATTCAAAGGCAATGTCATTACCACGTTTCTCATAACTTGATCTGAGTTATTAGTTATGGTAACCGTATAAGTAATCTCATTACAAACTCTAGTTATTGCAACATTACTAGTAACAACAACACTTACACCACAATCTTCCGTTGACGGAACACATTGAGTATATGCTAGATTTTGGCAATTATACATATATTCACCTACTTTTCGAACAAAACATTGTTCACTTATTTATATGTAAGTAATAACTAATAAGTTATTTAATTTTTAAAAATATTCAATTATACTTAAATATGGTGATAAATATGGAAGCTTTTAAGAAAATATTAAAAAATCGTCATACATTAGTGTTTATGGATTTTGAAGGAACACAATTCTCTCATGAAATTATTGCAATTGGTTTATGCAAAACTCATTGTGATGATAGTGGAATGATTGATGGGGATTATCAAACATATAAAAGATATGTTAAAAGTTATGGCCCAATTGGAAAAATTGTTAATCGTATGACTAATATTACTCCAGAGATTTTAAAAGAAGAAGGTGTTACTTTTGAAACCGCATTACAAGAAATTAGAGAATTTGTCGGTGACGATATTAACGATACAGCATTTATTGCGTTTGGATCTAACGATGTAAAAATGATTATTGATTCTTTAAAATATTCTAAACCAACAAACGATCATATTGGTCTTGATATTTGCAAACACTCTATCGACTTTTTAGCGTTTTTAAGCCAATTTATTAAAGATGATAAAGGAAACAATTACTCTTTAGTAAATTACTTAAAACTATATAATAAAGAACCATTTGGTCAAAGTCACGATCCACTTAACGACGCAATTGATTTAATGAATCTTTATAAAGAATTTATGGACAATAAAGAAATTCGTTCTAGAGAATATATCAATGTAATTAAAAAGCAAAAAATTTATCCTACTCCAATTAAAAGAATTATTAATAAGTTATTAAATAACGAATGTGTTACTCCTGAAGATTTCAAAAAAGAAATTGATAAATATATCGAATAAAAAAGAAAGGTTTGGTTCATAATAACTATGAGCCTTAGGTTGCTATGATTAATTATCCTAACAAGAAAAGATTAGATAACAATCTATCTATAGAAGAAAAACAAATAAAAACCAAAGAAAAGAAAATTCTTTCCGCTGCAAATAGAGGAATGGATTTTGAACACGCAGTTAACTCTTCTAACTCTTATTATGATGATAACAACATTGCAACCATTACTAAAAGACCTACTCCAATTCGTATAGTAAAAGTAGATTACGCTCATAACGCTAGAATCGTTGATGCCTATTTTGAAAAGCAATCAACAACTGATTACAATGGAGTTTATAAAGGAAAATATATCGATTTCGAATGTAAAGAAACCAAATCAACAACCGCGTTAACATTTAACAATATTTCTTCACATCAAATTAAGCACTTACAAAAAGTTATTAATCATGGGGGTATTGCCTTCTTTCTAATTTACTTTGTAAGTTTAAACGAAATCTATTTATTAGATGCTTCATACGTTATTGAAAGATATACTCATAAAGAAGAAAGAAAGTCCCTTGCGCTTTCCTACATCAAAGAGAAAGGTCATCTAGTTGAACAAGGCTTTATTCCTCGTCTAAAATATCTAGACGTTGTAGATAAGGTATATTTCAATGAAGAAAATAAATAAATCCAACTTATTCAAATTATTAATTAATACTTTTTTTATTTGTGTGTTTCTAGTTTCAACTCTACTAGGAACATTTTTATTTATTACCGTTAAAAACGAGAAATTAAAAATAGAACCTGAAAGTTTAGTTTCTCAAACGATTATTTATGATAATCATATGAATCAAATAGAAGTAATTGGCGAATCAAATGATTATCGCAAAATAGAAGAAATACCTCAAGTAATGAT
The DNA here is from genome assembly GCA_015059045.1 of Erysipelotrichaceae bacterium. Classification (GTDB taxonomy): domain Bacteria; phylum Bacillota_I; class Bacilli_A; order RFN20; family CAG-449; genus UBA3210. Next base: position 45,962 of record SVBD01000006.1, read on the forward strand.
TGATGCTCTTCTTTCTATTGAAGACAACGAATTTTACTATCATAAAGGAATAAATACTAAAAGGATTATTCTTTCCTTTGTCAATAATATTTTTTCTTCTTCCACTCAAGGTGGTTCCACTATTACTCAACAACTAATTAAAAATACCGCTTTAACTAATGAAAAAACTTATACAAGAAAAGTAAAAGAAGCATATCTAAGTATTATGATGGAAAAGGAATATACCAAAGAAGAAATATTAGAATTATATTTTAACAAAGTATACTTTGAGCAATCAGTTCCAGGAATAAACTACGCTTCTAAAATATTTTTTAATAAAGATATTTCTTTGATCAATTATTTAGAAGCCTCTATTCTTGCTTCGTTAGTTAAATCCCCTAGTTACTATTATCCTTTTACCTATCCAGAAAGAGTAAATGAAAGAAAGAATTTAGTATTAAAAGCAATGTTAGAAAATAATACTATTACTTCAAACCAATATAACTTTGGAATTAATATTCACGCTAAAGATTTATTAGTCAAAAAAGATGTTAAATTAATTACGTCTTATCCTTATCAAGCTTACTTAGATATAGTCTATGAAGAAGTAAAAGCTATATGCAATAAAGACTTATATACTCATCCATTAATTGTAGAAACTTATCTAGACACATATCTCCAAACTCATATTGATAAAATTCAACAGGATAAAGTAATTTCTTTTACTGATGAGGAGCAACAAATAGGTGGAGTCGTAATTGATAATGATAATAGCAAAATAATTGGGGTTGTCGGTGGAAGAAACTATAATGGCAAGAAACTTTTTAATCGCGGATATCACTTAAAAAGAAATCCCGCTAGTACAATTAAACCATTACTATCTTATCCTTTAGCAATTGAACATCTTTCCTTTCATCCGTTAACCACTATTAAAGATGAACCTTACCTTTATAAAGGAACTTCAATTAACGTTAATAATGCAGACAAAAAATATTTAGGTCCTCTCTCTTTAATTGAATCTATTGGATATTCTAGAAATACTTGCGCTGTTAAAACTTTTGATCAAGTAGTAGATAAAATTGGAATTAAAGAAGTAACTTCCTATTTAAAAGATTTAAATCTTTATGATGGAGGTAATATTACATCTTCTTATTCTTTAGGTGGAATGATGTATGGAATTTCCCCATTTCAAGTAGCAGGAGCTTACTCTTGCTTGGCTAATCATGGTAAGTTTTTACTCCCTTCTACAATCAAAAGAATCAAGGATTACAATGGAAAAGTCCTATATGAACGCGACATTTCTTATAAAAAAGTTCTATCCGAAGAAAGTGCTGATTTAATAACTTATTCATTAAAAAAGGTTATGGATAATAACTATTTAAATATTAATGTTTGCAAACCAAAAGGAATTGATGTGGCTTGTAAAACTGGAACTAACGCTTATGATTCTTCAACTATAAGAAAAAATAATTATCCTAAAAACGCCGATAAGGACATTTGGCTTGCTGGATATTCAAAAAACCATACTTGCGTTATCTGGACCGGATTTGATAAAAGCGAATATCAAAAGAACTACTTTACTTCTAACGATCCTAGAAAAAAGATTTCTAAATTAGTTTTCAAATCAATTATGGAAACTATTAATAAGAAAGGTGTTTTTGAATACTCTTCTTCATTACAAGAAATATCTCTAGTAAAAGGATTAGACGAAACATATTTACCTAATGAATTTACTCCATCTTCTTATATTGTAAAAACACTAATTAATCCTAATAAAACTAGTGTTAAACCACTACCTAATTTGACTATAGAAGAAGTAAATGATGTTAGTTGCTTTACAAGTAATAACTATGGAATATTCCAGATTAATAATCCCTTAATAGAAGATAAGATATATTCTTATTTCTATGGAGATAAAACGTATTTAATGGAAGTAACCTTACCAAATCAAAATAAAGAAATACACACTTCTAAAGAAGGATATTTTGAATATGAATTCAAAGAAAAAGGAAAGTATACTATAGAGTTTTCAATAACTTTTTCTAATAATACTTCCCTAAAAGGTTCTTCATATAAATTTACTTATTCTAAAAATGATTTTTTATAATGAGCACATAAATGCGTCAAAGGGCAATGTTTACAATCAGGATTTTGACTTTTACACATATATCTACCAAAGAAGATTAATTGATGATGTGCTTTAATCAATCTACTTCTTGGTAGTTTTCTTTTTAACTTTAATTCTACTTCTAAAGTAGAATCATTTTCTTTTGCTAGTTTTAATCTTTTAGATACTCTTTCTACATGAGTATCAACAGGGATTTCAGGGATCTTAAAATATTCAATTCTTACTACATTACAAGTTTTTCTTCCTACGCCTGGAAGTTCCATTAATTCTTTTCTAGAAGAAGGAACTTTACCATTATGTTTTTCAAGTAAAATAGTAGAGCACGCTTTAATATTTTTAGCTTTAGAATAGCTTAATCCAATAGAATGAATAATCTTTTCAATATCTTCTACACTAGCATCTTTAAAAGACTCTAATGAAGGATATTTACTAAATAACACTTCTGTAACTTTATTAACACTTTTATCTGTTGCTTGCGCAGATAAAATAACTGCGAATAGTAATTCGTAGTCTTTAGTATAATTTAATTCACAATGCGCATCAAAAAATTTTTCGTCTAAAAATGCAAAGATTTCTTCTACTCTATTCATCACTACTTGTCCACTTAGTATTAGCGATCCTTATTGTATCTTCAATATCTTTTTTCCATTTTTCGTTAACTGAAGAATATCCTTCTTTTTCAATATCTCTACTTGAAAGATACTTCATAATAGATTTATCAATTTGATTAATAGTAACCCTTTTAGATTTATGTTGGCATTCATGAACACAAGAAATAATAACTTCTTCTTTAATTCCTTGAGAAATCCATTCTCTTACCTTTTCAATTTCTAATGGTGAAAGAGTTCTTCCCATTTCTTTTTGCATTAATGCAAAAACATTATTAAACTCTTCATTAGCTTCTTTGTTTTTATTTCCTTGAGCCAATCTTAATAATTCACTTTGAAATTCAACAATAATCTTATTATATAAAGGTTCAATAGAAGTCACTAATGAATTATTATCACTAGCGTATTCAATAAAGCCACGATTAGTTAAACTAACTAATACACTATCAATTTCTTTTATTGCTATATTCATTTTAAGCGCTAAAAGATCAGCAGTAATTAATACTTTCTCTTTCTTTAATATATTATCAATAGATAATAAAACACATAAATCGTATTCACTTAATCCAAAAGATTTATAATTATCTACTAAAAAATAACGATAATCTATTTGTTCAATTCTTAATTCATTCATACTTCCACCTACTTACACACTTTCTTAAATACCCTTAAGAAATTCTTATAGAAAATCTTATCAATTTCTTCTTGAGTATATCCTTCTTTTACTAATGCTTCTTTTAATTCTAATGTTTTAGTTGCATCACTCATTCCATTAGGAGTAGGGATTCCATCAAAATCGCTACCTAAAGCAATTATATCAATCCCACCAACTTCTTTAATATGGTTGATATGCTTTATTATATCAGGTATTTGATTCTTTTTGCTTGAAGAAATAAAATCCGGACAATAATTTATTCCCATAACACCTTTGTTTTTCTTTAAAGCAAGTATCATTTCATCGGTTAAATTTCTTGATACCTTGCATATTTTTCTACTATTAGAATGGCTACAGACAATTGGTTTAGTAGATAAATTAATTACATCATAAAATCCAGCATCAGATAAATGAGAAACATCAATAATCATACCTAACTCATTCATCTTTTTAACAACTTCTTTACCAAAAGGAGTTAATCCATCTACAGTATTAGGAATTCTAATATTAACTTTAGTTTTATTAGTCATATTAATATTTGGATAACCTATCTCATTAGGGAAATTCCAAGTTAACGTCATCATTCTTACCCCTAAAGAATAGAAATATTCTAACTTTTCTAAATCCCCTTCAATTGCTCCACCTTCTTCAATAGAAAGAAGTGCAGACATCTTTTTTAAAGCTTTATTGTTTTGTAATTCTTGATAAGTTGTAACTTGACTAATTACATGACTATTTTTATTGATTTCACTTTTAAATAATTCAATATATTTTTTTGTTGTTTCAAAAGGAGTATTAACTTTATGTAATGGAATAAAAACTGCAAAAGTTTGCATTAAATATTCCCCTTTACTCATCTTTAAAATATCAATGTGTAAGTTATTTTTATATATTCCTTTTGTTTCAAATTCCTCTCTAGTAATAGTATCACAATGCATATCGATAACATTTAATCTTTCTTTATTAAATTCTAGAGGGATATAATCATCTACATGATGGATTTTTAGCATCCACATTGCCTTTTCGTAAGAAAAAGCTTTCATTTTATCAATTTCATCTAAACATCTAACATAAGATACTTTTTTTAATAGATGTAAATTATCTTTAATATCTTTAACTAATCCTGGGGTTAAAGAAAAATCATAAATTAAACTAAATCTTAACGCTCTTAAGATGCGTAAAGGATCTTCTTTAAAACGAATAGAGGGCTTTCCAATCATTGAAATAAGATGATTTTTTAAATCATCTCTACCATGATAATAATCATACACATTACCATTTTTATCGATATATAAAGCATTGATAGAAATATCTCTTCTTTTCGCATCAAGCCTTAATTCTTTAACAAAAGCAACTTTATTAGGATGACGATAATCTTTATAATCTTCTTCTACTCTTAAAGTTGTTATGTCTACTTTGTGACCTAAAAAAGAAATATGCACACTACCAATAGATACAAACGATTCATCAAAAGACAGAAACTCTTTCATTTGAGAAGGTGTTGCATCGCTGACAAAATCAAAGTCTAATATTTCTCTGCCTAAAAGATAATCTCTACTAGTCCCACCTACCATAAATAGGGCATAACCATTTTGAGAAAAAATCTTTTCAAGTTCCAAATAGACTTTTGGTAATTCCACAATATTTCTCCTTTGTTATTTTGCTAAAAACATAATTTGTATTGACAATATGTTAATTTTTATTTATATTAATATCGTTATCGATTCCAAATGGGTATTTAGCTCAGCTGGGAGAGCATCTGTTTGACGTACAGAAGGTCGGGGGTTCGATTCCCTCAGTACCCACCATTTAGTAGATAGCAATAAGATTCCTAAAAAGGAATCTTTTTTATTTTAATATATTAATTTTCTTCTCTATCATTCATCATTGAGATGAATTCGTTTAAGAAATTATCATAAGAACAACTTTCCATTGTTCCTTTATATGTTAAAGAAATTCTTCCAGTTTCTTCACTGACAACAATTGTAACCGCATCACTTACTTCACTGATACCAAATGCAGCACGATGTCTTGCACCATATTTACCAGTTAAAGCTCTAGTTGTTGGAGTGTAATAAACCGAAGCGGCTAAAATTGTATCACCACGAATAATTACAGCACCATCGTGAAGTCTAGTTCCTGGATAGAAAATAGTTAATAATAATTCATAACATAATGGAGCGTTTAATCTTGTTCCACTCTTACTAATATCTGATAAATTTGTAGTTTTTTCAAAAGTAATAATCGCACCTACTTTATTTCTTGATAAATGTTTTACCGCATCAGAAATAATTTTATACTTTGCTTCATCAGAAACATTATTAATTTGAGTCTTCTTTCTTGAAGAAACGTTATTTAAAATGTAGTAACGATATTCACTACCATTTACCATAACATAAATAACTCCAGTAGCAATTAAAAAACCTACTGATAATAATGTAACTGTTTCAAACGCAAATACTTTACTAACAACAAATAAAATATCTGCGACAATAATTGAGATTATAACAAACTTTCTTTTCATTTTAGAAAGTAATAAATACGAAACAAAAGCAAGTATTAGTAGGCTAATACCAAAGTCTAACAAGAAGAAGATATTTGAAAAACGTTCAATAATTTCTTTCATATTAAGTTCCTCGCTTATATTAATTTAACATAGTTTAAATTAAATTTAAATATTGCTAACTAATTTTATTATAAAAATAATAAAAAAAGTATTTTATTAGTTTGTTATAATATTTTTTTGAGTTTTTTTCTATAATTTTAAGTATTGATATAACATTTGCTAAATTTTGTATATAATAAGAAGATAGGAGGCGATATAATGTTTTCAAAATTTAATATAAAAAATGTTAAATGGATTAGTATTCTCGGTGCAATATTAAATATTGTTTTATCTATAATTTTCTTTATTGGTCTTTATCAAGCAATTAGTAATATAGAAGCTATTAATGCACTTCAAAATGGTGTAAGTGAAGTTCAATACAGTTTATATAGAACATATAGTTTGTTAATTAATCTAACAACCGTTACAATCGCTTTTTCTTTATTACTAATTTCTTCAAGTTTAAGAATTGATCAAATTTACGTTAGATTAAAATGGGTAAATATTCTTTCATCCATTTTCAGCGTAATCACTACATTTATCATTCTATTCACTTCAATGAATAATAATGATTCAAGTGTTTTAAAGATTCAAAGTCCATTAATCTATGTTTTACTAGCAATTAGTGTTATTTGTATGATTTTTGACCAAATTAGATTATATTTCAAATATAAAAACAATCCATTCTATCATAATGGAAAATTCAAATCTAATGCATCTCAATTCAATTACCGCTATACAACAAATCAACCTAACCAACAAAGCGAAGATGGCTATATTACTCCTCGACCAAGAGAAGAAAATAAAATTATTGAAGAAGAAAACGTATTTGATAATAACATGTCTTACTTTGAAATGTATGAAAAAAGAAGTGAAGAACTTCACAAGGTTGAAGAAGAATTCGACAAAGGAGAAATTAGCGAAGCTGAATATACTGCTAAAAGAAAAGCAATATATGCAAAATACGATAAATATAATTAAAAACCCGCTTATTTTAAACTAAGCGGTTTTCTTTTTTAGAACATTTCTTCAATATATTCAACGTATGATAATTCTTTTAATTCATCAATTAACAATTGATGATTTTTATATTTTTTTCCCTCTCTTATTGCTAACATGATGGAATAAACACTTAAGCCAGAATTAGAATAAGCAGTATTATGTTCTACAGAAATTACTTCGATTCCTTTTTCTCTTATAATATGAACAAATTCTTTTAAATTTGATCGTTGTTCAAATTCAATATGTAGTTCAAAACATCCAGATCTAGTTGTAAATCTTCTTTCTAGTTGAGGCATAATAAAGATGGCAACAAAGATTAAAACATAACCAATTAACGCTGCCGTATAAAAGCCAGCGCCAATAGTTAGTCCTAAACACGCTACAGCCCACAAACCAGCAGCAGTTGTCAACCCTTTAACTTGGCTTCTAGAAGTAACTAAAATTGTTCCAGCTCCTAAAAAACCAATACCAGAAATAACTTGAGCGCCAAATCTTGCCGCATCACCTGTTCCATATGTTTCAACAATAAAGGCATCAGCAATCATTGCCATACATGAAGCCACACAAACAAGAATATATGTTCTTAATCCTGCCGCATGTTTTTTAATTGCTCTTTCAATACCAATTGAACCCGCTAGAATAATTGCTAATGCTAAACGAACAATAATACTTCCAAAAGAAAGATTTGCAAGCCATTCACCATTTTCGCCAAATAGTTTAACAATTGGGTCAACAATATTAATATCCATTAAAATATTCATACTATCACCTTCTATAAAATGTTTATTAATAATATATTATATTATACATCAAATTATGATAATTACAATATGCGATTATTTTATAAGAAAAGGGATGCGTTAAACTGCATCCCAATAATCTTTAAAGTTTGGTGAAATTAATATAAATATAACCGAAATTGCAATAAGAATTAATCCAACAATTACTAAATATCCAAATGGTCTATTTTCTTCGTGTTTTGCTAAAGTATATTCGTGATAAGTCTTATATTTGATATCGTTATGATCTTTTTTAAATAAAGATACAAATCTCATCATACCATAAGTTAACATATCAAATGTTCCGCCGTTTGTCGCAAGAACTAACATTCCAAAACAGAATAATAAGATTCCCGGAATAAAGAATGCATCGATTAATATCTCAACTACATCGACAAATTCTTTTGCAAGAAATATATGATTACAAACTGCAAATATAAATGCAGCAACTAACCCAATAGAAAATGTAATTAAATATTTATATATTTGTTTCATATTACTTTGCTTTAATTTCTTCTAAATATTTAGCTTCTTCTTCACTATTACAATATACAAAGTGACCCGGAACGATTTCTCTCATTGTAGGTTTTTCCTTTGAATAATCATGATCCATTAATGGATTATATGTAATTCTCTTTCTTGCCTTTTCATAAACTGGGTCAGGTAAAGGAATTGCAGATAATAACGATTTTGTATATGGATGAAGAGGATGTTTGAATAATTCATCAGATGTTGTTAATTCAACAATCTTACCAAAATACATAACTGCAATACGATCTGAGAAATATTTTACAACTGATAAGTCGTGAGCGATAAATAGAATTGTTAATCCCATTTTTTCTCTTAAATCGTTTAATAAGTTAATAACTTGAGCTTGAATTGAAACGTCTAAAGCAGAAACTGGTTCGTCAGCAATAATTAATTCTGGATTTAATACAATCGCACGAGCGATACCAATACGTTGACGTTGTCCACCAGAGAATTCATGAGGATAACGACCAGCATGTTCTGGAACTAAACCAACTAATTCTAATACGCGATAAACTTGTTCATCAATAAACTTTTTATCTTTAACACCACGAATAATTAAACCTTCTGCGATAATATCACGGACTGTCATACGTGGGTCAAGTGAAGCAATAGGATCTTGGAAGATCATTTGCATTTTATTAGTAATACGATCCTTTTTAGCAAATCTTAAAGCTTCTTTATATTCCCTTTGAAGAACTTCTCTTTTTTGTTCGTCCATTTCTTTTTCAATTAATGGGAGATATTTATCAGAAACTTTTTGCATTTCGTATTTAGCAAATTCTTTATTACAGTTTTTGTGATCAAATTTTGCACTACGAATCTTTTCTGTATTTTCTTTTACTACTTCTAATAATTCTGCTTCTTTTTCTTTTAATGCATCTTGATAAGCTTTATTTGCAAGTTCTTTAGATTCACCATTTTCAAGATCTCTTTTTAATTTTTCTTGAAGAACCGATCTTTCTTGTTTGTATTTTAATTTAGCTTGTTTAACAGCAGCTTTATACTGACGAATACCAGCGCAGATTCTTTTACCATCAAGATAAACAGAACCACCAGTAATGTCATATAAACGAATTATTGATCTACCTGTTGTTGTTTTACCACATCCAGATTCACCAACTAAACCTAAAACTTCACCTTTATAAAGTTCGAAGTTTACATCATCAACAGCTTTTAAATAACGAAGTTTTCCTAATTTAAAATATTGTTCAAGGTGTTCAACTTTTAATAATACTTCTTTATTATTTTCCATTGTTCTTCACCTCTTTCTTCATACGTTTAATTCTTTCAGTAATAATCTTTGGTGGATTAACTTTTGGTGCATCTTCATGTAATAACCATGTAGCAGCATAGTGAGTTTTAGAAACTTCAAATAATGGAGGTTCCATTTCAAAGTCGATTTCTAATGCATATTTATTTCTATCTGCAAAAGCATCACCTTTAGGTGGATAAATCATATTTGGTGGAGTTCCTGGAATTGCTTCTAGTTTTTCTTTTGTTTCTAAATCTGGCATACTACTTAATAATGCCCAAGTATATGGATGTTTTGGATCATAGAAAATATCTTCGCTTGTACCATATTCTACAATCTTACCAGCATACATAACTGCGATTCTATCAGCCATATTAGCAACAACACCTAAATCGTGAGTAATAAAGATAACTGATAAATTTCTTTGAACTTTAATTCTATTAATTAATTCAAGGATTTGTGATTGAATTGTAACGTCTAATGCAGTTGTAGGTTCATCACAGATAAGAATATCTGGGTTAGCAGATAAAGCAATAGCAATAACGATTCTTTGTCTCATACCACCTGAGAATTCAAATGGATATTGTTTAAATCTAATTGCTGGTTCTGGAATACCTACTTCTTTCATTAATTCAAGAGCTCTAGCTTTAGCCAAACCTTTTGTTACTTTATAAACTACTTTAGATGCTTCTTCTTTTAAGAAATCAACTAATGCAATCATTTCTTTCTTAGCGTCAAATTCATCTTTGTGTTTAATGTCACTTTCAATACTCTTAATTAAATAATGAACAATTTTAGCGATGTTTTCTTTTGTTAAATCTAAATCAACTAATGCAGGAGGAACAACTTTCCATGTTGGAGATTTTCCTTTTTCTACAAGAGCATCATATTTTGCTTTGTTCTTTTCATATTTTCTAGTGTTCTTTGGATTTGTTTTTTCACCATAGAAATAACGTTTAATTTCATGGTTAATAGAAATTCCAAATGAGTATTCAACACTTCTCTTATGAACGTTAAGATAGTCAATAGCTTCTTTTAATTCAGCACTTACAGTTTTTACTTTGTTTTCTAGAATAGATTTAGTAAGTCTTTCACTTTCAGAAACATACTTATATAAGTCATTTAATTTAATTAACAATTGTTGTTTTCTTTCAATTGATTTTTCATGTGAATGTAAAATACCTGTGCTACCTAATTCAATGAATTGATTCATATAATTTTCATCAAGGTATTTTTTAGTTAAATCATTTAATTCATCAACTGGAATACTTGTAAAATCAAATTCTGGATTTTTTAAGATATAATAACCTAAACGGAAATAGTTTGGTTTTTGTTTTTCTAACCCTTTATTAATTAAATTTACTGTTTTTTCAAGTAAATTGATCATGTCTTCTGGATTAGTTTTCTTTCCATAAATGAAATATTCTAATGCTTTAGTTTGGATTTGTTGATATTCTTCATCATCAGAAACTAAGAATGGATTAATAGTTTTTACTAAATTTGATTTTAAATTTCTTAAAACCTTACGATAATCAACTTTTTGTTTTTTCGAAATTAAGAATGCAGTAGTTTCTAATTCTGTTTTTAATGAAACAGCTGCTTCTTGAGCGTTATTGTATGCTTGTTCTAATTCTGTACCTTTGATACAGAAAGCATCGAAAGTATGACATTGATTTTTATTATTTTCAACATCATTATTTTTTTCATCAAGTGCTTTATTTAATAAAGCAAGTTTTCCATTAAATTCTTTTTTAGCGCTTTTTTGACGTAATTTACCATTCAAAATCATCGCTTCAGTTAATTGGTGTCCAACTCTAACGATTGGATTTAAACTTGATAATGGATCTTGGAAGATCATTGAAATTTTATCTCCACGAATTTTGTGGAAATCATCTTCCGAAATCTTTAATAAATCTTGTCCGTCGTACAAGATTTCTCCACCTTCAACAATTGAGTTACCTGCTAAAATACCAATAATGGCTTTACTAGTTACTGATTTGCCAGAGCCTGATTCACCTACGATAGCAAGTGTTTCACCTTTGTATAAATCGAAAGAAATATTTCTAACAGCTTTAACAATACCACCTTGAGTTCTGAAGGATACTTGTAAATTTTTAACTTCTAATTTCTTTTCCATATACTAATCCTCCGCTCCTCTAAGTGATGGGTTAAATGCATCACGTAATCCATTACCGAATAAGTTGAAACTTAACATCAATAAACAGATGAAAATTGATGGGAATAAAATATAGTGTGGATATGTAACTAAGTATGGTTGAGCGTTAGCTAATAATGTACCAACACTAGTCATATCGCCTGTATTTAAGTTAATGATTCCTAAGTAAGATAAACTTGTTTCAGAGAAAATCATACCAGGAATTACAAGAACACTACTTGTAATTAATGTACCTAAAGAGTTAGGGAAAATATGTTTAAACATAATTCTTCTATCTCTTGCACCTAAAGTTCTAGCAGCTAAAACATACTCTTGGTTCTTGAAACGATAGAATTGCATACGAGTACGTCCCGCCATACCAATCCAACCCGTCAAGAAGAACGAGATGAATAGAATCAATACTTGAGGTGAGGATTTCATGTGATATTTTAATAATGTAACGACAATCATGAATGGAACTGCTGATAGAATTTCAACAAATCTTTCCATTAAAATATCAATCTTACCACCATAATAACCTTCGATAGCGCCATAAATAGCACCAACGATTAAGTTAACACTTGCAACAGTAATAGCAAGAATGAAACTAAATCTAGCACCACTAGCTAAGCAAGTGAAGATATCTTGTCCACTATTAGTTGTACCAAAGATAAAGAATGGTTCTCTAATTCCGTCTTTTAATACTTCTGAATGATAGTATTTATAATATTCATAGTAGTTTACTCTAATTTTGTAACCACCTTGTTGTTTTTGACCATATGCATATAAAGGAGTATCTCCTTCAATTCTCATTTTACTTGTATATGGATCATCTCTATCAGGACTATAAGGTAAATAAATGTTATTATATTCTCTTACACCTTCAGAGTTAGATGTTCCAGCCGTAATTGTTTTACCATCTAATGTTGTTGTTTCATACCAGAAGTTAGCATCTTCAGCATCATTAGCAATTGCTGATGGTCTTTTTGATGGATCAGTAATAGGATAAATAATTTGAACATCATGTTCATCTTGATATGCTTGAATGTCAGCATACATTTTTGGAGTAGCATCTAAGAAAACTACACCAACTTGTTGATATGTATCTAATTTGAATTTGTACATCCAAATTTTCTTACCATAAGGGTTTGTTGTAATTCTTCTTTCGAATTCATTATCAACAACTACATTTGCGCCTGTTTCAACACCAATTCCATAATAATAACTAAAGCTTGTTTCATTTAGATCTTTTGTTCTTTTACCATTATTGAAAATTTTAGGTGCTGTATAAGTATAATACTTATCCGAATAAGAAACAGAATAAGGTGAGATGATCGGTGCAAAAATTGCATATAAAATTAAGATTAAAATAACAATAGCACCAGCAATAGAAGCTTTGTTTTTCTTAAAACGATTCCATGCATCTCTAAAATAGCTAATAGGTTTTGTAACTAATTCTTTATCATGAAGTCTTCCTTCTGTATTAGCTAAAACTAATTTTTCTCTTGGAACTTGAATTTCATTTGGTTTCATAATTACTTAACCCCCATTCTAATACGTGGATCGATAATTCCATAACTTAAGTCAATAAAGATTGCAGCGAACAATCCAATTAAGATATAGAAACTTGACAATAACATGAAGAAGTCATAATCTTGATAGGTTATCGAATCTAAATATAATCCACCGACACCTGGAATAGAAAATATTTTCTCAATAATCAATGAACCGGATAATACTGAAACGAATTCTCCGACGATTGATGGGAAAATTGGAACCATCGCATTTCTTAATGCGTGGTGAACAGTTGCTTGTCTTCTTGTTAAACCTTTAGTTCTAGCAAGTAACATAAAATCACTTGTTAATACTTCAGTTAATTCGGCACGTGTAAAACGAGCATAACCTGCAATAGATCCAAACGACATTGCAATAACTGCTGGCATCATAGATTTAAACATTGGCCATGTGAAATAGTCAAAACCTGCTTTCATATATAATGGGAATAGCCCTAATAAGAAACAGAATACATATTGAACTAAGAACGCAGTAACTAATCCTGGAACAGAAATGAAAATCATAACACCAGTACTAATTACATGGTCTTGCCATTTGTTTTTCTTTAACGCAGCAAAAATACCTAGCGCAATACCTAATGGTACTGAGAAAATAGTTGAATATACGTTAATCAATACTGTTGGTGGTAGTTTCTCAACGAATACATCCCAAACAGGTGAGTTACGATATTCTGGGTGGTTAACACTAACACCAAAGTCACCTTGGAAAATTCTTTTAATATAATTTACAAGTTGAACTGGTATTGGATCATAATAACCTCTCGCTTTAATAGTTGCATAAGCAATATCAGCGTCTTTACCAATTGATACGTCAATAACAATAGGTAACATTTTAATTAATACAAAGCAAACTACGAAAATAATTAGAAAAGTCATGATCATTAAACCAAGTCTTTTCAAAATATATTTGATCATATACATGCGTTTATACCTCCTTCTAAATTGACAAAATGCGAGCTAACTTAAACGTTAGCCCGCATAATAATAATAAGTTTTGCGACAAAGATTAAGCTTTATAATCTAATGTGTTATTTGCACAGTAGTCAGCCCATTCAGCATCTGTATAAGCGTATCTTAAGTATTCGATTCCGCCGTAACCCATGAATGTATTGTAGTCACGTGTTACATAATCCCATTTATAAGAGATTAATGAAGCACTAAATGAGTTTTGAATTGGGACTGTGTAGTAAACAGATAAGATAACTTTTTCAAGAGCAGCGATGATACCTAATCTAGCTTCGTGTGATACAGCACCTTCAGCCCAGTTATATTTAGCACCTGGTGCACCGTTTAAGCAATCATACCATTCTAATAATGTCATTGTTTCTTCAACGTCAGCTCCGTTTTCACCAACACCTTTAACTGTGTAAGTTAATGTTTCAACATCTGTTCTCCAAGCTGTTGAATACATATAGTCTGGTGATAAGTAAGCTAATAAGAAGTAACCTGGATCCCAAGCAGCGCCTGTCCAACCACCTGTACATACATCGTATGCACCAGCACGGAAGTCAGTAGCCCAAGCAGATTGGTGATCTTCGAATTCAGTTTCAACACGACCTTCTAATGGTGTGCCTTTAACTGCTTCTTTAATTGCATTTGATAAGAAGTTATATGCTCTTGTTGTAGATTCTGTAATAGCACCTGTACCGAATGTTAATACAACTTTATCTGTTGCAGAAATTACTCCGTCAGCTAAAGCAGCATTGTATGCGTTTGTATAGCATTCTCTTGCTAATTCTAAGTCATAACCTGTGATAGCTGCGTGAGCTTCGTCTAATGAAGCATAGTCGTTAACGTCTACACCATAGACATCACATAATACTTGTTTAGCAACGTCTTCGTTTCTGTAAACACCACCGTTAGCAACATCATAGTAGTGCATTGAGTTGAATAAACCAAATCCAGCTTTTGAAGCAGTTGAACATGTTTGGTTGTATTCTGCTCTGTTAATACTTAATGAGATAGCTTTTCTGAAATCAACATATGTTAAGATTTCTTTATCAACACCAGCTTCTTCTCTCTTCTTTAAAGCTTCAGCATCTGATTGTAATTGTAATGATCCAACGAAATCATCTGGTGTGAAGATAGCTTGTGATGAGTTTTTATAGTCTTGAGCAATTGAAACGTCGATACCGATTGAGTCGATTTCACCGTTTTGGAATGCTTGCCATGCAGTATTCCATTCTTTAATTGTGTCACAAACGATTGTATCTGTTTGATATTTGTCTTTATTTTCTTCTAAGTTATAACCATACCAGTTAGTATTTCTTTCAAGAACATATTGTTTACCTGATTGGAATGAAGCTAATTTATATGGTCCCCAAGAAGCTGTAGATTCAACTGATTGGTTGTATGTTGATGTCCATAATGTTGAACCTTCAACTGGTGCAACTTTATTTGCTTCATATAAATCTTGTTTAACTAATGGTAAACTTGAGAAGTTATATGCAGCTTTGTATCCTAATGAACCATCTTCTTTTAATAAATCTAATGGAGAATCTAATACTACTACTAATTCATTGTCTTTATCACCAACGAATAAGCCAACTTCTTCGAAGTTAACTTCTGGCCATGTGTATTCTGTACAGAAGAAGTCTAATTCTTCATTTGGATCAGTTTGCCACCAACCAATTAATGAATCCCAAGCTGCTTTTAATGTAGCATCAGCTTTGATTTCAGCAAATGTTTTACCTTGTAATTTAACTACGTCTGCAGAAACACCATAGTAAACATTTAAGTATTGTGCTACTAATTCATAACCATATGATTCTGGGAATCCCATAGATCCTCTGAATGAACATAAAGCTCCACCGTAATTTTCAGATTCAGCTGTATTACCAACGTTGAATACTAATTGGCTATCTAATGATTCTTTATATTCAACATATGGAGTGTCAGCGCCATACCATCCTTTATCGCCTTGGAAAACGTAATCCTTAGCTTTGTGGATAACTGTTGAACCATTATAGAAACTATCAGCACGGTAGTTTTTGAATAATGGGTTTAATTGTTCTTTCATTGTGTAGACGAAGTCAGCAGCCTTAATTGGTGTGCCATCATCCCATTTTAAGTCGTTACGTAATGTAATTTTATATGCATAGTGTTTTGCTTCTCCAGATGGAACTGCATATTTTTCATTACCTGCATAAGTTGCAGTAACGTCTTCTAAAGCAGTAGCTGCTTCATAAGTTACTTCGAATTCACCTGGTACGATCATACCATTTGCATCGAATTTGAAATCATATCCGAAGAATGCACTTCCGATATAACCCATAATTTGTGTATCATTGTTATCTTGATAAGTTAATTCGTTCCAGTTAGATGGTGAAACTGATGTGTAAGTATTATAAGTGTATTGTTTACCATCATCTTTCCATTTATAACCACCACAAGATGCTAATGATCCAAGTCCTGCTACAAGTGTAGCTGTTGCTAAAACATACTTTAATGTCTTTTTCATAACTTGTCCTCCTAACATTAAATTATTATACGTATGCTTAGATTGTGCGAAAAAACGAAGATTCCAACGTCTTCACTAATTTCCACAGAATTTAAATTTACGTATTTCTATAAAACACTATTTTTTATTATATGTCAATAAAATTATTTACATTTTTTTCAAAAAAAATCATGAAATCGCTTTCATTTACATATTTTTTTCATTATTCATCTTTCCAAGGTAGTATATATATAAAATATATATATCAAAAAGTTTATAAATTTATCGCTATTTTATTTAAAGTGAAAACAAAATCATTGACAGTGTTCGATAATATGTCGATATTTGTGAAAAATATTTCAGACTCCATATCTTGTAAAATTTTTATTTTTATTTCATCGATAAGAGTATCGCCACTATCATTATTTTTAATTAAAGCCAATAAATCATCTAAATATAAAATTTCCTTGTTTTCAAAACTTAAGATAATCTCATCATATTTTTGTAAATCATCTTTGTTTGTCAAAAAGAAGAAAGCCTTTTTAGTTTTCATTTCACTTGAAAAATCTTTCTTATTAATTGCTGTACAATAATTGATTTCTCTTTTTAATAATTTCCTTGTTAGTTTAATTTCTTTTTCACTTGGATCTATTAATAATGATGAAGTAGATAAACTATTAATATTAGATTTAATCAAATATCTAATAGATGCATCATTAATATTATAATAAGGATTAGAAATAAGTTCTTTTTTTAATAATTTTAAATAATGTCTCTTTCTTAATTTTGATAATTGATATTTTAAGCACAAAAAAGAGACCTTATCAAATTTAAAGGTTGAAAAGCTTAATCCAGTATATATATAACTATCAATTGTTTCTAGCAATGTTTATCCCTTCATTCTTTCTATTTCTCTTTTTTGAGATTTTTCTTTTTCACTTTCGCGTTTATCAAAATTCTTTTTACCTTTCGCTAAGGCGATTTCTAATTTTGCTCTACCATTTTTTAAATATACTTTTGTACAAACTAAGGTATATCCCTTTTCTTTTACTTTTTGTTGCAACTTTAAAATTTCTTTTTTATGTAATAGAAGTTTTCTAGTTCTTAAAGGTTCATGATTAAAAATATTTCCTTCTTTAAAAATAGCTATGTGCATATTTAAAATGAATGCTTCATTATTTCTAATTAATACATACGAATCATTTAAAGATGCTCCATTAACTTTTAAAGATTTAATTTCGGTTCCTTTTAAACTAATCCCAGCTTCGATAAAAGAAGATAAGAAATAATCATAAGATGCCCTTTTATTGGATGCAATTAATTTAATACCTTCCATGCTTCTTACCTCTTTTTACCTTTCTAACTTCTTTCTTACTTACTATTTTAGTGGTTTTATTGTGGTTAATCAAAGTAAAAGTGATTTCATATGTTTCAATATCTACTTTTTCTACTAAAATTTTAACTTCGTCACCTAAAGAAAACTTGTTATTTCTTCTTCTACCAATTGCGCACATTAAAGTTTCATTATAAACGTAAAAATCATCCTCTAATGTTTCAAAATCAATAAATCCATTTATTCCATTTTGAAGTTCAACAAACATTCCATTAGAATTCATCCCATTAATCATACCAGAATAAATGTTACCAACTTTATCTAACATATATTTAGCGCTTTCTAAATCAATAACTTCTCTTTCAATAGATAATGCTCTTCTTTCTTTAATAGAACTGTTTTCACAAATAAATCTAACTTTATCTTCTAATTCATTATTCACGCTGACATCATTAGAAATTAAATATCTATCAATTAATCTGTGAACAAGTAAATCAGGATATCTTCTAATAGGCGAAGTAAAATGACAATACGATTCACTTGCTAACCCATAGTGGCCTAAATTTTGTTCGCTATATTTAGCTTTAGATAATGAACGAAGTAAAATCATCGATAAGATTTCTTTTTTACTCCTATCTTCAATTTGACTTAAATGATCGGATAATTCTTTTGGAGTTACATTTAAAGAAGAGAAGTTAGGACGATATCCTAAATGAGTTGAGATCAACATAAACATATCAATCTTCTTAGATTTAGGTTGTTCATGAATTCGATATGCAAAAGGAACTTTTAGATTTTCAATAGTTTGGCTTACTACTTCATTTGCACAAATCATTAAATCTTCAATTAGTTCTTCTGCTTCATCTTGTTTTCTTTTAATAATATCAATAGGATGATTATTTTCATCACAAACAAATTTAAGTTCAGTTGATTCAAGTTCAATGGATCCTAATCTAATTCTTCTTTTTCTAATTTTTCTTGCAACTTCATTTAGAATAAATAACATTTGATCTACTTCAAAAGAAATATGTTCATTTTTATCTAATTGATGCTTGAACAATTTATTTACATAAGTATAAGTAAGTCTTGCTTTAGAATTAATTACACCTTTTGTAATTCTACTATTAATAACATTACCAAAATTGTCCACTTCAAAAATACATGAAGTGACTAATCTATCAACATTAGGATTTAGTGAACAAATACCATTAGATAATTCTACTGGTAACATTGGAACTACTCTATCAGTAACATATATCGAAGTACCTCTTGATAATGCTTCTTTATCTAAAGGAGAACCTTCTTTTACATAGTGAGCAACATCGGCGATATGAACACCCACTAAATATCCATTAGGTGTTCTTTCTACTTCAACAGCATCATCAAAGTCTTTCGCATCTTCCCCATCTATAGTGACAATTAAACGAGATCTAAAATCTTCTCTATTTTCATAATCTTCTGTTTCTAATTTTGAAGGAATAGATTTTAATTGCTCTCTTACTTCTAAAGGAAATTCTATATCCGCATCATGACTTCTAATAATTCTTTCAATATCAACACCTGGATCATTTTTATGGCCAATAATTGAAACTACATCAATATAGACTCTAGTCTTAGTTTCTTTAGCGATAACTCCTCGAACAATGTATCCATCAAACAAACTAACTTCTGAATGATTAACTACGAATTCAACATCTTTTGATGCCAAATCTTTTGTAATTAAAGTATATAATCCTTTTTTAAAGACAACTTCTCCAATAATTTGTTTTCTTCCTCTTTTAATAATTGAAACAACTTCATAAGCTTCGTATCCATTAGAATATTCTCTTCTTAAATAAACTTCATCATCGATAAAAGCACCATTTAAATTATAATTAGAAATATATCCATCTTCTTGGTTTTCAATACTAGCAAAGGAAAAACGATCTTTAATCGATGTTATTTTACCCTTCACTAAATTAAGCATATATGGCAAATAGAATTTGTGATTATGGTAAACTATTTCTCCTTTATTAATCAAATTATCTAAGGCTTTATTAGTTTCGAAAGTAGAAGAAAAGAACTCTAGAATAACTTTTCTAGACAAAGCGTGTTTCTTTAATAAATTTAAAATTCTTTCTTCCATATTTTCACCTACTTACTATTTTACCCAAAAATAAAAGGGCTGTCTTTAACAACCCTTATTTTTTTTAACCAACGTACTTTGTTAATAATGTGAAGAGGAAGAATATAATACCTAAAATCAAAGTCATAATAGAAAGAACTCTTTCAGAACCTCTTTCTTTAGTCTTTGCAAAAATATTCATCTTACTTCCACCAGTAATAGCGCCTGAAGCACCGTTTGTTTTTCCACCTTGTAATAGGGTAATTAAAATTAATATAACTGAAATGACTACTAATACGTATTCCATTTTTACTCCTCCTTTTCTTAAGGGTCGTTAATATAATACACTATTTTGTTAAACTTTAAAAATGTTTTTTTAATTTTATGTTATATTTCTTTATCTTTTTATTATTTTCTGGTTATAATCTTACTAACAGAGTAGTTAGAAAGCGTTAAGTGCCTAATTCGTGGAAGAAGAGTTAGGACGAACCTTGGGGCGGTTTTCTAACGCGTCCGCTGTAATTTTATATGCGGACCTCAAGTAATGGAGGTCTTTTTCTATGAACAAATTAACTAAGGAATCTAAAATATATATATTAAAACTTCTTAGCGTTCTTATATTATCATTAATTCTATCTTTCCTTGCGGGATTTTTTATTACATCTACTGTTAATAATCAAAATAGTTATTATCAAGTTACTTTTACATACTCCGGAAATAAAGATTTAAGTAACATTGTTTCTAAAGATTATTTACAATCAATCAAAGATACTGATGCAAATAAATACTCTACTGTTGACGTCGATAAGTTAATTGAAAAAAGACATTTTACAATTGAAAAAATTGATGATGAATACATAATCAAAACTAAAACAAAATACTATGCAGATTTCTTTTTTTCAAAGCAACAAAGAGTAGCAACTCGTGCGGAATCGTTTATAAAACTAACACTAAATAATTTTGTTGATTCTCAAGATGAAATCACATATAAAAACAAAAATGTCGTCGAACTTAAAAACCATTTTTCACCATATCTAGGAGGATGTATTGGACTACCTATTGGTGTTATTGCATCCTTAAT
Source organism: Erysipelotrichaceae bacterium (assembly GCA_015059045.1). Classification (GTDB taxonomy): domain Bacteria; phylum Bacillota_I; class Bacilli_A; order RFN20; family CAG-449; genus UBA3210. The sequence continues at coordinate 67,187 of SVBD01000006.1, forward strand.
TCTATTTAACTTTATAAAAAAAGAAGAAAACGAAAATATTGAAGATAACAAAACATTATATAAAACACCATTTCACTTATCCTACTGGAAAGAAAGTTTAGATACATTTAAAGATACCAAAAAAATGGTGTCTCTAGCGATGATTTTCTCTTTATTATTAGTGTCTAAATTTTTTATTTTACCAAGTGGATTTGGTAATTTAGGAATTGGCTTTGGATTTATATTCCTTTCAATAATAGGATTAATGTATGGTCCAACCACTGGATTAATTATTGGCGCTCTTTCTGATATTATTGGTTATTTCATTACCCCTCAAACCGGACCATTTAATTTTGGCTTTACCATCCAAGCAGCTTTAGCCGCTTTTACATATGGATTAACATTCTACAAAACTAAATTATCTTTTAGTAAAATTCTGCTATCTAGAATCATTGCTAACCTATTACTTAATGTTATATTAGGATCTTATCTACAATGTTTAATTTTTGTAAAAGGTGGAACAATTACTAACGAATTATTCTTTGAAACATTAAAAATATATATGTTAACTTATTCTTTACCTAAAAACTTACTAACTTTAATACCTCAATCAATTGTTCTATTTGTAATATTTAAAGCTATAATACCTGTATTAATAAAATTTAATTATATTGATAATAAAGCTAAAAATATCTCATTAATTTAATATCAAGCAACAAAAAAAGCTTCCGTAATTGGAAGCTTTATTAGTCTTAGATTAAAGAACTTCTTTAAGACGTGCGGATTTACCAGATCTACTACGTAAGAAGTAAATTTTCTTTCTTCTAACTTTACCATGTTTGATAACTTGGATAGAAGAAATTACTGGGGAGTTTACTGGGAATGTTCTTTCAACACCTACACCAGATGACATTTTTCTAACGATAAATGTTTCGCTCACTCCTGAGCCGCGACGTGCAATGACAACACCTTGGAATACTTGGATTCTTTCTTTGCCATTTTCAATAATTCTAATACTTAATTTGATTGTATCACCAGTAACGAAATTAGGAAGATCTGTTCTAATTTGTGACTTTGTGATTTGTTCAACTAATTGATTATTCATTGAAGACACGCTCCTTTCAAGTCAAATTTTCATTAATTCATATGCTTTGTCTAGAGGAATTAACTAAGCGTTTTTATTTACGCGTGTTAATAATATCAAATTTTAATAAATAAAACAAGTGTTTTTATTTAAGAATTAAAAAGCTAAGAGCACTTCGCTCCTAACCCTGTTTTTTATAACTTATTAATTTCTTCTACACTTAATGATGTAGCTTTAGAAATAACTGATATTTCATTCGCATCAATGTTTTCGTTTAAAATAAGATTAACAAGTTTAGTCGCAGTAACAGAATCAGAAAAACTACCTTTAAAGATTTCATCATAAGTTAAGTTATATCTAATAGTATTTATTTATTTATTTTGTTTGTGACATATTTTCACCTCCCTCTATATAATTGCCTTAAACAGTTTTATTTTTTTAAAATCTTTTTTAATGTTAAGCATTTTTACTTGACAGCAATTATAAGATAATGTAATATACTATTGTTTGAAAAAGGAGATTATACAAATGGCAGTAAAAATTAGATTAACAAGAATGGGTCGTCATAAAGATCCTATCTACAGAGTAGTAGTTGCAGATTCACACTTTGCTCGTGATGGACGTTACATTGAACAAGTTGGTTACTTCAACCCAAATGCAAAAGGTAAAGCACCATCAGTAACATTAGACAATGAAAAAATCTTAGGTTGGTTAAACAACGGTGCTATTCCATCAGATACAGTTAGAACACTTCTTTCTAATGCAGGTATCATGAAAGCTTTTGCTGAAAGCAAAAACAAAAAAGGAGAATAGTAACAATGGATTACATTGCTTCAATTCGTAAATTCATCGATCCAATTGTTGCAAACAAAGACAACATTGTAATCAACGAATTACCAAACGAATCAAGCAAAGATCGTACATTCCAAATTGTCTGTGATCCAGAAGATACAGGTAGATTAATTGGAAAACACGGTTCTACAGCTGAAGCACTTCGTGAAGTTCTATCAATTGCAGGAAAATCTAATGGTGAAAGAGTTCACATTAAATTTCTTTCAAATGATGTAGAAGTAGAAACTGATACAAACGAATAATTAGATGTGGTAAAATCCACATCTTTTTTTTATAATTATTTTGGTGATGTATATGGAATATTTATCTTTAGGATTAATTTTAAAAACTCGTGGACTAAATGGAGAAGTAAAAGTTAAGTCTTCTACAGACTTTGCTTCGTCTCGTTATAAAAGAAAAAATAAAGTCTACCTATATAAAGAATCAAGTGGTGATTTAAAAGAAGTACACGTTGCTTCTTATTCTTTTAATCAAGGATTTGATTATGTAAGTTTTGAAGAATTAAAAGATATCAATCTAGTACTTCCATATATTGGATATGAAATTGTTGTAAAAAAAGAAGAACAACCAAAATTAAAAAAAGACACATATTACTATGGTGACTTAATCGGTTGTGAAGTATATGATCAAAATAATAATTTTATTGGTAAAGTAACTAAAGTTGAAGATTTCAGCGCGAATCAAACTTTAAGAATTAAATTAGAAAATGGTAAAGATTTACTATTACCATTCATGAAAGCTTTTATCAAAAAAGTAGATATTGAAAACAAAAAGATTGATTGTGAACTAATTGAAGGAATGATTTAATATGAAAATAACTATTTTAACTTTATTTCCAGAAATGTTTTCTTCTTTTCTTGATAACTCAATAATTAAAAGAGCTATCGCTAAAGAAAAGGTTTCTTTTGATATTGTTAATATTAGAGATTTCACCTTAGATAAAAATCATCGAGTTGATGATTACCCTACTGGTGGTGGTGCTGGTTTAATTATGAAATGTCAACCAGTATATGATGCATTGCAAAGTGTTAAAACCGAAAATTCAAAAGTGTTGTTAACTTCTCCTAGAGGCAAAACATTTAATCAAGCAAAAGCTTTAGAATTATCAAAAGAAGAACATCTAGTTTTTGTATGCGGTCATTATGAAGGTATTGATGAAAGAATCAACAAATACGCAGATGAATTAATATCTATCGGAGATTTTATTCTTACTGGAGGAGAAGTTCCAGTTATGGCAATAAGTGATTCAATTATTAGATTAATTCCTGGAGTAATTTCAGAAGGTTCTACTGACGAAGAATCATTTAATAACGGATTACTTGAATATCCTCAATACACTCTTCCTTATGAGTTTAATGAAGATAAAATACCTGATATTCTTTTCTCTGGAAATCACACTGCGATAGACAAATGGAGAAAAAAAGAATCTCTAAAACTAACTAAAAAATATCGTCCTGATTTATTTGATAAATATACTCCAAATAAACAAGAACAAAAACTATTAAAAGAATTAGAATCCAATGAGACTCCTAAATGGGAAAAAGAAGCATTAGAAAAAGGTCATAAGTTTATAAAGAAATAGTACCAACGTGAAATCACGTTGTTCTGACTCGTCCCTATGGGCTAATACTCTTCCGACCCATACATGGCCATAGAATGTTTGCCAATCGTGTCTTTTATCCAGCCATCCTTAAAAAGGTAAACATATTCTTTCGTCCAAAACACTTTGTTACCAAACTTATACTTCCAATTTGCAAATCATTCAAATATCATCAAACTGCTTTTTCATTTCAAATATCCCATAAAATTTGAAATGAAAAACTATGGTGGTATTTTTACTAATATATGAATATGATTAGGCATCGCGTGACCTCTAATATCTTTTCGAAATTTTCCATATATTACTTTTCTTTGATACTTTGGAACAAATACGATGTGATACTTACAATCACATCGTGCAGATAAACTAGAATAATCATTCATGAATGATACCTCCTTTATGTTAATTTGGTTATAGGACCATAATTATCATATCGTGAGGTTTTTTCTTTTCCCATACATCACTTAAGTTTCTTCTAGTCTCACACGTGTCAACGTATGGTTTTCATCTTATCACGAAGATAATAAAAAAGAGAGTGATATACACTCTCTTAATAGATTTTTCTATTCGCTTACAAATGTAATATTTTGAATGACAACACGTTTACTAAAAGTAAATGTAATTGTAGTTGCATCACTAATATCAAATTCTAATACAGCTAGAGTTCCCGCACCTGCTTTTTGAGTAGCAGATCCATTAACAGAAACAGTATCACCTGATGTTGCACCCCAAGCATAACAAGATACATAAACCTTACTAACTGTTTCACTAGTAGTGATTGTAAATGATCCAGTTGCAGAACTTGTACCGGATTTTAAACCAGCAACTTGTGGACCTTGGCTAGTATTCGCACCATACATATTTGTAGTACTAGATACAGCAGTTACAATGTCATCTCCATTTGCAGAATCAGCAAATGCAGTTTTAAGTTGTTCCACAGATAATTTACTTGTGCTAATAGTTGCTTTTGTAAAGTCATATGAATATTCTACAACACCTACTGGTTTTTCACTAACAACAACTTTTACATTAGCCGCACCATATGCTTCTAATTTATATATAGAATTAGCAACTGTTACTGTACAGTTTGTAGTTTCAATTGTGAAATTATAATTTTCATTTACTGACATTGTAAATTCTGCTGGGGTTCCAGATGTAATTGTAGCTGGTAAATTATCTATTGTTACTACACCTGTCACTGGATTATCTGATCCATCAACAACTGTTGAAGTTACATTATATGTATTATGAGTTACTGATAAGTAAACAGGATATGGATTATTTGCGTCTCCAGTTAATTCGTTTGTTCCAGAATAAAGTTTTGAGTGACCATAAGCGACAATTGTATCACCAACATTTGGTGCATTGACACCTTCTTTTAAATTACCACTATGAATAGTTAATTCGTTTGTTCCATCAGTAATGACTGTTGTATAACTCTTATATTGTGAGTTATAAGACCAACTCTTAACTGTACCTATAACAAAATATGTTTTTGTTGAAAGTGTTGATTTAATTTCAGAAATCACAGTATCAAAGTCTGTAAATGATTCATCTGTGTATGTAATTTCAACTACTTCTAATGCTAAAGTTGAGTTTTCATTTAATTCGATTGTAGTACCATTGAATTCTTCGCCGTTAACTAAAATTTTAGATACTTCATAACCAGCTTTTACTTCAACATCAAATACTAATTCTGTTCCTTGTTTTACAGCTGTTCCACTTGTATATGCAGAAGCATCTGAATAGTTTACTGAAATCTCAGCATTATCATTTGCAGTTACATCTAATTTAACGTATTGCTTAGTTGTATAAGAAACATCAACCACAATGTTTTCATCACTTGCAGGAATTGTAAATGTATATTTATTTCCATCTACAGCAACCGAAATAGGAGTTTCACCTAATTTAGCAGTTACAGTATCAACATACCATCCAGCATCTGAATTAATTGTGAATTCGACTTTTTCTTCAACAAAGTAAGAACTTCCTAAATTAATAACGTTAGCATGTCCAGCACTATTATCAAGATTAACATCACATAAAGCTTTTGCTTCGCCAAATTCTACAACAACTTTACCACTTGTAGTAGCATTGAATACGCAAGTATATGAATTTCCAATTTTACTTGGTGTATATGTTTCTAGAACTTCGCCTTCTCCATCAACAAGAGTGACACTATAAACCATATTGCCTTCATCTGGATTCAATGTTAGTGTAACCGTATCAACTCTATATAATCCATCTAATACTCCAGTTGAAGATACACATGTAAATGTCCCACCCACTGATTGTTCATATGTAATTGTTTTTGTTTGTTCTGTAGAAACTTTATATAAGGTAATTAGACCATAATCTTCTGAAGTTAAATTTCCTGAAGCATAATGACCAATAGCAGGATTTGTTCCGCTATTATTTAATAATGCAACTCTATCTGCGTCAGATTGGAAATAATAATCTCCACTATCTGTAATGCCAATTGTCCATTTAGCAGCTAAAGATTCATCACTTACTAATTTAAGTTTTGTATTAGCGCTATCGCCATCTTTTCCATATGCTAAATATTTAGTGCCGCTTGTAATATAATATGTAGCTGGATTTGTTCCATCAGTTTCTGTTGCAATACTAATTTCCCATAATTCCTCTGCATTAAAATTTTCAGCGCCTTTTTCATAAGAATTAATATTACTTAATTTAACTGTCTCCGTTTTTGATAAATTATTAGGTAATGCATAAATCAAATTATCTAACTCAACTGTTAAAGCGTATTCTGCAGATAAATCAACATCTGCAATATTTACTATTTTTTCAGAAACCGTTGGTGAGACAATTGTTAATGTAGCAGTTGTTTCTTTATCATTATATCCTTCTAAAGAAATAGTTGCTGTAATTTGATATGTACCGACTGCTCTATATTCATATTCACCACTATATTCTACTGTAGCACCTTCAGGTAAATTAGAAACTTCAATTGTATGTTTCTTACCATCGTAGTTAAGTGTTAAATCTTCTAAAGCAACATTTTCATCAAAATCTAATAATTCGACTTCACTAGATTCCTCACTTGTTACTGGTGCTTCTGAACTTGGTTCTTCACTTGGTTGTTCTGATGTAACTGGTGTTTCACTTGTTACTGGTATTTCTGAACTTGGTTCTTCGCTTGGTGTTTCTGATGTAACCGGTGTTTCACTTGTTACTGGTGCTTCTGAACTTGGTTCTTCACTTGGCTGTTCTGATGTAACTGGTGTTTCACTTGTTACTGGTATTTCTGAACTTGGTTCTTCACTTGGCTGTTCTGATGTAACCGGTGTTTCACTTGTTACTGGATCTTCTGAACTTGGTTCTTCACTTGGCTGTTCTGATGTAACTGGTGTTTCACTTGTTACTGGTGCTTCTGAACTTGGTTCTTCGCTTGGTGTTTCTGATGTAACTGGTGTTTCACTTGTTACTGGTGCTTCTGAACTTGGTTCTTCACTTGGTGTTTCTGATGTAACTGGTGTCTCACTTGTTACTGGTGCTTCTGAACTTGGTTCTTCACTTGGTGTTTCTGATGTAACTGGTGTCTCACTTGTTACTGGCGCTTCTGAACTTGGTTCTTCGCTTGGTGTTTCTGATGTAACTGGTGTCTCACTTGTTACTGGTGCTTCTGAACTTGGTTCTTCGCTTGGTGTTTCTGATGTAACTGGTGTTTCACTTGTTACTGGTGTTTCTGAACTTGGTTCTTCACTTGGTGTTTCTGAAGTGACTGGTGTCTCAGATGTAGTAGGTGTTACTGATGAAGATGGATTATTTCCACGCGAACAACCTACTAGTGCTGCAATACAAAGTAATGAAGCTAAAACTAGTCTTTTTTTCATTATGTTTTTTCCTTCCTTCTGAATTATTAAATTCAATTATATTATTACATATCTTATTTTTATTTCCTAGATTAACTTTTAAAATTTCAATTTTAAAAATTAATAGTATCATTAATAAGATAAAATAATCTCTTTTTTTACCAAAAAAAAGTTAGGCAAAAATGCCTAACTATATAATTATGCTTCTTTAACAGTAATTTTTAGAGAATCAAATCTAACTTGTTCTGATTCACTTGTATTAGCGATTACTACTTGAGAAACTCCATTTTCATATGTTACTACAACATTGACATTCGAACTATCTTTTGTTGCAGTTGCATCTGTTGCTAAACCAGTAACGCTTACTGAAGATTCAGAATCTTTATTACCAACAAAGTTAACTAATTCAACACCAGAAATAACATATCCGTCTTTAACATCAATTGTTAAAGTAGATCCTGTATATAAACGGTAGTTTGAATAGAAACCAAAGCAGTTTGCTCCTGAAGTTTCTGCTGTAATTGTAACAACTGATAATAAATCAGCACCAGCAGGTTCAACTACTGCAAAGAAAGGAGTAACATCTCCAGATTTAGCAGCATTTGCCTCTAATGTATGTCCTGTTAAAAGGAAAGTTGTTGTTCCAGCAACTTCTTGTCTTTCTGTTACTTTAACTACTACTTCTGAGTCCATATATGCTTCAACACTATATGTACCTGATGTTGCAGTAATTGTTTGACCATTTAATGTAACTGTAGCAACATAACCTTCTTTAACTGTTAAAGTAAATGAAGCAGGAGTGCCAGAAGTAACTTGATTTGCTAATCCATTAACAGTTGCGTTAGTAGATGCATTACCATTTTCATCAACTACTTTTGATGATAATTTATATGTTTTTGCTGTAGCTGAATCAATTAAAGGATAACTTCCATCTTTACCTGTAAATTCATAAGTTTTTCCTTGGTATAAAGTGTAATATCCATGAGCAACTAATTCATCACCAACATTTAATTCAGCGATACCTTCTGCTAAATTAGCACTGTAAAGAGTAAATTCTTTTTCTCCATCAGTAATAATAGCGGTATAGCTATTATATTTTTCGTTATAGTAAGTTACTTTTACTAATGAACCAACAACATATGCTGTTGCATCTGAAACTGCACCTTCAGCTAAGCTATCGCATAAAGCGCAAATTTCTGAAACTGTGTAAGGTAAATCTTTTGTGCCTTCTCCTACATAAGCACTAGAAACTTCTTCACTTGAAACTTCTTCACTTGAAACTTCTGACGAGATTTCTTCTGAAGAAGGGTTATTGACTGAAGATGATGGATTATTATCATTTCCACAGCCAACAAGAGCTCCTAAGCATAACAAAGAAGCTAATAAAATTCTTTTTTTCATTATATGTTTGTTTCCTTCCCGAATTATTCTTAATTCAATTACATTATTACATATAAAATATACTTATTCTATCTAATTTTTTATGAAAGCGATTACAAAAAAATCTCCCGTTAAGGAGATTAATTTTTTATTAGAAGTTAGGCATTCTACCGCCCATTTTTCCTTTCATTTGCTTCATCATTTCTTTCATTTGTTCATACTTCTTTAGAACTTTATTAACATCATAATTAGTTTTTCCACAACCTTTTGCAATTCTTACTTTGCGGGAGTTTTTAATAATTTCAGGATGTTTTCTTTCTTCTGGAGTCATTGAATAGATGATAGCTTTAGTCACTTTCATTTCTTCTTGAGCTTTTTGTTGATCTTCATCGCTAATCTTTGGCATACCAGGAATTAATTTAAGAATTTTACTCATGCTGATTTTTTGGAACTGCTCTAATTGTTGAACCATATCATTCAAATCGAAGGTTCCCTTCATCATTTTATTTGCAGCTTTTCTTGCTTCTTTTTCATCAATTTCTTCTTGAACACTTTCAACAAGAGAAACGATATCTCCCATTCCAAGAATTCTATCTGCCATTCTATCAGGATGGAAAACTTCTAAATCAGATAATTTTTCACCAACACCAGCATACTTAATTGGAATCCCTGTTAAATGTTTAATACTCAAAGCAGAACCACCTCGAGCATCACCATCTAACTTAGACATAATCATACCTGTAAGATGTAATTTAGTATTGAAACTTCTTGCAACGTTAACTGAGTCTTGTCCACTCATAGCATCGACTAAAAGTAATTCTTCATCTGGATGAACTGCATTTTCAATATCAACTAATTCTTGCATTAAGACTTCATCAATTTGTAAACGTCCAGCAGTATCGATAATTACTACATCAAAATTTTCTTGCTTTGCTTTTTCAACACCCTTTTTAGCGATTTCAACCGGAGATAATTTATCTCCCATATTTAATACTTCTACATCAACTTGTCTACCAACAGTAACTAATTGATCAATCGCAGCAGGACGATAAATATCACCTGCGACAAGAAGTACTTTCTTATTCATTTTCTTTTTGAATAAAAGCGCTAATTTACCTGATGTAGTAGTTTTACCTGAACCTTGTAAACCACACATCATAATAATAGTTGGTTTATGTCTTAATGAAATTTCACATTGATCAGCACCTAATAAATCTACTAATTCATCATGAACAATTTTAACAACCATTTGTCCAGGACTTACTTTAGTAAATACTTGTTGACCAAGTGCTTTTTCTTTAACCGCAGAAACGAATTCTTTAACAACTTTAAAGTTAACATCAGCTTCGAGTAAAGCAACACGGATTTCTTTTAACATTTCCTCCATGTTAGCTTCAGTTAATTTTGCTTGACCTTTAATTTTCTTTAATATCCCTTGAAAACGATCACTTAACGATTCAAAAGCCATATTACTTCACCTTACTTTCAATTTTATTAATTAATATCAATTCTTCTTCAGAACAATTCTTCTTTAGTTTTGAAAAAAATTTTTCTAGTTCTTCATCTTTTTGAACTAAATGAAGTTTTTCTTCATATTTTTCTAATAACGCAACACCTTTTTTTAATGCATCATAAACACCATTACGAGAAATGTCTAATTGTTCAGAAATTTCTGATAATGATAAATCCATTTGAAAATATAAAGAGATGATTTCTTCTTGATGTTTTGTTAATAAGTTACCATAGAAATCAATTAACTTATTAACTCTAATACTTTTCTCTAACTCTTCCATACTTATAAAATAAAACCTATCGCTGAAATAGCGGTTAAAATTGCATACCAAATACAAACATTAGTATGGAAACTAATATCTTTTAATAATTCTTTCTTCTCTCTAACTCTTGAAAAATTCCAATAAGTAAATACAAAAGCAAGAACTAAATTAGTTACCATTTCAATATAAAGATATGGCATTCCAAACATTTGTAATACATATTGAAGTACCATTTGAATAGCAACAATAATAATAAGTGATAAAAAGAATCCCATAATTATTCATCCTCCTCTTGCGATAAACATAATCCATATAAATATTGATCTAAATCAAATTCTTCTAAATCATCCATTTTTTCACCTAGACCAATAAATCTAACTGGGACGCCAAGTTCATCTCTAATAGCAAGAATGATTCCACCTTTACTAGTTCCATCCATTTTAGTAATAACAACACCAGTAAGAGAAGTACATTCTTTAAATGCCTTAGCTTGTACAACACCATTTTGCCCAGTTGTAGCGTCAATGATTAAAAAAACTTCGTGAGGTGCACTTTCTATCTCTTTAGAGATAACTCTTTTCATTTTAGATAATTCTTGCATTAAGTTTAACTTGTTTTGAAGTCTACCGGCTGTATCGCAAATTACTAAATCATATTTTCCTTCTTTTGCTTTTCTCATTCCATCAAAACAAACACTTGAAGGATCTTGATTTTCTTTACCTACAACAATGTCAACACCAAGTCTAGAAGCCCAAATACTTAATTGTTCTGTCGCGCCGGCTCTAAATGTATCTCCTGCAACAAGAAGAACTTTCTTACCTTGATTTTTATATCTATTTGCAAGTTTAGCAATAGTAGTAGTTTTTCCTACTCCATTAACCCCAACTACTAGTAAAACAGTAGGTTCGTTTTCTCTAAATTCAATTTCATTTGTAATACTATCACCTTGTTGAGCGTAGCTTACAAACATTTTATCAACTAAAATTTCATTGATTAATTTTGGATCAGTAATCTTCTTTTGATCTGTTTCATTTCTTGTAACTTCAACAATGTCTAAAGCAAGATTTACTCCAACATCCGCTTCAATTAAAATTTCTTCTAATTCTTCAAAATATTCTTCGTTAACTTTAGAATATCTTTTTGTTAATAAATGGAGTTTAGATGAAAAGTTCTTTCTTGATTTATCTAAACCTGCAACGTATTTTTCATTTTTTTCCTTCTTAGAAAATTTATCTTTTAAAAACGAAATTAATCCCATAAAAATTACCTCGCAACCTTAGATAAAGCATCTTTTGCAGCATTTTGTTCAGCTTTCTTTTTATTTTTACCTGAACCAACACCCCAAACATTACCATCTAAAAGAACTTCTACAATAAATAATTTATTTTGAGAAGATCCACTTTCTTTAACAACTCGATATACAACATTTTCTCTAGTATCCGCTTGAACGTATTCTTGTAATCTAGATTTATAATCAGTTACTTCTTCAACTGAGAAATGTTCAATATCATATGTGAAAATATCTTTGATAATTCTATATACAACTTCAAATCCTTGATCTAAATAAATAGCTCCGATAAATGATTCAAATACATCTTCTAAAATTTTATCTAAATTACTTCCACCATTTAGTTTTTCTCCATGACCGAGTAAAATAGCTTCTCCTAATCCTAGTTTTCTAGCATAACTTGCTAGAGATTCTTTCCTAACTAAAGATGAACGAAGCTTACTCATTAAACCTTGATCCATATTAGTGTGAATTTTAAAAATTAAATCTGCAACAACTAAATCTAAAACTCCATCACCAATAAATTCTATTCTTTCATAATCAACGTGATTACCACGATTTTCATTTACAAATGAAGAATGAGAAAATGCATGCTCAAAAAGACTAACATCGTTAGGTTCAATATTAAATCTTTTTAATACATCCATAAATTTATGCATTCTCTTTTACTCCCTCTTTAATTTGATTTAACGCATCAGCTTTTACAATTTGATAAATTACTTCCATCGCACTTGTGAAATCTTTAGTTGAAGAACCTCCATGAGATTTAACAACTACACCATTAACGCCTAATAACATAGCTCCACCAACTTTTTCGTTTTTCATTTGAGCGGATAAATCATCAAATCCTTTTTTAGCAAATAAATAACCAATCTTAGTAAATAAATTTTTCTTAAATGATCTTTTAATTAAATTAGACATCATTTTAGCGACACCTTCATAAGTCTTTAAGAAAATATTTCCAGCATAACCACCAGTTACTAAAACGTCTTGGTCACCTTTAACTACTTCTTTACCTTCAATATTACCCATGAATCCAGGCATATTCATTTCTCTTAATAATTTATTAGCCCCTTTAACTTCTGGACTACCTTTTTCATCTTCAGCACCATTGCTCAATAAGTAAACTTTAGGTTCTTTTACTCCTAATACTTTTTGAGAATAAATTCTTCCCATTTGAGCGAATTGAACTAATTGTTCACTAGTTGTTTCAACGTTTGCGCCTACATCTAAAACAGTAAATAATTTACCATCTTGATTTGGAAGTAAAGTAACTAAAGCTGCTCTATCAATTCCTTCGATTGTTTTTAATTTAACTGTTGCCAAAGTTAAGAAAGCAGCAGTTCCTCCAGCGGAAATAACTCCATCGTAACCATTATCTTTAACTCCAACAATAGATTTATACATAGAAGTATTTCTTGCTCTCATTGCCTCAATTGCTCCTGCAGTCATTGACATAACTTCACTACAATCAACAATTTCAACATTTTCTAAATTTTCTAATTCAACTAATTCTTCCTTTTTTCCATAAGCGACAATCTTACAATCTGAATGTCTTTTTAAGAAAGTTTTAATTGATTCAACACAAATTACAGAACCTCTATCTGATCCCATACAATCTACTGCGATAGTATACATAACAAAAAATCCTCCTATTGGGTAATTATATCATAATATAAATATTTATAAAATAAATATTCTTTTATCAAATTTCTATTAAAATTAATCAATTAATGTGATAATTTCGTCTTTTTTTATCTTATTTAAGCAATAATAATAATATTTATTAATCTCAGGATCTAAAAGTGAATTAAACATAAAGTTTACTTCATCTCTAGCAACCATGAACATTTTAAAGTCTGAAACGATATTTAAAGAATTAAAAGAAGGGAATCCACTTTGTTCAATTCCAATGAAATCTCCAGGTCCTCTTCTTCTCATGTCCTCTTCAGAAATTTCAAATCCATCTAAGCAGGATTCTAAGAATTTTAATCTAGAAGCTTCTTCTTCACTTTCAAAATGATCCACTAATAAGCAATATGCTTTTTGTCCATCTCTACCTACTCTTCCTCTTAATTGGTGAAGTGAAGCAAGTCCAAAACTATTTGCCGAATAAATAATCATCGCACCTGCTGTTTTAATATCAATCCCTAGTTCAATTAATGTTGTAGAAACTAAAATATTAATTTCATTATTTTTAAATTTATCTAATATTTCAATCTTTTCTTTACTAGAAATCTTTCCATGTAATAACGCTATCTTTTCTTTAAATAGTGGTTCAAATCTTTCATAAATATCTTCACTTGAATCGTTTGTATCACCTTTATCAATTTTTGGACAAACAATAAATACTTGCCTATTATTATCTACCATATGATGGATTAAGGAAAGAATTTTTTCCGAATCAAAATCGACTACTTTTGTAGTAATATCATGTCTTCCTGTTGGATATTCCGTCAATGAAGAAACATCTAAATCGCCATAAATCGATAAAGCTAAAGTTCTAGGAATTGGTGTAGCGCTCATTAATAATAGATCTACTTCATCACCCTTACTTGCTAAAATATTTCTTTGGTTAACACCAAAACGGTGTTGTTCATCAATTAATGCTAGTCCTAAATTATTATAAATTACACTACTAGAAAATATCGCATGAGTTCCTACAACTACATCAATTTCACCATTTGCAATTTGCTCTTTAATCGTATTTTTTTCCTTAAGTTTAACATCACCAACTAAAAGACAAGTTTTAATACCTAACGGACCTAAAACTTTCTTAACATTTTCATAATGTTGTCTAGCTAAAGAATCAGTAGGCGCTAATAGAGCACCTTGTTTATTTCTTAAATAATTTGCGTATAAACTAGTAATACCTACTATTGTTTTACCTGTTCCAACATCACCTTGAAGAAGACGATACATTACTTTTTTATCTTTTAAATCTAAAACAATTTCTCTTATTGCTTGAATTTGATCTTTAGTTAATTTATATTCTAATGACTTAACAAATTCATTTATTTTATTTGTATCTATATCCTTTATAGAACTTTTAGTTAGTTTTTTATTTTGTTCTCTAATAATTTTATTTTTAAAACAATACTCTAAACACTCTTCAAACTTAAGTGTTCTTAATCCTTGGGAAATTTCTTGGCTATTAGAAGGCGTATGAACCATTTTTAACGCGGAATTATGATCTAATAGTCGATATTTTTGGATTAAATAGTTAGGGACTATATTTCCAGATATTTCATCAATTGATTCAAAGGTTCTTTTAATTAAATTGATAAAAGTACTTTGAAGAACCCCACTAGGAAGATGATATACTGGTTTTAAACTTTCACTTTTAGGGATTTCACCTTTTTTAATATTAATAATATTTAATTCTTTTCTTTTTAAATTATAATTAGCGACTATAGTAAATTCATTACTTAAATCTAACATTTGCATATAAAAAGGTCGATTGAATATCTTACAACTATAAAAGTGATTTTTCCCTGTAATAAAATGAAAGGTAATAATATCATAATTATTAGTTTTAACATGTCTAGGATTAGAAACAATTCTTCCTAATAAAACTACTCTTTGACCATCTTCTAATTCATTTTCATCAGTATAGTCAAAAGATTCATATCGGTAAGGAAGATATTCAATTAATTCTTCACTTCTTTCAATATGAATTTTCTTTAATTCCTCAATTAAGTTTTTTGAATTAGTTAATAGTTTCATATTTATTCTCTTTTTTTCTCAAATTATAAAAAAAGGGATTTATCCCTTTTTTATTCAACACCAACAATGAAAGAATAGACTGGTTGATTTCCTTTTCTAACATCTAAATCAACTTCATCATATTTGTCTTGAATCATTTCAGTTAATTTTTCTACTTCTTCTTCGCTAGCGTCTTCACCGCAAATTAAAGTAATAATTGAACTTGATTCATCAATCATTTCTTCAAGCATATTCATTGTTACTTGGATTTTGTCTGGATCACAAGAAACGATCTTTTTACCAAATAAAGCAATGAAATTGTCTTTTTTAACTTCTACATCATCAATTACTGTATCTCTAATAGCAAATGTAACTTGTCCTGATTTAACATTTGACATAGCTTCTTTCATTTCTTCTTCGTTATCATCAAAGCTAGCTTCTGGATTAAACATCATACAAGCTGTTAAACCTTGAGGAATTGTCTTAGTTGGAATTACTCTACATTCAACTCCATCTGGAGCAACATCACATGCTTGAGAAGCCGCCATAATGATGTTTGAGTTATTTGGAAGAATGAAAATTTTCTTTGCATTACATCTTTTAATTGCTTCAATGAAATCCTCAGTAGATGGATTCATAGTTTGTCCACCAGAAACTATTTCTGTAACATTTAAGTCTTTAAACATTTCTTCAATTCCATCACCAACAGAAACAGAAATTAATGCATATTCAGTAAGTTCTTTAACTTCGTTTTGTTTTAATGGATCTTTATTTTCTTCTTGAAGTTGAGTATGTTGTTCAGACATATTTTCAATTTTTAATTTTACGAATTCACCAAATTGTTGAGCGTAAACTAATACGTTACCTGGATTTAATGTATGAACGTGAACTTTAACTAATTCTTCATCTCTAACTACAACAATTGAATTGCCATGTGAAGTTAAGAATGTTTGGAATCTCTTTTCTGAGAAAACTTTCTTCCCTGCACTAATTGGTTCTTCTGGTAATCTCATAATGAATTCTGTACAGTAACCATATTCTTCGCCTTCAACATTAGCTGCAGCCATTTGTTGAGGTTCTTCAGTAACAGTTGCCATATTTCTTTCAATGACTTTACCATTAATTGCACTTTGGAATCCTTCTAATACTTTAATTAAACCTGCTCCACCTGAGTCAACTACACCAACTTCTTTTAATACTGGAAGAAGTTCTGGAGTTCTATCTAATGATTCATAAGCTTCTTTTAAGAAATACTCAAATGCTTTATTAATATCGATATTTGGATTACGATAGACATGTTCTTGTAAAGCATCACTTGATTCTCTAATAACAGTAAGGATTGTTCCTTCTACTGGTCTCATAACTGCTTTATAAGCTACTTCTTTACCAGAAACGAATGCTTCTGCTAAAAGTGAAGAATCAATACGACTTGCTCCTTCTAAAGCTTGAGAGAATCCTCTAAAGATTTGACTTAAAATAACACCAGAGTTACCTCTAGCACCCATTAATAAACCTTTCGAGAATGATTTTGCAATGTCATAAACATCTGTGTCTAAACGATTTCTAATTTCTTTTGCACCACTAGAAATTGTTAAGTTCATGTTAGTACCTGTATCTCCATCAGGAACTGGGAAAACGTTTAATGCGTCTACCTCAGGATAATGATTAAATAAATTATTAGCGCCGCTGATAATCATTTGTTTCAGCATATTACCATCTATGTATTTCATATCAATAAAACTCTCTTTCTTAAATGTTCTTTATTCCTTGAACATAAATATTAATTGCAGCAAAAGTCATATTAAAAGTTCTCTCCAAGTCAAACTTTACTTTCTTTTGAACTGCAGAAGCAATTTCGGTTATTTTTAAACCATAACCAACAACAATATATATATCAACTTCGAATGAGTCTTTTCTTTTTGTTACAAAGACTCCTTTGCTGAAGTTTTCATTTTTTAATAATTCATTAATTTCGCTACGAATAGATCTTTTGTGAGCCATACCAACAACACCATAACATTGACCTGCTGCATTACTTGCAACTTGAGCGATGGCATCACTAGTGATATTAATAACTCCAAATTGTGTTTTCTTATCTATATCCATAATAAAACCTCCCATAATACCATTATGGTATTTTATATTTTATCATAATTTTTATTTTATTAATAGTATTAATAAATCATAATCACAAAAAAAGGCAAAAAAAAAGCCCGGCAGCTCGCTATTCTGTCCTTTCGGATACCTTCGCCACTACGGTG
>SVBD01000020.1 GCA_015059045.1 Erysipelotrichaceae bacterium
GAATAAAAAACAGGAAGAAATAATTCCTTCCTGTTTAGTGGTTTTTATTTTTTGTGAACTATTTGGGGTTCACTTCATTCCTACTGAATATTATTTTGGTACAACTGTAGATATGAAATATAATATTGATGCTCAAGGAAATTATAGTGCCACAGGAACTCCAACTGATATTTTCTCACTTGGACATGTTAGTGATGGGAACTTTAATGCTAATGTTACTTGGGTAAAATATGATAGTGAAAATCATGTAGTCAACGACGCTGATACTTTTGGTGCTTACTTTGAAATGACATTTAATGAAGATGCAATTAAAACTAATATTCAATTAAGTCGAGCATTTGTTTTGGATACAAAGGCTGAACACGATGCTTTCTCAGATGCATTAAAAGGAAATATTACTCTAAAAGTAACTGATGGAGTTAATATTGGCCAAACAGAACAAGCATAATTTTAATATTTATTAGATTTTTAATTTTAAATATTTTAAAAGCGAGTAAAACATGACACAGTTTGATTTATATGTGCTGATTTTGTGTTTTATCGTTTTTATCTTACTTGGTGGTTTATCATTATTTATAATTTTATATATCACAAAATTAAGCGTAAAATTAATTCGCCATGGTGTTGAAGATGAAAAGATAATTGCACAATACGAAAAAAATAAATTAAAGAAAAAAACAGGAATAATTGATTACATTGTTTCTGGTGTTTTCTTCTTGGCTGTTTTTGCTTTTTTCTCGTTTTCAATATTTGTTAATGTTCAAGAAGATAAGTATTTTGAAAATATTCCTACTTTTAAAGTTGTAAATACGGGCTCAATGAGTTATAAAAATGAAAAAAATACTTATTTAACTTTAAATAATTTAAATGATCAATTTTCTACATTTGATGTAATTTTGACTTATAAATTACCAGATGAAGAAGATTTAAAATTATATGACATTGTCGTATATGAATTAAATGGTGTAATGGTTGTTCATAGAATTATAGGAATTGAAGAACCAAATGATAAGCATCCAGATCAACGTTATTTCCTTTTACAAGGTGACGCTAATGATTCTCCAGATAGATATCCAGTTTTATATTCACAAATGAAGGGTATTTATAAAGGACAAAATATTCCTTTTATTGGTAGTTTAATTACATTTATGCAATCTCCAGCTGGTTGGATTTGTATTTTCTTAATCATCGGTACAATGATTGGAACACCTATTTTAGAATCTTATTTTGAAAAGGAAAAGAATAAGCGCCTGTTAGCATTAGGATATTTTAATAAACCTGAACAAATTAATGAAACTATAGAAATTATTAATAATGAGGAATTAACTCCTAATGAAAATATTGTTTTAGAAGAAGATTTAGTTGCTATTAATAGATTTGATTTTAAAACAAGGTCATTTAGTGAAAAAATAATTACCGCTAATGATAAATTGATTTTTGCATACAATGAAATTAATCAATTTTTAAATCAAGTTGAAAACATTAATATTTCTAGATCGTCTAGATTTGAAACATATCGTTTAAGAAATAAACCTATTTGTAGGTTACAAATAAAAGGAAAAACATTAAATGTATATATTTCTTTGAATCCTAAGCTTTTTGAAGACTCAAAATATATTTTTGAAGATGTTTCTAATACAAATGCATTTGAAAACTATCAAATGAGATTGAAAATTACTTCAAATAGACAAATAAAATGGGCGAAAGAATTATTAATCATTAGATTAAAAGAATTTGGAATTGAACTTTCTTTGCCAAAAATTGTTTTAAAAAATGATAATCCATTTAATTTTAAAACAAGAACATTTGATCAAAAATTAAGAAAGTCTAATTCTACTCTTAAAGATTATTATAAAAATTTAAATTTAAAACTTTTAAATGTAAATGGTGTAAGATTAATTAAATCAAAAAGATTTATGACTTACAAATATAAAGGAAAACCAATTTGTAAGGTACAAATTAAAGGTAAAACATTGAATGTCTATTTATCTCTTGATCCAAATAAATATCTAGATAGTAAATATATATTTGTTGATGCTTCTAATATAAAAACATTTGAAAATTATCCTATGAGAATGAAAATTACTTCTCCTCGTCAATTTAGATGGATGATGGAATTACTAGATGTTATTATTTCAAATAATTCTAATAAAGGAGAAGTGTATGAAAGGTAATATTTTATCTAAAGTCTTAATATCTTTAGGGTTAGTTGGAATTATTACTATCTCAGGTGTTTCTGCGACTTTTAATTATGGAATTGATGATATTCCAGAATTTGAAACACAACTTAACGTAGGATTAGGTGATTTTAAATGGCTTGGATATGATGAACTTCCAAATGAGATTGAAGGACAAAACCATGCTGCGTTATTAAATAACCTTATTAATGGTACTACTGCTAATGGTGTTGTAGTAGGTTTAAATAATCCTAACTCTGAACTTAATGGATATATTGATGATCGTCTTGATGGAGGATTATTTGTGCCAAAACGTGATTATTTCGGTTCTATGGCGGTAACTGGTGGAGCAGAAATGGAAGCTATTTTTGGCACCGAATCTGCTGAGTTATCCTTTATTATTCAAGTTGTGGATGATTTAAATTATTACGTATATACAACTAGTGTTTATTTAGGCGAAAGAGGAGAATTGAACTGGTTAAATCAAAGAACTAAAGATGGTAATCCAAGTATTGCTATTGGTGAATATATATATGCGATTTATCGTTCTAAATTAAATCGAGCAACAACGTCTTCTTCGTGGAACATTGTTGAAACATTAGTAGGTAAAGCTAAATCTGCTTGGTATGAAGAAAACAGAAGTAATGCAACATTAACTCAAATTCCTTCTTTTGATATTAAAACATGGGAAGAAGCTCCAAATGCTGGTAAAGAGTTTAATACAACACACGCTATTTGGACTTTTGTCGGTGATAGTGTTAATCCAAAAAGAGAAACATTAAGTGAGAATACATATTATCGTATAAAATCAAAAACAGCAAGAACAATTACAGTTTCTTCAACTGCGGCTACTTCTACTATAAGAATTTATAATGAAGGACGTTCGTTAATGTATACAAGCACACGAACTACAGATGCTCAAAATAATACAATTGTTCAAGTGTCATTCCAAGCTGCTGCAAATACAATGTACTATATTGAAATTACCGGAGCGGTAAATATTCCATTTACTGTAAGTTAATTTATGTTTATTAAGAATCTATTATCATTGAGATATAGATTCTTTTTTTATATATAAAAAAACGGACTCTTTAAAGTCCGTATGTAAATATCATGGTGGAGCTGAAGAGGATCGAACTCTCTACCTCCTGAATGCAAATCAGGCGCTCTCCCAGGTGAGCTACAGCCCCATGTATATAACAACAGAAGGTTCAAATCAGTTTTCGCTGATATAATCCTTCTGATGGAAGCAAATGGTCGGGAAAACAGGATTTGAACCTGCGACCCCCTGTTCCCAAAACAGGTGCACTACCAAGCTGTGCTATTTCCCGCTGGCGCGCTAAGCAAGAATCGAACTCGCAACCTCCAGATTCGTAGTCTGACACTCTATCCAGTTGAGCTATTAGCGCAGTGCTAATATAATATACAACTAAGAGAATTAAATTGCAAGCAATTTTTGAAAGCTTTTTTGTTTTTTTGAATGGAGGTTCCTGTCGGATTTGAACCAACGGTCATTGAGTTGCAGTCAATTGCCTTACCAACTTGGCTAAGGAACCAAATCATTCGCGATAATTATATTACCAAAGTAGAAAGTAGATTTCAATTGTTATTTTTAAATAATTGAAATATTTTTACTTTCTACAATGATAAGTACTAAAATAATATGTTTTATCTATGATAAAAAGACTAATTTCTTTCTTTTCTTTGATTATAATAATCAAGTTCTAATTTCATATTTTCTGGAATTGAACGAGGAATTGGGAATACAATTGCTTTGTCTAGTCGGTTCATTACTTCTAACATAATTTTTAATGATGAGTCAAAAGCTTCTTCGCTAATGAAATTAATTACATCTTTACGAGAATGAATTTCTGCGCCTCCACGAGGTGAAATTCTTGCAAAAGAAACTGATGGAACTCCTTTATCTGCAAAAGGGGTAGAATCGGAAGAATAAACTCCTTGACTTGAATGTAAAGGAACACCTATTTCTTTAGCAACATAATCAATATAATTTACTAAAGATTGTTCACTTGTACAAACTGCGATTTCTTTTCCTAATACAACACCAATCATATCAATATTTAAACAGAAAACAAATTTTTCAACTTCATTTTCATGGGCTTTTAAATAGGCTTTAGAGCCTAATAAGCCCATTTCTTCGGATCCACACCAAATGAATACAAGTGTTCTTTTTGGTGGGTTTTCAACAAAGTGATGGAATAGCTCCATAATTCCTACTGAACCAGTAGCATTATCGTAAGCGCCACTTGAAAAAGGAACAGAGTCATAGTGAGCAGTTAAAGCGATTTTTTGTTCAGGATAAAGACTACCCTTAATTTCACAAATTACGTTTCTTGAAGGACGTTTTCCTTCTTCTTGGATTAATTCTAGTTTAACTGTTTTTGGATTTAATCTAACTAAATTTTCAGCGTCAATAGCTCTAATGCAAACTCCTGGGATTTTACCTAATTCGTACATTTTTTCTCTAATACTCATAATATCTAAGTCCGAATTATTTAAATCATCATAAACTGAACCAGAGAAGCAAATAAATCCAGCAGCTCCTGCATTAATTAACTTTCTATATGCCTTAAGCATCATTCTTCCATTAATTAAAACAATTTTATCTTTAACATTTAAAACATTTGCGTCCATTACATCTTCGCAATATACAAATTCTTTTTCAATTCCTCCAACTGGAGTAGAACCGCTCATTTTAACTCCTGTTGCTTCAATTTCTTTTTCGACAGGAGAAGTTACTTTTAAACTAGCAACTTTGATTTCTGAATGGTCTACGTCAAATTCTTCGATTTGTGCTTTAACTCCTGTTGCTTCAATTTCTTGTTTAATTATTTCAGCAGCTCTAGTTTCTTCACTAGATCCTCCGATTCTTTCAAAACTAATTTTTTCTAATAAAGAAAAAGCTCTTTTAACATTATACATATATAAATCTCCTTTTTTTCTTTGAATTATAGTACAAAAAAATATGTTTTAATATATTTCTTTAATATTTTTAACAAATATTATAAAATAATTCGGGGTGAATAAAATGCAAACGATATTATCAGTTCAAAATTTAGTGTTCAATTTTCCAACTGAAGATATTTTTAATGATATCACTTTTTCTATTTATGAAAAAGATCGTGTTGCTTTTATTGGACCTAATGGCTGTGGTAAAACTACACTAATTAAATTAATTTTAGGCAAGGAGGTTCCAAATAAAGGAAACCTTACATTATTAAGAGGACTAACAGTAGGTTATCTTTCTCAAGATGTTATTCAAAGTGAAGAAAATACTTTATATCAAGAAGCATTATTAGTCTTTGAAGATTTAATTAAATTAGAAAAAGATTTACAAGTATTAGAAGAAAAGATTGCTTTAGATCCATCAAATCAAAAATTAATTGATGATTATGGGAAGAAGCAACATCATTTTTTAATTAATAATGGATATGACTATCAATATTTAATTGATATGTTCTTATCAAAATTTGGTTTTAAAAAAGAAGATTATAATCGTAAGATTAATACTTTTTCTGGTGGAGAAAAAACTAAAATGAGTTTTGCTAAATTATTGTTATCTAAACCAGATTTATTGATTCTTGATGAACCTACTAACCATTTAGATTTATCTACTATTGAGTGGTTAGAAGATTATTTAAAAGGTTATGAAGGTACATTGATTTTTGTTTCTCACGATAGATATTTTATTAATAGTTTAGCAACTAAAATTTATGAAATTGAAAATCATAAGATTTCTTATTATAAGGGTAATTATGATTATTATGTAAATGAAAAAAGAGTTAGATATGAAACTCAATTAAAAGCTTATAATAATCAACAAAAAGAAATCGCTAAGATGAAGCGATTTATCGAATTCTTTATGCCAAAACCAAGATTTGTCTCCAGGGCAAAGGATAGAATCAATAAGCTGAATCACATGAAAATAATTGATAAACCTCAAGGTGAAGAAAAAGCAATGAAAATTAACTTTAAAGGTGATTCGTTACTTGGTAAGAAAATGATTGGATTTGAGCATGTAGATTTAGGATATGATAAAAATAAAATATTAATAAATGATGTCAATGCTTTAGTTTTAGGTAAAGATCGTCTTGCTATAATGGGAGATAATGGAACAGGCAAAACCACTATTTTAAAATGTATTTTAGAAACATTAGCGCCAATTAATGGAAGCATTGTTAGATATAGAACAATGAATATTGGTTATATTGATCAACATCATTTTGATATTAAAGGAAGTCAAACATTAGTTGAAAACTATATGGAAGAATTTCCAATGATGGGTGAAAAGAACATTTATAATCATTTAGGTAAATTTAATTTTTCAGATGATGATTTTTTCAAAACACTTGATATGTTATCTGGTGGAGAAAAGATGCGTTTAGTATTGTCTAAGATTATTTTAAAAGAATATGATTTATTATTACTTGATGAACCTACTAATCATTTGGACATTATTACAAAACAAGCTTTAATAAGAGCTTTGGATGATTATGAAGGAACAATTATCTTTGTTTCTCACGATCGTCATTTTGTTGATGAAATTGCAAATAAGATTTTATATTTCAGCGGTGGTAAATCTTATTATCATGATGGAAATTATCAAGACTTTAAAGAACTAGAAAAACAATTATTTGATTTAGTTGATACAAAAGAAACTAGCAATAAAGATGAAAAGAAAAATACAAAAATCAAAACTAATTCGTTATCTTTAAATAAATTAGAAGAGAAAATTAAAAAGATAGAAATTCAAATAGATAAATTGAAGAAATCTCAATTTGATGAAGAAATTTATTCTAATTCAGTGAAAATGAAAGAAATAGATGAACAAATTTCCTCTTTAGAAGAAGAATTAATCCTATTAAGTGAAGAATATCTTGAAAGAGCGTAAAAAAGTTCTTGATAATCAATTAAATTAATGCTAGAATGTTAATTGCTTTTAGAGGTGAAAGTATGTTAATTGATGAAATTAAAAAAGCAAAAATGATTGCTATGAGAGAAAAAGATGCTGACGCAAGAGCAGTATATGACATCGTAGTTAATAAATATTTATTACAATCAATAGCATTAAGAGAAAGCGGTAAAGAAATATCAGATGTTGATATGATTCAAATTATCATGAAAACTCTAAAAGAATTAGCAGATGAAAAGGAAAACTTCTTAAAAGTTGGTAGACTTGAAACTGCTAAGGGTATTGAACATCAAGAAGAAGTTTTAAAGAAATATTTACCTCAAATGATGAATGAAGAGGAAATAAGAATTGAAATTTCAAAACTTGAAGATAAATCAATGCCTTCAATCATGAAACATTTCAAAACTAACTTCCAAGGTAAAGTTGAAATGTCATTAGTAAGTAAGATTGCTAAGTCACTTTAGTAATCACTGCTAACTTAGGGGCGTAGTTAAATGGTATAGCAACGGTCTCCAAAACCGTTATTGCGGGTTCGATTCCTGCCGCCCCTGCCATTAATAAAAGTAACGAGCGATTGCTCGTTTTTTTTATTAATTGAAGGGGCTAAATAAGAAAATATAAAAAAAATTAGTAATTTTGCTTTTTTTCAATAATTAATTAAATAGGAGGCAAAATTATGAATAGAGGTATAAAAATAGAGTATGAATTAGTTAATGTTTTTAATAATAAAAAATACGGTGTTTTAAATGAGTTTCATCAAAGCATAGTTAAAAGCATATTCCCTAATATTATTGAAAGTGACTTAATTTCTTCTGGTATATGTAATAGGTATTCTAAACCTGATATTTATATTGAAGTGAGTAATGTTAGAAAATATATAAGTGTAAAAAGTGGTAGATCAGATTCAATGCATTTTGAATCAATTAAGGATTTTATTATTTTCTTAAGAAAATTTGGTATATCTATTCAAACACAAAAAACGATATTGTTTTTTCACTATGGTGATGGGACATTAGATGGGACAGGAAATAAAAGAATTGGAGTGGAAGAATTAATATCAAATTATTATCGTCATATTAAATTAGCAAATTATGAACTTAATAATAAAAATATACTATTAGATTGTTTAGACAGATTTGTTTTTAAAGGTAATGAATATAGAAAAGTATTTGCAGATTATATATATTTTGGTAATAAAATTAGTGGGGTAATATGTAGCAAGGAAGAAATTATAAAATTTGTATTAAGCAGAAAATATGATCACATTAAAACATTACATATAGGACCTATGACTATACAACCTTATTTAAGAGATATTAAACGAAAAAGTAAGAACATTTATAAAAGACATATCGTGCAAGTTAAATGGGCATATTTGTTATCTGATATGCAACGTATTAATAATTATAAATAATAAAATTATTAATATTAATTGCCCTAATAATTGATAAAGAGGTAAAATGTATTTATACTTATAATGTTTTTAAGGAGTAATTTTATGAAAAAAGGATATAAATCTTTAGTTTTTATTGGACTAACCTCTTTATTATTTTCATGTAATATTTCAAATGGTAATTCATCAGATAGTAATGCACCTACTAGTGAAACAATAAGCGAAAGTACAAGTAGTGATTCCTCTAATTTAAGTGAAAGTACAAGTAGTGATTCCTCTATTGTAAGTGAAAGTAGCGTTACAACATCCACATCTTCAATTGGAAATTCATTTATTTATAATGCTTTTACTGCTTCAGAGAAAAATTTATTTATCAATTTAGTTGGTGAAGTAATCCCATTTGTCTCTAATAATGAATACTACGTAGAAGAAAATGAAGATATGTATGGAAAATATGTCACTTATTATACTTTTGGTAATTCCAAGGATGAGTTTAATAATTATTTATCTTCATTAGTAAATGGTGGATACATTTTAAACGATGAATCAAAAGATGAATATGGAGATACTTGGTATACATATATCAAAGATGAAAAAGTCGTTATTGAAATTGGCTATTATTTCTGGGAAGGAGAAAATGTTATTGATGCATATGTTTATCCTTACTCTGATTACTCAAATAATGATGGTGAAAATACATATTCTGATTTCACCCAAGAAGAAAAGAATATATTCAATACATATATTGGTGAAGTAATTCCTTTTTTACCAAGTAGCGAGTACTCTATAGAAGGTTATTATGAATTTGATGATTATGAAAACGGGGTTTTTTATTACACAGTTGGTAATACATTAGAAGATTTCAATAATTATCGTAATTTATTATTAAATAATGGATATATCTTAACTGATCAAATGGAAGATGAATATGGAGATACTTGGTATACATATATCAAAAATGATGATATTGTAATTGATACTAGTTTCTATGTTTGGGAAGGTATTAATTATATTGATGTTTATGTATATTCTTCACTTAGTTCTGATGGTGGAGATGTAGGTGGGGATCAAGAAGATGTCGATTTGATCACCAATCAAGGAAAAGGTCTTCCAAACGGTGAAAATGGAGTATACAATGCAAATTTCGCTAATGGTAAATATGTAAAATCTGTTGCAGATCAAGGTTATTATTTAGATGGATGTCCAACAACAGGCGATGTTAAAGTATTAGTTATTCCAGTTGAATTTAGTGACAGACAAGCTTCTTCATTGGGATATGATTTGGAAAAACTTAATTTAGCATTAAATGGAGAAAGCGGAACTACTAATTATTATTCTGTCAGCGAATATTACAAAATTTCTAGCTATGGCAAATTAAATTTACAATTTGATATATTAGATGAATGGTTTATGCCACAAAACAATGTTTCATATTATGAAAATTTAACAATGGACTATTATGGCAGTGAACTAGAAATTGGTGATCAAGTAGTAATGGACGAAGCATTGCAATATTTAGAAGATAAAATTGATTTAAGTGAATATGATAGTGATAACAATCAAGTGATTGATGCGATTATGTTAATTTCTACTGTAGAAATTGATGAAAATAAATCATTTAATTGGGCGTTTAGATATTGGAATCTATATACAGATGAAAATGACTATTATTATGAATATGATGGAGTAAGTGCGAATGATTATTTATGGGCATCTTATCAATTCATACTTGAATCATATGATGAAGAAGGAAATGTAACATATGATTCTAATACTATTAATCCTTATACATACATCCATGAATTTGGACATGTACTAGGTGCAGATGATTACTATGATACAGCATATATTAATGAACCATTGTTAGGTTGTGATATTATGGATGCTATGAATGGTGATCATAATCCATTTACTAAATTTAATTATGGTTGGTTAACTTCTTCAAGAGTGGTAGTGGCAGATGAATCTGTAACTCTAAAATTAGAAGATTTTTCTAAAAGTGGAGATACTATTATTATTGCAAATAACTATGATGAAGAATTAGGTGCATATCAAGAATATTATGTTTTAATGTATTATCGTTCTGTTGAATTAAATGGTGGAGATTATGGATATTTTATTAACGATGGCGTTGTTATGTACCATGTAAATGCATCACTATATAGAGAAGAAGCAGATGGAATAGTTTATTATGATATTTACAATAACAATACTGATGAATCTGATTATTATGGAACAAAAGACAATTTAATTGAATTTGTAAAGAGTCCAAATGATACTATCGTATATACATTAGGAATGTCTAGTTCAGCTGATATTATTGATGATCAAGGGAATAAAATAAGTTACACATTTACTATCGACTCTCTTAATGAGAACGAAGCGACAATTACATTTACTAAGAACAAATAAAAAAGGGCTTTGCCCTTTTTATTTTGAAATCATAAATTATTTTTTCTTTACTTTGCTTTTTATGATATGAATAAATTGTTTTGAGTAAATGATTAAGAATAAGAATAAAATAAATGGAAGCATTAATAACATATAGAAGTATTCATATGGGCAAATGTTCCACATAAATAATAGGAATACATTATTTTGGTGGTATACTGAAAACATGTAGTTGGTTGCAAGAGCAGGATCAATTGCCGCAAAAGTTTTGTTAATTAAGTGAACGATAGTGTAAGAGATAAATGTTAACAGTAATGTTGAAGGGATTGTTTTATAATCGACTTCAAATATTTTTAATATACCCATTGAAATAGGGATAGTTAATTGAACGTAGTGAGGAACAAAATAAGTCCAACATCTAGGATCGCTAATTGGAAGCATATCAACTTCAAAATTAAATATTAATGCTCCTAAAGCACCAACGCACCATAGTAATAGCATATTACCAAGTTTTTTATTTTTAAAGATAAGAACAAAAGGGATTAATAGTCCATTTAAGGAACATAGATGAAAAGGTAAATCATATAAAATCCTACCATCTCTAATAAATTCATATACAAGTAAAGCAATACCAACAAAAGCGAATACACCTAAAACAATTCTTTTAGTTAAATCTTTTTTATTTCTTAAAATTAACCAAAGTAAGAATGGTGTTAATATAGAACAAACTAATGTCATTATATGAAAAAATCCAAATTGGTTATACATCATAATTTAATTCCTCTTTTTAATAAATATATCATAGTCAATAAAATTGTACAAATACAATCATTTTGATTTTTTTAATAATTATAATTCGATAAAAAAATATTTTTTTAAAACTGATTACTACTAGAAAAATACTAATTTTTCGCTTTTTAATTAAAAATTAGGGTAAAGTTAAAAAAACAAAATTGTCAAGTTAAAATCGATAAAAAAATATAATTATTTTTCTTTAATTTTCTTCTTTTTTTCTTATTGTATATATGATATTATAACCATACGCAAATTTAAGGGTGTGAATTAACATATGACAATTTCTGGCTTACAAAAAATGACTTTGCTAGATTACCCGGGACATATTGCTTGTACTGTGTTTCTAGGAGGATGTAACTTTTCTTGTCCTTATTGTTATAATTCATCATTGATTTGTTATAAAAGCAATCCCATAATTAGCCAAGAAGAATTTTTTGATTTTTTAGAAAAAAGAAAAGGAAAGTTAGATGGAGTAGCTATTACTGGGGGAGAACCATTATTAAATAATGATATAAAAGATTTTATTAAAAGAATCAAGGGGATGGGGTTCTTGGTTAAAATCGATACAAATGGTTCTTATCCTGAAGTTCTTCAATCTTTAATTGATGAAAATTTGGTTGATTATGTTGCTATGGATATCAAAAACTCACTACACAAATATAATTTAACAACTAATTCTAATGTTGACATTTCAAAAATTAAGAAAAGTGTTGATATTTTATTAGCCGGTAAAATTGACTATGAATTTAGAACAACAGTTGTTAAAGAATATCATGATATTGAGGATTTCAAACTCATTGGTGAAATGATTAAAGGTGCAAAAAATTATTTTCTTCAATCATTTCAGAATAAGGATAGTGTTCTATCTAAGGAATTGCATTCAATGAGTAAAAATGAACTTCAAGAATGTTTAAAAGAAGTTCAACAATTCGTTATTAATGCTTCATTACGTGGCATTGAATAACTATACATAGGATTTGTTTAGGATAAAAAAGGAGAATAGGATATGTATAAGGTTGTAAAAAGAGATGGAAAAATTAAAGATTTCGACATTTCAAAAATTGTTAATGCTATTAAAGGTGCTTTTGAAGCAAAAAACAAGCAATATGAACCAACAACACTTGATTTCTTAGCATTAAAAGTCACTGCTCATTTCCAAGAAAAAATCAGTAGTGGACTAATTTCTGTAGAAGATATTCAAGATAGCGTTGAAACAGTTTTAATTCAAGCTGGATATGATGATGTAGCAAAAGCATATATTTTATATAGAAGACAACACGAAAATGCTAGAAATGCAAAAAATTCATTATTAGATTATAAATCATTAGTAAATAACTATCTAAAAATTAATGACTGGAGAGTTAAAGAAAATTCTACTGTTACATATTCTGTTGGCGGATTAATTTTATCTAACTCTGGGGCAATTACCGCAAACTATTGGTTATCAGAAGTTTATGATGATGAAGTGGCAGAAGCTCATAGAAGTGGCGCTATTCATATCCACGATTTATCAATGTTAACAGGTTATTGCGCTGGTTGGTCTTTAAAACAATTAATCCAAGAAGGTTTAGGTGGTGTAGTTGGTAAAATTACATCTTCGCCAGCTAAACATTTATCTACACTATGTAATCAAATGGTCAATTTCTTAGGTATTATGCAAAATGAATGGGCTGGCGCTCAAGCATTCTCTTCATTTGATACTTATTTAGCTCCTTTTGTCAAAATTGATAATTTAACATATAAACAAGTAAAACAATGTGTTCAATCATTTATTTATGGTGTTAATACCCCTTCTCGTTGGGGAACTCAAGCACCATTTACAAATATCACTTTAGACTGGGTTGTTCCAAATGACTTAGCTGAATTAAATGCAATCGTTGGTGGTAAAGAATGCGACTTTAAATATAAAGACTGTCAAAAAGAAATGGATATGGTCAACAAAGCATTTATTGAAACAATGATTGAAGGTGACGCTAATGGAAGAGGCTTCCAATATCCAATTCCAACATATTCGATCACTAGAGAATTTGATTGGTCAGACAAAGAAAATAATCGCTTATTATTTGAAATGACTGCAAAATATGGTACTCCTTATTTCTCAAATTATATTAATAGTGATATGGAACCAAGTGATGTAAGAAGTATGTGCTGCCGTTTAAGATTAGACTTAAGAGAATTAAGAAAGAAATCTGGTGGTTTCTTCGGTAGTGGTGAATCAACTGGTTCAGTTGGTGTTGTAACAATTAATATGCCTCGTATTGCTTATCTAGCAGAAAATGAAGAAGATTTCTTCAATAGATTAAATAAAATTATGGATATTTCGGCTAGATCATTAAAAGTAAAAAGAGATGTAATCACTCAATTACTAGAAGCAGGTTTATATCCATATACAAAGAGATATTTAGGAACATTTAATAACCACTTCTCAACAATTGGTTTAATTGGTATGAATGAAGTAGGATTAAACGCTAAATGGATTAGAAAAGATATGACTCATAGAGAAACTCAAGAATTCTCAATTAAAGTATTAAATCATATGAGAAATAGATTATCTGATTATCAAGAAAAATATGGTGACTTATATAACTTAGAAGCTACTCCAGCAGAATCTACAACATATCGTTTGGCAAAACATGATAAAAAACGTTATCCAGATATTATTACCGCTGCTAAAGATGGAGAAACTCCATATTATACAAACTCTTCTCACTTACCAGTTGGATACACAGAAGATGTATTTGAAGCTTTAGAAATTCAAGATGAATTACAAACTTTATATACTTCAGGAACAGTATTCCACACATTCTTAGGTGAAAAATTACCTGATTGGAAAGCAGCAGCTACCTTAGTAAGAAAGATTGCAGAAAACTTTAGATTGCCATACTATACAATTTCACCAACATATTCTGTATGTCCTGAACATGGTTATATCAAAGGTGAAGAATTTGTATGTCCACATTGTGGAGCTAAAACAGAAGTTTATAGTAGAATTACAGGCTATTATCGACCAGTTCAAAACTGGAATGATGGAAAAGCTCAAGAATATAAGGATCGTAAAGAATACGATATTGAAAATTCAGTAGGCAGATTTGATGGAAGTAAACAACAAGAAGTAGTCGAACAAGATAATTCTGTATTGTTAGAAGATGGAATATACTTATTTACTACTGCAACTTGTCCAAATTGTAGAATGGCTAAAGCTTTCTTATTGAATGCAAAAGTTGAATATAGAGAAGTGCTTGCTACAGAAAATGTTGAATTAACTAAATCATTAAATGTAACTCAAGCTCCAACATTAGTTGTAGTTTCTAATTCGGAAATTACTAGATATGAAAATGTTTCTAATATTCGTAAATATTTAGAAACAAAATAATAAAATTATGAATAAAAATTTTGATATTATAATTGTAGGATCCGGACCTGCCGGATTAACTAGTGCAATATATGCAAGTAGAGCCAATAAATCAGTTTTAGTTATTGAAAAAGAAGCATTTGGAGGAATGATCACTCATTCTCCAAAAGTTGAAAATTATCCAGGATATGAATCCATTAGTGGTCTTGATTTGGCTGATAAATTTGTTGCTCAAGCAATGGCTTTAGGAGTAATGTTTGAATTTGATGAAGTCAAAGGTATTGAAAAAAGCATTGAAGGTTTCATAGTTAAATGTGAAAACAATGAATTCATTGCTAAAAGCGTAATTATTGCTTCTGGATCTAAACATAGAAAATTAAATTTAGACAACGAAGATAAATTAACTGGTAAAGGGATTTCTTATTGTGCTGTATGCGATGGTGCATTCTATATGGGACAAGAGGTAGTTATTATTGGTGGAGGAAATTCCGCTATGCAAGAAGCGATTCTCCTTTCAAGTTATTGTCCAAAAGTAACTATGATTCAAAATCTTCCATATTTAACAGGTGAAGATTCGTTAGTAAAAGCAATCAATAAAAATGAAAAAATTGATGTAATCTATAATCACATAGTTGTGGAATTATTAGGTGAAGATTCTTTGAAAGGTATTGTTCTACAAAATGTTGATACTAAAGAAAATACTGTATTTGATACTAACTCTGTATTTGTATGTATCGGCCAAGTTAGTGACAATGAACCATTTAAAAATGTTTGTTTATTAAACAATCAAGGATTTATTATCTCAGATGAATTATGCTCAACTAATGTAGAAGGAATATTTGTTGCGGGTGATTGTAAAGATAAAAAAATCCGTCAAATTGTAACTGCTACTTCAGATGGATCAATTGCTGCTTTACAGGCTATTAAATATATTGATAAAAAGTAGATTGTTTTAAATCTACTTTTTTTGTGTTATTATTTTAATGTTGAGGTATTTATGATTTATAGAAAAGCAACTAATGATGATATTTATAATATCATAGCAATGAAAAATAAAGTTAAACAAAGAATCATTGAAGAAAACCTTCCTATTTGGTTAAACGGTTATCCTCTTGATGAATTAATTAAAGAAGATATTGAAAATAATGAAGGTAGAGTTGTAGAAATAAGTGGAGAAATCGTTGCTTATAGTGTTTTTTATCATTGTAATAGAGAATATAAAAATGCTTTTAAAAAGGAAAACCTTCAATCGTTTGGTCGAGTTATGGTTAAGGAAGGTTATACTGGTAAACATATTGGAGATTTTTTAGTATCAAAAATGATTGAGGAAGCACGTACATTAAATGTTGATGGATTAGGAATAACTGTTGATTCGATAAATGTAAAAGCGGTAAATTTATATAAAAAACATGGATTTGTTAAAGAAGGAGAGGAGTTATTTCCATGGGCATATTTAGATAAATATGTTTTATACTTTTAGAAATTATGAGAATAGTAAAATTTAGTGAATTAGAAAACAAAGAAAAATATTTAGAAAAATTAGAAAATTGTCCTTGGGATGCAGGTAAATACTTGGGATATTTATTAAAAAGTGGTGAAATAAAAAAGCTATGCGGTGAACACACAGAAGTTTATTGCTTACTAATTGATGAAGAATTAGTATCATTTTGCACTTTAGCGGATTTTGATGATATTCAACCAACAGAATTCACTCCTTGGATTGGATTTGTATACACTTATGAAAATTATCGAGGAAATCGTTATTCAATCAAATTAATGGAAGCTTGTGAACAAGTATGTAGAAAAAATAACGTTGAATATGTATATGTCTCAACAAATCATATTGGACTATATGAAAAAGGTGGATATGAATTCTTTCAATATATGAAAGATATTGAAGGTAGCGATTCTAGAGTTTATCGTAAAAAATTATAAAAAAAAGAAGATTTTTGAAAATCTTCTTTTTATTTTGATTATTAATCTCTATTTGCTTCCATTGTCATAATTGCAAGGTGGTTAGCTAATTCATTAGATAAATCTTGTTTATCAATTCTAAATTGCCAGTTTCCGCTTGCAACACCTGGAGTATTCATTCTTGAATATTTATCCATGTGTAATAGATCTTGTGGTGAAAGAATAACAACATTAGCTCTACTTCTAATTAAAGCACCGATCATTGTATCTAAGATGTCTTTATCATCCCAAATTCTTAAGTAATCTTTCATTGGTCCTTTTAATTCAGGATGTTCTTCGATGAAATTAGTCATAACATCATTATCGTGAGTTCCTAAATATGCAATGCAGTTTTCTTCGTAATTATGAGGTAAGAATGGATTCTTTAATTTAGCCTCTTTGTAATCTTGTTCTGTATGACAATTTGAGAAGTCTGCCCCGCCTCTTTCGTTTGGATCATCATCATAGTAGATACCACTTAAATGTCTTTCGTAATCATCAAATGCAAATTGCATTAATTTCATGCCAGGGAAACCTGTTCTATTTTTTAATTCTTTAACTGCATCTGTAATAACACCTAAGTCTTCTGCAATAATTTGACATTTCTTTGTGCAGCTTTTTAAGTGTTCGAATAAATCATAGTCAGGACCTTTAACCCATTCACCATTGATTGCTGTTTTTTCACCAAATGGAATTGACCAGTATGATTCAAATCCTCTGAAGTGGTCGATTCTTACACAATCGAATAATTTACTTGCAGCTTGAACTCTTTTTCTCCACCAGTAGTAATTTGTTTTCTTTAATTTATCCCAATCATAAATAGGGTTGCCCCATAATTGACCTGTAGCAGAGAAGAAATCTGGTGGTACACCAGCAACTGCTTCTGGACGACGATTTTGGTCTAATTTAAATAGTTTTGGATGTCCCCAAACGTCAGCTGAGTCAAGTGATACATAAATTGGCATATCACCAATTAATTTAATTCCTTTACGTTTAGCGTGTGCTTTTAATTTACCATATTGTTTGAATGCTTGATATTGAACAAAAATCCAGAATCTGTATTCATCAATATTAGCTTCTTTAGCTTTTCTAATTGCAGTTTTCTTGTGTAAACGATAATCTCTTTTCCAATCTTGGAAAGATTTTCCACCATGAAGACCTTTTAATAACATGAAGCATGCATAGTCTTCTAACCAATATTTATGTTTGTGATAGAATTTTGCAATTTCTTCTTCTAATTGAGCATATCCTCTTTGATATGCTAAACGAAGAACATCAAATCTTTCGTTATATACTTTTCCATAATCTACAAAGTGTGGGTTACTTCCACCTTTAATTTTTTTAACTTCTTTTTTAGTTAATAGTCCTTCGTGAACTAAAATATCTAAATCGATAAAATATGGGTTTAATGCAAATGCTGAGAAACTTTGGTATGGTGAATCACCATAACTTGTAGGATTAAGAGGTAGCATTTGCCAATATTTTTGTTTACTTTTTACTAAAAATTTAATAAAAGCATGTGCCTCTCTACCGAATGTTCCAATACCATGTTTGCTTGGTAATGAAGAGATATGTAATAATAAGCCTGAACCTTTTTCCATAATTTTTACTCCTTCTTTGTTTATTATAAAATTTATAATAAAAGAAAAGCAAACAAAAATATTCATTTATTAAAATTTGTTTATTTTCTCAGTAAAATCATTTCTTTTTATCATTTTTTACTATCATTTTGATGCATTTTTATTTGTTAAAATCCTATTTTATAAATTTTTAATAGAAATTATTAAATATCCATCATTTTATGATATAATTTAAATATGTATTAATATATTTAATACTTAGAAGGAGGTCTTACAATTGTTATTAACTGGATTGGCAAATGATTTGCAATTAATTATGATTATAGTTTGGATTGCAATCTTTATTCTAGCAATTATTATTGAACTATCTACTGAACAACTTGTAAGCATTTGGTTTAGTGGAGGAGCAATCGTAGGTATGATTTTAGCTATTTGTTCTGTTCCATGGTACATACAAGTTTTATCAGCAATTTTAGTTTCAGGTGGTTTAATTGCCGTGATTCAATATATTTTATATAAAAAGAGAAAAAATCAAAAAGAATATAGAACAAATGTCGATGCTATGATCGAACAAAAAATCATTGTCACAAAAACTTGTGATAAAGATTTGATAGGCGAAGGTAAATATCGTGATGTTTACTGGAGTTTAGTTAGTGATGAGTTAATTTCCGAAGGTGAAAGAGCAGTAATTGTTAAAGTAGAAGGAAATAAACTTATCGTTAAAAAAGATATTTAATTTGAAAGGAGAAATTTATTATGTTAAATATTAATTTATTAGTTAGTACAGGTGCAATTATTGGTTATGTTGCTCTTGGAATTATTGCTTTAGTATTAATAATCGTTATTATTAAATCAATTATTATTGTTCCACAAGCAAATACAGTTATTGTTGAAAGATTAGGAAAATATGCAAAAACATTAGAAGCTGGGTTCCACATTATTGTTCCTATTATTGAAAAGAAAGCAAATGTTGTTTCCTTAAAGGAAAAAGTCGCGGATTTCCCACCTCAACCTGTTATTACAAAAGACAACGTTACAATGCAAATTGACACTGTTGTTTATTTCCAAATTACAGATCCTAAATTATATACATATGGTGTAGAAAGACCTATGTCTGCAATTGAAAATTTAACTGCAACAACATTACGTAACTTAATTGGTGATTTAGAATTAGACCAAACATTAACTTCAAGAGATACAATTAACCAACAAATGAGATCAATTCTTGATGAAGCTACAGATCCATGGGGAATTAAAGTTAACCGTGTTGAATTAAAAAATATTCTTCCACCTAGAGACATTCAAGAAGCAATGGAAAAACAAATGCGTGCTGAAAGACAAAAACGTGAAGCTATCTTACAAGCTGATGGTGAAAAGCAAGCTGCAATTCTATCTGCTCAAGGTGAAAAAGAAGCTGCAATTTTACGTGCTGAAGCTAAGAAAACAGCAATGATTAAAGAGGCTGAAGGTCAAGCTGAAGCATTATTAAGAGTATATGAAGCTCAAGCTCGTGGTATTGAATTAATTAATAATAGTAATCCTAATTCTGCTTATGTAACATTAAAAGGATTTGAAACTTTAGAAAAAGTCGCTAATGGACAAGCAACAAAATTAATTATTCCAAGTGAAATTCAAAATGTTACTGGATTATTAGCAAGTTTAAAAGAAGTTGTTTCTGATAAAGAAGCTCCAAAGAAAAAATAAATAATTTGAAAGGATGGCTTGAACCTGTTTGATTAAAACGGACACAAAATAAAAAGATAGCACATTAGATCATGTAATCTGATGTGCTTTTTTAG
>SVBD01000027.1 GCA_015059045.1 Erysipelotrichaceae bacterium
AACTATTATAGTAACCTTATTAACTCGACTGACACCTTTACAAGTGGATAGCGTCAAGTCGACTTTACGAGGAATATTATAATAGTATAATTAAAAAAAAAAAAAAAAAAAAAAAAATATATATATATATATATATATTTATTTACGGTTAATCAAATTGGAAGAAATAAATATAAGACTAGAAAACCTTCATATAAGAGAGAATATGGCTGAAGCCAATATAGTGCAAAGAAAAAAGAGGGTAAATAAACCCCCAATATTTTCCGGCGTTAGAAAAGAACTTAAAGGCTTCCTTACTATCGTCGACCTCAATTTTGAGGACGAACCTGAAGACTTCCCTGATGACAAGTCGAAGATAAGATTCATCATGTCTTACCTTGCTGGGGATCCTTTAGATTGGGCTTCCAATCTAAAGAATAATAATGATCCCTTAATAGAAGACGTTGAAGAATTTAAAAAGGAGTTAACTAATAATTATGGAGACCCGGAGGTCGATGAAATCGTGGCCAATGGAAAATTGGATAATATCCGTCAAAAGAAATACGGCCATGCATTTGAATATATAAATGAATTTAAAGCAATTAGTAAGAATTCTGATTTTAATGAATCTGCTAAAATCTACATGTTTTTAAAAGGATTACATTACAAGATGAGAGAACAATTAGCTGTAGTTAATCCAAACCCAAAATCATTAATTAAACTGTTTACTGATGTGTTACAAATTGAAAATCTTTCAAAAAGGAACAACTTGGCTGAATTCTATTTTAATCAACAACGTATCAGGAATTATCAAAGTAATTCCAATAAAAGGGTTAACAGCCAGGACGATGATCCAATGGATGTGGACCTTTTTAAAATCAAGCAGCATACAAGATTTTCAAGATACACTCCTATGGACAATCAAAAGTTTTACCGTGACAATAAACGGGATCTTTCGGAAGAAAAGAAAAAAGGTCTTTGTTTTCTTTGTAGGCAACCAGGACATTTACAGTTCAACTGTCCTAATAGAAAAAGACCAAAAAGTGTTAAATTAGCCAATAAAGTTAAGGAAAACCCTGAAAATGCACCCTCTGCGAAAGTCAGAAGAATTAGAGTGATCAAGGATTCTGATGACGCTCAAAAAATTAGAACCATTACGGAAGAAGAAAACACTTTAAGTAACAAGAAAAACAACATTATTACTTTTTTTATTAAGACTAATGACATTGACGAAGTACCAGTTAAAGTTCTTATCGACTCTGG
The DNA here is from genome assembly GCA_015059045.1 of Erysipelotrichaceae bacterium. Lineage (GTDB taxonomy): Bacteria > Bacillota_I > Bacilli_A > RFN20 > CAG-449 > UBA3210. The sequence continues at coordinate 1,243 of SVBD01000027.1, forward strand.
TTCCGATTCAAACTTCATTCATCCAAAATTTATTAATGATAATAAAATTAAATTAGAAGAAATTAAAAAACCCTTTAATGTCACTGGCCTAGGGTATGGAGTATCCACTATTTATGAGCAAACCGAAAAATGTATTCTCCGATTAAGAAACCACTATGAAGTTATCCAACTTTTTGCGCTTAATATCCCTGATGTGGATATTATTTTAGGAATTCCTTGGATTGAAAAACATTGTCCAATGAACTATCACGACTCCAGAAAAATTTCTTTCCCTTCTGGATATTGTGCTAGACATTGTAATGAAGGCAAGCGTAAAAGAAAAAATAAGAAGAAAACTAAAGGGAAACCTAATACTAACAAGAAATGTAAAATAGAAGAAGATATAGTAGCCAATGATACTTCTCAAATTAACAATTCCTATAAACGTAAGCATCTATGGGATTCCGATTCCGAAAGTGAGGAAGAATATGTTAAAGGTAGAAAAATTAGAACAATTAATGATAGTGATAGTGATAGTGATAGTGATAGTGATAATAATAGTAATAGTAATAGTAATAGTATTCGTAGCAATAGTAATAGATGTAATAATATTATTAAATCATGTAAATATTTTAATTCATGTAATTGTAATAAAAATTTAAATAAAGATGAAAATTTGGTCGCCGAACCAGTAAACTATCCATATTATTGTAATAATATCGATCACAATTGGTTGTGTTATTTATTTAATTTAAATAATAAATATAATGGTGTTAAAGATAAGCGGTGTTATTGTAATTTTATTAAAGAAGAAACTTGTAAAAATGATGATAAAATTAATAGTTCGAGTAATAAAGTAAATTTATCATTAATTCCTTCTCATTATTCCGATTTTGTTGAGGTATTCAATGAAAAGAATTGTGATATATTACCTCCTCATCGTGAGTATGATTGTGAGATTAAACTAAAAGACAATTCTAATTTGTTTTATGGTCCTATTTATCCGCTCACTGAGGCTGAGCGGGACGAGTTAAAAAAGTACATTAAAGAAAATTTAGATAAAGGTTTTATAAGAAAATCCAAATCTCCTGCTGGTGCTCCAGTTTTATTTGTCAAAAAGAAAGATGGTTCATTAAGACTTGTCGTAGACTATAGAAAACTTAATGAAATAACCATTAGAAATTCGTATCCCTTACCATTAATAAGTGAATTGATAGACAGAGTTAAAGGTGCTAAATATTTTACTAAGTTAGATTTGAAATCTGCTTATAACTTAGTGAGAATTAAGGAAGGAGATGAATTTAAAACTGCCTTCAGAACTCGTTATGGGCATTATGAATATCTAGTCATGCCTTTTGGTCTAAAAAATGCACCTGCTACCTTTCAACATTTTATAAATGATGTTCTTAGTGACTACTTAGATGATTTTGTTATCTCCTATATCGATGATATTTTAATTTATTCCAATAGCTTGGAAGAACATCATGAACATGTTAGAAAAGTTTTGAAAAAACTATTAGATAATAATCTATTTGTTAAACTTGAAAAATGTGAATTTGACGTAACTGAAACCTCCTTTCTTGGTTATGTTATTTCTAAAGATGGGTTAAAAGCTGATCCTGAAAAAATAAATGCTATTTTAAAATGGCCTGTGCCAACTACAGTAAAAGAAGTTCAATCTTTTATTGGGTTGTGTAACTATTATAGAATTTTTATTAAGGACTTTGCTAAAATAGCGTCTCCTATCCATAAACTTACAAGAAAGAATGTTCCATTTAATTGGGGTCCTGATCAGCAAGCAGCGTTTGATAAGCTTAAATCTCTATTCACTTCTGCACCTATTCTGAAAAACCCGGATAGTAACAAACCCTTCGTGGTTGAAACTGATGCAAGTAACTTTGCAGTTGGTGCGGTTCTTTCACAAGAATTCGATGGTAAGCTTCATCCAATAGCCTTTATTTCGTCCAGCCTTACCAAATCAGAAAGAAACTACCCTATTTATGATAAGGAACTTCTTGCAATTAAAGTTGCTTTAGAAGAATGGCGTCATTTTCTAGAAGGTGCTCGTCATCCCTTTACTATCTACACTGACCATAAGAATCTTACATTTCCTAGAAAGCCTGAAATGCTTTCACAACGTCAGATTAGATGGTACGAATTTTTATCTCGTTTTGAATTTAACCTTGTTTATAGAGCTGGTAAAAAATCCGGTAAACCAGACTTATTATCTAGAAGGAGCGATCATTTATTTAATTATTCAAATAATGTTTCTTGTTGTGTTGTTAACTGCTTTAAAATTAATGAAGACACCTTAATTAACTCTATTTTAAATTCTCTTAAAGATGATGAATTTTATATTAAAATTAAATCTTTTCTTGAAAATAATAATGATTTTTCCGTTCCTCCTTATAGAAATATTGATAAGTTTAAATGTGATAAGGAAGGTTTCCTACTTTTTAACAACTTAATTTATGTACCTCAAATACTGCGTACTAGAGTTTTAGAACTTCACCATGATTCTGTTTCTGCTGGTCATTTTGGCATCTCTAAAACTATTGATTTAATTTGTCGTAACTTCTGGTGGCCCAAATTAAGTATTGACGTAAAAAATTTCATTAAATCTTGTGATATTTGTTGTAAATCCAAAATTCCTAGACATAAACCATATGGTCTCCTTTCGCCTCTTTCTACTCCCAATCGTGCTTGGTCAGATCTTTCAATGGATTTTATTGTCGAACTCCCTAAATCCAAAGATATGACTACAATTATGGTTGTGGTTGACCGTTTGACTAAAATGGCTCATTTTATCCCTTTCCGATGTCTTCCTACCGCTTCCATTGCCGCTGATGCTTTTATTAATTATATTTTTAAATTACATGGTTTTCCCGATTTTATTATCTCTGATAGAGGTTCTCAATTCACTTCTGAATTCTGGAATCGCTTATGTGATCTTCTCGATATTAAACATTCCCTTTCTACCGCGAATCATCCTCAGACTGATGGTCAAACGGAGAGGGTGAACGGGATATTGGAACAATATCTCCGTTGTTTCATAAACGAAAGACAAAACAACTGGGTCGATTTATTACCTTTTGCTGAATTTGCTTATAACAATACATTACAACAATCGATCAATCAATCACCATTTTTCGCAAACTATGGCTTTAATCCCAAATTTAATCCTGAAATACCATCAAATGGTAGACCAAATAGAGCTGAGAAAAGAATAATGGACATTAATCATAATATTATATTTCTAAAGAAGAATTTAGAAGAAGCTAAGAAAACTTACAAAAAATATGCTGATATGAAAAGACTTCCATCTCCAGATTTTGATGTAGGTAAAAAAGTTTGGTTACTTAAGGGAAGTACTACAAAAAACGTAAAAAGAAAGCTTGCAGACCAATTAATTGGTCCATTCGAGATAGTAAAGAAAGTTAGTCCATTAGCTTATGAACTGAAGTTACCTAGTAATATGCATTGTCATCCAGTCTTTCATGTTTCGCTTCTCGAACCATATTATGAAAACGAATTTAAAGATAGAAACTACAAAAGAAAGAAGAATATTCATTTAACCACTGATACAAATGAAAAACTCCCAGAAAAAATTATAAAAATGAGGACTTACAAAGGAAAGAATCGTTATCTTATATCTTGGAAAGGACCTAATGAATATGAAGATACCTGGATTGACGAAGATCAAATATCAGACAAACAACTTATTCAAGAATACTTTAGAAAATTAAAGAAAACTAAATCAAGTGTAAGAAATAACGCTTATACGCATAACGAAAATCATTCTAATGAATATATGGTTAAACATAGATACCAACCTTTTGTAATTGAGTTGCCTTCAAGATACAATCCTCGCAGGAGCTTGACTTAAAGAGCGGGATTGTAAAGATATTACATATCTTTAGAGAAATTAATGTTGCACATTACATTACATTA
>SVBD01000007.1 GCA_015059045.1 Erysipelotrichaceae bacterium
AAATTTTCCAATCCCTATATAGGGATTATATTTCTTTTACTTTTTTTCTTTGTCTACTTAAGAAGGATCATATCATAATAAAAGTTTAGATCTTTTTTTATTCCTCTCTTTTACTAATTATTCTCATTAATATTAAAAACAAAGTAAAAAAGATCGCTCTTTTAAGCGATCTTATATAATCTTTTATACGTTTACTTGCTATAATTTTTCCAAATCTATTTTGTAATATTTTTTCAAAACGAACTTGTACTATTACATATTGTCGCGATTGTTCTAAATAAGTTCAACTAACGATTTAAAAGTGGCATTATTGTCCATCAACTCTTTATAATTACCATATTCAACAATATTTCCATTTTTCATAACAATTATTTCATCAAATTTAGTTAATAATTCTTCATCAAGTCTATGAGTAATCATTATTTTTGATGTATTATCGATTGCTAATAAATTGTTAGTTATAGATGCAGATGTTTCATTATCTAGAGCGCTAGTTGCTTCATCAAGTAATAATAGTTGTGATTTTTTAACCAAAGCTCTCGCAATACTTATTCTTTGCTTTTCACCACCACTTAAATTACATCCATTTTCTCCACAACGATAATCTGGTCCCTTTTCTTCAATCAATTTAGCTAAACCTGATTTCTTGATTGCTTTATTTAACAACTCTTCATCTATATTTGAATACATTGTAATATTATTTATAATTGAATCATCAAAAACAAATACATTTTGCTCTACAAATGATGATACTTCAAATAAAGAGTCTATCGATATTTCTCTTAATTCAGTATTGTTGTAATAAATATTCCCTGAATAATTATTATATTTCCCTAACAATAAATTTATTAATGTAGTCTTACCTGAACCACTAGTTCCAACAATTGCATAAGATTTATTTTTTTCAAATTTATGATTAATATCATTTAATATAATTTTATCATCATACATAAATTTTAGGTTTGAAATTGTTATTTCATTAATACTATGAATTAATTCACCTTGATTATTGACGCTTTCTGTTTGAATTATCTCGCTAATCTTTGTAAATAATGGCTTACAAGCAAGTCTTTTTGATAATGAAGTTGGAATTTGCATAAGTGGACTAATAATATAGTTCATTAACTGAACAAATAGTAATATTACAGATGGTGCAATGTCTCCAGTTTTTATTGAAATATAAGCACCGATAAAGAATACACCAAATTGAGATACAAGGCTCAATATGGTTTGGACCATCTCCATTAACGCTAAGACTTTTGTCTTATTAGCTTTTTTATTTTCTAATACATTATTGTTTTTAACAAATAATTCCTTAATTTTATGCTCCGATTTAAATACTTTTGTAGTTGAAAAACCTATTAAATTATCTTTTATAAAATGCATAAAACTTGCGTTTTGATCACTAATTTCTTTTTCATGAAATGATAACTTACCGCCCACTATAATAGCTCCTATAAAAGGAAGCAATGATAAAATAATTCCAGATAAAGTTAATAATGGACTATAAATAAGCATTACAACTATAGTACATAAAAATAAAGTAATGTTTGTTATCAAATCAAAAGCTGAAAACAAATAATCTTCTTCTATTTTAGTAACATCATTAGTTAACGCTGAGATATATGTAGAAGTATTGTGTTTATTAAAATTAGCTATATTTTTATCTAATATTTGACCATATATGTTATTTTTATATTGTGTGATAGCTCTTTTTTGATACTTAGGTTTTAAATATGTTATTAGCATATACATCAAAATACTCAATACTAATAATACTAAGAACACGATTCCTTGTTCATATAAAGCCTCTAAATCTTTAGCGGTCGCAATAGCCATAATCTTTTCTAACATTAGCGATATTATAATCAATGCAGCTGTTTGAAATAAAGATGTAAAGGTCAAAACAACAAAATTAAAAATATTACCTTTATATATATAAGATTTTACCGATCTATTCATCTATATCGCCTCCAAATATTTCGTTATAGATATTAATTAAAGTTTCGTAATATATATCACCTGTTTCTGTCTGATTAATTATTTCTTTTAAAGTATTTTTAATATTTGAATCACTTAATAATAATATATCCGGTTTACCAAAATAATGCTTTATAGATTTTGATTCAGATGATATATTTAAATTTATTGTATTATTATTAATATCTTTTAGTTTTTTTATAGTTTCGTAGTAGTTAATATTTAATAATTTTTCACAAGTCGCTTTTAAGTATAAAAATGGACAAAGAATACCTTTAAAAAAATCATCATTATTTTTAATAGAATTAACAAATAGAATGGTCCAATTAACTAAATCATAAGCTTCTTGTATTTTCTTGGTTTTTAATAATACCCTTATTTGAACAAATGATGTGTTTATTATATCAGATGATGCTTTAAGATAAATTTCTGAAGCTCTCTTTAACGCATCATCGTATTTTTTTAAAGATAAATCGCATTTTGCGAGTAACACCTCGCATCCATTAACACTATTCTTTTCGACATATTTTTTTGCAAACTCATATTTTTGTTGTATTAAGTAAATTTCAGCAACACCACTATGTAGGTCATTTAAACTTACAATTTGATTGTACTCTGGAGTAAAGAGAGTAATTGCTTTATTTATACACGATAATGCTAAATTTAAATATTCGTCATTGTTATTGTCAAAAAATGAAACGTATAAATATTCAGCTGCACATAAATGCAATTTAAAATTATTTGGATATTTTGAACACCAAAATCTTATATCATTAATATTAATTATGAATTTATTGTTTCTATAACATTCTTTTAATTCATTAGCAAAAGCATCGATATCTAAATAATTAATTTCATAAGCTAATAAATAATCAATGGAAACGTTAAAGAATTTTGCAATTTTTATTAACTTATCAATGTCAGGCTTAGATTCATTTCTTTCCCATTTACTAATAGCCTGCCTCGAAGTGTTAAGAACATTTGCAAATTCCTCTTGAGATATATTTTTGCTTCTTCTCAAAACATATATTTTTTCACCCAACATATTATCACCAACTTTTAACCCTTATTATAGTTTCATTAATTCACAATTTCAATGCGTTTTGGGTTGCATTTGTAACATCAAATAGCAACCATTAGTAGCGAATTATGTTTTTATATATTAAAAAAAGACCGCTCTTTCGAGCGGTATAAATTCATATGTTTACAAAGTCAAACTATTATTTATCGTATATAGTTCCAAAATAAGCATTAAGCTTTGCAATATCAATTTCTTCTTGCTTAGTAATTTCACAAATAGGAACTAAAACAGGTAATTCTTTACCTAGTTTTTCTTTAAGTTTTTCCGGTTTAAAAAACATAGCTCCTAAGAATAGGTCCGCTACCGGAATATCCTTATCTTCTCCAGGTAATCTGCACATTAATTTTTTTCCATTTCTAAATAATTTTACTTCCATAATATCGTCCTTTTTTATTTTATTATATCACGTCTTCACTAAAAAGGAAGTCTCATTAAAACTGCGCATTATTTCTTTTAGTTCTTTATATAAAGAAAAAAGATCACTCAAACGAGTGATCTTATGTTTCCTAAATATCTTTCCTATAATATTAATAATTATAAATAATTATTAATTTTCATAGGATTAATCTGCAATGTATGGAAGTAATGCCATTACACGCGCATTTTTGATAGCTTGTTCAACAGCTCTTTGGTGTTTAGCACAAGTACCTGTTACACGTCTTGGTGAAATCTTACCATTTGGTGAAATAAAGCGTTTTAATAAATCAACATCTTTATAGTCAATAGTTTGATTTTTATTTTTGCAGAAGATACAGACCTTTTTTCTTGGTCTCATTTTCTTAAATCCCATGTTTTTTCCTACCTTTCCTTCTCTTTACAGAGAACACATAAATAATTATTTACCTAGAATGGTAAATCATCATCTGTGACATCGATAGAAGAAACGTTTGCTACTGATGGTTCTTCAACAACTGGATCTGGTTGGTAACCATCTACGCTAGGTTCAACTAATGTTGGAGCCGCATTTTCTTCTTTTCTTTCTAAGAATTGTACAGAGTCACAAATAACTTCAATTATAGATACACGACGTCCATCTTTAGAATCATAAGTACGTTGATTTAATCTACCTTCAACGCCCACTAAAGAACCTTTGTGAGTGAAACGAGCAACATTTTCTGCTTGTTGATTCCAAATTGTACATGGAATGAATGATGTTGTCTTTTCTCCATTTGGGCCTTTTACACGGTTATCAAGAGCTACAGTGAAGGATGCTACTGATGTTCCGTTAGCGGTTTTTCTTAATTCTGCATCTTTTGTCATGCGTCCAACTAAAACTACACGATTAATCATATTTTCTTTCCTCCTAAATCATTTAAAGGGTTATTTTGCAATAACTAAATGACGAAGTACGTTTGTGTTAATTTTAGCAACTCTGCCGAATTCTTCGACTACTTTTGGATCTGAAACAGTTGCGTCAACTACAACATAATATCCCTTAGCTTGTTTTTTGATTTCGTATGCTAAATCTCTTAAACCCCATTCGTTTACGTTGTCGATAGTACCTCCATCAACAGTAAGAATGTCATTTAATTTACCGATTAATTCGTTACGATTAGCATCGTCAATGTCAGCTTTTAAGATATACATAATTTCGTATTTTCTCATATTCTTACACCTCCCTATGGTCTAATCTGGCTGTTTTCTTAAACAGCAGAGAGAATTTGGGCCTTCACTCCCGAATATACTATAACTTAGTTATAGTCATTTGTAAAGAAAAAAATGAGTTTTAGCAAAATCCCCTTCACAATATAGTTACGGGATTTTTTGCCTTTTTACCCATTTTTTATTTGTTTTTTTATTTTTTCTTGTTCAAGAAGCTTTTTTCTAACGTTTTTATAAGCTAATCTAGCGCCACTTTTATCATACTCTTCTATAGTTGATAGATTTAACGCTTCTTCAATATTACCAACTTCTAAACTCATTGTTTCAATATATTTTCGCATCAACGTTTTAATACTTTCTTTATCGAACTTTTCAAAAGTAATTATTTTTGTAATTCTAGACATTAAAGATGAACCTAAAATCTTTTCTAATTCAACATTATTTTCTTCGTGTTTTTCACTTGTTAAATATCCTTTAAAAGTTTTATAATTATTCTCAAAAACGCTTGAAATTAATATAAAAACTGCATTTTTACAATTTACCTTATTTCCGCGATTATCATAAAAATATCCTTTATCAAACACATCTAAAAAGAAGTCTTTAATTTCATTTAATCCTTTATCAAATTCTTCAATAATTACAAACGAACTAGGGTTATCATTTAATCCTTTAACCAAAGGAGAAACCGCCTCTAAATAAGTGTTAGATGATCCATTAATTAGTTTGTTTAATCCATTTAAATCCTTATAGCAATTTAAGTTTATTATTATCGGATTTGTTTTTTGATAATAAGAAGCAATTATATTTGCACACAACGATTTTCCACAACCTGAAGGACCATTAAATAAAAATACTTTTACAATATCATTTTTAGGGGATTGAAGCTTATCAATTATTTCAAACTCATCAACAATTTGTTCGATCGCTCTTTCTTGACCAACAACTTCATTTAGCAACTTTTGTTCTAGTGATTCTATTTTCCTATTACCTATATTTATTTTATAGAAAACCTCGAATGTTTCTTTAATGTTTTCGCTAGTTAAATGACTCTTTGCAATAACGCACGAATTATCTAATACATCTATTGCTTTATCAGGAAATTTCAAGTTCAATAAATGCCTATCACATAGTTCTACTATATCTTTTAACAAATAGTTATCAATTTTAATTCGATAATGCTTCTCATAAATTGGTTTAATTTTTTCAAGAATATCTAATGTTTCCTCTTTTGTAGATTCATTAATTCTTATTAGTTGGAATCTTCTTTTTAACGCTTTATCCTTTTCAAAAGTTGCATTAAATTCTTCTTGGGTTGTCGCTCCAATAATTTGAATTTCTCCTCTTGATAAATAAGGCTTTAAAATATTTGCAGCATCAATTGCCCCTTCTGCGCCACCTGCTTTAACAATAGTATGTATTTCATCAATAAATAATATTGCATTACCATCTTCATGAACTTTCTTAATAATCTTTTTTATTTTCTCCTCAAATTCACCTCTATACTTAGTTCCCGCTACTGTTGAAGCAATATCTAATTCATATATGGTTTTCCCTTTTAATAAAGGGATTTTATTATCAAGTACTAATCTTGCTAGTTCTTCAACTATCGCACTTTTACCTACACCCGGTTCACCAAGTAATATTGCATTAGGTTTATTTCTTCTACTTAACGCATTTATTAATTGTTTTAATTCAGATTCTCTACCAATAAGAGGATTTAATACATTAACTCCCATTAAATGTAAATCTTGAATGGTTGTTAATTCTGATTTTTTCTTTTTTGTATTGTTAATTGCTTTAGTTATTATACTTAGATTTACTTTATTTTTAATAAGTAATTCTTGGGCGACGTTTTTATTAGATATAAGGGATAAAGCAAGAGTATCTACACTAACTAAACTCTCTTTAGCTTTGTCTGAAAGTTTAATTGAATCTGTTAATAATTCTTTTAATTCAAAAGTGTATTGAACATATAAATTAGTATTATCTTGTTCTTGATATAAGTTTTGAATTATCGGATAAAAAGAATAATAATCTATTTTATATTTTAATAATTCTTTAGAAAGAATATTATCACCCAACTTCAAAAAGCTTAATAATAAATGTTCACTTCCTACAGTAGGATGATTAAATTCAAACGCTAAAGCTTCCGCGATTGAAATTATTCTTTGAGCACCACTAGAAAATTTTTCAAGCATATAAGTTTCCTTTCAATAATAAATTTATGACGTCTCAAGAAGAATTATGGGCAAAATGCATTTTTTTAAACTAAAGAATGTTGTTCTTAGTGCCAAAAAGGTAAATGCAAAGTGTCACTTGACAAAAAAACAATTGTCAATTGGTGTTTTGCAAGCACTAAAATCGTGTATAATTTAATTAGAGGTGGTAAATATGACACTAGGTCAAAATATTGCGCTTGCTAGAAAAAAGAAAGGAATATCTCAAGAAGAACTTTCTAACCAATTAAATGTATCTAGACAAAGTGTAAGTCTTTGGGAAACAAATCAAACGGTACCAACAATTGAAAAGCTTAAAGAACTTTCTATTTTATTAGATGTTGGAGTTGACCATTTACTTGGATTACAGAAAGAAGAAAAAGAAGATGAATTCTCTTCTCTTATTAATAATGCAAGAAAAAGAGATGAAAAAACTTTTATCATTATATGTACAATTTCAACCCTCTTAGGATTCTTGTTATGGCAAGTAATTGTGTTATCAATAATTATTAACTTGACTTCATTAATTCTAAACATTGTTTGCGTAAAAAAATTCAAAGAACGTTTTTATCCAATAATTTTATTAATTATTTCAATTGTATTTTTATTTGCTAGCATTGCTGGTACAGCAATTTTCTAAAAGGAGATCTATTTATGAAGAAAAAAACATTATCAACAATTTTATTATCTTTACTATGTGTAACATTAGTTAGTTGTGCTTCTGGTGGATCAGGAAATCCTAATAACAATCCAGGTGTTAATAATCCCGGTGGTGGAAATACCACAATAGGATCTGTTTATTCTGATTCAGAAAGAAAAATCGTTTATACAGTAGATTATACTTTATCTACCCAAAACTTTACCGAGGTGGCTCAAGAAGTTTCTTCTTATGCTTTTTCACTAAATGGTTATATTTCTTCTTCAGAAACTTCTAGTTCTTATTATTACTTTGAATTTAAAGTTCCTGTTGAAAAATTAAATACCTTCCTAAATTATATGGAAGAAGAAAATAACGAGCACATAATTAGACAAAACATTTCAACAGAAGATGTTACTACTTCTTACAATGAAATTGCTTCAAAAATTGAAGTATTAACCGCTAGTAAAGCTGCTTATGTTGCTATTTTAAATAATAACGACTTATCATATGAAGATATTATTACAATTAATAAAGAGATCGAAGATATAAACGCAGAACTACTAAAATTAAATAAAGAGTTAAGTTCAATCGAATCCATTACTGATTTTGCAACAATACGCATGACTATTAGACAACCAACACCACACGAACTAGAAGGAAATCTTTCATTCTTAAACTCTTATATCAATTATTTAAAAGATGTAGGTGTGTTCTTATTTGAATTTATCCTATATACCATTCCATTTGCGCTAATTGCTGGAATTGTTATTACAATCGTCTATGTAATTAGAAAGAGAAAACATAATAAATAACAAACATACCGCTTAATCAATTAAGCGGTTTTTATTTTCCTTTATTATTAATTCTTTTTTAGATATTGCAAATGAATTATTAGTTATATCTTTATTAACTATCGTTCCTGCTGCAACAAAACAATTATCTTCAACTTTGACTGGAGCAATAAAAATACTTTTACAACCAATAAAACACCTTTTACCTATATATGTTTGATGCTTTTCTTTCCCATCATAATTAGCGGTCACTACCCCACATCCAATATTAGTTTTCTCTCCAATATAACTATCACCTATATAGGATAAATGTGCACATTTCACACCTTCTTCTAATGTGCTATTTTTAATTTCAACATAATTTCCTATTCTACAATTATTACCCAAAATAGATTTATTTCTTACATGAGCAAATGGCCCTATTTTACAAGATGAACCAATATTAGAATCAACAATAAAAGAGTGATTAATTATCACATCATCACCTATTATTGAATTTTCAATAACATTGAATGGGCCAATATAACAATTGTCCCCGATAATTACATCACTCTTTAATATACTAGTTTTATCTATATAACTATTTTTTCCAACCTTAATCATACACAAATGTATGAATTAGTTTAATTAATTATTACTATCTATCTCTCATGTGAGGGAATAGTAATACTTCTCTAATTGATACTTGTTCAGTTAAGAACATAACAAGTCTATCAATACCCATGCCAACGCCTCCACAAGGTGGCATACCATATTCTAAAGCTTCGACGAAATCAACATCCATTTCGTTAGCTTCATCGTTTCCTGCATCTCTTTCCTTTAATTGATCTAAGAAACGATTCTTTTGATCAATTGGGTCATTTAATTCTGTATAAGCGTTAGCGAATTCGTGACCTCCAATAAATAATTCAAATCTTTGAACAAATCTAGGATCTTCTAAATCAACTTTTGTTAATGGAGAAATTTCTACTGGATGTCCGCAAAGGAAAGTTGGTTGAATTAATTTGTCTTCGCAGAATTTTTCAAAGAACGCATTAATAATATGTCCTACTGTAAAGTGTTTTTCAACTTGAACACCGTGTTGTTCTGCTAAAGCTTTTGCTTCATCTAATGTATAGTGATTACCTTTGAAATCAACACCTGTTTCTTGTTTAATCATTTCACACATTGTAACAACTTTGAATGGTTTAGAAATATCAATCTTTTCTCCTTCTGGATTAAAGATGTTTAAGAATTCTTCTTTTCCAGCAACTTTAGCGGCGGCATGTCTTACCATACCTTCAGTAATCCTCATCATTGAAGATAAATCACCAAATGCTTCATATAATTCAATAGTTGTAAATTCTGGATTGTGAGTTAAATCCATACCTTCATTTCTAAATAATCTACCAATTTCGTATACTTTTTCAAGTCCACCAACGATTAATCTCTTTAATGGTAATTCTGTTGCGATACGTAAATAGAAATCTTTATCAAGAGCATTATGATGTGTGATAAATGGTCTAGCTGTAGCTCCACCTTGTACTGGTTGAAGAACTGGTGTTTCAACTTCGATAAACCCTAAATTATCACAATATTCTTGAATTGCACGAATTACTTTTGGTCTAGCAATTGCCGTCCTTTTAGCGTCTTCGTTCATGATTAAGTCGACATATCTTCTTCTATATCTTTCTTCCTTGTCTGTTAAACCATGGAATTTTTCAGGAAGTGGTCTTAAAGCTTTAGTCAAGTGAGTATATTCACTACATTTGATTGTTGGTTCTCCTGTTTGAGTTAACATTACTTTACCTTTTACACCAACGATATCACCAATATCTGCCATTTTGAATAATGCGTATGTTTCTTCACCTACATCATTAATTGAAATGTATACTTGTTGTTTTCCTTTAATATCTTGCAAAGCAAAGAAACTAGCTTTACCCATTTTACGGATAAACATAATTCTTCCCGCTACAGAAACGTGTAAATCCAAAGCTTCAACTTCTTCGTTAGTTAATCCTTTAACCCTGTTTCTAATATCTAATGACCAGTCAGTACGATCATAAGCTTGTCCAAATGGATCAATACCTAATTCTTTTAACTTGTCAACTTTTTGTCTTCTAACAATTTCTTGGTCTGATAATCTTTCTTGCATAATAAAAACCTCTACTTTCTTTAAAGTCATTTATTATTTTACAAAAAAATAATAATTATAGCAATATTTAGTTAATTAAAAGAAGTTTGTATGTAGCAACATCAAATTCTAATTTCCTATAACAAAATTATTATCAAGATACAATTTTTCTAACATCATCTTTTGTGTTTGAATACTACCAGATTCCTCTAAAGATCCATCATCTAAAGAAAGTCTACAATAAATAGCAGTCTTATACAAAATAGATTCTATCATATCATCGCCTCCTATCCATTACAATTTTAATCTGGGTATCCCAGTTAAAACAGGTGACGTGCAAGGCTATGTGTTTCAGAGTGAAGCACGTCAGCATTTAGTAACTAGGATACCTAGCTTACATATAAAAAACCACCTTATTGGTGTTGCCCAACAAAGTGGTTAGTGTCTAAATACTTTATTTAATTTTTATATTTAACTCTATTTCTTCATTTTAGAATTCATAACAATTTCTTTATCATTTGAATATCTCAAATATGACTTAATGTTTATATTATCATCACTTGTATTAAATAAATATTCCCTAAATGAATTAATTCCTCTAGTGATATCTCCAGATTCAATAAACTTCGCCAAATTATTATTTTTATAAACAATTTTTCCAATTACATTAACTTTTTTTCTTTTCATGCAATACCAAACAATTTCAATTTTACTCTCGAAATAATAGAATAATATAATATTTAAAATAGACCCATTTGAATATCTCTCAGTTAAAATTAATTTATTATTCTTATCAAAATAATATACAAAATCTTTTTTTCTTTCGTCCTCTGTTAGTTTGCCATCATATTCGAAATACTTTTCTAATTGTTGTTCTGGAAAATGCATGCCATAAATACCGTCGCCAACGCTCATTTTTTTATAAGAATAATTTGATAAAATTTTATTGTAATCGTTTATTGGATTTATGTGATTATCCATTATTTGTTGTAGTTCATTCAATATATCAGTATTTTCACTTATCATAAATTACAACCCCCCCTAAAATACTTTGATAGAATTCCAAAACATCTTCTACACCTTCAGATTCATTAATTAAATAACCCGTACCAATTAAAGTAACTCCAAGGCAAATATAGATATTATCAATGATGATGGGGTAATAGTTTTATCTTTCATCTCTTTCTCTCCTATTTTGTGTTTTAATCTCTTTACTGAGAGTATATCTTTTTTGTTAAATAATCAATTTCTTATTGCTTATGAGCGAACACTTTTGTTTAAAAATATAATTATATTTACGACATTACTTCAATTCCAATCAATGATATCACTAATTTATCTAAAAGTAATTTTCTAAATTCTTTATTCATATAATCAACACGTAATTTACATAATTAATTCATTAACCATATTATACCATTTTTCTACTAAATAATCTAATAATATATATTAAATAAAAGGCGAATCTACCGGAGGTAAACTCACCTAGTTTTGCTTGTGAAAGTAATTTGCTATTTGTTTTAACTAATTTTTTCAATTACATCACATATTTTGGTGTTAGGATAAAATCTAATAATATAGGTTTCTCCAATTTCGACATCTTTTACATTTAAAACTATATACTCATCTTTTTCAATTAAATAAAATTTTGGTTTGCTATTTTCTTGTCTACCGCTTCCGTCATAATCAAACCGAGAAACAGTAAACTCAACAACCTTTGCTTTTTCTTCTATATATGTATTGTTAACTACATAATTATAATCTTTACAACATAACCCAAATTTACTAGCACACAATGTACTTAAAGCAAATGAAACACATGAGCAAACAATTAATAGAATGATGCCATATTTCTTATCTAAAAATAATTTTTTTGCAAATATAAACCCTAAAATAAATAATAAAGCAAATATAATCATTCCAATTAAAGTTAAGTAAAATAATGTCCAATAATTTTTAACCATTTTTATCTTCTCCTTATGCTCTTTCTAAATTACAAGTTAATTTTAATATATTCCTTTTTCTTTTAATAAACTTTCAATTTTATGCTTAACTTCAATATTAGAACAATACTTCATAAATTCATCAAAAACTTTACTAGTAATTTCAAACATTATTTTTTTATTGTTGTCGTAAATTTTAATTCCATAAGAAGCTCTAACACAATAAGAAAAAGATAATTTAACATCAGATATTTTATTATATTCAATATTAATTATTTTACCAAATTGCTTTTGAACTATTTTATTCTCGTCAAGATAAATAGGCGAATTTAATTTTAATAGCGAATAAAGCAATACTAAAATATGTAATATAAAGAAAATAATTATAAAGAAAAATACACTGTTTTTATCTTCGACTTCGACACTAGGAAGAATACCTACTATTGTCACAAAAAACAACATAAACGATAAAATAGAAAGTGAAATGGTTCTACCAATACATGGTCTATATTTTATATATTTCCTTTTCAATATTCTTCCCCCTCCAATATACATTTACAATACTATTTGCTGTACTTGTTAGAATTGTGTTATATGCATTGACAAAATGTGTTGCTCTATCATAGATATTGAATTTACTTACAAACTCACCTATCATAGTAGGGAATAAACTAGCACCCGTACCATTTAAAGTAACTTCAAACTCTTGTGCTCCTGGAACAAAGCATAGTGCAATTCCCAGTTCTATTTCTAACCCAGATATCAACCCTTGCCACCATTCTGGTGAATGACCCGTTGAATCAACCTACATAATCGGATTATTGAAACAATAGCAATATAAGTTCAATCCATTGATACTTTCAGGATCTAAATATTCAATTGAATCTGGACTTATGAACCTGCAAAGTTCAGGCGAATAATATCTAGAGTTGCAATAGAATAACTGAGTTTCAACATCATAATCTTGATTATCCTTGAATATTACCCAACAAATATATAATATTCACTTCTTCATTCTTTCAAACTTGAAATGGGTATCCCATTTGCGTAATCAGAGCTGTACCCAAATTTTGGGCACAACTCTTATCCTGTTGCAAATTATTTAATTATTTGTTCTATTTTATAATCTTTTAATACTTTTTCGAATTCATCTTTATATCTGTATTAATCAAAACTTTTTTGTCATTTATGAATAAATTGAATTGATAGAACACAGATTTTCTATATCTACTACATGTATATTTTTTAATATCACATATATTAAGTTCAATTTTTCTAAATAAAGTCTTTAAATAAACTTTTTCATTATCAAACTCTAACCTATATTTAATAGAATATAGCCATCCATATAAGCCGATTGTTCCAAACATAACCCCTGCAATTGCGAATAAAATAATATCTTTATCACTATATTTATCATTATTCATCAAATAAATGGATAGCGGCATTAATATTGCAAAAATATATCCAAACAACATAATGTTCCTAAATGGCTTGCCCTCTTTTCTCATTCCATCAATTATTTTGTTATTCATAATTTTCCTCCTTGAAATGTTGTTACATTACAGCTGTTTTCCAAGATGTACCTAATATCACAACACTTGATTTATAAATAGACCAAGTAATAGAGCTTAACATCTTAGCACCAGAACTACTATAAGCAATTCCAATTGGATTATTATTTGCATATGCATATAGATTTAATCCATTGATATTTGATGGGTTCAAACTTGATACATCCGCTGGTTGAATGAACCTTCCTAATTCAGAACTATAATACCTTGAGGATAACCAAAAATAACCAATTTCTACAGGGCTATTACGAGTTTCCTCATAATAACCATATCTTAATTATAATGTGTTAGTAATGAAATTGGTATCCAATTTGCATATATAAAGCACTTGGAGAAATATTATAAAATAATATTCTCCTTATGCTCTTTCTAAAACATCATATTTCTATCCAATATAAATAACATTTATAGGCACACTATCACCATTGAAAATGTAAATAATGCTTTTTCAACCAAATATTTGTTCTATTTTTGAAAGTTTAATATGAAAGTCCTCTATTGTATGCTTCTGTTCTTGTGTTAATATTATTAACTTTTGGTTATCAATATAGTAATCTATAACTTTGTTTTTTTCTAAAGTAACAAGTTCTTTTTTTGTAATGCTTTTTACTTTAATTTTCTTTACAAAAACAATCTTATCATTTTCTCTTTTAATGTAATAGCTTCTTCGTCTAATAATACAAATAATTATCAAAAATATAGGAATCCAACCAACAGCTATTAATACATTTATCCACTCATTTAATCCACAAATAAATATAGCAAAAATCAATGTTCCAATATAAAATAATATTTCCCCATTAGTTGACTTGTCATAATAAATTTTCACTTTATTTTCTCCTCCAACGGATTCTTTAATTACATAAATCGTTTTGTTTTTATCATCAATAATTGGTGACATTTTAACTCTTTGAATATTTAATTTGTTTTTCCTCTCTATAAATTTGTCCTCCTATCTTTCTATCTTATTAACTCTAGTTTGATGCCTTCCACCTTCGAATTCTGTTTCTAAAAAATTCTTTACCCATCTTTTAATGTCTTCTAAAGGGAAAAACTTTGCCCCAAATGCAATCATGTTGCAATCATTATGAAGTCGAGTTAATTTACTTACCTCATCATTATAGCAAAGGCCACATCTAACACCTTTTACTTTATTCGCAGTAATACAAACTCCTTCTCCAGAAGTACATACGACAATTCCTCTGTCAACTTTATTTTCAGAAACTAACTTTGCGCATTCATACGCAAAATCAGGATAATCACACGAGTCTAAACTATCTGTTCCACAGTCTATTACTTCATGTCCTAATTCTTTCAAATAAGATACTAATTCTTCCTTATATAAATATCCACCATGATCTGAACCAATTGATATACGCATATTTATTCCTCCCATACTTTTTTTATTTCTTCAAATTTAATACTACCTTCTCTTACTAGAATTAATTCTTCATCACAAATAACTATTGTAGAAGGAGTATTTGATGATGTGTTTCCTTTAACGATATAAGGAACTTTTCCTTTAAAAACCCCATATGTTTCATTAAAATCTTCACAAACTTTTTGACCAGATATATTCGCACTGGTAACTAACATTGGTTTTCCTACTTTACTAATTAAAGAGCAAACTTCTTCTTTACCACTGACTCTAATGCCAACATATTTAGAATCAAGTTTTACCCAAGGATAAATATCTTCTTTTGGTCTTAATAAAAGAGTTATTTCTCCTGGCATATATTTTAAAATCAACTTTTCTATTTTTTCATTTACGTAAGCATACTCTTTAACTAGTGAAGGATTATCTAACATTAAGGTAAAAGGTTTATCTGGTTTTCTTTCTTTGGTTTTAACTAATTCATTAAATGCATCTAAAGAGTCATAGACAACACCCATTCCATAAACGGTTTCAGTAGGAAAACAAACCACTTGATTTGTAGTGATTGCCTCTATTAATTCTTTGCTATTGAATCCTACTACTTTTGTTTCCATTTACTTCCCTCTTTAACAATTATATCACTTATTTATTTAAAAATATCTAATAGATATATCTTTTCTCTAATTACACTATCATCGCAAGAATTAATTCTTAATTTTCCTTCGATGAGTGAGCCTTTTCCTTCACCAACTATTAAAAGAATTGTTCCATTAATATATTTTGCTTTACACTTTTTATCAAAATCAAATTCGTGAATATTTGTTTTTATAAATTCTCCAACATAATCTTCTTTTAAGGTAAAGACTAAATCTTCATATTTATCAATTAATTTTTCTTTATAATAATATAAATTTACACTATCTTTTGGTGAATATGAATTTCCTTTAATTTGATATGTGTATTTAAAAGTGGATCCACTTTCTTGCATAGAGGATAAAAGAATTATCCCACTTGTTAGTATACTTGCAAAATTTATTAATTTCATATTTATCGTTCTCCTAAATATGAGTATTGATAAATATTTATTTTCTATACCTTATTTTTTCAAAACCATAAATCTTACAAAATTATTAATGTCATTAACAAATTCTATTTGATAAGAAGGAATATACTTATGAGCAATGTTTTTTAAGTTCTCTTCTTGTTCTGGAGATATTTCAAATATTGCTAATCCATTTTTTTCTAAGACTTTATCAATATCTTTAATCAGTCTTTCTAAAATTGCTAATCCTTTATTGTCGGCAAATAAAGCTAGATGCGGTTCATAATCCAATACCGATTTTTCTACAAATGAATCTCTATCAATATAAGGTGGATTAGAAACAATTATTTGATAAGTTTCCTTTCTTTTTGTAACCTCATCAAAGCAATCACTTAAATAAAAATTAACATTTGCTCTTAATCGTTCATTGTTCTTTTTAGCAATTTCTAAAGCATCGTTTGATATATCTACACCTGTTACTTTAGAATCTTTAATTTCTAAATTTAAAGTAACAGCAATACATCCACTTCCCGTTCCAACATCAAGTATAGTTACATTATCTAATTTGTTTCTCTTAACATAATTAATTACGCATAGAACTAACTCTTCTGTTTCGTTTCTTGGAATTAATACTTTTGAGTTTACACTGAAGGTTTTTCCATAAAAAGGCGCCTCTTTTAAAATATAATATAACGGTTCTCCATTTAAATATCTTTTAAAATATTCATTAAATAAAGTGTCGTCTACTTCTTTGTTTTCGTTAATTAATAATTCTTCTAACGAAATGCAAAAAGCCTTTTGAGCAAGATAATAAACATCCTGCTTAAAGGCTTGATCTTCTTTTATTTGAAACGCTTCTTTAATGATTTCCTTTATCAATCTAGTCGCCATATTTTCTAGCTTCTTGTTCCATCTTATCTTGTTGATCAGCGTTAACTAATGCGCCGATGACATCGTCAAGATCACCTTCCATAACGCGATCTAATTTTTGGATAGTGAATGAAATACGGTGGTCAGTAACTCTATTTTGAGGATAGTTATATGTTCTAATTTTTTCACTACGTTCACCAGTACCAACTTTTAATCTTCTTTCATTACCAATCTTTTCATCTTGTTCAGCTTGTTTAGCCGCTAGAATTCTTGTCTTTAATAAGTTCATCGCGATTTCTCTGTTTTGAATTTGGCTTCTTTCAACTTGGCAAGCAACTACAATTCCTGTTGGAATGTGAGTAATTCTTACTGCAGATTCAGTTTTGTTAACGTTTTGTCCACCTGCTCCACTTGAACGATATGTATCAATCTTTAAATCTGATTGGTTAATTTCAACGTCTACTTCTTCAGCTTCTGGCATAACTAAAACAGTCGCAGTAGATGTATGAATTCTACCACTTGCTTCAGTCGAAGGAATTCTTTGAACTCTATGTGCACCAGATTCAAACTTTAATTTTGAATAAACGTTTTCTCCTCTAACGATGAAAGAAACACTTGCAAAACCACCTGCAGAAGAAGGTGATTCATCAACGATTTGAATTTTCCAACCTTGGCTTTCAGCATAACGAGTATACATTCTAAATAAGTCTCCAGCGAAAATGTTTGCTTCGTCTCCTCCAGCAGCCCCTCTAATTTCACAAACGATATCTTTATCATCGTTTGGGTCTTTTGGTAATAACATAATTTTTAACTTTTCATATGTTACTTGAGTCTTTTCTGTTAACTCTTTAATACTTTCTTTTGCAAATTGAGCGATTTCTTCATCTGGTTCGTTTACCATAATTTCTGCATCCGCTAAATCTTGAAGATCTTTTTTATACATCAAATATTCTTCAACTGCATCTTGAAGTGATGCTCTTTCTTTATTTAGTGAAGTTAATTTTTTTACATCTGAAACAATTGATTCTTCGCATAACATGCTATCAATATCATTTACACGTTGAACCATAGCTTCTAATCTTTCAATCATTTTATCTGCCATAAAACATTCCTCTTTTCTTGAATCGAATAAATAATAGCAAAAATAACTCAAAAAATAAATATTTTATTTATTTATTGGGTTATATATTTTATAAACAGATAAATTTTAATTCTTTTCAAGGTTAACTTCTTGCTTGTTTTTCTTTTTTCTTTTAAATTTTATTATTTTTATTTTCTTTAATTTTTTTTCGATTTTTTCATTTATTGGAGCAAATAAAACATTAAGTTTTGGATAATAAAATTTTACATATATTATCATTCCTAAAATTAAACTTAATGTGAAGAAGAAATTGTAAATACCATAAGTAAAAACACATAAAAACAAATAATACAAATAGGCCGCTAAAAGACAATAACATATTTGAAAAGGTATCCAAATTATCTTTAAAAACCTATGATTTAAAAATGTTTTTAAAAACGTAAACCCAAAGCAAAAGCAACCACCAAGCAATAAAGAACCTAATACGCCTTGGAATTGTTGTAATAACTCCATTATTTAAAAAGTTTTGTGAAGAAACCCTCTTTTTTATCAGACTTTGATTTATCTAAAAACACAATTGAATCAACTGTTCCAAAAATAGAAAGGATCCCTTTTTCCATATCCATTACCCCTAAGGATAAATTGTTTCCCTTAATATGAACATATCCACTTGTCGTATCAATTAAAAATTCTTTATTATCAAAACTATCTAGTTTTTTTACCCCTTCTAATTCACACACTTTACGATCCTTAACAACAATGTTTTGAATCGATTTAACCATTTGTTCTTCCATAAAAAAACCTCCTAGTCAACTTTATGACTAAAGAGGATTTTTAATTACATTTTCATTAATAATTTGATACATCTCACTAGCGGTATCTTTTCTTGCATATTGAAGAAGAGATAATACTTTAATAGTCAATATTCTTTCGCCTAAAGACAATTCAATAATATCGTTTTCTTTTATTTCAGTAGAAGGCTTTCCTTGTTTGCCATTTACTTTGACCAAACCAATATCGATAATATCTTTGGCTAAAGTTCTTCTTTTAATTACTCGACTAATTTTTAAATACTTATCTAATCTCATAAATCTTTTAACATCTCCGAAATAAATATAGCATACGAAGAGATGATTTGGGAAACATTTTCTAATAAATCTTTTTCATAAATATAAACTATCGCGCCAATTTCTTTTCCGTTTCTTCCAACGATAGGATAAACAAAACTCGTTGCTTCTTCCAATAATGTCGATATTATTTTACTATTAGGTAACATCGATGGATTACTATTAATTCTTTTTTTAAATTCTTGTGATAAAATTTCTTCTTTACTATAAATAGATGCCTTTAGACCATAAGAGGAAAGAATTTTGTTTTCATCAGTAATTAATATTGTCCCTTTAATTTGTTTATATAAAGTTAATGTTATATTATCAAACATTTTACTCATTCCTAATAAAGAATTATATTTACTAATAATGATTTGATTATTTTCATTAATAGTGATTTCTACATCATCATTTTCAAAAATATTAGCTTTCTTTCTAAAATGAATAGGCAAAACAACTCTACCTAAATTATCAATTCTTCTAATCAAACCAGTTTCTTTCATAGAGTCCACCTACTATGAATATAGTTTACGTTTTAATTTTAAATTTATTCAAAGACTATTAAATATTTTCTTTACAAGTGGAATCGATAATAACTAATAGCTTTTCTAATTGCTCCAAATACAAATTTGTTTTCTTAAGTTTCAATTTAATTTGACGATCTACAAAACTTGCAAGAATAAACTTACTTAATGATCCTAACTTGTCAAACAAATATAATCCAATCTTATTAATCAAGGAAGCTTCTTTTGTTAAAAGAACAATAATATAATCTCCTTCTTCTTCCATTTTATCTATATAACTAGAAGAAGATAAAATATCAATCTTTCTTTTAGTAATTAATAGTGACACTTCATTAGGGATTCTTCCATAAATATCTCTTATCTTATTTTTGAAAATTTCAAGATTAGTTAAAGTAGAAACACCTTGGATTTCCTGATAAATCTCAAGTTTATCACCATCTGTTGCATAGTCTTTTGGAATGTATGCATTTAAAGATAAATTAGTAATGTTTACCTTGTCTTTTTCTTCGACTATACCTTGTTTTTCCTTAATCGCTTCACTTAATAATTTGATATACATATCGATACCAATTGTATCAATAAACCCCGCTTGTTCTGGACCAAGAATATCTCCTGCACCTCTAATTGAAAGGTCTCTTTGAGCAATCTTAAAACCAGATCCTAACTCAGTAAAATCTTTAATTGCTTTTAACCTTTTTTGTGATACTTCACTTAAATCTTTCTTTGGTTCATACATTAAATATGCATACGCAATTCTATTTGATCTACCTACTCTACCCTTAATTTGATATAGTTGAGAAAGTCCAAAACAATCTGCGTTTTCTATAAGGATTGTATTACAATTACTAATATCTAATCCGGTTTCAATAATTGAAGTGCATACTAAAACATCAATTTCGCCATTATAGAACTTAGACATAGTAATCTCAATTTCTTCCTTGTCCATTTTTCCATGTACTGCATCCACTCTAGCGGTTTTTACCATTGTAGATATCTTCTTAACAGTAGATAAGATTGAAGAAGTTTTATTATGTAGATAATACACTTGCCCTTTTCTAGCAAGTTCTCTTTCAATTGCTTCTTTAATCAAACTATCACTTTTTGGAAGTACGTAAGTTTGAATTGGCATTCTATTTGATGGGGCACTTTGTAGTTGAGATAGATTTCTTATTCCTAATAGTGACATTTGTAATGTTCTAGGAATTGGTGTGGCTGTTAAAGTAAGAATGTCAATATTTCTGCTAACTTCTTTAATTCTTTCTTTATGTTCGACTCCAAATCGTTGTTCTTCATCAACAATGAGTAGTCTTAAATTTGGAATTGTTATTTCTTTAGATAATAGTCTATGAGTTCCAACAATTAAATGAATCTTTCCCTCATTAATTAATCTAATTTGTTCATTTTGAACACTTTGAGGAACAAACCTAGAAAATTGAGCAATCTTTACTCCAAAAAGAGAAAATCTTTCTAACGCTCTTTGATAATGTTGACGACAAAGTAAAGTAGTAGGGCATAGTAATGCCACTTGTCCTCCGTTTATAATTGCTTTAAATGCCGCGCGGAAAGCGACTTCTGTTTTGCCAAAACCAACATCACCACACAATAATCGGTCCATTGGTGGAATTGACTCCATATCTTTCTTAATTTCTTCAATAGCTTTTTCTTGGTCTTCCGTTAATACATAAGGGAATGCTTTTTCAAAATTATATTGAAACTCATCATCTTCTTTGCATGCAAACCCAGGAGTAGAAGCTCTTTCTGCATAAAGTTTAATTAATCTTTCAGCCAAATCATTGACTCTTTGCTTAATCTTTTGCTTTGTTTTAGCCCATTCAGTTCCTCCAATTTTATTTAGTTTTGGAACCGCTCCTTCTTTAGATATATATTTTCTAACTAAAGAGAATTGTTCTAAAGGAACATATAAAACGCCAGTTCCTGCATATTTAATTTTAATAAAATCTTTATGGACTCCTTGGATTTCCAAATTAACAATTTCTTCAAATTGACCAATACCACATTCCTCGTGAACAACATAATCACCAGGAACTAAATCGTTATATGATTTTAATGCTTTCGCACTACGATAACGATGCAAAAACTTAGATACTTTTACTCGATATCCATAAATTTCTTTTTTAGATAAATAAACAATATTCTCTTGATATAAATCAATACCTTCACTTAAGTTATATCTTATTAACGATAATCCTTCTTCAAGATTTATATCTGATTTTATCTCTTTATATTTTATATCAAATTCATTTAAATATTCTTTAAAAGAATCGTATTGATTATTTAAGCAAATTATCACTTTTTTGCCGTTTTTTTGGTAATTTTTGATATTTTCTATTGCTTGGAAAATATTACTTGCAACTTCTGGAATCGTTCTTAAAGGGAGTTCCAAATCGTCTTTATTTTCATAATTAGTATATGTATAAATCATATTATTGCAAGAAGAGAGAACATCATTAATATTATTAAAGAATTCATAATGACTTAACGCTCTTCCAACTTTATGAAGTTCGCTAAAGTAGGCATATGCTTGCTCGTTTAAAAAATCAAAAGAAGTATAACATTGATTCTTATCAAAGCACAAAGATATTTCTGCTTTAAAATAATCATTAATACTTGTTTTTTCTTCCTGAATCAATGATAGATATTTATAAAAACTTTCATTTATTCCATTTTCATCAATATCGCTTATTTCGCTTTCAATTTGATCTTTTAAAGCTAGATAGTGTTCAATTTCTAAACTCTTTTTACTTTTTTCAACTTCCTCTAAAAGAATGTTTTTTGTTTTTTCTTTTTCTTTTTTGGTTAAAAGAATATCACTAGCAGGGTAAATATTTACTTTGTTAACTTCCTCGTTAGATAATTGACTACTAATATCGAAAAATCTAATCGATTCAATTTCATCATCGAAAAATTCAATTCTAAAAGGATTATCAAAATCAATAGGTGAAATATCTAAAATATCACCTCTTAATGCATATTGAAGTTTACCATCTATTTTATTTACTCTAACATAACCTTGTTTTGTTAATTTATTTATTATTTCTTTAATATTATAACTTTGACCAACTTCTAAAGAAATAATATGACTTCTAAATAATTCTACTGTAGGTAGTAATCTAGTTAAAGAAGCTGAATGGGTAATTAGTACCTTAGGTTTATCTCTTAATGCTTCTTCCATGACGTATAATCTTTGAGATAACATTTCTTTTGAAGATGCATTTATATCGATTCTAAAGACTTCGTCTTGAGGGAAGAATAATAAATTTTCATCGCCTAATAAATTAATAAGATGTTCATAAACATCTTGTGCTTGATATAAATTTGGGCAATTTATTAGTATTTTTCGAGGTTTTTTGATAAATAGTGAATATGCGATTAATGCCATAGACATTGAGTCTTGAACGACAAAACGCCCATCTTGAGATTCAAGGTGGGTAATAAAATCACTAGTTTGAAGTTTTTGGAATAGTTTTAACATAAATTAATTAAATTTGCACATAGCACGTTCAAATCCTCTAGCGATAATTTCTTCCATAGCATCACAACTTTGTTTAAACGCTTTATTAATTAATTCTTGTTGTTCCTTTGTTGGCTTTTCCAAAACATAATCAATAACCGAATATGTAGCTTTGCCAATTCCAACACGAATTCTTTTAATCTTATCGCTTCCAAAATTTTCAATTATGCTTTTTATGCCCTTATGTCCTCCAGAAGATCCGCTTGGTCTTAATCTTATTTTTCCTGGTTCTAAATCCATGTCATCATAAATAACAACAATATCCTCTAAATTTACTTTAAAAAAATGAGCAATCTCAACAACGCTATGACCTGAAAGATTCATATAAGTATGAGGTTTTAATAGAATGATTTGTTCTCCCTTATAACTAGTTTTCAAATATTCACCTTGGAACCCTTTTTTTGAGATTTCTTCTTTTAAGTAATCTTTAGCGAAAAGATCAAGAACGCAAAAACCCATATTGTGTCTTGTTTTTTCATATTCTTTTCCTGGATTTCCTAAACCAACAAATAAAATCATTTACTTTCTCCTTTGGACATTGTCATTTTACCATAAAAGAAAGTAAAAAAAACTGCAAACTTTTATTTTTGATAAGTTTTACAGTTTTTACTAATTTAATCTCTTTTTTGATAACTGTCACACTTTGCTGTTGTTTCACTTTCTCCAACTTGCAAATGAGTTCTAGTACAGCAGTTATTTTTATTTGTTTTGCAACTAGTACATCTACAAACGATTTCTTTATCGCCTAAATTAGAGAAGAATTCTTCCTCATATCCAAATTCCACATCAATTGGTGAGCCATCATCTTTAACATCGTAACTATCGCAAATAGCCTCTCTTGAAACTTCAATTCCATTTTTTATGCATTTTTCCGAGTAATTGTATTTGCAATCATATTCTAAACATTTTATTTTTGCCATATCTACTATCTCCCTAAAGATAGTATTCTCAAAAAATAATTAACTATTCTTCTAAGTTTTTAAATTTTCTCTTTGCCATTTTACAAACTCTAATAGCCGCGTGTTTTCCGGAGAAAAGAGCAATTGGAAGACCACCTGGAGACATAATCCATTGACCCGCTAGAACAAAGTTGTTTAATCCTTTAATTAAACCTTTTCTCATAAGGCCTTTTGTTTTATCGGTTGTAACAAATGACATATAGGATCCTCGATAAGCGTTTGTATATCTTTCATAAGTTAAAGGAGTTGCCACATCTACTAACTCAATATCTTTTTCATCAAGTTTTACATACTTGATAATTTCGTCTCTTACTTTTAAACCCAATTCTTCTTTCTCTTTAAGATACTCTTTTCTATTTAAAGATTTTAAGTAATCATATACTCCATCCGTAGTATTAATTAAAACAGTAATTGTTGTTTTATCCTCGTTTAAGGTATTATCAAAAGAATGGTTTCTTATTGAAAGATCGGTAATGTCCATTGGACCTATTTTAATGCTTGGAATTTTAAAGTCTATCATTTTTGGAAAATGATTAAGTAGTTTATTAATTTTGAAAGAAACTAATATACTTGTTGATAGAGGATTAATTTTTCTATCACCAAATCTAGAAGTGAAATACTTATCTTCGTACTTATCTTGAAGTAGAGTATATAAAGTATGATGAGCATCTGCAGCAGAAATAATATAATCAGCATAATCTTCTTTTTGGTCTTTAAAAACTACTCCCTTTGCAACATTATCTTCAACTATAATTCTTGCAACTTCTTTATTTGTTATTAAAGTCCCACCTTTTTCTATAAATCTTTTTTCAACGTTTTTAGCCACTTGTCTTGAGCCACCTTCAATAACTCCAGCATCTTGTTTTGCTAAAGATTTCATTACATAAACAAAAGAGTGAATATTAAAATTATCAGTCATAACTCTATTAAATGCTTCTTGTAATATTTTAGATTTAAATTTTGTCGCATAAGTTTCAATAGACATATGCTTATATCTTAAAAAATGAAAAACCATAGGTAACATTTTAATTCCAAAAGCAGTTAATTCAAAAAAGTTATAATGATCTATTGGTTTTTTTGTAGGAATTTGAACGTGCATATACGCTTTAATTCCTTTAATAAATCTATTAATTTGTTTCTTATCTTCAGGAGCTACTCTTAACATTTCTTCTTTTAATTTTTCTAAATCAGCATAAAAAGTGAAGATTTCTCCATCAATATCTATCTTAGAAAAATATTCAGTCTCATGAATTGTTGTTGTTGAATCAAACGCACCAATGTGCTTCCAAAGAGGGTAAAGATCTGATTTTGGTGAAGTTCCAACAATCCAATGTGCACACCCATCGATATGAACACCTTTTCTTTCCCAACCAGTACACTGACCTCCTGCAATAATGTGTTTTTCATATATTGTTACATCAAAATTATTGTCTAAAGCATAAATTCCTGCTGTTAGCCCGGAAACTCCCGCCCCAATAATTACTACTTTCTTTTTGTTTTCCATTTAATCACCCGTATACATTTATATTTTAATATTTCCCTCTATAAATTATCAATTACTGATTATCTATTGCTATTTTTATCGTTAGTAGAATTTCAAAAAAGTCACCCTACTCACAGTAGAGTTCCTTTTTTATCCATATTCTTATTCTTTTTTTACTTTCTCTTTGATAATTTTATCAATCCATTTATAATATATAAATGAGGGTGAATACATGAAAACAAACAAAATCAAAAACTTCTTATCAAATTGCGTTAAAGGTGTTGCAATTGGGGTATCAATGATTATTCCTGGATTTTCCGGAGGAACAATTGCAGTTTTAATGAATATATACGATAAATTACTAGAAGCTGTAACCGGTATTTTTAAAAACTTTAAAAAATCTATATTATTTTTATTACCTATAATTATTGGTGCTGTTCTTGGCTTTGTTGGATTAGTTGTTCCATTAGAATATGGACTATCTCATATCCCATTAATTATTGTCTCTTTGTTTGTTGGTCTCATTATTGGTGGTATTCCTTTCATCTATAAAAAAGTTCAAGGAAAAGAGAATTTAGTTAGTATTATTGTTGGTTTATGTGCAATGGCATTAACTATTTCTTTATGTTTTATCAAAGGTGGAATCTCAATTGATTTTTCATCATTAAATGTTGGTAGTTTCCTATATTTAATTCTTGCAGGAGCTCTTGCTTCTATCGCTTTAGTTGCCCCAGGAATTTCTGGTAGTATGACTTTAATGGTTTTGGGAGTTTATACAACTATTATTACTTCTCTTAAAGAAATACTTAGTTTTGAAAATTTAGTCCATAACGCATTATTACTAATCCCTCTTGCAATTGGTTTAGTTGTTGGATTTTTCTTAATGAGTATGTTAATGAAATATCTATTACAAAAACATACTACATCTACTTATTTTGCAATCCTAGGATTTATCATTGGATCAATTGTAACTATCTATTATGTAACAATAACAGATGAACAATATCCCGTTGTATTTGACGCTCCAAATATTATTTTTAGTGTAATTACACTAATTGTTGGTGTTGTTGCAGCATTTTTAGTTGAACATGTCGCAAGTAAAAAAGCAAGAAATATCGAAGAAAAAGAAGGTGAATAAATATGTTTTTTCAACAAATAGATGAAGCTATTTCAAAAGCAATGTTAGAAATCCACGGGAGTGATTTTATAAATCATTTCTTTAAATTTTTTACTCTTTTAGGAGAAGCAGGAATTATTTGGATTATCTCCTTAGTGGCTTTATTAACATTTACAATTATTAAGAAAAAGAAACTACCTATTGTTTTATTAACAAGCGCTATTTTTGTTCTTTTCGGTTGGATTTTTAATGATTTTTTCTTAAAAGTAGTAATTCATAGAGTTAGACCTTTATATAACGACCAAGCTTTTGGCGATTCATTTAGAGTATTTATGGATAGTATAAAATATAGTTATCCAACTAGTTATTCTTTCCCTTCAGGACACTCTTTCTCATCATTTAACGCTGCAACAGGCATTACCTTATATAAAAAGAAATTAGGATTTATTGCTTATCCTGTTGCTTTCATTATTGCTTTTTCAAGAATATTTATCGGTGCTCACTATTTTACTGACGTATTAGTAGGCTCTACACTAGGTGTCTGCTTTGCATTGTTAGGATATTTCATCGGAAATGTATTATTAAAAACAAAGAAAATTGGTGAATGGAAATATGCGACTAGATAAGTTTTTGTCAAATTGCGGTCTAGGAACAAGATCTCAAGTCAAAGATATAATTAAAAGTAATAAAATAAAAGTTAATACTGAATTAGTAAAAAAACCTGAGTTCAATATTAACCCAGAAAAAGATGTAGTTTATTACGAAGATAATAAAATAGAATACAAAGAATTCTATTACTTTTTATTGAACAAGCCAAAAGGATATTTAAGTGCGACAGAAGATACTTTTCAACCTACGATTCTCGATTTTTTCTCAAATTATTCCCATTTAGATTTATTCCCAGTTGGAAGATTAGACAAAGATACTACTGGAGCGATAATTATCACAAATGATGGCTTATTAGCCCATCAATTGATTTCTCCAAAATATCACGTTGATAAAATTTATATTGCTGCTCTAGACAAAGAAGTTGATCCATCAATTAAAGAAGAATTTGAAGATGGTATTATGCTGGACGGAGAAAAAACTCTTCCTGCAAAAATTGAATTTTTAGATAAAAATATTTGTAGAGTTACTTTACATCAAGGAAAATATCATCAAGTAAAAAGAATGTTTGAACATTTTTCATATAAAGTAATTGAACTTCATAGAGAAAGATTCGCATTTCTAACACTAGACAACCTTGAAGAATCCTCCTATAGAGAACTAACAAATGAAGAAGTAATAAACCTTAAATCACTATGCAAAAAATAGTGGTTTTTTTCTTTTCTTTTATCATAAGATAAAGATCTTTTATTAATTTTAGACAATATCTTTTAATTTTAGTATTTTTTTTCATATTAGTTTGTGATAAAATATGCCCGTAGCATAAAAATACTACTCAATATTTATATTGAAAAAAGTATTATAGGAGGAGAAATATGCCAAAAAAATATGTTTATCAATTTGATGAATCACATGGTCTTGGTAAAGAACTTCTAGGTGGTAAAGGTGCTGGCCTTGCTGAAATGACTTACATTGGAATTCCAATTCCACAAGGTTTCACAGTTTCTACTGAAGCATGTACTCTTTATTATGACAGCGGTAAAAAATTACCAGATTCTGTAATTGAAGAAATCAGAGAAAACATTCGCAAAATCGAAGAAAAAACAGGTAAAAACTTCGGTGGAGATCACAACCCATTATTAGTATCTGTTCGTTCTGGTGCTAGAGTTTCTATGCCAGGTATGATGGATACAATCTTAAATTTAGGTTTAAATGATCACACAGTAGAAGTCTTAGCAAACGAAACAAGCAACGAAAGATTTGCTTACGATAGCTACAGACGTTTCATTTTAATGTTTACAAACATTGCTAAAGGTCATCCAAGAACAGCAATGGATAAAATGTTAGAAGAATTAAAAGAAGAAAAAGGTTACAAATTAGATACAGAAGTAACTTCTGAAGAATTAAAAGAATTAGTTGCTAAATACAAAGCTTACTATAAAGAAGTATTTGGTGAAGAATTCCCAAGCGATCCATTTGAACAATTAATCGAAGCTGTTAAAGCTGTATTCCGTTCATGGGACAACCCACGTGCTAACGTTTACCGTATGATGAACTCTATTCCTTATTCATGGGGAACAGCTGTTAACGTTCAATCAATGGCATTCGGTAACAAAGGTGAAACATCTGGTACAGGTGTTGCTTTCTCACGTGATCCAGGTACTGGTGAAAAAGTAGTTTCAGCTGAATACTTACCAAACGCTCAAGGTGAAGACGTTGTTGCAGGTATCCGTACTCCACTTCACATCGACGAATTAAAAAGACGTATGCCAGAAGTTTATGAACAATTCATGACAACAATCAACAACATGGAACAACACTACAGAGATATGCAAGATATGGAATTCACTGTAGAAGATGGAAAATTATACTTCTTACAAACAAGAAGTGGTAAGAGAACTCCAGCAGCTGCTTTAAAAATGGCTTGCGACATGGTTGATGAAGGCTTAATCACAAAAGATGAAGCTGTATTAAGAATTGACCCAGTTTCATTTGATAAATTATTATTACCTACTTTCGAAAAGAAAGAATTAGATGCAGCTACACCAATTGCTACAGGTTTAGCAGCTGGTCCAGGTGCTGGTACAGGTAAATTAGCATTCACTGCAGAAGATGCAGAAAGAAGACACCAAAATGGTGAAAAAGTTGTTTTAGTTCGTGCTGAAACATCTCCAGAAGATATCATTGGTATGGTTGCTTCAGAAGCAATCTTAACAATGCGTGGTGGTATGACATCACACGCTGCTGTTGTTGCTCGTGGTATGGGTAAATGTTGTGTTTGTGGCTGTTCAGCTGCTTTAATTGATGAAGAAGCAAAAACAGTTACAATCGATGGAAAAGTATATGGCGAAGGCGATACATTCTCAATCGATGGATCAACAGGTAAAGTATACTTAGGCGCAATCAGCACAGTAAATCCAGACTTATCTGCTGGTTACTTCGGTAGATTAATGTCATGGGTTGACGAAGCTAGAACATTAAAAGTTCGTACAAACGCTGATAACCCAAGAGACGCTAGACAAGCTAAAGAATTCGGTGCTGAAGGTATCGGTTTATGCCGTACAGAACACATGTTCTTCGACAAAGACAGAATCTTCTCTATGAGAAAAATGATCTTAGCTGATAAAGTAGAAGAAAGAAAAGCTGCATTAGCTGAATTAGAACCAATGCAACAAAAAGACTTCGAAGAATTATATGAATTAATGGGTGAAATGAATGTTAACGTTCGTTTATTAGATCCACCTCTACACGAATTCTTACCACAAGAAGAAGACAAGATTGCTGAATTAGCTGAAGCAACAGGAAGAACTGTTGAACAAGTTAAAGCAAGATGTGAAGAATTACACGAATTCAACCCAATGATGGGTCACCGTGGATGTAGATTAGCTGTTTCATATCCAGAAATCTGTGAAATGCAAACAAGCGCAATCATCAAAGCTGCTATCGCTGTTCAAAATAGAACAGGAAAAGCTGTTGAACCAGAAATCATGGTACCATTAGTATTAGAAGTTAAAGAATTAAAATTCGTTAAAAACTTAATCTGCGCTACAGCTGATAAATTAATCGCTGAAGCAGGTGTTAATATGACATACCACGTTGGTACAATGATTGAAATTCCAAGAGCTGCTTTATTAGCTGATGAAATTGCTACAGAAGCAGAATTCTTCTCATTCGGTACAAACGACTTAACACAAATGACATACGGTTTCTCTCGTGATGACGTTACAAAATTCTTACCAGATTACTATGGAAACAAAATCTTCGAAGAAGATCCATTCAAGACATTAGACAAAAACGGTGTTGGTAAATTAGTTTCTATGGCTGTTAAATTAGGACGTTCAACAAACGAACACTTACACATCGGTGTTTGTGGTGAAACTGGTGGTGAACCAAACTCAATCGACTTCTACCACAACGCAGGATTAGATTACGTTTCATGTTCTCCATTCCGTGTTCCAGTTGCTCGTTTAGCTGCTGCTCAAGCTGCTATTAAAGCAAGAAAAGCAAAATAGTCAAATTTGAACTATAAAAGGCGTATCTTAAGATACGTCTTTTTTTATTTCTTTAACTTTTTTATAAGCGCTTACAATTTTTCTTAAAAAATTCTTAAATCTATTCCATTTTTGTTTTTTTCATTTTATAATGAAAATACATAAAAGGAAAGGGAGAAAGAAAATGAATAAAAAACTTTTATTAGTATCTTTATTAGCCGTAGGTATGCTAGTAGGATGCGGAAACAACGAAGATCCAACTTCTACTCCTTCTTCTGATGCACCAACATCTGAAGCACCAACAACTTCAGAAGAAAACGGTGGCGGTGAAGAAGGTCAATGGACTGGAAAATTTGGTAACGCTGGTTACTACTTAGTCGGTGAAATGAACGCATGGAACAACTTCTGGAAATATGAAGGATTCCACCACTTCGAATTCACACAAGACGCAACAAACGAAAACGTCTACACATTAAACTTCTCAGTAACTGAAGAATTATTAGCTGCTTCTACAGGCGACACAGCTGATGCAGTTGACTTCAAAGTTATGTACTGGGATGGAAACAAAGCACCATCTGAATGGTGGCCAGACGGAGTTGCTAACAATGGCACAATCAACGCAGCTGGCGAATACAAATTAACATTTAACAAAGCATCTACTGAAACAGCTGAAAAAACAGATGGTTCTGGAACTTACACAAAATATACAACAGCTGAAAGAATCGGTGATGTAAATCCTGACACAGCATTTGAACAAGGTGCTGCAAGACAATTCGATCCTACATTTGGTAAAGTTACTTATAAAGTAGCAGTTGATTTAGATTTAGAAATTCCTACAGGAAAATCAATCTACATCCACACTTGGGGATTACAAGACAAAGATAATAACGATGTTTCAGGTTACTTCGAAATGTCAAAATTATCAGAAAAAGATGTTGAAGCTGGCGAACAAGAAATTTGGGGCTACACAACAGCTGGTGAAGTTTATACAGACGACGGAACAGGCGTAGGTATGAACTATGGATTCTGTATCATCGTTGATGATGCTGGAAAAACAGAACAAAACTGGGATTACAAAGTTTCTTCATCTCAATCAGCAGATGGTAACTATGGTATCCACGTTACAACTTCTAAGAGAAGCGCTACAGCTCAATTATTATTAGAAGATGCTCCTTACTGGTTAAAAGGAACACTTCACGCTCCATATACAGTCGCAGAAGCAGTTGCTGCTATGCAAGCTGAAGGTTATGTAGCTGATACAGAAATGGCAGTTTCTGGTGTTGTTACAAAAGTTCAATATCAAGAAAACTTCGATTCATATAACATTTGGTTAGAAGTACCAGAAGGTGCTAGCTATGAATTCCAAATTTACTCTGGTAAATTAGGCGAAGGCTTATTAACTCCAGAAGTTGGTGATACAGTTGTTGCAAATGGTAAATCAAAAATTTACACACCAAAAGATGAAACAAAACCTGTTGTTTATGAATTAGCTTATGCTTCTTCACACAAAGTATCTCCACAAATCGTTGACGTAATCAGATTATCTGACTACTACATGAGAGGTTCTTTCGACGAATCTTGGAATGCATTATCAACTCACCAATTCAGAATGACTGGTGAAGCTACTCAAGAATTAACAGTTTCAGTTGCTGCTGGTACAGAATTCAAAGTTGCAGTTGCTGACTGGTCAGCAGAAGCTAATGCTTCTCACTTAGTCTTAGACGCAAGTGTTGCAGAAGGTACTTTCTCAGGCGAAGGTAACATCAAATGTGAAGTTGCTGGAACATATAGATTCGTTCTTGATTTATCAGGCGAAGCTCCAGTATTAACAGTTTACGCTGCTTAATTAATAGCTTAAAACTTAAGGCGATTACTTCGGTAATCGTCTTTTTTTGTGCAAAAAATAAAAAGGGCTTTTGCCCTTTAAATTGTTTTAGTTAATACAACATTAAA
The DNA here is from genome assembly GCA_015059045.1 of Erysipelotrichaceae bacterium. Classification (GTDB taxonomy): domain Bacteria; phylum Bacillota_I; class Bacilli_A; order RFN20; family CAG-449; genus UBA3210. The sequence goes on from SVBD01000007.1 coordinate 33,083, forward strand.
TCCTTTTTCTTTTAATGTCGTATAAGCTTTTCTCATTAGTTTTAAATTGTTAGAAATATAAAATAGAGTTGATCCAGATCCAGTCATCATACTAGGTTTTAATCCTTCGTTTTCCATACTTTGTTTAATTCGTACTAATTCCGGATAAATTTCTATTGCTGCTTTTTCTAATTGATTTCCTAGTGACTCATGAATCAATTTTTCATTATCTGTAGCTAAAGCTTCAATCAATCCGTCGATATTACTACTTGGTGCAGCTCCTACTTCATCATACTTAATATATACTTCTTTTGTTGATAACCCTTTTTTTGGAGAAAGAATTAAAATATTATAACTCTTCTTCATTTTTACTGGTGTTAGAATATTTCCTTTGCCTTGAACTCTCATAGGGGCGTTTCTGATGCTAAATGGAATATCTGAACCAATCTTCATACCAATTTCACATAATTCAGCAGTTGATAATTTTAATTTTAATAATTTGTTTAATCCAATTAACACTGCCGCGCCATCTGCGCTTCCTCCACCTAAACCCGCTCCAACGGGAATAGATTTATGAATATGAATTCTAAACTTTTGTTGATAATTATATTTTTCTCTTAAAGCTTTTTCGACTTTATATACTATATTTTTTTCATCAGTTGGAAGTTCTCTATCATCTGAAGTAATTAATGTATCAAATCCATATGGTAACATTTCTATTTCAATTCTGTCGTGTAATTCAATAGGTAAATTAATCATATCAACTGTATGATATGAATCTTTTTTGTCTTTATCTATTATGTTTAATCCTAGATTAATTTTTGCGTAAGCTTTCATCATTAACATAATTCTTCTTAATTGCCTCCAAAATACTGTTTTCTTGCTAGACCTTTAGTTTCGATTCCACCTATTTGTTTACTATATGTAGCGTTTAACACTTTTTGATAATCAATTTCTTGAGATATCGGTGTTGTTGCAATAAAACTCGCTACAATGATAGGATCTAATAAGTGAATGTTTTTTCTTTTTGGAGAAGAAGCAAAGTTAGCCCCTTCTTCAATTAAAGCTTCATAATAAGATTGACACGCTCCAGCGATAATTACTAGATCGTTTTTTGATTTAACAACTCTTCTTGCTATTTTTAAGGTTTCTACGAAATATTTAGAATTCTTGTAGTTGTTAATATCATTAATGTTTGTTCCTTTTATTAAGGCATCGTGGCCTGTAATAACAAGAATGTCTGGTTGGTGTTTATTAATTAAAGATTCTACATACTTTGGCATGTCTTTTTCTTTAATAAAATAGCCTTCCGCGGATAGAGAATAATTCTTGTAAGTCTCCATCGCTTTCTTTAAGTAGAACTCATCACCATCCAAATGTAATATTCTACCCTGTAATAATTTTGCATCATATTTTATCGAAGGTAAAGATAAAGTTATTTTATTTTTAACTTCGTATTCTTTTAAATCATTTAAAGGTGCATCTGCAGCAATTCTAAATATCTCTCCTTTTAAAATTGCTTTATTTTCTTTAATGTCCACGATTCGAAAAACCAAATCATGCCCATGAGATATTCTAGTAACTAAGGAATTAATTTTCATAGCTTTATCCACCTAGTTATAAATATGTTTGGTTTTATTTATTGTCTAGGATAATCTCACTTAATTTTAAATAGTCTTTTAATTCTAATTGCTCTCCTCGAACACTTTCTTCAATGCTTGCAATTGATAATATTTCTTTCGTTTTGTCTTTGTTATTAAAATATTGATTTAAGTTATTTTGAATTGTTTTTCTTCTTTGAGCGAAACAAGCTTTTGTTACTTTAAAGAACTCTTTTTCAATTTCTTTATTAACTCTTTCTTTGTTAAATTCAATTTTAAGAACCATACTATCAACGTTAGGGCAAGGAATAAATTTATCTTTTGTTACTTTCTTTACAATAGATAAACTACCCACATATTCTATAAAGATATTTAAAGGTGCATAATCTTTACTTCCTTTTTTTGCTTTAATACGATCATATACTTCTTTTTGAACCATAAATTCAAATACTTTTACATCAATAGAAGATGTTACAATCTTTTCAATAATTGGAGTGGTTAAATTGTAAGGAACATTAGATATTACTTTTACCTTTTTTCCTTCAAAGGAAGAAAGATCTGTTTTCATAAAATCTTGATTAAACAAATGGAAGTTACTATAGCCTTTAAACACTTCTTTTAGATGATTTACCATATCCAAATCAATATCATAAGCATATACTTGGTTTCCTCGATTTAATAATTCTTGAGTTAAGGCACCTAGACCTGGACCTATTTCAATAATTACATCATCACTTTCTAAGTGTAAAGAATCTACACTTTCCTTTACCACTTCATAGGAAGTTAAAAAGTTTTGAGAGAATTTCTTTTTAGGATTAATCATTAACTCTGTCATTCTTTTAATGACATATTCTTTACTTGCAATGATCATATTTATCTAGCACCTCCTTTATTTCTTTTAAAGATATATTAAGCATGTTTATTCTTTTTAAAAATGTTTTCGCGTTTGTTTTTCCTATATGGAAATATGAGGATAAATAATCTCTTCTACTACTAGAACCATTACCACCATTTAATTTCAAACTTATTAAATCTTGATTTGTAATTTGATAAGTATTTATTTCTATTTCCTTATATAATAAAACATTTTCTAAAGCCTCTTTTATTTCTTCTTCGTCACATTCAGCAATTCCTACTTTATGTTTTTTTATCGCTTTTTCTTTTCTTACAAACGCATTATAACAACCTTCAACTTCTTGGTTTATCTTATTTCTAATTTGAAGTCCAGGAAAATCAGGGTCAGTAAAAATTATAATTTGTCGAGAAAGAGATAATTCTCTTATATAATCAATTGTTTCACGCGAAACTTCTGACCCGTTTGTGATTACAAAATCAGCATCTACTAATAAACTAAGTTTATTAACATCGCTAGTTCCTTCAACTACGATTACTGGTTTAATTGTTTTTTTCATATATTAAATAATCTCTTTCCATTTTCGTATGTAACCTCTTCAATTAATAAAGGATCTACATCTCTAATTCTAGCGATTTCTTCAATTACGTATTTTAAATTTTCTGAATAATTTAATTGTCCTCTTTTAGGAACGGGAGTTAAATATGGAGCGTCTGTTTCAACAAGCAAATAATCTAAAGGCACTTCTTTAGCGATTGTTTTTGGAACGACCGCGTTTTTATAAGTAACTGGTCCATCTAAGCCAATATAATATCCTAATTTTATAATTTCTTTCATTTGTTCAATTGAACCAGAAAAACAATGGAAAACCCCTTTTTTATTGCAAGGATATTTCTTAAGTAGGGCAATAGTATCTTCAACGCTGTCTCTTGCGTGAATCACAATTGGCAAATCTAACTTATTTGCAATTTCTATTTGTTTAATAAAATAATCTTTTTGTTTAGCCTTTGTTTCATCTTCTTTGTTCCAATAATAATCTAAACCTATTTCTCCAATAGCTTTTACATTAGGGTTAATCAATTTATAAATCTCTTCTTCTATATTATTTAGAGGTATGGAATTTACATCCATTGGATGAATCCCGATTGCGCAGTAAACTTCATCAAATAAAGCGCTTGCTTCGAGGCACTTTTTTGAATTAGGAATATTATCTGCGCATAGTAAAATTAATCCTACATTATTTTGTAGAGATCTTTTTATTATATCTTTTATATTTTCATTAAACTTTGAATCATATAAATGACAATGTGTATCAAAAATCATACTATTTACCTAAACAGAATCTAGAGAATATTTCTTTTTCTAAATCAACGCTAGCTTCTTCGCCTAATATTTCCTTAATCGCATCATAGCTTGTTTTTAAAGAAATAGATACTAAATCTAGTGATGTATTATATAAAGCCTCTTTTTTAGCGGTTAATAAATTTTCTTTAACTTTATTTAATAAACCAATCTCTCTAGAAGAGCAAAGAGAAGGTTCTAAATTATTAATCTCTTCCATATTAAACATTTTTCCAATTTCTTTTTCTAAATCTTTAATATCTTTATTTAAAGCGGAAATATAGATTGCTCCTTTAACATATTTATCTTCAGAAAGCATTTCTTTCTTGTTATATACTACTAAGTGTTTTTTATCTTTAATTACATCTAATAATTCTTGGTCTTCTTTTGTGAATTTATCGGCTTCTAAAACAAGTAAAACTAAATCCGCTTTTTCTAAACTTTCCCTAGATTTTTCTATACCGATTCTTTCTACTACATCAACGCTATATCTAATACCTGCAGTATCTAATAAATTTAAAATAATTCCATCTAAATTAACTTTTCCTTCAACTACATCTCTAGTAGTTCCTGGAATATTTGTAACAATCGCTTTATCTTGTTTTAATAAAGCATTTAATAAACTAGATTTTCCTACATTTGGTCTACCTATAATTGCCACATTAATTCCTTCGTTAATTAATTTAGATCTTTCACCGCTTTTAATTAAATAGTTAATTTCCTCAATCAATGGATCAACATCATTAATTATTTTCTCGTTTGTCATTTCCTCAACATCTAAATATTCAGGATAATCGATATTAACTTCAATTAAAGAGAGGATATCCGCTAGTTTTTCTTTAATTGGTAGAATTAGCGCGCTAGTTTTTCCAGTCAAAGAGTAGAGCATTAATCTTTTTGCTTGTAGAGTTTCTGCATTAATTAATGAATTAATAGCTTCAGCTTGAACTAAGTCAATTCTTCCATTATAAAAAGCGCGCGAAGAGAATTCGCCTCTTTCAGCAATTCTAGCGCCATATCTAATACATAATTCAATAATTTGATTAACGATAATCATAGATCCATGGCAAGAAATTTCTACTACATCTTCACCTGTGAAACTCTTTGGTCCTTTAAAATAACTAACCATTACTTCATCTACTTTTTCGTTATTGTCTTTATCTATAATATATCCATAATATACTTTATGTGATTCTTTAATTTCACGAGAAAAGATTTTAGAAATAATATCTAAAGTTTCTTCTCCTGATAAACGAATTACTGCAACCGCACCTTTCATAGGTGGAGTAATTAAACTTACAATACAATCAAACATAGTATACACCTCGTAATAATTATAGAATAATCTTGCGTTTTTTGAAATATTCTATTTTCTTTTTAAAAAGAAAAATAAGCACGAAATCGTGCTTATTTATCAGACTCTACATAAATAACTTGAATTTGTCTTTGTTTACCAAAACCTGTTGATTCTGTTTTGATGTTTGGCATATTTGTTAAAGTGTTATGAATAACTCTTCTTTCGTCCGCTGGCATTGGATCTAAAGTTACATTTGTTTTTGTCTTTTGAACTTCGTGACCAATTCTTCTTGCCATTTTGCATAAACGATCATATTTATCGTTTTTATAACCATTGATATCTAATAAAATTCTATATCTCTTTTTAAAATGGTTACTTACAGCAATTCTTGTTAATTCATTTAATGATTGTAATGTTTTACCATTTTTACCAATTAAGATTGAGTTGTGATTACTATCGACTTTTAAGTGGATGATATCATCCTTTAAAGATGGAGTAACTCTACAATCAATTCCAATTGATTCGATTGCTTCTTTTAAATATGTTTGAGCGTATTCAATAATATCCACTATTTCATACACTTCGATTTGAACACAAGCTTCATTTTCTCCGATAACTTCATAAACTAATTCGTTAACAGATACACCTTGGTCTTGTGCAGCATTTTCTAATGCTTCTTCTTTTGTTGCACCAATGTATTTCATTTTCTATAATCCTCTATTTCTTTGTTTTGTATTTTACATGTTTCTTTCCATCGTCTTTATTTAAAAGAACTTGCATAATGTAAGTTTGTAACAATGAAATTAACGATGTAATGAACCAATAAATTGCCATAGCAACTGGTAATGATAATCCCATAAAGATAATGAAGATAATCATAATGTTATTAACCATGTTCATTGTCTTTTGACTTTGTTCAGCCGAAGGGTTTTTACCTAATTTTTGAACGTTTTGAGTTCTTCTTTTTTGTAGCCATTGAGGAACTTTCATAGAAACGATTTGTCCTGCTGCCATTAATAAGAAGATAACCCATGCAACGATACAAACAGTAGAACTAAAATCAAACATAGCTGTTGATGTTGTTTGAGCAAGAGATAATCCTAATAAGTTACCTGTCATTAAAACCGCAGAACCTTGCATAGCACCCCAAACCGCAATGAAGATAGGGAATTGGAAAATCATAATGATAAGCATTCCCATTGGATTAATTTTGTGTTTCTTATAAAGAGCCATTTGCTCTTGAGCCATTCTTTGCTTTTCGTATTGATTTGTTTGTGAGTTAGGGTATTTTGCTTGAATCTTAGCTAATTCAGGTTGTAACTTTGTCATCTTTTGTTGAGATAAAGTTTGTTTGAATGTACATAAGATTAAAATAGCTCTAACAATAATTGTAACTAATAAAATAGCTAAAATTTGTCCCCAACCATTTGTTCCAAACGCTGTTGTAAATGTGTGTAATAAAAACGAAATAGGGTAAACAAGTAAACCTTCGATTAAACCATAATCAAAAGCTTCTTTCCATGTTTTACCTTCTAAAGTAATTCCGTTGAATTCTCCATCTACAGGTGTGATTGTTGTTGTGTAAGCAGATACTGTTGAGTTAAATACGCTTTTATAATATGAAACATAGTTATTATCAGGACATTTTTCTACACCTAATTCATTTCTAGCTTCATTTAACCATGCATCATAGTTTACCCACAATTCATTTTTTTGATAATTTAAGTTTGATGTTTCTCCAACATAAGTTTTTGATCCACCAAAAGTTGCGATTGCTCTTAAATATTTATCTGTTTGATTTAAATATGGTTTTTCGCCTTTTTCGTTAACATATGTTTTTAATTCAGATACATATTCAACAATTTTATTTTCCATAAACTCGTTGAATTCAGGACTTGGAAGTAAGTATCCTTGTTCTTTTGCATATTCATTAATTGTATATGTTCCTGATTTTTCTCCATAGTTACCAAACTTTTCACCTTGATCGTAATCTTCAAGAGACATCATGACTGAACATTTATCTTGAACAGTTGTGATAGGTTTAGTACATCCTGTTAAAGCGAAAACGCATAGCAATAAACATAAAAATTTAAAAATTCTATTGCGTTTTTTCATAGACTTTTAGTCCTCCTTAATTTTATTGATGAGTTTCTTTAGCGATTCATAATTTTCTTGGTATCCGTTGTCGAGATATCCTTTTCTAACTATTAATACATAATCTTTATTTTTTTCAAAATCAAATGCATCTCTAGCCATAACTCTAACTTGTCTTCTAATAGTACTTCTTACAACAGCATTACCGAGTTTTTTAGACGTTGATATTCCAACTCTAGCATGTCCTACTTCATTACTTTTAAAGTAGAGTACAAAATTATAATTGCTAACTCTTTTATTATCATGGATGACTTTTTGAAAATCTTGATGTGACTTTACACGATATTTAACTTTCATTTCTTTCATCCCTTCTAATCTTGTTAAAAAACCCACTAAAATCTATAGTGGGTCAATTAGCTTTTATTATGCAGAAAGTACTTTTCTTCCTTTTGCACGACGTCTTGCTAAGATTTTACGTCCGTTTGGAGTTGCCATTCTTGCACGGAACCCACTTGTATTTTTAGTTTTTCTTTTACTTGGTTGATATGTTCTTTTCATATTGTTTTTACACCTCCGATACATTCCACATACGTAGTAGATTATATATATAATTTATATATAAGTCAACATTCCTAAAAAATTTTTAAAAAAATTAAACATAACGATTAAATTTTATTAAATTTATTTTATATGTGGATTTCTTCGACAAAATTTGACATTTTTTCTTCTTTACAATAGACGCTTTATAGCAAATTTCTTGATTGTTGATAATTATCGATATAAAAAGTTTATAAATTAAAAAAATACGGATTTTTCCAATACTTTTCATTGTTGAAAACCAAATTTTTTTATTCATTTTGTACTCTCTTATCCACTGAAAACATAATTACTAACATATCTTATTTTTACCCACACAAGCATTTTGTGGAAAAGTTAAAATATTAACGGATTTTTCCAATTGTTTTTTAATTATTTATATGTGGGGAATTTTTTTATTTATTAAATAATTATGTTTTTTTCAACAATGATATGATATATTGTTTTGTGATAGGATTTAGGAGATTTATTTATGGTATTAACATTAGATCAAAAAAATAAAATTTGGAACGCTGTATTAAGCCAAATTAAAACAAAAATAACAGATAGAAATGTATTCGACGCATTTATTGCTGATACAAAGATTTATCGAATCGATGGAGATGTCATGGTAATCTCTACAGGAAGTAAATTATCTTGCCAATTTTTAAAAAGTAATGACCATTATTTATCATTAATTAAAGATTGTTTGAAAGATCAAACTGAAACCGAATATAAATTATCATTTATATCAAAAGAAGAATTAAAAGATGCTACAAAAGTTGTTGTTTCAGAAACAAAATCTTCTTTCTTTTCTTCTTGTTCCTTAAATCCAAAATATAACTTTGACAACTTTGTTGTCGGTGGTTGTAATAAAGAAGCTGTTCAAGCATCTTTGTTAGTCGCTAATAATCCAGGAGTTTCTTTCAATCCTTTATTTATTTATTCTAAATCAGGATTAGGTAAGACCCACTTAATTCACGCATTAGGAAATTACATTAGAACAAACAGTCCTTATAAAAAGGTTTTATACATCACAACAGATGCTTTTATTGATGAATATGTTAAATTTTCTCGTGGTGAGCAACAAGAAGAAAATTTAAAAGATTTTTTAAAGAATGTAGATGTTTTATTAGTAGACGACATCCAATTCTTATCGGAAAAAGTAAAGACTTCAGAAATGTTCTTTAATGTATTTAATACATTAATTAGTAACAATAAACAAATCGTTTTAACTAGTGATAGACACCCAAATGAATTAAAAGGTTTAGAAGATAGATTAGTATCTAGATTCAATATGGGATTAAGCGTTAATATCAAAAATCCTGATACGACAACCCTTATTTCAATTTTAAAAACTAAAATCGAATCAAACGGTTTAGATTTAAAGAGTTTTGACGAAGATGGCTTACTATTCTTAGCTGAAAACTTTTCAAAAAACGTAAGAGAATTAGAAGGTGCTTTAAATCGTTTATTATTCTATACAATCAACATTAAACATGTATCAAAAATCGATTTATCTACTATTAAAGAATCTGTTAGACCTATGATTTCTATTAAAGATAAATCAAAAACAATCACTGAAAATCAAATTATTGAAACTGTTTGTGATTTCTATCATTTAACAGAAAATCAAATCAAATCAAAAGTTAGAACATCTCAAATTGCTTTAGCCAGACAAATTAGTATGTATCTTTGCCGTTTGTTAGTTGGAACTCCATTTGATAAGATCGGAAAAATCTTCTCAAGAGACCATTCAACAGTTATGTCATCGTGTGAAAAAGTTGAGTTATTGTTGAAAACTGACTCACAACTTCAAGGAGCAATTAACACCCTAAAAAAACAATTAAAATCATAAGAAAATACATAGTATTTTAATTCTAAATATGGTATAATAAATTCATGTGAAAAAACTAAGTTTTCCACAATTTCAACAAAGCTTATTATTAATATTATTAAAAAAGGAGAATATATAATATGAAATTTACAATCGAACGTGTTAGTTTCCTAAAACTACTTAGCACAGTTAACGTTGCTATTGGACAAAAATCACCTACTCCAGCTTTCTTAAATTTTAAATTAGAAATTAATGATAATGGATTAGTAGTAACTGGTTCTGATAATGATATTACAATTCAAAGCGTTCTTCCATTTATGAAAGAAGATAAAGAAATTATTTCAAACTATACAGAAGGATCAACTTTAATTTCTGCTAAATATTTAATTGAAATTATTAGAAGATTAGATTCTCAATTAGTAACATTAGAAATTATTGATGATGTTATCGTCCAAATCTCTGATAATAAATCTCATTTCCAATTAAATGCGATGAGAAGTGAAGAATATCCAGATTTAGACTTATCTGTTATTGGTGAAAAAGTTTCTATCAAAACAGAAGACTTTAAAAAGATTATTTCTCAAACAGCATTTGCAGCTTCAACTAGAGAAGTTAGACCTATTTTAACTGCTGTAAATTTCAAAGCAAACGAGGGTAGTGCGGAATTTGTTGCTACAGATAGTTATAGATTAGCTAAGAAAATTTATGAAATCGATTCTTCAGCATCTTTTGAAGCTAATATTCCTGTAAAAGTATTAAATGAAGTTTCTAAACTATTAGAAGATAATGAAATTGTATTAAACATTGCTTCTAACAAAGTTGTATTCGAATTTGGAAACACAAAAGTATTCTCTAGATTAATTAATGGTGATTTCCCAAAAACATCAAGAATGATTCCAAGCAATTATCCATTTGTTTTACAAATTAATGCATCTAGATTCATCGACGCTATGCAACGTGTTTCATTACTTGCTATTGAAAGAGAAAGAATTGTTAAATTATCAATTGATTCCGATTTAGTAGAAATTTCTTCTAAGAGCGAACAAATTGGTTCCGCTAATGAAAAGATTGAACTATTCCAATACGAAGGTGGAAGATTTGATATTTCATTCAATGTAGACTATGTAATCGATGCAATCAAAGCGGCTCAAAGTGAAGATGTTGTCTTATCATTTGCAGGAGAAATGAATGCATTCAGAGTTACTTCTCCAGTTGACGAAACAATCGTTCAAATCATTACTCCAGTAAGATCTTATTATTAGAAAATAGGCGTAGAATTAAAAGCTACGCTTTTTTTTATGTCTCAAAAATGATTTTTCCACCAAAAACGGTGGAAAACTTTTTAAAATACACTTTTATTTATTTATATTTATAATATAAATATGTTATAATTTTACTTGTAAAAGTATTTTTACTTTTTTTAGGTGAGAAAAATGAAAGAAATTAAGATTTACACAGAATATGTTACATTAGGGCAATTCCTTAAATTAGCGGACATCATCCAAACTGGTGGAGAAGCTAAATTCTTCCTTAGTGAGAATCGAATCATCATTAATGGTGAAGAAGATAATAGAAGAGGAAGAAAATTAAGAGAAGGAGACGTTGTAGAAGTTCTAGGTAAAAGTTACAAAATCACAAATGAAGGTTAAAAGCTTAAAATTAGTAAACTTTAGAAATTACGAAAATAGCATTATTGAATTTAGCGAAGGAATAAATCTTATCTATGGAAATAATGCAAGTGGTAAAACTAATTTGGTAGAAGCCATATCGTTAATCTCTATTGGTAAATCATTTAGAACTAATGATGATCGATTATTAATCAAGAAAAACGAAGAATTCGCTAGAATTGAACTTGAATATTTTTCTAAAAAGAATAATCAAATCAATCTTGTGATTAGCGAAAGTGGAAAGAGTATCGAGCACAATGATTACAAATTAGATCGTTTATCAAAATTATCTGGATTACTACTCACCTTAACATTTATCCCAGATGATGTGTCGATGTTTAAAGATGCACCAAGTGTTAGAAGAAAATTTTTAGATGTTAACTTGTGTAATTTGTTTCCTAACTACTTAAACGCTTTGAGCGAATACAAAACGTTTTTAAAGCAAAGAAATTCTTTATTGAAAGAAGAAGAGGTAAATATCGATTTGTTAGAAACTCTAGAAGAGAGAATGTACAAGCCTCAATTTGATGTTTCCAATTATCGTAGAACGATTCTTAAAGAGTTAGAAAGTAGAGTGAATTCAATATTTGAAACTTTAGATAAAAAAGGAAACAAAATAAAAATAAGATATATCTCGGATTTTAGCGTTTTTAAGCCATATGAGGAATATAAACAAGAAATCAAGGAGAAATATCGAAGAGAACGTGAAAACGACTTGAGAAGAAAGAATTCGGGGTTTGGAATTCAAAGGGACGACTTTGAAATAGAACTTAATGGTCTAAATGTGGGAGAGTATGCTTCTCAAGGTCAAAATAGATTAATCGCGTTAAGCTTAAAGTTAGCTTTAGCGAGATTTATCAAAGAAGAGAAGAAAGAAGATCCGATAGTTATTCTAGATGATGTATTTTCAGAATTAGATGAAAATCATCGTTCAAGATTAATAGATGAACTTGGTAATTACGAGCAAGTATTCATCACTAGCACAGATGATGAGAAAGATTATTTCGTGAATAAATATCAAGTAGAAAACAATTTGGTTATAAGGAGGAACTGAAAATGTTAGATGAATTAGAAAAAGAAGTTAAGCCATTAATTAGTGACGAAGACAAAGCTGATGAAAACTATACTGAGAAAAACATCCAAGTATTAGAAGGCTTAGAAGCTGTAAGAAAAAGACCAGGTATGTACATTGGTACAACTTCTTCTGGTGGATTACATCATTGTGTATGGGAAATTGTAGATAACGCAATCGATGAAGCTTTAGCAGGATATTGCGATACTATCGATGTTACAGTAAATGAAGGTAATACAATCACAGTTAAAGATAATGGTCGTGGCATTCCAGTTGGAATTGTAGAAAAAACAGGAATCTCAGCTTTAGAAACTGTATATACAAAACTTCACGCTGGTGGTAAATTCGGTGAAGGTGGCGGATATAAAGTTGCTGGTGGTCTTCATGGTGTTGGTGCTTCAGTAGTTAATGCTTTATCTGAATGGTTAACAGTTGAAGTTCATAAAGAAGGTGGAGTTTACACTATTAGATTTGAAAATGGTGGACACACTGTTGCTCCTTGTACAAGAATTGCTGATTGTGAAGATTCTGGAACAATTGTTACATTTAAACCAGACCCAATTATCTTTAAAGAAACAGTCGTGTTTGACTTTGGCTTAATTAGAGATCATTTAAGACAAATGGCTTTCTTAAATAAAGGTGTAAGAATCAATATTAACGACGAAAGAAGCGAAAACCAAGAAGAATGGGTACACGAAACTTATTGCTACGCTGGTGGCGTTAAAGAATATGTTAAATACTTAAATAGACATCGTGTATCAATGAGTGAAGATGTAATTTATTGCGAAGGTAAAGAAGATGATATTAAAGTTGAAATTGCTATGCAATACAACGATTCTTATTCACCAAATATCTATTCTTTCTGTAATAACATTAATACAGGAGATGGCGGTACTCACGAAGAAGGTTTTAGATTAGCTTTAACAAGAACTATTAATAACTACGCTAAAGCAAATAAGTTTATTAAAGAAAACGATGATTCTTTAACTCAAGATGATGTTAGAGAAGGATTAACCGCTATCATCTCTATTAAACACCCAGATCCTCAATATGAAGGACAAACAAAAGGTAGATTAGGAAACTTCGAAGTTAGAAAAATCGTATCAAATATCTTTGGTGCAGCTTTAGAGAGATTCTTAAACGAAAATCCAAAATTAGCTAAGTTAATTATGGAAAAAGTTACTTTAGCGGCTAATGCTCGTTTAGCAGCAAAAGCAGCTAGAGAAAATACAAGAAGAAAAACATCGTTAGATATTAACTCTTTACCTGGAAAATTAGCGGACTGTGCTTCTAAAGAAGCTGAAAAATGTGAATTATACATCGTAGAAGGTGACTCTGCTGGTGGTTCTGCAAAACAAGGTAGAGATAGAGAAACTCAAGCGATTCTACCATTAAGGGGTAAAATCTTAAACGTAGAAAAAGTATTACCAAAAAGAGCGTTACAAAACGCTGAAATTGGCAACTTAATTATCGCTATCGGTGGTGGATTTGGTTCTGATTTTGATGTAAATAAAATTAGATATCACAAAATTGTAATTATGACCGATGCTGACGTAGATGGATCACACATTAGAATTTTATTATTAACATTCTTCTATCGTTATATGAAACCATTGATCGAACAAGGTTATGTATATATTGCTCAACCTCCTCTATATAAAGCATCTAGAGGAAATAAAGATTACTATTGTTATAACGATGAACAATTAAATACATTAAAGAGAAAATTAGGTCCTGAAGCTAGTAAACGTTTATCAATTCAACGTTATAAAGGTTTAGGTGAAATGGACTATGAACAATTATGGGAAACAACAATGGATCCTGCAAACAGAAAAATGATTAAAGTTTCAATGCAAGATGCAATGGAAGCAGATCAAATCTTCGATGAATTAATGGGGGATAGAGTAGAACCTAGAAAAGAATTCATCAGAGAAAATGCTAAGTTTGTAGAAAACATTGATATCTAGTCAAAGGAGGTAAATAACATGTTAGATGAAAAAGAATTATTAGAAAACTTCGTTGACGAAGAGGAAGAAAAAGAAGAAGAAATTCTTGAAGAAGAACAAGGATTAGAAGATGTAGAAGAAGGTATTGTACCTGAATTAATCGAAAAAGACTTATCGCAAATTGTTAAGAGTTCATTCTTAGAATATGCGATGTCAGTAATTGTATCTCGTGCATTACCTGATGTAAGAGATGGTTTAAAACCAGTTCATAGAAGAATTATCTATGGTATGAACGAATTAGGAAATGGACCAGATAAACCACATAAGAAATGTGCTCGTATTGTTGGTGATGTCATGGGTCGTTATCACCCACACGGTGACTCTTCAATCTATTCTGCATTAGTTCGTTTAGCTCAACCTTTCTCAGTAAGATATACTCTTGTTGATGGACATGGTAACTTTGGTTCTATCGATGGTGATGGAGCTGCGGCTATGCGTTATACTGAAGCAAGAATGAGTAAAATTGCTCTTGAAATGGTAAGAGATATTAAAAAAGACACAGTCGATTTTATGGATAACTATGATGGTGAAGAACAAGAACCAGTAGTATTACCAGCTCGTTTCCCTAACTTATTAGTTAATGGATCAAATGGTATTGCTGTTGGTATGGCAACAAATATTCCTCCACACAACTTAACAGAAACAATTAATGCAGTACAAGCTATTGCAAGAAATCCAGAATTAACTCCTTTAGAAATTATGGAAAACTATTTATATGGTCCTGATTTCCCAACTGCAGGCATTATTCTTGGAAGAAGTGGAATTAAACAAGCTTATGAAACAGGCCAAGGATCAATCATCATTCGTTCTAAATGTAGAATCGAAGAAATGCACAATGGTAAAAAGAGAATTATTATCACAGAAATTCCTTACCAAGTAAACAAAGCAAATATGATTGAATCTATTGGTAAGTTAGTTCATGAAAAAGTTATTGAAGGAATTACCGATATTAGAGACGAATCAAATAAAGAAGGAATTCGTGTTGTAATTGAAGTTAGAAAAGATGTTGTCGCAGAAGTAATTCTAAATCAACTTTATAAATTAACTCAATTACAAGTTAGTTATGGTATCATTATGCTTGCGCTTCATAAAGGCGAACCAAAAATTATGCCAATTAATGAGGTATTAAAAGATTACTTTGATTTCCAATGTGAAGTTATCGAAAGAAGAACAAGATTCGATTTAAATAAAGCATTAGATAGATTACATGTTTTAGAAGGTTTATTAACTGCAATTGATAATATTGATGAAGTTGTTCATATTATTAGAAATTCTAAAACAAATGAAAATGCAAGAAACGCTTTAATTGAAAGATTTAACCTTTCTGAAATTCAAACTAGAGCAATTCTTGATATGAGACTTGCTAGATTAACAGGATTAGAAAGAGATTCTATCGCAAATGAAATTGCTTCGTTAAATGAAATGATTGCAAGATTTAGAGAAATTCTTTCTGATCATCAAAAAGTTGTTGATATCGTTGTTGAAGAATTAGAAGAAATCAAAGAAAAATATGGAGATGAAAGAAAAACTGAAATCTCAAATGATACTTCTATGATTGATGATGAAGATTTAATTCCAGAAGAAGATATTATTATCACGATTACTTCTGGTGGTTATATCAAAAGACAAGATCCAGACACATTTAGAAGCCAAAAAAGAGGTGGAAAAGGTGTTAAAGGTATGTCTACTCACGAAGATGATTTAGTTGAACAAATCGTTTATTCAAAAACACACGCAGACTTATTATTCTTTACTAACTTAGGTAAAGTATACCGTATTAGAGGATATAAAGTTCCTGCCGCAACAAAGAATTCAAAAGGAACACCATATATCAATCTATTTGATTTTGAAAAAGAGGAAAAGATTAAATCAATTGTTACATTTGATGAATATGTTGAAGGACAACACTTATTCTTCGCAACAAAAGATGGTGTTGTAAAAAGAACTTCAATTGAAGAATTCAAATTAATTAGACAAAATGGTAAAAAAGCAATCACAATGCGTGAAGGAGATGAATTAGTTGATGTTAAATTAACAACAGGTAGTTCAATTATCTGCATGTCTTGTGATAATGGTAGAATGGTTAAATTCCACGAAGAAGATGTTAGACCAATGGGTAGAACTGCTTCTGGTGTCAAAGGTATGAACGTTTCTGGAGGAAACGTAGTTGGCTTATCAACCGCGGACGAAGGAGAATTAGTGTTTGTTATTTCAGAACATGGTTATGGTAAACTTTCTAAATTAGAAGATTATCGTTTAACTCAAAGAGGTTCAAAAGGTGTAACAACACTTAATATGACTGAAAAAACAGGTAAAATTATTACAACAAAATCAGTTAATGGTGATGAAGATATCATGGTTATTACTGAAGGTGGTATTCTAATAAGAACATCGTTAAAAGAAGTAAGTGTTGTAGGAAGAAATACTCAAGGTGTTAAAATTATTCGTATTAAAGATAACGAAAAAGTTTCTTCTATCGCTGTTGTTAAAAGCGAAGAAGTAGAAGAAACTACAGAACAAATTCAAGAAGGAAATCAAGTTACTGAAGTAACGGAAAATAAAGAATAGGATACAGTTATGAAAGTCTTTTTAAGCAAGAATTTTAAAACAGAATTAGATCAAATATATCTTAGATTACATCGTGATTTATCAGCGATTTACTATATCAATGGTGTAGATGTAACAAGTCATATCGAAGCTAATTACGACTTCGCTCATTTTGTTAATATTTCTTGTAAAAAAGACATCCTATTTGTAAAAGAAAAATTAAAGAAAAAAGTAATTGTTAACTATTTTGTTGATAAACACACCGCGAAAAAAGATAACGTAAGTGAAATTCTTATTCCTAACGATGAAAAGAAATTATTAAATAAATGTGATTTAATCATCGCTAGTTGTCAAGCGGATAAAATGATCTTAATCGCAAACGAAATTAAGACTCCAATTGAAGTAGTTACACCTCCTGTAAAAGAAGAAAAATTCTCTCGTATTAGCGAATTAGAAAAAAATTCTTTCTTTAAATATGCAGGATTGATGAAGAATGATAGTTTTGCTTTATCAATGGTTAACTATAAGAATATTCAAGACGTTCAAGATTTAATTGTTTTGGCGAACGAACTCAAAACTTATAAAATATTTGTTTTTGGACCAAGATTAAAATTATTTAGAAATTTAAAAATCAAAAAACAAATTAGAAAAGCGCCAAAAAACATTTATTTCAAAACTTATATTAATGAGGATTTATTTAAATCAGCATTATTGTTATCTAATTTCTTTATTGTTACAAGAGAATCGGAAGGAGAAATCATTACTATTTTAGAGGCGATGATTACTAAAACTCAAATTATGACGTATCATTCTCATTTTATTGGTGATGTGTTAAATGATAATGTAAATTGTATTCATGTAACAGATTCTAAAGAATTAGCTAATAAGATTAAACAATGTGAGGAAAATGGATTTCCAACTATTGAAGAAGGGTATAGTTTTGCAAAAAAGAGCAATTACGAAACATGTGGTCAAAACTTAAAACAAATCTTAGAGAAATATATTGAATTAGATTTCTCTCAAGAATAAAATAAATATAACTGATGAAAGGAAAAAGTAACTAATACTATTTCTATAGAGAGCCTTGTTTGGTGGAAAAAGGTGAATGCATATTAGTGAATCCGTCCTGGAGGTAGAAGGTAATTCTTCCGTTTACTGCGTTAAAGTATTAATGAAGAGGCAATAGTTAATATTGCAATTTGGGTGGCAACACGGTTATTCGTCCCTTGGTATGTTTTTGTGTACCAAGGGATTTATTTTTTTAGAAAGGAAAGAGGAAAATGTTAGACATTAAATTTGTAAGAGAAAACAAAGAAGTAGTAAAAGAAAACATTAAAAAGAAATTTCAAGACGCTAAATTACCTTTAGTTGATGAAGCAATCGAATTAGATGAAAAAATAAGAAGTCTAAAGAACGAATCAGGTAACTTAAGAGCGGAAAGAAACTCATCAAGTTCAAAAATTGGATTATTAATGAGAGAAAAGAAAATTGATGAAGCAAATCAAATTAAACAAAGAGTTGTTGAAATCAATAATAAACTTGTTGATATTGAAAAAGAAGAGGAAGAATTATCTCTTAAATTAAAGAAAATCATGATGACAATTCCAAACATCATCGATCCAGTTGTTCCAATCGGAAAAGATGATAGCGAAAACGTTGAAAGAGAAAGATTTATTGAACCAAAAACTCCTTCATTCCCAATTCCTTATCATTTAGATATTATCGAAAAATTAAACGGAATTGATTTAGATGCAGCACGTAAAGTTGCAGGTAATGGCTTCTATTATTTATTAGGAAATATTGCTAGATTACACGAAGCAGTTATTGCTTACGCTAGAGATTTTATGATTAATAAAGGATTTACATATTGCATCCCTCCATTCATGATTAGAAGTCATGTCGTTACAGGTGTTATGTCGTTTGCAGAAATGGATTCAATGATGTATAAAATTGAAGGTGAAGATTTATTCTTAATTGGAACAAGTGAACACTCAATGATTGGTAGATTTATCGATACAATTTTAGAAAAAGACAAATTACCTCAAACATTAACATCATATTCTCCTTGTTTTAGAAAAGAAAAAGGAGCTCATGGTATTGAAGAAAGAGGAATCTATCGTATCCATCAATTCGAAAAGCAAGAAATGATCGTTGTTTGTGAACCAGAAGATTCACCAGCGTGGTTTGATAAATTATGGCATTACAGCGTTGAATTATTCACATCTATGGGAATTCCTGTTAGAGCATTAGAATGTTGTTCTGGTGATTTAGCAGACTTAAAAGTTCGTTCAATTGACGTAGAAGCTTGGTCTCCACGTCAACAAAAATACTTTGAAGTTGGATCATGTTCTAATTTAGGTGACGCTCAAGCTAGAAGACTAGGAATTAGAATTAAAGGTGAAAAAGGAAACTATTTCGCTCACACATTAAATAATACAGTAGTTGCACCACCAAGAATGTTAATTGCATTACTAGAAAACTTCCTTCACGAAGATGGAAGTGTTGATGTCCCAGAAGTATTATGGCCTTATATGGGCGGAACAAAAGTATTAAAACCATAAATTTAAAAAGTAGGAAATTCCTACTTTTTTTAATAAAAATTGGTATATTTCATAATATTGTTGTGATATAATACTATTGCCATCGCGATATAAGTAGGCGAACCAGGTCAGGATCGGAAGATAGCAGCCTTAAACTGAGCTTGTATGTGCGGTGGTTTTTATTAAGTATGACAAAAGAAAAAAAGTTTATGAAATTAGCCTTAAAAGAGGCAAAAAAAGCATTATTAATAAATGAAGTTCCTATCGGTTGTGTCGTTGTGAAAGATGATAAAGTAATCGCTAGAAGTTTTAATACTAGAGAAAAAGACAAACTCGTAACTAGTCATTGTGAAATTAACGCGATAAAAAAGGCGTCAAAAAAATTAAATGACTGGCAACTAGTAGATTGTGAATTATATGTAACTTTAGAACCTTGTCCAATGTGTGCGGGAGCGATATATCAATCTAGAATTAAGAAAGTTGTATATGGGGCAAGTGATATTAAACAAGGTGCTTTAGGATCAAGTTTTAATTTGTATGATATAGATACATTAAACCATCACCCAGAAATAATTTCGGGAGTGATGAAGGAAGAGTGTAGTCAAATAATAAAAGATTTTTTTAAAGAAAAAAGAAATAAGAATAAATCACATTAAAAAGTGAAAAATAATAAATATGAAAAAGATATTTATTGGCATTTATTACTTTTTGACAACAATAGGATTTATTCTTTTTTTATTCATTTTTAGCCTTATTTTGACCTCTTTTGCATATTTTAACAACGATTTAAACACATTAAATAAAACTATAGAAATTAGCCCTTATTTGCAAGAAGAAGTGAAATCGTTTATTTGTTATGGAGAAAAAGATATAGTTATCGAAGTAGAGGTTTTAAATTATAAAAATGAAGAATTTTTAAAAATGTACGCTCTTTATTATTTTGATAATTTTAAAAAACCAATACAGCTTATCGTTTTGAATCAAGATATAGTCGTTGTTGTTAATAGCGAAGAAGAAATAGTGGTAAATAATTATTAAAAAAGTCTCGTTTTAAAACGAGACTCTTTTGGTTTGAAGTAAAATTATTGCTTTTCGTATAATTCAACCATACCGTAGATGATTTCAGTTGCACTTAAAGCTTCTTTAAAGAAGAAGTAAGCCTTTATTGTTTCAGAACCATCTGGAGATGTAATGATGTATAGAGCGCTTACCGCTTCTCCTTCTTGAGTTGGAGCAGCAAGAGGAACATAAACAACATTATAGATGATTTCTACGTCTTCAGGATTTTCAACTTCTTCTTTAGCGATTGTATAAATAATTTGAGAAGAAGTTTGCTGTGTTTGAACAATTGGACCGCCAAATGTAAATTCAATTTTAACGTCCGCTAGATTGATTGCTGAATTACTTTGGTTAATGTTATGAGTTTTACCTAAGAAGACAAAGTTCATTTTTTCTGAAGTAAGATTTGTAACAGGATCGGTAACAGTTTGAAGAATTGTGTAATTAGAACCCATTGAAGGATTAATAAGATTTTGAACGTTATTTTCTAGTGTTGATTTCATACTCATAGCAACAATTTCCATTGAGTAAGCTTTAAACCATTGTTCTTCACCTGAAACAAGGTTATTTGCATGTGTAGAAATATATCCTAAATCAAATGTAGGGTTTGTAAGAACACCTGAGTTAGGAATGACAACATTTGCATATGTGTATTTAGAAGATCCTTTGTCATCGAATGTGTAGAAATTATCTTCAATATGGAAAGAAGCTCCACCAGAAGGGTCAATAATTGAGTTAGTTACTGAAGTTACTTCGCCACCAGAAGCATAAATACTATTAGCCCAAATATCCCATACATGTGTGTAGTTAATTGTTGCATTTGCTAGGTATGTAGTGTGAACCGCGATAGTTGCTTTAGAAACATTGATGTTATTCAAATCTAAATCAGAACCAACATACATATTCTTAAATGCAAGAATACCACCAGATGTTTTTTCCATTTGTTCTGCGATTGTTAATGATTCACCAGATGTGCCACTTAATGTTTCAGAAGCATTTTCTGTGTTACCGACAATTGATAAGTTTTCAAAAGCTGTCTTAGTTCCAGAAATGATATCGAAGATTGAAACTTGAACGTTTTGAACTTTATATGAAGCAACAATACCATTACCTGCAACGTTTCCATAAGTTGACATTACATATGGAAGATCAGAAGCATCAATTGTAAAGTAATTACCATTAACTTTTAAGTTTTCTGATTCTTTGTCTGCACGCGTGTAAATCGAACCAATTGATAAGTGATAAGGAGTATATGTAGAGTTGCTAGAGTACGAAGCGTTTAGAATCTTGAATTTACCAACTTTAGTTTCAGTATTTCCGTATACTTCTTTCCATTCACAATCTTTAATTGCATGAGTTCCATTTGTATAGTCATATTCATAGATAATGCCGTTTTTGTCTAAGAAGTAGAATGTGCCAGCTGCATCTAACGCTGAAGCAGAAGATGTAGATTGTTTCCAACAAAGTGGACCAAATGAAGGGTCTTCACTCATTTCAACTGTACCAGAAACAATATCAAGTTCACCATATTCCATATATACTGATTTTGAACTTAGACCAGCATCTTTTAAATAAGGAATAAATGCAATACTATGTGAATTAAATTCGGCTTCAATTGTTGAATGTAAGTTGATAGAAGAAACGTTTTTATTAGAGAATGCTTGTTTTAAACCATAGTCATTAAATACGTTAATACCATCGTTTAATGTAAATTCAAATTCTTTGCTGATATTTCTTTCCTTAAATGCATTTGGTAAAGAAACGTTAACGAAATGTTCATAATAAGTTGTTGCATCAACTGGGTTTTCGTGATCAAATAGCTTATATTCACCATCTTCTAAATAGTAATATTTCTTGTTTGGATCAAGAGAAGAATCTTTGGTTTCGTAGTATCCATCTTTCTTAAATGAAATAGATACTTTATATTGTCCACTAGATTTTAAGAAGTAGAAGACATCTTGTTCTTCATCGTAAATATATAATGAAGAAGGATCACTAACTTCTTTCCATTCGTTTCCATCTAATTCGTAGAATGTATATTCAAGAGGGAATGTTGAGAAGTCAAGAATATTACCGGAAGTAGTGTTAATATCAAAGTCGAATTTAAATCCGTTTGAATAATTTCCACTTGCATATTCAGTGTATAAAGAAGAATCAGTTAATGCCGCACCAATTAAGTATGCGTCAAATTCTGTTGTATTTAAGTAATCTCCGCTAGTTTCGGCTGAAGTGTAGCTATATAATTCAGTACCTAGACCAATATTACTTACTAATAGAGAAATTTTTGCGATGTGTTCTTCTCCTAAATAATATCCTTCTACTGAAGAACCAACTTCAACAGATACAAGAGAATAATTTCCATCTACATATGAATAATAAGTTTCATTTTCTTTTGCTGTTCCAGAAGCAACTTTGTAAGTTCTAAATGTAATTGTTCCAGCATTAGATCCTGTTGTTAATGTTGGAGTTCCGTTTTGATCAGTAATACTAGCGAAAGAATTTCCAGAAATCATTTCCATAGCAACTACATTTTTAAATGTATAAGATGAGTTACTAAATAGATACAATTCACCATATTCGGTTTTATAGAAGAAGTCACCAGAAGCAGTGATTTCGTGTTCGCCTGTAATAACGTGAGTATAACTGATTGGTGAACATGGTTCTGAGTTAAGAGAAACTGATTCTTGAGTCAATGTGATATTTTCATCTTTTAATGAAGGAGTTTCGTAAGCGTTACTAGTTTCAAATCTATTTCCGTTTTCATCAGCATTAATTGTAGTAATGCTGATTTCAATTGTATCATTTGCAGATACATTGATTGGAACTTTGTTTTCTTGAGTAGCAATTGTTGGTTTAACTTCACCATTAATTGAATAGTTGACATAATAACCATATGCATTTTCAACTTTATTCCAAGAGAATTCAACATAAGTTTTAGCGATTGTTGAAACGCGTAAATTTTCTGGTGCTTCAATTTGTTTTACCCACGAAGCATAGACATATTTAGTTGGATTTTCGTTGTCTGCATCAATTGTAGTTTTCCATCCGTTAAAGATATATCCATCATTTCTATATGGGTTATATGCATTATCTTCATATTTTGTTAATTCTGCAGATACTAAAGTTAAGTACTCACTTGTTGCAGTTGATGCAACTTCCATTGCAGCCATATCTTTATCGCTGAAATTAGAAATATAGGTCATGTAAGTTACGTCTTTGTCATTATTCAAATCAAAGATAGATAATATATTCATTACATTAGAAGCATATTCAACTGTTGATTTAATTTGATTTGCAAGAACTGCAATTTGATTTTCTTTTGGTAAAAGATTAAATGGCGCTCCAACAGCATCAGTTGTTAAATCAGGGTTTAACAATAAAGTGAAATATGTTGCAGAAGCAGTAATTGGAAGAGCGTCTGTTCCTTCTACTGCGTTTTTAATTGCTTTAGAAATATAATCAAAAGCGTTTTGTCTTTGATATAAGTAAGAAATATATTGTTTGAAAGAAGAATCTTCTGCACTAGAAGAAGTCTCCCAAAGAGTTGTTCCACCATTTTTGTTTTGATATTTAATTGTGTATGGAACAGAATTAAAGACAGCAACATATTCTTTATCTTCCATTCCTAATTTACTACCGTTGGAGAAGTCATATAGAATTGCGTTTTCTCCTGCGTCTTTTTCTTTCCAACCTGCAAAGTAATAAGTATTATTTTCATCGTTATATGAAGGAGGATTTTGTACGGAGAAATCGCTATCGTAGTCATTTGTAATTGTGTTTTTAACAATTCCATCTACACTAAATGTATATGTAACTTGTTTAACGTCCCAAATTGCATATAATGTTACATTTTCAGAAGTAATAGAATATAAACTATTACCTTCGTATTCAACTTCACCATCTTCAATTAGTGCCCATCCTTTAAATTCGTAACCATATTTTGTTAGTGTTGGTAAATTTAATGTTGTGCCATATGTTAAGACTTGGTTTGAAGTAACAATTCCATCGTTTACTAATGTAAACATATATGAATTAACATTCCATTTTGCGTATACAGTGATATTTTCTGCAGGCATTTGGCCAAATGAATAGACAAACTTGAATTGTGGATCTAAATACCAACCAGCAAATGTATGTCCGTCTTTAGTTGGATCGCTAGGACGAGTAATGTTTGCTTGATAATCTAAAGTAATATCTGTAACAGAAGAACCACCGTTTTCTTCAAATGAAACAGTAAATTGTTTAATTTCCCATTTAGCATATAGAGTAACATTTCCAGCAGGCATTGTATCAGGGAATTCATAAGCTTCAGTGAAGTCTTTGTCTAAATACCAACCTTTAAATGTATAACCAGTTAAAGTTGGATTACTAGGCATTACTAATGATGTTCCATAGTTTTGAGTAATATTATTAACTGTTGATCCGCCATTTTCTTCAAATGAAATTGTGTAAGAGTTAACGTTCCACTTAGCATATAAAGTAAAACTTTCTGCTGGCATTTCTTGACCAAACGAATAAATAGATTTAAATTGAGGATCGCTATACCAACCTGCAAATGAGTGACCTAGTTTAGTAGGATCTGTTGGTTTAGTAACAATATCTTTATAATTTATTGTCATTGCTTCAACAACATCTCCGCCATTAGAGTTAAATGAGACAGTATATTTGTTGATTTCCCATTTAGCATATAAAGTAATATTTCCAGCAGGCATTGTGCTAGGGAACTCATAGGCCTCACTACATTCTACATCAGTATGCCAACCTTTAAATGTGTAACCAGTTAAAGTTGGGTTTGCTGGAATAGAAATAGTTTCACCATAGTTTTGAGTGATATTATTAACTGTTGATCCACCATTTTCTTCAAATGAAATAGTGTAAGAGTTAACATTCCACTTAGCATAAACAGTAACGTTAGTTGCTGGCATTGTGCTAGGGAAAGAATAAGTTGTTGTGTATGAAGAATCGCTATACCAACCACCAAATGAGTGACCTAGTTTAGTAGGATCTGTTGGTTGAGTAATAGTTGTATTATAATTTTGTGTAATTGGAGAAATATCACTACCGCCTACCGTATTAATTGTAATAGTGTATTGATTAATTTCCCATTTAGCATATAGAGTAACATTAGTTGCAGGCATTGTGCTAGGGAAAGAATAAGCTTCAGTGCATTCTACATCAGTGTGCCAACCTATAAATGTGTAACCAGTTAAAGTTGGGTTTGCTGGGGCAGAAATTGCTGTTCCATAGTTTTGAGTAATGCTTGCAACGTTATCTCCACCATTAGATATAAATGAGATTGTATATTGATTAACAATCCATACAGCGTATAAAGAAGCGTTATTCGCGCCAATAGTATATGTTTCATCTTTTCTATAGACTACACTTCCACCTTGAGAAGTAGCCCAACCTGCAAATGTATGGCCTTCTTTTTCAAGTTCGTGAAGAGTATAAGAACTACCATAGTCTAATTTGATAGAAGATAAAGTAGAACCATCGGATTCAATAAATGATAATGAATATTCGTTAACTTCCCATTTAGCGTATAAAGTTACATTTGATGCTCCTAATGTATATGTTGCATTTTCTCCATATACAACTTCACCGTTTTCAACTATTGCCCAGCCTAAGAATGTATGACCAGTCTTAGTTGGTGTAGGTAAATCAATTGTTTCATTAAAGTCTTCTGTAATAGGGGAAATAGGGTTTCCATCATCAACATCAAACGAAATAGTATATTGATTAATATTCCATTTAGCATATAAAGTAATATTTTCTGCAGGCATTTTGTTTAAAGTAAATGGGTTAGTACATGCATCATCTAAATACCATCCATCGAAGGTATAACCAGTTAAAGTAGGATTGCTAGGCATTGATAATGATGAGTTGTAATCTTGAGTGATATCTTCAACTTCGCTACCACCATTTGTGTTAAATGAAATAGTGTATTGATTAATTTCCCATTTAGCGTATAGAGTAATATTTTCTGCAGACATTGTGCTAGGGAAAGAATAAGCTTCAGTGCATTCTACATCAGTATGCCAACCTTTAAATGTGTAACCAGTTAAAGTTGGGTTGCTTGGAACAGAAATTGCGGTTCCATAATCTTGAGTAATATTATCAACTAAAGAACCACCATTTTCTTCAAATGAAATGGTGTATTTGTTAACTTCCCATTTAGCGTATAAAGTTACATTTTGAGCAACGAAAGTATAATTAACATCTCCAGTTGCAACAACTTCGCCATCTAATGAAGTAGCCCAACCTAAGAATGTATTACCAACTTTGTTTGCAAAAGGAAGAGTGTATGAACTTCCATAGTCTTGAGTAACTGAAGAAATAGAATCTCCACCATTTGTATTAAATGATAATGTATATTGGTTAACACTCCATTTAGCATATAAGTCAATACTTTCTGCTGGCATTGTAGTGAATGAATATTCTTCACCCCAATTACCACTAGACTCACCGTTTAATGTAAACCAACCTTCAAAAGTATATCCAGTTCTAATTGGCTCAATAACTAATGAAGAAATGTCGGTTCCATAATCACGAACAATCGTTTGAATATTTGGATTTTCATTTGTTGGACAATTGTAGAAAGCAATAGAAGTTTCACGAGCATCGTAAGTTACTACGATAGTTACGTTTTCTTCAATAATTGTTTCTGCAGTGAAATCGTCAGATAATAAGTAATCATAACCAGTTCTTACTAATTCAGAAGGAATGATACCTACGTTTCCTTGATAAATTACATTGATTGGAGAACATAATGGATTACCCTCTCCATCAACGAAAGAAACGGTATATGTTCGTCTTTGATAATATAAATTAATTACAGTTGTTCCATCTGGTTTGATTTTTTCTTGTGTAATTGCCATTACTCCTTCAAAACCATAGAAAGGACTTAGTTTGTCTAATGTCGAAACATATTCAACAGAAGTCATAGCGTCTGTTGTGCCTTCTAAATTTTCGCTAATAATAGGAGTATATCCGCCTCCTGTTAAATTAGCGCCATAATGGTTAACAACATATTTTGTATTTGTGTTAGCCTCCCAAATAGCATGTAAAGTTACATTGCTTGAAGGAATTGAATATTTTTCACCTGCTAAAAGAATGTTACTTGTGTCATCTTCTTCTAAAGCCCAACCTAATAAATGATAACCGGTTTTAGTTGTAGATGGTAATGTGATTTCGCTGTTATATATACTTGTGACAGGATTAATTGAAACGCCATCGTTAGAATCAAATGAAATTGTATAAGAATTAATATTCCATTTAGCATAAACAGTAACGTTAGTTGCTGGCATTGTATTTGGAATTGAATATAAAGTTTGATAGTTTGAATCTAAATACCAACCTGCAAATGAGTGGCCTTCTTTTGTAGGGTTAGTAGGTTTAGTGATTAATTCGTTGTAGTTTAAAGTAATATCTGTAACAGAAGAACCACCATTTTCTTCGAATGTGATGGAGTATTGATTAATATTCCATTTTGCATATAGAGTAACATTTGTAGCACCAAAGGTATAAGATGCGTTTTCTTGATAAGCAACTTCGCCTTCAGGTGTTATTGCCCAACCTAAGAAAGTATGACCGGTCTTAGTTGGTGTAGGTAAAGTAATTGAGGAACTAAATTCTTCTGTAATAGGAGATATAGCGCCACCACCATCAACATTAAATGAAACAGTATAAGAGTTAACGTTCCACTTAGCATATAAAGTAATATTTTCCGCAGGCATTCTACTAGATGAGAATGGAGAAGTTAAAGCTTCATCTAAATACCAACCATCAAAAGTATAACCATTTTTTGAAGGGTTAGTAGGCATTGATAATATTGTGTTGTAGTCTTGTGTAATTGGAGAAACAACGTCTCCGCCTTTGGTATTAAATGAAATAGTGTATTGATTAATATTCCATTTTGCGTATAGAGTAACATTTGTAGCACCTAAAGTGTATATTGCATTTTCGCTATAAACAACTTCACCATTTAACGAAGTAGCCCAACCTAAGAAAGTATGACCAGTCTTAGTTGGTGTAGGTAAATAGAACGATTCGTTATATTTCATAGTTATAGGTTGAAGAGTGTCTCCTCCATCAACATTAAATGAAACAGTATAAGAATTTACGCTCCATTTAGCGTAAACAGTAACGTTTTCCGCAGGCATTTTATCAGGGAAAATATAAGGTTTAGTACATTCTATGTTTGAATACCAACCAGCAAATGTGCGACCAACCTTGCTAGGGTCAGCAGGACGAACTAATGAAGAATTATAATCTTGAGTGATAGGAGCAACATCACTACCACCATTTGTGTTAAATGAAATAGTGTATTGATTAATATTCCATTTTGCGTATAATTCTACGTTTTCTGCAGGCATTGTACTAGGGAAAGTGTAAGCAATTGTACAAGCCTCATCTAAATACCAACCTGCAAAACTATAACCAAGTTTAGATGGGTTATTAGGTTTTGTTAATGACGTATTATAGTCTTGTTTGATAGGAGCGACTTCGCTTCCACCATCAACATTAAATGAAATAGAATAGCTATTTAATGTCCAGCCAGCGAAAAGAGTAATATTTTCTGCAGGCATATTAGAGAAAGTATATTCAATACTACAAGAACGATCGCTATACCAACCATCAAAAGTATAACCAGTTCTAGAAGGGTTTTCTGGTTGAGTTACACTTGTATTGTAATTTTGAGTAATACTATCGATGACATTTCCACCTAAAGTATTAAACGAAATAGTATATTGATTAATTTCCCACTTAGCATATAAAGTAATATTTTCCGCAGGCATTTTTGAAATAGTATACTCTTTTGTACATTCTTCATCTAAATACCAACCTGCAAAACTGTGTCCTGTTTTTGTTGGAGAAGAAGGTGAAGAAATAGTACTATTATAGTTTTGTGTAATAGGATTAATTTCACTACCACCTAAAGTATTAAATGAAATAGTATATTGGTTAATGGTCCATTTAGCATATAAAGTAACGTTTTCTTCTGGCATAGTAGAGAACACGTATTCATTTTTAAATGTTTTATCAGTAAACCAACCGTCAAAAGTATAACCAATTCTAGAAGGGTTTTCTGGTTGGGTGATTGAAGAGTTATATTCTTGAGTAATATCTAAGACTTCACTACCACCATTTTCCTCGAAAGAAATAGTTAAGGATTTAATTTCCCAAACAGCATGCAATACTTGAGGAGAACTTGTAATAGTATATTTTGCACCTCCCAAATATGTTACTTCACCATCTTGAGAAGTAGCCCAACCTTTGAAGGTATAGCCTGTTCTAGTTAAAGAAGGTAAGACAACTTCGCTTCCGAAAGCTTTATTTAATGGATCGATTTCATTACCACCATTAGAGTTAAAACTTAATGCATAATTGTTAACTTCCCATTTTGCATAAAGAGTAAAACTATTTGAAGGCATAGTAGAGAAAACAATATATTCGTTTCCCCAGTCATCATTAGTTTGTCCTTGAGAAGTAAACCATCCCTTAAAAGTATAACCTTCTTTAGTAGGAGAAGCAGGTTTAGTGATTTCCTCTCCATATAGTGAAGATATATTAGCGATAGCACTACCACCATTTGTATTAAATGAAATAGTGTATGTATTTTTTGTGAATATAGCAAACAACTTTAATCCATTTAATGGAATATCTCTATTTGTATATTCGACAATTTCATAATAAAGTCCTGCTGCTACGTCGGCGCCATCAACAACAGAGATTAATTCATAGATAGGCTCTTTTTCTGTTCCTACGTTAGAGAAGTATTGTTTTTCTCCTTTAAATTTTTCATCTTCTGTTAGTTTGTAAGTTCCCCAATTAACAAAGGTGTAACCGTTTCTTGTTGGAGTGTTAGTTGGTAAAGTAAATTGAGAACGATAATCTCCTGTAAAAGTTGCAAACTCTTCATTATTTGCAATAAATGAAACGGTATAATCGTTTGCTTCCCAAACAGCGTATAAAGTTATTTCTTTATTTTGGTTAACTAAAGAAATAGTTTCGTTTTCTTGATAAGCAACTTCGCCTTCAGGTGTTATTGCCCAACCAGCGAAAGTATAACCCTCGCGTTTAAAAGTATTTGTTGATATTTGATTTAATGTCGCATTTGTTTTAATGGTTTGAATTTCCATTTCCCCAACTGCTTCTTCAGAGTTTTTATCAAAGGTAATTGTTAATTCGCAAGCAATCCATTTTGCATAGATTGTAGTGTCACTACTTGGAACAACCATATCAAAAGGCTTTGTTAAAGCAGCATCTAAATACCAGCCATCAAAGATATAACCTTCTCTTTCTGGATCGTCGATAGATATAGTAGAACTATAATTTTTTGTAATAGGATCAATTTCTTCTCCACCATTAGTAGCAAAAGTAATGGTGTATGAATTAATTTTCCATTTAGCGAAAAATTCTACATCTCCTTCAACTACATAATTAACTTCGTCAACTTTGGTTTTATAGTTGGCATCTAAATACCAACCATCAAAAGTATATCCTTCTTTAGTTGGTGAAGCAGGGTTATTAATTTTTTCACCCCAAACAATTTGTTGTGATTCTACAGAAGAACCACCTACAGTGTTGAATTTAACAGTGTAAGTATCGTTACCATATAAGGAACAACCTGTTAAAACACCGGCGACAGCAGCACTAGCTGCAGCGATAGACGCATTTCTTATTGCGGTTTTTGATAATTTTTTAGATTTCAATTTCGCCACCTCCAATTTCTCCTTCCCATGCGAATAATAAATAATCGGTTTTTCTTGTGTCTTCTTTATTTGTTTTAAAACTAATTCTACAGTTTTCTTGTTCTAAGAATTCGATTTTAAAATAATGAATATTTGTTTGTGTCTCACTTTCTATTTTAGTTAAAGTGACAAATTCTTCTCCAAGGCTTACTTCGTAATCAAGAGAAACGTTTGTTGCGTTTTCTGGAAGAATTTCAACGGAGAAATAATATATGAAACTTTCGAAGTCTTTTTCTCTTTGTAAAGTAATCATCTTTTCTTTCCAAGCGGTATTCTCGTTTACTGTTGTAATAACTTCTTCGTTTTCATCTCTAATTTGAAGCCCGGTAACAGGAACCCTTGATGATTGCTCTGGTTCTTTTCCCCAAACAGCAATTGCCATAATAGTTAAGAAGCAAGAGACTAATAGTATTAAAATAATATTTTTCTTTGTCATATAGTGCCTCCTTCCTATAGTTGAATCTCGTTGAAATAAGCGTTCATATAGTTGATTAAGAAATAAAGTCTAATTCCTGAGAACGCTAAAGCAGCGCCTAATAAAATTAAGCAAAGCAAGAAAATTGTAAAATTAAATAAATATACGACGATTAATATTGCAGAGAAAATAACCGCTACAATACAACCGATTGTAATTGAACTAGCAAAGTTTTTGATTTCGCTTCTATTTTGACTGTTTGCATACTCTTTTAATTTTGGATTCATAATATCAAGTTGGATGGACCATAAAATTAATCCAAAGTCGATTATTAAAATGAATGCATATACAATCCAAAGTAGTGGAAGCGATACGTGGTTTTTAAGTACAAAGGATAAAATTATAAAAGATAAAGTTAAGAATATTAACGAAATAGCAAAGTTGATTAATATCTTAGACCATACGATATTACTTGTTTTTCCTGGTGCGGTTTTTAATAATACGAACTCTGTTCCTTCAGAACTAATTGCAGTTGCACTTGCAGTATTTGATGCGGCAAGCATAATCATTGCAATTAAACCGATAAAGCCATAAGTCATGGAAACCCCTAAAGCGTTTCTATCAATTCTTACATAAATCGAAGAAATGATTATTAGTACAAATGGCATAATAAATAGGAAGAAATAGTTTGAAGCAAAATCGCCAATATTTCTTAATGATAGAGTTAATTCTTTTTTGGTAAAAGTTAAGAAAGTTGATTTATGGGCAACGTTTTTAGCTTTGTGTTTCTTTTGAATACTATTTTCAGATGCACTTGATGCAAGTCTAAAGAAAACAAATAATGATAGAGAAATAGAAATAACCCCAACACCAATTAAAGACAATAACGCAAATAGAGTATTTAAGAAAACATTTTCTCCATACATCGCTTTTCCAATAAATCCTGAGTAAGTTGAGAATTGGTTAATCAAATGAAGACTATCGTTAAACTTATTCATAAATGAATTAAATAGAGCGACAATTCTAATATTGTCAGGTAGTAAGTTAACAACAAAAATTGTTAAAGCTAATAGTCCAACGAATAGTAATGTTGTTAATAATAGTTTTAGAAAATTGTATTTCTTAATAAATTTATTAAAGTATACTACTGGAATTGAAAGAATAGCACCTATCAATACTGGGAATAAAGGAAGTAAGAATGAATAAACGATACTACCTATAATATAGTAAGCAGAGAAAAGCGAAGAATTAATGGTTGCATACGCCATAAAAAGAGGCAAGGTAAAGAGCAAGCTCTTCATAAGTTCTAAAACATATGAAACAATTAATTTACTGATATATACGTAAATATGTTTGACTGGATAAGTCAAAAGAAGTGCGTTATCTTTGCTTATGTACAACGAATCAGATAAAGATATTGTAGAAGTGACAATGGATATTATTTGAATGAAAAATACGATAAAAGTAAATAAGTGAATGCTTGGTTGGAAGAAAATAACTTTGAAGATAACGAAAAATAACAAAGTTAAAACACCATAGCTTATAGCCATAGCCATTAAAAATTTTCCAAGCAATCTTAATTTGTCTGAAATAGATGCGTTTTGCTTGAATTTAATTTTTTCACTTAGTTGTAGTAGAGATAAAATCTTTAAACTTTTAAGCATGGTCGCTCTCCTCATTTGTTACGTATTTTAAATATAATTCCTCTAGAGAAATTCCTTGTTCTTTTAAATCTTTTAAAGAGTGAATGCATTCTAATTTTCCATGATTAATAATACAGATTTTGTCACAAATCTTTTCGACAACTTCAATAACGTGAGATGAGAAGAAAACGATGTGTCCTTTCTTTGCATGCTCTCTCATACATTCTTTAATTTGGAAAGAAGATGTTGGATCTAATCCAGTTAAAGGTTCATCTAAAACCCAAACTTTAGGTTCGTGAATTAAAGAAGAAATAACAACGATCTTTTGCTTCATACCATGAGAATAACTCTTGATTTCACGATCGATAGCGTCTTCTAATTTAAACATTTTACAGTATTTAGCGATTCTTTCGTCGCGATCTTCTTGGCTTACCAAATATAAATCAGCGATATAGTTGATATATTCTCTACCAGTTAATCTTTCATAAACTGCATGATTATCAGAAACATAGCCAATTCTTAATTTTGCTTCGACTGGTTGTTTTTCAACGTCAAAACCATCAACTATAATTTGTCCTCCGGTAATTGATTGGATGCCAACTAGAGATTTAATAGTTGTTGATTTGCCAGCCCCATTGTGACCTAAGAATCCAAAGACTTCACCATTGTTAACGGTTAATGAAAAATTATCAACCGCAGGTGCTTTAGATCCAGAATAAATTTTTGTAAAGTTTTTAATTTCAATCATATTTAAATTCTCCTCATATAATGGTTCCGCTAGGGATTTGTTTTTAAGTTCTTCTCTTAAATCGAAGAAACCTTGTTTAATAACAGCTTTTTTAAGACGTAAATCATAATGGCTATCGGCCACATGGAATAAGGCGTCATATATATACCACATTACAAACATTAGTCCTATATATACTACATAAACTAAGAAGTGGAATAACGGGTAGAAAACAAACAACAGATCTCCTACAGGAACTTCCCAAACGTAGTTGTCTTTAATTGTCGTTTGTATATTTAATTTCTCAAAGAAGAAGTTGCCATTAATAAAGAAGTAATTTACTGGTGCATAGTTAGAAAACCAAGCATTAAAGAATATTACGATTAAATAGTAAATGGTAAACCAAAATATAGCTTTTCCCATAAATTTAATAGTTGGTCTTTCATAAACTTTTAAAGCAACACCTAAAATTGGAAGAGACAAAGCATAAATGTGGTTATACCAATATCTAATACTTTCTAAAGAGAATGCGTCGCCATATATGTCGGGAAAAATAGAAGCGAAAATCGCACCAATTACATTAACGAAATAAGTGAAATAGAAAATACCTTTAGCGTTAAAAATGAATGCGACAAACATCATAATAATAGCTGTGTTACATAAGTGGAATGGAAGACCAGCAATCGTGGTGTATGGATAATAGAAGAAATTAAATACCCCAGAACAGGCTAAAGCGGCAAAGAAAATATTCTTTTCTTCTTTGGTTTTGTTTTTCATTAAAACATAACCGCCGATAATTAATACAAAATTCATCAACAAGAAAATGATATGAATTGGAGTAAAGTCTACTGCTTTATCATCATGTGCACCAAAAAGAATGTTAAACATTGGTTGATACATAAATGTAGCGTACATTCCAAGTAGAATTAATATAATTCGATGTGCTTTTAGTCCTTTATAATTTTTATCTATAATATTAAAAATCAATGAATAGGTAGAAATAATTAAAATTAGAACTTGCTCAATTATAAATAAACAATATCTCCAAGAAGTATATGTTTTAGGTCCCCAAGCAATAACGTTTTCTTTGATAAATATTAAGTTTAGAGTTCCAACGATTAACCCTAGAGGTGTTAATATAGCTTTACATGTTTTTCCTCCAAAGAAAGGAACTATTACCGCAAAGCCGACAGTTACAATTGTTGACCAACGTAAAAACAACATAAAAACAGTCATAAAACCATTTAAAACTTGCTTTTTGTCAATGTCATATCCAACATACATTTGAGCTAAATATACACAAAAAAGAGAAAAAGCTAAGACTTTAAATATATTATCTATAGTAAAAAAACTTGATATTTTTTTTATGAACCTCATTGCTTAAAACCTACTTATATATTTCATATATACATTTAAGTTATATAGAAAAAAGACAAAAATGTCAAGAAAGTAAAATATTTAGATATTTTTTATATAAAAAATAAAACAAAAGTTTTCCATAAAGTGGAATTTTACAAAAAACACTTGCTAGAAATATATATTTTTGATATTATTACTTCGCTTACTTTAAACACACTTGAGGTTTAAGGCGGAAGGAGATCGATTCGATGAAAAACGGAATTCACCCAAATTATTACAAGACCAAGGTTACATGCGTAACATGTGGTAACACATTTGAAACTGGTTCAACAGTTAAAGAAATTCGTGTTGATACATGTGCAAACTGTCACCCTTTCTACACAGGTAAACAAAGATTTACTCAAGCAGATGGTCGTGTTGATCGTTTCATGAAGAAATACGGAATGAAATAATATTTAAAGCCGTCACATCTGTGGCGGTTTTTTTGTTTTAGGAGGGTTTAAAAATGGCTAAGAAGTTTTATATTACAACACCAATTTATTATCCAAGTGCAAAATTGCATATCGGACACGCATATTGCACAACAATCGCGGATACGATTGCTCGTTATAAAAGGATGATGGGTGTTGAAACATATTTTTTAACAGGTACAGATGAACATGGTGAAAAAATCCAAAAGAACGCAGAAGCTGCAGGTAAATCACCAAAAGAATTTGTTGACGAAATTGTCGCAGGAATTAAAGACTTATGGACAAGTCTAGAAATTTCAAACGACGATTATATTAGAACAACAGATGAAAGACACGAAAAAGTTGTTCAAGAAGTATTTACTAGATTATTAAATCAAGGAGATATCTATCTAGGAAACTATGAAGGTTGGTATTGTACTCCTTGTGAATCCTTCTGGACCGATACTCAAGCAGGAGAAGAAAAAATCTGTCCTGATTGTGGTAGACCTGTTCATAAAGCTAAGGAAGAGGCTTACTTCTTTAAAATGAGTAAATATTCTAATAAACTATTAGAATACTACAATAGCAATTTAGATTTTATTACACCAGAATCTCGTAAAAATGAAATGGTTAATAACTTTATTAAACCAGGTTTGGAAGATTTATGTGTTTCAAGAACTACTTTCTCTTGGGGGGTTCCGGTTAGAGAAAATCCTAGACACGTTGTATATGTTTGGTTAGATGCGTTATTTAATTATGTTTCTGCTTTAGGATTCTTATCTGAAGATGAAACAAAATACAATAAATTCTGGGGAGAGGATACCCAAATCCTTCATTTAGTAGGTAATGATATCACTCGTTTCCATGTTATCTATTGGCCAATTTTCTTAATGGCGTTAGGAATGAGATTACCAGATAAAGTATTTGTCCATGGATTATTAATGATGAAAGATGGAAAAATGTCTAAATCTAAAGGAAACGTTGTTTCTCCAGTGCCATTAATTGAAAAATACGGATTAGATGCTGTTAGATATTATTTAGTTAGAGAAGTTGTTTTTGGAAGTGATGGAACATTTACTCCAGAACAATTTGTTGAAAGAGTTAATATTGATTTAGCAAACGATTTTGGAAACTTATTAAGTAGAACAGTTTCAATGATTTCAAAATATTTTGGAGGAGCAATTCCAGAATATGTTGGATGTAAAAATGAATTTGATGAAGATTTAGAAAGACAAGCACGTCATTCTATTGAACAATATGAAAAGAATATGGAATCTCTTCATGTAACAGAAGCCTTTGTAGAAGTGTTTAACTATATTTCTAGGGCTAATAAATATATTGAAGAAACAAAACCATGGGCTTTAGCTAAGGATGAAACAAAACAAGAAGAATTAAAATCAGTAATGAACCACTTAGCAAACGCATTAAGACAAAGCGCGATTATGCTTCAACCAGTTTTATTAAAAGCACCTAAGGAGCTATTTGCTCAGCTTGGTGTTGAAGAAGAATTACAACAATACTCTTCTTTAGGAAAAGTTGATGCAATGGGAGGACAAATCGTTAATAAAGGTAATCCGTTATTCCCTAGATTAGATGCAAATGTAGAAATTGAATATATTAAATCTTTAATGGGTGGAAATAAATAAAAAGGAAGTGTTTTAAAATGAACAAAAAGGGAATAGGAGTTCTTACTATAACCGCATTATTATTCGCGGCTCTTTTGGGTATTAAAAATAAAGATGTTTATGCCGCAAATGGACCAAACGGATATGAAACTCCATCTGTAAGTTACTCCGAAATGGCGAACTGTCCTAGTAATTATTATTCTTCGGTAGAGGGGTTGAAAGGAGATAGTTTACTTGAAAAAGTGGCTAAAATAACACTTGATAATCATAGGTATTACACAACTTATGGGCAATTAAGAGGTGGAAGTTGTTACTCTGATGCTGATTCAAACGACCCAAATAATAAAATCATTGATTTTTACACTGGGTGGTCTATAGATAACGATTGGATAACATCACAAAACTCTACTGATTACAGTCGAGATAAATGTTGGGAAAGAGAACATGTATGGTGTAAAAGTTTATTCTCTGATTATGAAGGAGGTACAAGCATCCAAACAACCGGACCTGGTTCAGATATTCATCACTTAAGGCCTGAAATTGGAACAATTAATGGGCATAGAAGTAATGCTAAATTTGCTAATGTCAAAGACATGGGTGATGGTGAAGAATATTATTATGTTAATCCAAATACTAATAAAAGCGAATTTACAGGGTGTTATTCTGTAGGTAGTACATATTTTGAGCCAAGAGACTCAAGTAAAGGAGACGTTGCTAGAATTTTAATGTATTTATATACCCATTATTCTATGGATATATCCGCTAATGCTAGTCATGAATATCGAGGACAATTCCCTTTTACAAACATTGTTTATACACCAACTGGGACAAAGCAAGCAGCCATAGATTTGTTGATGGATTGGAATGAATTAGATCCGGTAGACATATTTGAAATGAATCGAAATAATTATTGTGCTTCTGTTACTGGAACAAGAAATCCATATATTGATCATCCTGAGTATGCAAGAATGATTTGGGATGATTCTTATTCGGGAAGTGGTGCTTCTGGTGGAATTGGGGGAGAAGTTGAAGACAATCCTTCATCATCTGAAACTTCTACTTCAGAAAGTTCTTCGTCAAGTAGTTCGACATCTTCTATTAATAGTTCTTCTATAACAACAAGTGAAGAAAATAGTTCTAGTGAAAATCTTTCTAGTTATGAAACTACATATACAATTGAAAGCGTTTCTACTATTTCTCAAAGTGGTACAGTATTAGAAGGAGTTAGCGCAACTTTTAATAGTACATATAATTCAAAATATCAATTAACATCAGGCAATAGTGCAACTCTAAATGTATCTAATTTAGCTGGATATAAAGTAAGTAAAATTATTTTATCAATGAAATCTAATTCATCAAAAGGATCTGGTTCATTAATGATTACTTCTGGAGACACTACATTAAAAGAAATAGAAACGTGTGGTTTTAATTCCTCATCTTGGAATGGTGCGTGGTCGACAGAATATGTTGATATTGTAGTAGATGATTTAGTTTCTCACACCATCAATAATGGAGAAGATTTAAAGATTGTTATCGCTGCTACCGAAAATTCTCTATATATTCAAAAATATACGATTTTTTATGAAAAAGTAGGCGAAAATGACAATACTCCAACACTTAATTCATTACAACAAATTATAGAAAAATATTATAATAATGGAATTTACACAAAGAAAACAAACATCAATTTAAGCGAATATGCAATAGAAGATATTCAAGAATATTTCCATGGTAATGTCGATTTAGATAGAACAACTTATTATAAAGGAAACGCTTTATTAATGGGTGATCTTGATGGAGGATTTACTAATATCAATTCTGGATATGGAACAGATGCTTCAGGAAATATGACTCACTTTACATGGAATCAAGAAACTCAAGAAACAGAAATAGATTACACTGTAACTAAAGGTGAACATCAAAACTGGAAAGATAAAGATATCGATGGAATGGAAGGATTCTATGTAACATTAAATGATATGTTACAAGAAGGTTATTTTGATGATTGGACAGAAAATAAATATTCTGTAACAAACACAAATGACGCATACTTTAATGATTTTTTAGCTTTCGTTGCACCTTGTTTATATTCTTCAATTGCATCGACTAACTTTGTAACTATTAATGAACTTATTATTAGTGAAGAGACCCATGAAACATATGGGGATTATCTATGCTTCCAAATCACTTTAGATACAACATCTAAAGGTGTCGCAGATAATGAAGAGTTAATCCTTGCAGAATCAAGAGTTTATATAGGAAATGTAATATTTAATGAAAACGAAACGACAAACGAATTAGAATCAACTACAATAACTAAAACAATTGCTTCTTTAGCAAGTGAAAATAGTTGGTCAAATGCAACAGCATATCGTGAAAATATTGCTTTAGATAATATAGTTACAATAAACACCTCTACTTCTGGGAATACCGCAAAATATTATACTTCCGATAACACTTGGAGATTTTATGCATCCAATGAATCCACACTAACTATTAGTGTTCCAACAGGATATCAAATTTCTTCAGTAAGTATTACTTATGCTGAAGGATCTTTAGCGGTTAATGATTCAACATATTTAAGTGATTCAAATGTTATAGTTGAGGGGGAAGCAATAACTTTCCAAGCAAGTTCTGGCACAGTAAAAATAAGTAGTATTTCAGTTACATATATTAAATTATAAATTTGATAAGCGAGTCTTTAGATTCGCTTTTCTTTTGCTATTTAAAGCAATCTAAAAAAGAAATAATTTTAATTATGGTTTTTAAAGTATATTAATGATAAAATTTTCTTGTTTATTAAGGTAAGGTTATGAAAAGAGATTTTGAAAGATTTATTAAAGGGACATGCATTGATGTTTCTCACGAAGGAAAAGGAGTCGTAAAAAGTAATGGTGAAATTATTTTTTGCGATGGTTTGTTTATTGGAGAAACAGCAGATATTGAAATTCTTTATCGAAGAGCAGGTGTCCTTTTTGGAAAAGTAAAAAAACTATATAATCTTTCAAATAAAAGAATTCAACCTAAATGCAAAATTTGTTCTTCTTGTGGTGGTTGCCAATATCAACAATTAAAATACGAAGAACAATTAGTAATAAAAACTAAAAGAGTTAAGGAAGCTTTAGAAAGAATAGGACATATTAAAACTAATGTTAATCCTTGCCTAGGTATGGAAGATCCTTATTATTATAGAAATAAGATTCAAATGCCATATGGAAAAGATAGAAAAGGAAATGTTTTCTATGGTTTTTATCGACAAAACACTCACGAAATTATTCCTGTTAAAGAATGCGTAATTGAAGATAAAAGAGCAAGTTCTATTTTGTGGGATATTAA
The DNA here is from genome assembly GCA_015059045.1 of Erysipelotrichaceae bacterium. Lineage (GTDB taxonomy): Bacteria > Bacillota_I > Bacilli_A > RFN20 > CAG-449 > UBA3210. The sequence goes on from SVBD01000007.1 coordinate 73,860, forward strand.
AGAGTTAGTAAAAAAACATAACATTCCTGTTTATAACGAAGATAGTAGACAAGGAATACTTCGATATGTATTAGTTAGAACTAGTTATCATTTTGATGAATTAATGATAGTTTTAGTAGTGGCAAAGTTAAATTTCCCAGGGCAAAGAAACTTTATAGATGCATTAGTAAAATTACACCCAGAGATAACAACAATTGTTGCAAATGAAAATAGTAGATCTACAAATGTCATATTGGGAAATAAAGAAAAAGTATTATATGGTAAAGGTGTAATTAAAGATTCTATCTTAGGATGTACTTTTGAAATTTCTGCATCAAGCTTTTATCAAGTAAACCCTATTCAAGTCGAGGTTTTATATCAAAAAGCCCTAGATTTGATTGATATTAGTAATAACGAAATTGTATTAGATGCTTATTCAGGAGTAGGCACAATTGGTATGATTGCTTCTAAAAATGCGAAAGAAGTTATATCAGTAGAAATCAACGAATCTTCTCATAGAAACGCAAAAGAAAACGCAAAAAGAAATAATATTAAGAATATAGAGTTCTATCTAGATGATGCAGGAAAGTTCATCCAAAATTATAATGGAAAAATAGATGTAGTAATTATGGATCCCCCTAGAAAAGGTAGTGATCATAAATTCTTATCCGCGGTTATGTCTAGAAAAATAAAAAAAGTAATTTATATTTCTTGTGATCCAGAAACTCTTGCTAGAGATTTAAAGGAATTAAGTCAAATGTATGATGTAACATATGTTCAACCCGTTGATATGTTCCCAATGACTGCACATGTAGAAACAATAGGGTTGCTATGTCTAAAGGATTCCAAAAAATAGTAAAATTGTAGTTGTCTAAACTTAATTAGCGGAAATTGTCTAAATTCGTCGAACGAACACAAAGCTTAAATGATCTACCTTCGTGGTAGGTCTTTTTTAGTGCTTACTAAATCCAAAGAAACTTTGATTTTTGATAGTGGAATGTAAAAGAAAATTTACATTATGCAAAAATATTTTTACATTTTCGACAATGTTCGACAAAGATTTCTTTAGTCTGTCTTAATATTTGCCAGTCGATGTGAAATTTTGACCTCAGAACTATTTTTAGTGTAAGTATTCATCTGTCTCTATCAAAGGGACAACGTGGTTTTAGCTATATAGGATAATATAAGTGTCAAAAGCAATTAAGGGCCCTTTGCGAGTAGATAATTTCATAATAGCCAATATGGCGGAAAGGAACTGATAACACATGAAATTTAATTAAAGGAGGAAATGAATAATGAGTAGTTGGGGAGATATTTTAGAATTAAAGGTAACAGACTTTGATAAAACCGAACAAGAAATTGAAAAATTAGGTTTTAATAAACCTGAAATTAGTTACAAGTGTAGTTATGAAGATTATTATCCACAGGTGTTGTTAACATTATATTGTAAACAAGTGAGGTTAGAAAAATGAAAAATATGCTAAAGAATATAGATAGTAGCAAAACAAAAATTAATTACAACATTTTCTAAAATGTAATCTGAAATTAATTTTTTGAAATACAATTTATAGATAATACATATAAATAATTATTTACTCAGATAAAATAAAAAAAACGGCATTTAAAGTTTATCATTTAGTAAAAGTGCAAAAAAATTACATATTATAGTTGTCAAAGGTATTTTTTTTACATATAATATAAGTGGGGGTGTCTTTATGTTAGAACAAGTAAAATTTAAAAGTTTCAAATCATTTTCGAAAGAAACTATCATTTCATGCATTCCAACTAAATCAGAAATTCTATCTGAATCAAACACATATAATGATATCTTAAAAGGATGTGCATTTTACGGCTCTAATGCTTCAGGTAAAACTAATGCTCTTACTTCAATCACTTTATTGTTAGATTTATTATTCACTGATGTTCCTTTGTTTGGCTTGCATAGTTTTTTTAACGATGATGAATACTTGTCTTTTGAATATAAATTTAACATTAACAACAATATAATTGTCTATTCTTTTTCTATAAAAAGAGATGGAACTATATTTAAAGAAAAATTAACATCAAATGATAAGATATATTTAGATAGAATTGGACTGTCTGCAGAATCAAATATTACAGAAAATAAATTATATGACCATAATGATATTACAGATAAAACGTTGTTCTTAAAAAATATTTATTTTAATACAAAATTTGCTGGTTATAAAGATTTGATAGATTGGTACGACTATTTAAAAAATTCTATTTATCTTAATCCAACTAGACAAGCAAATGGTCAAATAGTAAATTTTGATAAAACTCAAAATGATATTTTCTTAATGGATTATTTAGACAAAAATGGAACAGAAGAAATTAATAATTTTCTGATAGAATTTAATTTTCCATATACTATTAAATATACTAAATCAACAAACCCAATAGATAAACTAATCAGCTTTAGTCAAAGACTTTATTTGATCAGGAAAAATATGAAACCAATTCCATATTTATTAGAATCTTATGGTAATCAAGTATTATTAAAATTACTACCATCTATTTTAAAAGTATGTAAGACTGGAGGAATACTAGCAATTGATGAATTTAGTAGTGGATTACATAATAAATTAGAAGAATTATTAATTAAGTATATATTCAATCACTCTACTAATGTACAATTATTTTTTGTTTCACATTCAACAAATTTACTTAAAACCTCATTATTGAGACCAGATCAAATTTACTCTGTTGATTTTGATGAGTGTGGAAGTTTATTATACAAATTTTCAGATGAACATCCAAGAGAATCCCAAAACTTAGAAAAAATGTATCTATCTGGAGTGTTTAGAGGAATACCATTATATAATGAAAATAAAAATTAACAAAAATAAAAGTATAGGGAAAGTAATATATATTGTTGAAGGTGATGTAACAGAGCCAACTATTATAGAAACAATATTTAATAAACTTTTAAATTATGAAGTAGCAAGATACAAAAAATTAAATGATGAATTAATCAAATTAACAAGCAATATAGAAAAATATTCTAGAGTATTTGTTGTCCCTGCTAAAAACCCTCAAATCAATCAAATAGAGAAAAATTACGATTACTTGTATGATATCTTGAATAATAAATTGGGAATAACAACCGAGGATAGTTCAATATATTTCATCTTTGATAGAGATAGAGAAAGTAATAGGCCTAGCATAATAAAGAATCATATTAATAAGTATTATAACTCTAAAGATAACGATATGGAGATGAACGGACTTTTTCTATTAAGTTATCCATGTATTGAAGCAAGTTATTTAAATGCTTTATGTGATAAAAATGAGTTTTCATGTGGAAAAGACATGAAAGACTATGTTGATTTAAATAATATAGATTGTACTTGTTTACAAAATGAAAAAGCATTGAAAGATTATGCTGAAATTGTAATCGAAATAATTAATAATATTTGCACTAACAATTTTAAGATTAGTGATTTAGACAATTTTAAGCGTGTTAATTCTGAAGTCTTCGAACATGAAGAACATTGCTTTATCTCAAATAAAGTATATTTAACTTTATCTTTGCTTATTGTATCACTAATTGATTTGGGTATTATTGAAATAACTGATTAAAAAATTTGTTTTAATATTTTGTTGCACAATTATGTTACCAAAACCAAGAATAATATAACTCTTTCTATGTTGTTATGTAACTTAAATATATTTACGAGCAAAGAAGGAAAACATATGAATTTAGTTTAAGTGATTATGAGATAAAAGACTATATTAAATTTGTTGTAACTTATGATTGGTCCTATCAAAATGGTGAAACTCACTATACAAAATCATTATATTTATATGGACAATTTATTGATGGTCAATTCTATATTACAAAAGAAATAACTAAACACTTTGGATAATATATGAAAAACAAGAAGGTGAAATTTATGAAGAAAATTTTGCCAGTTTCAAAAAGAGAAAAGATAAATTTTCATTAAAAATAGGAAATAGTTACATATATAATGAAATTAGTCTGCAACATGAATTGGTCAGTATTACCAATTATAGAAATTGCTATAAGAGAACAATTAATGAAAGATTCTCGAAAGTACAACAAATAGATATTTATAAGACAATAGACTATTTTTATAAT
>SVBD01000008.1 GCA_015059045.1 Erysipelotrichaceae bacterium
CTGTTAATTTCATAATAAAAACCCCTTAAGTCTTTCTAACATTTTAGTTAGTCCAACTTTTGGGGTTAAGTACAAAAAACGGCTCTTTTTTTAATGCTTTTTTTATAATTTTGTGAAATAATATATATGTATATTAAAGGAGAAGAACAATATGGTAAAAATGGAAATGAAAAAACCTTCAATATGGAAAAGAATACTAGCAGCAATTACTGATTTCTTTTTAGCGTTTTTACTATTTGGAATTCTTTTCGTTTTTGTTGTTCAACCTATATACAATAAGTTTACAGATTATCAAAAAACTGTTGATTCTTACTATACAAAAATGAGTCAAACTGGACTTTATACATATAATACAAAAACTAATATTTGTAATATTATTGAGCCAAAAATAGAAGAAGGAGAAGAATTAACTTCTAAGGATTATGTTGATTTTTATGAAAGTAAAATTTATGAATATTTTGAATCAAATGAAAAAGTAGATAGTTATTTAGACTTAAAAAGACAATCCGGATTATTTAATGTTGGCGATACAAGTGCAACAGTAAAAGATGATATCAATGCAGAAGAATTAAAAAGATTTTATATTCATTCTATTAATTACGCAATAGAAGATATCTTTATGAAAGATGAAGATATTAAGAAAATAGCAAATGAAATTGATAATTATACAATGGAAATGATTGCAATTTCTGCAATACCTTCATTTGTAATATTTTACTTTGTTTTCCCATTAGTTTTCCATGGTGGACAAACTCTTGGAAAGAAAATGTTTAATTTAAAAATTGCTTCAACAGAAACTGGTTTTGAAGTTAGTAAATTAACAATAATTGTAAGACAATTTGCTGTTGTAGTAATTGGCTATATAGGAGCGTATTTTACTTATGGTCTAAGTCTTTTGGCTTATATTTTAATTCCATTTTTCCATAAAAAAGGCGTTTCGATTGATGATTTTATTAGCAATACAATTGTTTATGAAAACGTTGATGTTGCAGATTTAAAAGATGAAGAAAAAATATCAGTAGTATTAAAAAGTAAACCTTCAAAAATTGAAGTAAATGAAGAAGATGTTACAAATTAATTGTTTAAATACAATTAATATGTAATAATATGTAACGAGGTTATTGAAGTTATGGAACACAAAGTCGTCATGATTAAAGCACCGATATTAAAGAGAGTTTGTGCCTTTGTCATCGACTTTTTTATTTTTGTGTCCGTAGCTTTTATTTTATCTAGTTTATTTACTCCAATAATGGATATGTTTCCTGATGTTCAAAAAGGGAAAAATGATTATATTTCTATCGCTTTAGAAAGTGGCATTTATCAAGGCGATACTTATGATACTTTGGATTACATTAATGAAAATTATGATGAAGCTATTACCGCTTTTTACATTAAATATGACAACATTGAAAATTATGATAATTTAAAAGGAACCACTTATTCTGAGTATTTTACTTTTGATATAAATTTAGGAAAGTACATTGAAGCAAAAACAGAGCAAGAAATGGCTCAAGTGTATTTAAATATTATGTCTACAGAATGTGAAAAAATTCTTTCGCAAAACGATAATTATCAAAACGCAAAAGCTATTGTAGCTTCTTATGAAGTAACTAATTATTTAATTAGTTTTGTTCTTGGTGGAGCGATAGTTTATTTTGCTGTTCCATTGATTTTAAAAAATGGACGAACATTCTCTAAAAAGTTGTTACAGCTTCAAGTTGTTTCAATAAACGAAGACTATCATTTAAGGTCGGTAAAATTAATTTGTAGATCATTAATTCTTTTATTTATTGAAATGATATTAGGAATTCTTACTTTTGGCATACTACCATTAGTATCGTTTATTACGGTGATAATGAGCAAAAAGAGTTTATCACTTCACGATTTTATTGTTGGAACAGTAGTTGTTGATTCAACATTATTTCCAACGGAAGAAAACCAATTAAAACAAGTAGTTGTAACTAGTTTTGCCAGTGAAGAGCAAGACTTGTTTGATGGAATTAAATAGGAGATTTTTTATGGAAAACAAAGCTTATTCTTTAAATTTAGCACCTATGGGAAAAAGACTAGCAGCATGGTTATTAGATTTTATTTTAACAATTACATTGGCTGTTGGTTTTATGCTTTTAACATCTGTTTTAGTTAATTATGATAAACAAGTAGAGAAACTAAATGAATATTATGATATTCATAATGTTTATAGAACAGATGAAAAAGGTAATAAAACATTTTGCGAAGCTAACCCAAATGATGAGTATGATTCGTGTAATGTAGCTTGGGCTAAATTTGCCGAAGATGAAGAAGCGGTTGCTCAATACAATAGAGTAAATGAATATTCTATTGGGATATTATCTTCTGGATTAGTTTTAAGTATTATGTCAATGTATTTTGTTGTTCCACTTTGTTTAAAACATGGTAGAACAGTTGGAAAAAAAGTCATGGGTGTTTCATTAATTTCTACTGATGAAATTAAAGTTAATCATAAACAAATGTTTATTAGAGCCCTAATGGGCAATTTCTTGGTTTTATCGATGATTCCGGTATTACTATTCTTTACGGCAATGATCTCTGGCGGGGGATTCTTATATTCATTTATTGCTTTGGGTATTGAGTTTGCAAATATAGTTGCAGTACTTGTAAGCAAGAAAAAGCAAAACTTTGCAGATATGATTGCTAAGACGATTGCTGTTGATAGCGCGTCACAAATTATTTTTGACACAAAAGAAGAGTTGTCTAAATTCAAGTATCAAAAATAAAAAAACTTATTAGACTCCGTTCACATATTAAATAATATGTGTTAAAATGAGTTTGTCTATAAGGCTTTCACTTAAATGATTATTTAAATATTATTCACCAAGTAGTTTGAATTCATAATTAAGTGACAAAAATAATAATAGGAGGAAGGAAGTTAACTTATGAAGGTTACAATCAAAAACTTGACAAAGGCATTCCCAAACAAAAAAGGCGGGGAAGTCGTTGCTGTCAATAATTTCGATTTTGAAATTCCTGATGGCAAATTAATTGGTTTGTTGGGCCCTTCTGGATGTGGTAAATCAACTACACTTTACATGCTATCCGGATTACAAAAACCAACTTCAGGTCAAATCTTTTTCGGTGAAGAAGACGTTACTGAATTAGCACCTGAAAAAAGAGGGGTAGGACTAGTTTTCCAAAACTACGCTTTATATCCTCACATGACTGTTAAACAAAACATCATGTTCCCACTTCAAAACCAACACACTCCAAAAGTCGAAATGATGGAAAGAGTTGTCGCGGCTGCAAAATTAGTTCAATTAGAAAATTTCTTGGATAGAAAACCAAGTGAATTATCTGGTGGACAACAACAACGTGTTGCTATCGCTCGTGCTTTAGTAAAATCACCAAGAGTATTACTTCTTGATGAACCATTATCTAACCTAGATGCTAGATTAAGATTACAAACACGTGAAGAAATTAAAAGAATTCAAAGAGAAACTAACGTAACAACAGTTTTCGTTACTCACGACCAAGAAGAAGCTATGAGTATTTCAGATTTAATCGTTGTTATGAAACTTGGTGAAATTCAACAAATCGACGAACCACAAAGAGTATATGATAATCCAGTCAACTTATTCGTCGCAAAATTCCTTGGTACTCCACCAATTAACGTATTTAGAGGATACATCAAAAATAAAGCAGTTTATATTGGTGAAGAAAAAATTATGGATACAAAATATGAAGATCAAGAATTATTCATTGGTATCAGACCTGAAGGATTCATCGTTAATCCAAAAGGTGAATTAACTTGTTCATTAAGAAATGTCGAAGTTATGGGTAGAGATAAATCAATTGTTTCAACTCATGAATGCGCAGTACCTGTAGCAGATCAAAAACAAGGCGAAGAAGTTATTATTCGTTCAATCATCGATTCTGATACAGTATTACACAATGATAATGGAAAGATTCACTTCTCAATCAAACCAAACAAAATCTTCTTATTCAACGCTGAAACTGAATTAAGAGTAAACGTTGAAGAAGAGGTTACAGAAGAAGCTGTACCAGCTCCTAAAAAAACTACAAGAAAAAAGAAAGTTGCTGAAAGCGAGGATAAATAGTTATGGTTGATGGAAAGCAACAATGGAAAGGTTGGGTATATTTATTACCAGCACTTATCTTATTAGCTATCTTTACTTTCTGGCCAATCGTTAACACAATTTATATGGCATTCGCTAATGGATATTCTTCATTAGGAAATGCTGGCGGTGATGCAGTTTATGAATTCGGTATCGAAAACTTCAAAAAAGTTATTCAATATAAGAACTTCTTAAATTGTTTGAAAAATACTTGCTTACTATGTGTAATCACAGTTCCTGTTTCAACATTATTAGCGCTTCTTATCTCAGTAGCGTTAAACTCAATCAAATTCTTAAACAGAACTCTTCAAACAATTTATTTCTTACCATATGTTACTAACTCAATCGCAATTGGGATGGTATTCGCGATGATGTTTAATATCGTAGGTACATACAATAACCCAATTACAGTTGGTATCGTTAATAACTTAATTGAAGCATTAGGCGGAACTGCAGTTAACTGGATTAACGCAGGAAGTAGTTACTGGGCTAATATGGCAGTAATGATCATCTATATTGTTTGGAATGCATTACCATTTAAGATTTTAATTCTATTAGGTGGTCTTCAAAGTATTAATAAACAATATTATGATGCAGCAAAAATTGATGGAGCTTCACGTTCAACAATTCTATGGAGAATTACAGTTCCATTATTATCACCAATGATTGCTTATGTAGTCATTACTGGGTTCATTGGTGGATTCAAAGAATACACAAGTATCGTTGGTGTATTTGGCGATAACATGGGTCCTGCTGGGGCTAAAGGTAGATTAAATACTATCGTTGGATTTATCTATGATCAATTATCTAACGACTGGTATGGTAGAGCTTCAGCTGCCGCATTAATCTTATTCTTAATCATCTTCGCTGTCACAATGGTTAACATGTATGTCAGTAAGAAGAGAGTTCACTATTAGGAGGTAAAAAAATGGAAAACGAATTAAAAGTTGAAAAAGTTCAACCTTCTAAAGAAGAACTAGATGTTAAAAGAACTAAGCAAATTCAAAAGGTTGTTAAGATTGTTGTTACAACATTTACTTACGTCTTCTTAGTCTTAGTTGCAATTTCGGTTTTATTCCCATTCTATTGGATGTTAAACTCTTCACTTAAGTCTTTAGCAGAATATAAATGGACAAAACCATCATTCTTCCCTCACACAGTTATTTGGGCAAACTATGCTAGTGCTTATACAACTGCAAACCTAGGTGATTTATTTATCCATACATTATATGTTGGATTATTATCTACATTACTTTCATTAGTAATTACAGTATTATCAGCATTCGCTTTTGCTAGATTAGAGTTTAAAGGAAAGAATGCAATGTTTGCGTTGTTACTTGCAACAATGATGATTCCTGGTGAATTATTCACAATTACTAACTACGCAACAGTTTATCGCTTCGGATGGCAAAATACATTCGCAGCATTAATTCTTCCATTCTTAGTAAGTGTATTCTATATCTACTTATTAAGACAAAATTTCTTACAAATTCCAAATGAATTATATTTGGCTGCGAAGGTTGATGGAACAAGCGACTTTAAATATTTATTAAAAGTTATGATTCCGTTAGCACTTCCAACATTAATTTCCATCACAATTTTAAAAATGATGGGTGCATGGAACTCATATATCTGGCCAAGACTTGTCGCTAATGATGACGCTCACCAAATGATTACAAACGGTTTAAGAAGCGCATTTACAACAACAGATGGTCAAACAGATATTCCAGTTCAAATGGCTGCGGTTGCAATTGTATCTGCACCACTATTCTTAGTATTCTTATTCCTAAGAAAATACATCATGAAGGGTGTATCTCGTAGCGGAATTAAAGGATAATATAAAAACAAACAAAATTTTAAAGAAGGGAAAAAATAATGAAAAAGAATTTACTTGTCTCAAGCTTAGTTGCTCTTGCAACAATTGCTACATTATCAGGATGTGGCGGATCAGTAGCAAAACCAAACTTCGTAATTCCTGAAGGGGGATACGATGGAAGTGAAGTTACTATTAGTTTCTATCACACAATGTCTGCTACAACATTACAACCAACATTAGAAAAGTACATTAAGAAATTTAATGAAACTTTCCCTAACATTCATGTCGAACACGAACAAATCGGTGGATATGATGAAGTTAGAGACCAAATCAAAGAACAAATTTCTATTGGTGCACAACCAAACTTAGCTTACTGTTATCCAGACCACGTTGCTTTATACAACAAAGCTAAAGCAGTTGCTACATTAGACCAATTCATTGATGACAAAACAGTTTATACAACAACAAACGCTAAAGGCGAACAAGTTGAATATACATTTGGTTTAACTCAAGAACAAAAAGATGACTTCATCGAAGGTTACTATGCAGCTGGTTCTTCATATGGTGATGGATTAATGTATTCTATGCCATATTCAAAATCAACAGAAGTTTTATACTATAACAAAACTTTCTTTGATGCAAATAATTTAAGTGTTCCAACAACATGGGATGAAATGTGGGAATTATGTGCTGCAATTAAAGAAATCGATCCAAAATGTACTCCACTTGGATACGACTCACCAAATAACTGGTTCATTACTATGTGTGAACAAATGGGTTCTGGTTATACTTCAGCAACTGGAAACCACTTCTTATTCGACAATCAAAAGAATAGAGATTGGGTTACAGATTTAAAAACTCAATATGAAAAAGGATACTTTACAACTCAAGGTTTATTAGGTACATATACTTCTTCAATCTTCGTTGAAACAAGTGAAGCTTCTGATGTAATTAAATCATATATGTCAATTGGTTCTTCAGCAGGTGCTACTCACCAAAGACCAGCAAAAGATGCTGAAGGTAACTATCCATTCGATGTAGGTATCGCTCCAATTCCACAATTAAATGTAAACAAACCAAAAGTAATTTCTCAAGGACCAGATATCTGTATCTTCAAAAATGAAAACCCTCAAGAAGTTTGTGCTTCATGGTTATTCTTAAAATACTTAACAACAACAGTTGAATTACAAGCTGAATTCGGTTTAGCTTCTGGTTATGTTCCAGTATTAAAATCAGTTTCTCAAAACCCAGTTTATAAAGCAGCTGTTGAAAAAGCAAATGGTGGAGAAAACATCGCTGCTTTATCAGCAAAAGTTTGTATGGAACAAGCTAATGCTTACTATACATCTCCAGCATTCGTTGGTTCTTCTACTGCTCGTGATCAAGTTGGTGCTTTATTAGAAGCAGTTGTAACTGGATCAAAAACAGTTGATCAAGCATTCCAAGATGCTATGGATGAATGTGAATATTCAATTTAATTAAATTAATTTAAGAAGGAAGAGATTCAAATGAAAAAAACTATTAGTGCATTTGCATTATCAGTTCTATTACTAGGTACAATGACAGGATGCGGCAATAAAGGTATTGCCCCATTCGTCATGCCTGAAAATGGCTATGATGGAAGTGAAGTAACAATCACTTTCTATCATGCTATGGGTCAAGAACTACAAGGCAAATTAAAACAACATATCACTAAGTTTGAATCATTATATCCAAACATTACTGTTAATGAACAATATGTAGGTAACTATGATGCAGTTAGAGATCAATTAGTTAATGAAATTTCTATTGGTGAAGGTTCTAACGTTGCATATTGTTATCCAGACCACGTTGCTTTATATAACAAGTCTAAAAAAGTAGTTACTTTAGATCAATTTATCAATGATACAAAAGAATATTCTTATACTACTAGTGATGGTGAAACAATCAATTATACATTTGGCTTAACTCAAGCTCAAAAAGATGACTTTGTTGAACCATACTTTGAAGAAGGTAGAACATTTGGTGATGGATTATTATATTCTTTACCATATGCAAAATCTACAGAAGTTCTTTATTATAATGAAACATTCTTTTCTCAACATGAATTAAAAGTTCCAACAACTTGGGATGAAATGTGGGAAGTATGTAGACAAATTAAAGAAATTGATCCAGATTGCTATCCTCTTGGATATGACTCAGATTCAAACTGGTTCATTACAATGGCAGAACAATTAGGTACAGGATATACTTCTGCCGAAGAAGGCAACCACTATATTTTCAATAATGATGGAAATAAAGCTTGGTTAAGAGATTTAAAAGGATATTTTGATGAAGGATTATTTACAACTAAAGGCTTATTAAGTACTTATACTTCATCATTATTTACCGCAGCTGCAAACCCAGGAGAAGTTTGCTGCTATATGTGTATTGGTTCTTCTGCTGGTGCTTCTTACCAAAGCCCATCAAAAGATAGTGAAGGTAATTATCCATTTAATGTTGAAATTGCTCCAATTCCTCAACATGACTTGAATAATCCAAAGGCTATTCAACAAGGACCAAGCGTATGTATCTTTAACGATAAAGACCCACAAAAAGTTTGTGCTTCATGGTTGTTTGTTAAATATTTATCAACAAATCAAGAATTACAAGCAGATATGTCTAAAATTAATGGATACACTCCAATTTTAAAATCTGTTTCTGAAATTCCAGTTTATAAAAAATGGATTGAAGAAGGAAAAGATATTCAAGCAAAAGCTACAAAAGTTTGTATTGAACAAAGAGATTCTAACTTCGTATCTCCTTCATTTGTCGGTTCTTCTGCTGCTCGTGATCAAGTTGGTGATGCTTTAGATGCAATCTTAAGTGGAACTAAAACAATTGATCAAGCATTACAAGATGCAGTTGATGAATGTGAATATTCTGCATAGGAGGTAGTTATGAAAAAGTTTACAAAACTATTCTTTGCAAGCTTAATGGCATTAACTATCGTTACTGGTTGTAATAATGGCGGAAATAATTCAAGTCAACCAGAAGGTCCAGTTGATTATGCTGCAACTTTAAAACTTGACTTGAATTCAGGTTCTGCAAAACAAGAAGTAACAGTTAAAAACTATGTAGACGGTGATACAACTCACTTCCACTTCACAATTCCTGAAGATAAAGTTGGAAGTGAAGAAATGACAGGTATTACTAATGGTGTATTAAAAGCTAGATATTTAGGTTTAGATACTCCAGAATCAACTGGTAAAGTTCAACCATGGGGTAAAGCAGCGGCTAATTTTACTAAAACTGCTTTAACAAGTGCAACTTCTATCATTATTGAATCTGAACCATTAAACAATACATGGGAAAAAGACTCAACTGGTGGAAGATATCTTGTTTGGGTATGGTATAAAAATGATAATGCAGAAGATGCTAAATATCACGAATATCGTTGTCTTAACCTTGAAATCATGCAAGAAGGTTATGCTTATTCTAAAAACGATTTAACATATCGTTACTATGATGTATTTAACGATGCAATGAACTATGCTAACACAAACAAATTAAAAGTTTGGGGTAAAGATAAAGACCCAGGCTTCTACTATGGTGCTGCACAAGAAGTTACAATTAAATACTTAAGAGAAAAACAAGAATTAAATGAAGAAACTGGACAATATGAGGCAGTTAATCATTTAGAAGAGTATAAAGATATTGCAATTAGAGTAACAGCAATCATTTATCGTATTGCCGGTTCTGCTATCTATCTTCAAGAAGATGATCCAGAAACAGGTAATACATATGGTATGCAAGTTTACTTAGGACCTGGCGGAACATTAACTGATGCTGAAGTAGGTGCAAAATTCTGTATTGTTGGAACATTACAATACTATGATACAGGTTGCTACTATCAAATTTCAGGTGTTAAAAATCCAGGCTTCTTCGAAGTAGCTGAAGATGAATCGTTTAGAGTAGATGAAGAAATTTACCCTACAAATCCAGTTACTATTACATATGAAGACTTCTCAACTCGTTATGAAGAATTAACATTCGCAAACTGCAGAATGGAAAGTTTAAAAGTTGTTGATGCTTATACAACAATGAACGAAGAAAGTAATTCATATGGTGCAATGACTCTTACTTGCGAAGATTTAAACGGAAACGAAGTTACAATTAGAACACAAGTTTTAAAGGTTGATGGAGAATTAGTCGTTGAATCAGCTTTCTTAGGCAAGACAATGCATGTTGTTGGAATGATCCAACCATATAAGCCAGAAAATGGCGACTTAAGATATCAATTTGAATTATATTCAATGAAAGATGTCACATTCATAGGATAAGAGGAGGAATAAAGTCTTTATGAAGAAAAAAAGTTTATTAACTTTATCATTAACAGCTTTAATGGCATTTGGTGTCGTTAGCTGTGGTGAAAAAGGACCATCAGGAGTTGAACAAGCTGCTGATTATATTTGGCAATTATATAAAAATGAATCATTAAGCCAAAAAATTGCTAGTACAGACGATTTCAATGTTGTAACAGAAGTTACAATCGAAGATGTTAAATATAACGTTAGTTGGGCTGTTACTCTTGGTGCTGGTGTAGCTAATGCAGTTACATTAGGAGAAGCTAAAGATGGCAAACAAGTAGTTGATGTTATTTATGATCCAGTTTTAAGTAATGTTGAAACTACATATACATTAACTGCTACAATTACTGATGCAAAAGGTGAAAGCGTAGTTAAATCATTCGAACGTGTTGTTCCTGCTTTCAAATATTCATCATACAAAGATTTCTCAAACCCTAAAAAAGGACAAGTTTATAACGTAAAAGGTATTATTACTGAAAGAACAGCTTTCTCAAGTGGTTCAGTTAAATATTTATATTTACAAAATGATGATTGCGGAATTATGGCTTATAGCTTAGTTTGTGCTGATCAAGCTGCATTTGATGCTGATTTAAAAATTGGTAACGAAATTATCGTTTCAGGTACAGTTACTCGTTATAATGGACAATTAGAATTTGAAAAAGGTTGTACATATTCAGTAGTTTCTAAAACAGCTGCTACATTAAAATATGTTGACGCTACAGAAGCATTCGCTTCTGCAGTAAATGAAAAAGATGTTGATGCATTAGATCCATATCAAAATAGATTAGTAGAAGTTAAAGGTGTTACAGTTGCTGATATTTATGAAGCACAAAATTACCACTACTTCACAATTGGTACAGTTAAATCATATGTAAGACCAAGTACTTCTTATGGTAGCTTAAACTCAGAACAATGCGAACAAGTAGTTGCTGAATGGGTACAAGGATACAAAGCTAATGTTAAAGGTATCTTAACTTGTTACTCAGGAACATATTACATCCTTCCAGTATCAGTTGATGCAGTTACAATTACAGAAAAGGTATTAACTGACGAAGTTAAAGTTGCAAACGCAATTAATGATGTCAAAGCATTAATCGGTTCTGAAATCGTTAAATCTACAGAAATCACATTACCTGCTACAGCAGCTAATGAAGAATACAACACAGTTGCATATACATGGAGCGTTGTTGAAGGCGCTAGTGCATTTGTAATCGAAGGTGGCAAATTAAAAGTAACAGTTGGTGACACTCCAGTTGCTGGTAAAGTTAAAGTTGTAGCTACAGTAAATGGCAAAACAGCTGAACACGAATTTGATGTAACAGCTAAACAACCAACTGCAATCTCAATTTCTAAATTTGTTGAAGATAAAAATAAAAATGATATCCAATACTTAAGAGGTGTTGTTGTTGCTTCTGGTGGAGATAGCGATTATGCTGGATCATTTGTCTTAGCAGATGAAACAGGTGTTGTCTTCTCATACAACAAATTTAAAGTAAACGTTGGTGATGAAATTATCATCGCTACAAAATATTCTGAATACAGCGGATTAGTTCAATCTGCTACAACAGAAGTAGTTGCAGTACTTTCTACAGGAAATGATGTTTCTAAATACTTAGCAAACCCAGTTGCAAAATCAATTGGTGATTTATCAGCTGAATTAGAAACTTGTACAACTACAGTAGAAATGTATGAAAAATATGGACAAAAATGTATTCAAGCTACTGGTACAGTTAAAAAGACTGATAAAGGATATGCAATGTACTTAAACGCTGAAGATAATCAATATATCTTAAACTTATATACTAATAGCGCTATTAACGAACAATTAAAAACATTATTAGGTAGTGCAAGTTCTGTTGAATTAACAGTTACAGGTTTCGTTAGAGGTGTTGGTACAGCTAATCCAGATAAAGGATATCACGCAAGCTTAACATTACAATTAAACAACGTTGTTGCTGCATAATTAAATTTTAAAAAGATATACGGACTTCTTCATTGAAGAAGGAGTCCGTTCTTCTAGTTTTACTAGAATAGTAATGGAGGTCTTATGTTATTAAGAAAAATTAGACTAAGCGGTTTATTTGTAACTGGATTTGTTATTGCTATCGTTGCATTATTATGGATGTATTTCTTCGATGTTTCTGTCAAAACAGAAGTTAAGTGGTTATATGTCGGATTATGTTTTGGAGTTATGTCTGGAGTACTTGGTGCTTTAGGTGGTCACTTCTCAAACGATGAAGATAACTTAACAAGTTCAATTTTAATTGGTGTTGCAATTGTATTAGATATTGTATTTACAGTATTTCTATTCATTTGTCAAAATGATGCAACCGTCTTAGCATCTGCTAAAAATTCTGGTTCGGTTCCATTATTCAAAGCAATTAATTTAATCGCTATTATCGTTTCTATTGTTTCTACAGTTGGATTTGCTGGTGGTTTAGGTTTAGATATCTACGCTAAGTATTTATCAAAACAAGATGATAAAATTATTGCTGAACACGAAAAAGAAAATTTACAATAATAAAAATGGCTTATGCCATTTTTTATTTTATCCAGATAATTTCAGCTTCGGGATAGTTTTCTTCTTTTAGCTTGCTAATATATAACAATATCTTTTGATTTATATCGTCAGAAGATATTTTTTTATACGCTTCTTCTAAAAGATCAATTGTTAATAAATAATCTTCTTTTGTATACGTGTCGTAGTTATTTATAAACTCAAAAAGATTTTTTAAGTAAATATAATGGTTGTTTTTAACTATAGAGCAATGATAATTCGTGATATTAGTATTAATATACTTTATTAATTCTTCTAAATCAATTTTCATTACAATTCTATAAAAAACTATAGTTTTTAATAGAAAAATGAATTTTTTTATGAAGTTCTCATTATTTTCTTCTTGTTTGATTATATTTCTTTCATTTGTGTTATAAGGAATTTTAATAGGAAAATTTGATATTTTTACTTTATGTTTTAATAATGGATTAAATATAAATAATAAATCTTTTGAAATATCGAATTTATCGCAAATAGAATCTATTGAATCAGTTTCATTAGGTACGTAAATTTTTATATAATAATCGTTCATTTTAATTACCTCATTTAATCTTATGTATGAAAAATAAAAAGTATTTATATTTCTTTTAAAATAAGGCTATCTAATCTATAATAATTAATGGAGAGTTAGAAGTATGGAAAAACCTATTTTAATTTGTATTGCTGGAGGATCAGCAAGTGGAAAAACCACATTAGTAAATGAAATCGCAGAGGCTTTTGAAAATCAAGATATCGTCATTTTAAAACACGATGATTATTATAGAGATCAAAGTCATCTTTCTTTAGAAGAAAGAAAAAATACTAATTATGATCATCCTTCATCACTTGAAAACGAATTATTAATTAAGCACTTAAAAGACTTATTAAATAATAAATCAATTAATAAACCTATTTATGATTTTGTAATTCAAACTAGAAGTGATAAAACTGAAATAGTAAATCCTGCTAAAGTTATTATTTTAGATGGTATTTTAGTTTTAGAGGATTCTAGAATTAGAGATTTAGCGGATATTAAAGTCTATGTTGAATGTGATGAAGACATTAGATTAATTAGACGTATTAGAAGAGATATGATTGAAAGGGGAAGATCTTTTGATGGGATTATTAAACAATACTTAACTACAGTTAAGCCAATGTATCACAGTTTTGTTTCTCCAAGCAAAAGATATGCAGATATTCTTATTCCAAATGATTTCTCTCATAATGTTGCAACTGATTTATTAATTGAAAAAATTAAGTCGATTTTGAATAAATAAATCAAATTTTATTGAAAAAATTAGTCATATAAATTATTATTATATGGCAATGGACTTGTAGCTCAGTTGGTAGAGCAATAGACTCTTAATCTGTGGGTCCAGGGTTCGAGCCCCTGCAAGTTCACCATTTATATTTAAACTTTTTTATCGCAAAAGGTAAAAAAGGAGTAATAAGCTCTATAAAAAAGAGCTTTTTATTTTATTAATAAAGAAATAACAAATTATATTTGTTATAATAATTATGAGGAAGAAATATGAAAAGAAAATTAGGACTATTTTTATCATTTATTTTAATTGTTTGCGGGTTTATCAATTTTCATAATTCAAAAAAACCTGTAGATGCGGCTGAAGGCAGTTATTATAGTAGTGTAAGTGGAAAAACTGGAGATAGTTTATTAGAAGGATTAGCATCTCTTTCTAAGAGCAAACATACTTCATATACAACTTATGGAGATTTAAAAAATATGTTTGCTTCATCTGATTATGCATCAAGTGGAAAAATTTATGATTTCTACACTCAAACTAAAATGTCAAGTTCTTGGTCGGGAGGTCATTTTGATCGCGAGCATGTTTGGTGCCAAAGTTTATCGGGAAGTTTATATACTTCAATAACTGATGACGATGTAGGTGCTGGTGCTGACCTTCATCATATTAGACCAACGTACGATAATATTAACTCTAGTAGAGGAAATAAAAAATATGCAGAAATTAGTGGAGGAACCGCTAAATATTATAGTATTGCAAATGATAGTGTTTCTAACTCAACAAGTAGTGATTTACTTTATGGTTATACTTCTGGAGACTATTTTGAACCAATCTCATCGGTAAAAGGGGATGTAGCTAGAATTTTAATGTATATGTATATGCATTATTCTAAAGAAGTTAGCGCAAATAGTTCACATTATTATGCAGGAGCCCTTTCAATAACTAATATTGTATATACTTCAAGTGGAACAAGTGATTCGGCTTTTGATTTGCTTTGTACTTGGAATAGTTCAGATCCAGTAAGTTCTCAAGAAATGACAAGAAATGAATATGTAGCAGGAGTAACAGGTGTTAGAAATCCATTTATTGACCATCCTGAATATGCAGATGCAATTTGGGGAGACGCATCAAGTGGTGGATCTACTTCAACTCCTGATAGTGGAAATGAGGATTCTTCTTCATCAACAACTCCACCTAGTAGTGGAGAAAATACAGGAACAACCACTCCACCTAATTCTTCTACTGGCGGAAATGGACAATATGACTCAACTACTGAAACAATTACTTCGACAGTATATCGCAAATTAAAATCCGCATCAGGAATTACAGTTGGAAGTAAAATTATTATTGCTGCAAGTGATTATAATGTTGCAATGAGCACTAATCAAAAAACAAATAATAGAGGGCAAACCACTATTTCTAAATACTCCTCTGGTAGTTATGATTATTTAACTCCTAGTTCTTCTACTCAAATTTTAGAAGTTAAATCTGGAGATAACACTAGCGGCTATACTCTTTATACTGGTGATGGATATTTAGTTGCATCAGGAGGAGATTCTAGTAATAAATTAACAACAAAAGCATCTATTACTAGTGACAAAATTGCAAGATGGACAATTCACTTTAGTAGTGGAAATGCAAATATTGTATGTGTTGATTCTAGCACAACAAGAAATACTATAAGATATAATTCTACCAGTAGTTTATTTAGTTGCTATGAATCGGGACAACAGGACGTTTCTATTTATAAAGAATATACTGAAACTACTTCAATCACTTATACTTTCCCAGAATCTGAATCATTAATTACAATTTCTAAAGCAAATGAGGTAGCTAATAAAGCGGGAAGTTCTTATAGTGCTAGCAAATATAAGATACAAGGAACTATATCTAGTATTTCAAATACAACATATGGTAACATGACTGTTTCCGATTCATCAGGCAATTCAATATATATCTATGGTGTTTATGGAAGTGATGGAACAAGATATGATTCGCTTGGAATTCATCAACCACAAGTTGGTGATACAGTAATGTTATTTGGAACATTAGGTACATATAATGAATCTCCACAAATGAAGAATGCTAGTATATTAAATTTATCAAAACAAACTAGTGCATCAAATGATCTTAATAGTCTCTTAAATAAGTATATTTCTGATGGCAAGTACACAAAAATTAGTAATATTTATCTTTCTAAAGAAGCGCAACAAGATATTTCTTTATATTTCCACGCTAATATAGTAGATAAAGAAAGAATTACATATTATAACCAAAATGCATTATGGATGACTAATTCAACAGGTAGTGTAAACTCTGGATATGGCACTGATGCTTTTGGTGATATGACACACTTTAAATTGAATAATGATGGTTCTCAAACAATTGACTATACTATCGATATGCCAAATAACGGTGGTATGGAAGAATTTTATGACACGCCAAATGATTTCTTAGCTTCTTCTTATTATGATTCAAATTGGGTGTATTTAACCAATGTTGGTTATGTATATGATTTAGCAAAATACTACGAAGGAAATACTAAGGCGGCAAAATATTTAGAAGAATTTATTAATGTTGCAGCACCATTATTGTTAACTGAAGTATATACTTCTAATTATTTAAGATTAGATAAACTAATCATTACTGAAGTTAATAATCAATTAATGTTTGCAATTACCGTCCATAGCACGAGTTCTGGAGTGTTAGATGAATCTGCAAGAAGTGAATTGCTATTATGCAAGTCGTTAATTACCGCGGGATGTAGTTATTCATTTAATTAATTATTTGAAAGTCCAAAGTTATGTAACTTTGGATTTTTTTATTAATTAAAAAAAAGAATTAAGGAATTAATTATTTTATGATAAATTATATCTATAGGATTGGTGAAAGTATGAACAACAAGGTAGCACTATTAATATTATTAACTTTAACACTTTCTTCGTGCGATGTTATTAATAAAAATAATAACTCAAGCGAATCTTCTAGCGTAATAATTAGTAGTGAGGAATCTTCATGTTCTTCTTCAAAAGTAGATTACTCATCAATGAGCATTTTATCTCTTAATAGTGATTCTTGTTCTTCTGGTTTGTTTAAATATTCAACAGGAAGTTTTGGTGATTTTTATCAAGGATATAGATTTGATTTTTATCGCGCATACAAAAAGAATAATGAACTTTTAAGATTACTCCCATATACATCTATAAATAGTGTAGAAGGGCTTAATTCTGCTTTTTATAATAGAAATAAGATTGAAGGTATTAAAAGAATTGATATTTCTTATAGTACGGAAGGGAATAATAGCAAACCTATATTAAAAATTGGTGAGACTCGTTTTTATAATCATGAAGTAGAATTAGAAATAAGTGAAGAAGTTACTACCTTCTCTTATGAAATTACAAATGATATTACAAGATATTTTTCACTAGAAACATCAAATACTTTATTATCTATTGTTTCCGTTGATATTTATTACTTAGACAATTTTTCTTATGGAGATGAAGATAAAAAAAGGGCTAATGAAGGTATTTATAGAATTAATTTAGAAACATTAAATAAGGAAGAATTAATTCCTGGAGTAAGTAAAGTTTCAGTGCCAACAAGCATCAATGTCTTGGAAGGAAATTCTTATAGCATTAACAATACAAAAGAATATACGTATTATACATATGATTACATTTCAGAAAATCCATCTTTAGTAGATTCGTGTGCTTTAGTCAATCCAGAAGATGTTGCTAATTATTTTATTTCTTTTGGAACATATCCAGTTAATTATGTTACAAAAAAGAATTACTATAATGCATATGCTTTATTTGGTGAAAACACTAGATGTGTATCTCAATACTCTAGAACTGATGGTTACGCTACTTCTGTCCCTTATTTATCTGGAAGCGATAATAAACCTTCTTATTATGAATGTGACATAGCTTTGGATAATACTTATTCATCATCAAATAGAGGTATTGGTAGACTTGTAGTTTGGGAATATGGATTTGATCAAAATAAGGGTGCAAAAGGATATTCATCATCTCCTGTTTGCGTATACACAGATGACCACTACGCTACATTTAAGGAATATATGAATTATGGAATTTTTGGAGAAGCATTTGATGCAGAAAGTGAAAGAAGTTATTCTCGCTGGTCTAATCCAATTACTCTTACATTAAAATAAAGTAGATAAAACATAATATAATAATATATAAAGCAAATAAAAATTAATAACAGGAAAGGAGAATTCTATGGCAGGGTTACTATCGAATAAGAATTTTAAAATTACTAATGGTGATAAAATTGTTTATTTGAATTCTTTAGCAAATAAAGCAAAAAGTAAAGGGCAAAAAGTAATTAATGCAACAGTTGGAATGCTATATGATGAAAATGGAGAACTTTCTAATATTAGTTTCGTTGATGATATTATCAAAAATGCCCCAAAAGATGTGAAAAAATATGGCTCTATCAGTGGCGGTAAAGATTTTAGCGATGCTTTATACTCATGGTTATTTTCTAATGTTACTTTAGATAAAATAAACTATTATATAATAGCTACCTTTGGAGCGACCGCCGCTTTATCTTTAAGTATCAAAAATTATTGTTCTTCTTCTCAAGAAGTTTTAGTACCATCTATCCGTTGGTCTAATTACGATACGATAAGTAAAATGGCCTGTTGCGAAGTTAAAGAATACAATTTATTTAATGGGAACGACAAATTAGATATTGAATCAATAAAACATGTTGTAAACGAATCTATAAAAAAACATCAAAGAGCGTATTTATTAATTAATGACCCTTGTCAAAATCCAACAGGGTATACTTTAGAAATTAACGAATGGAAAGAATTATTGTCGTTTTTAAAAGAAAAATCAAACGAAGGACCAATTGTTTTATTAGATGACATTGCTTACTTAAACTATAGTGAAACTAATTATGAAAAAGTATTTGCTTTATTTAATGAATATATTGATGAAAATTTTATGATTCATGTTACCTTTTCTGCGAGTAAGACATTAGGTATATATGGTTATCGTGGTGGAGCTTTAATTGGCTTGTGTAAAAATAAAGTCGATTTAGATGATTTTAAAGTTTCTTGTGAAGGAAGCGCTAGAGGAATTTGGTCAATGCCTAATTCTTTAACCTGTAGAATTATTACTGAAATTTTTAAAGATCCAGAAAAAGAGAAAATAGTTAGAGAAGATATTAAAAAGTATCGATTATTATTAAAAGAAAGAGCAGATTTATTTTTTGAAGAATGTGAAATGGTAGGACTTGTCACCTATCCTTATAATGGTGGATTTTTTGTCTTAATTCCTTGTGAAGAACCAGAATTAATTTGTGATAAATTAATCAAAAAGAATGTTTTTGCTGTTCCAATGTCTGGCGGATTGCGAGTGGCATTATCTTCTCTTTCAAAAAAAGAAATAACAGGATTAGCTAAAATAATTAAAAACGTAATGAGGTAAAATCATTTTATTAAAACAACAAATTATTAAATGAGCATCCGCTCATTTTTTATTTTATTAATAAAAAATATAGATAATTAAATTAATGCTTATAGGATTATAGAAATTTCTATAAAAAAATGTTAAATTAAAAAGTGGTGCTAATGCACAGATTATCTTTTTTAAAGAAAAGATAAGGATAGGAGAACCATTTATGAACAAAAAGTATGATGTTATTATAGTTGGAGCGGGACCAACAGGGATTTATTCAACATATGAATTAATCAAAAGAAAGCCAGACATTAAAGTACTTTTAGTTGATAAGGGTCAAGACATTTATTCACGTAATTGTCCAATTTTAAATAAGAAAATTAAACAATGTCCATTAGATATTAACGGTGAGTCTGGATGTAAACCAAGTTGTGCTATGACAAGCGGCTTTGGAGGATCTGGAGCTTATTCTGATGGCAAATTTAATATTACAAGTGAATTTGGTGGATGGATGACTAATTATTTAGACAAAGAATTAGTTTTAGATTTAATTGAATATGTAGACGAAATCAATTTAAAACACGGGGCTCCTGAAACAATTACTGATCCATATACTCCAGAAGTTTTAGAAATCGAAAGAAAAGGTATTGCGGTTGGTTTAAAATTATTAAGAAGTAAAGTTAGACACTTAGGTACAGAAATTAATCTTAACTTATTAAAGTCAATTTACGAAGAAATGAAACCAAATGTTGATTATAGATTTGCAACAAAAGTTACTGATGTAGTTGTTGAAAATAAAGTAGTTAAAGGTGTAATGGTTGGCGAAGAATTTATTGAAGCTGATTATGTTCTTTTAGGTGTAGGAAGAAATGGTTCTGAATGGTTATGTTCCGCATTAAGAAAGCATAAAGTTAAATTTGCTAATAATAGAGTTGATATTGGAGTTAGAGTTGAAACTAATGACATCATTATGGAAGATATCAACAAACACTTATATGAAGGTAAATTTATTTTTAATACTTCAGTTGGTACAACAGTTAGAACATTCTGTTCAAACCCATCAGGTCACGTTGTAGTTGAAAACCATAACGGTACAATGGTTTGTAATGGACATGCATATAACGATCCAAAATTAGGTTCAAAGAACACTAACTTTGCACTATTAGTTTCTCAAGAATTTGATGATCCATTTAAAGATGCTAACCAATATGCTCACGAAGTAAGTAGATTAGCTAACCAACTTTCTGGTGGTGGAGTTATCGTTCAAAAATTTGGTGATATTAAAAAAGGTAGAAGATCTACTAAGAAGAGAATTGATGAAGGATTTGTTACTCCGACATTAAAAGAAGCAATTCCTGGTGATTTAGGATTAGTACTTCCTTATAATACAATGAAATCTTTAATTGAAATGATAGAAGCTTTAGATACTGTTACTCCAGGTATTGCAAATGATCATACATTATTCTATGGTGTTGAAGCAAAATTCTATTCAGATCGCCCAGAAGTAAATGATCGTTTTGAAACAAAAATTAAGAATCTATATGTTGGTGGAGATGGTGCAGGTATTACACGTGGACTAGCTCAAGCTGGTGCTTCAGGTGTTTGGATTGCTCGTGACATTTTAGAAAAAATTAATAAATAATTATGAACTTTAAACAATTATTCAAAGAAGAAGGTAATAAAGAATATTACATCAAATTATTTGAATTTGTGAATAAAGAATATAAAGAGAAACGTTGCTTTCCTTTGTATGAAGATATTTTTAATGCGTTTAAATATAACGATATAGATAAAATAAAAGTTATTATTTTAGGACAAGATCCATATCACGAAATCAACCAAGCTCATGGTTTAAGCTTTTCAATTTTGGATGGAAATCCTTTACCAAAGAGTTTGATTAATATATATAAAGAACTTTATGATGATTTAGGAATTACTAGATTAACTGGTAATCTTTCTTCTTGGGCAAATCAAGGAGTTTTCCTATTAAATAACGTATTAACTGTTGAAGAAGGAAAGGCTAATTCACATAAAAATAAAGGATGGGAAATTTTCACATCTAGAGTTATTGAAGAATTAAATAAAGATGATTCGCCTAAAGTT
The DNA here is from genome assembly GCA_015059045.1 of Erysipelotrichaceae bacterium. Lineage (GTDB taxonomy): Bacteria > Bacillota_I > Bacilli_A > RFN20 > CAG-449 > UBA3210. Next base: position 21,584 of record SVBD01000008.1, read on the forward strand.
TTTGTTCTTTGGGGCAAAGATGCTGGAGCAAAGAAAAAACTTATTACAAATAAAAAGCATATGATTATTGAAAGTGCACATCCTTCTCCTTTATCGAGTTATCGTGGTTTCTTTGGATCAAAACCTTTTTCTAAAATAAATAAATTTCTAAAAGAAAATAATTTAGAAGAAATCGATTGGAGCTAATATGGATTCTATTAAAATAGTAGTTAAAAAAGAATTTGACCAAATGAATGTTAAAGAATTATTAAAATGCTTTAATGTTGGTAAAGGAAAAATTGAAGAAATTAGAAATAATTTTTCTATAAAAATTAATAAAGAAAAGGCTTCGTTAGAAAGTGTTGTATCCACTAAAGATGAAGTAACTTTTTTCTTTACTGAAAAAATAGATTACACTCCTTATTCATTAAAATTAGACGTTGTTTATGAAGATGAATATTTATTAATAGTTAATAAACCAAGTGGAATGTTAATTCATCCAGATAAAGAAGATAATGATAAAACTTTAGTAAATGTGGTCGCATCTTATTATTATGAAAATAAAATTTTTAGAAATGTAAGATACGTTCATAGAATTGACGAAGAAACAAGTGGTATTGTGATATTCGCTAAAGATTTTATTACTATGGGTTTATTAAATGACATGATAATTAATAAAACTCTTAAAAGATATTATTTAGCGTTATGCCATAATAAATTTAAAAATTTAAAAGGTGAAATAAATGCTTCAATTGGTAGAGATAGACACCAAAGTAATAAATATCGCGTTAGTTCTTCTTCTATGAGTAAAAGTGCAAAAACAACTTATGAAGTTGTAAAAGAATATAAAGGATATTCTTTAGTTAAACTATTATTAGATACAGGTAGAACCCATCAAATTAGAGTTCATATGTCTTATTTCAATCATCCTTTATTGGGAGATAGTCTTTATGGTGGGAAGAAAGATTTAATTAAAAGAGTAGCGTTACATTCTTATCAAGTTAAATTTAATCACCCAATCACAAATGAATATTTAGATGTAGTTTGTCCACTACACGAGGATATGAAGAGGTTAGAAAAATAATGATAAAAGCACTTATTTTTGATTTTGACGGAACCCTTGTTAATACGATAGAAGATTTAAAAGATTCAATTAACATGGCTTTAATGTCGAATGGTTTTGATAAACAATATTCAACGGAGGAAACAAAAAATCTAATCGGTAAAGGTATTAGAGTTCTTTGTACTCGCGCTTTAAATTATTGTCCTCATTCCATAGAAGATGAAGAAAATGTATATAAATCATTTTATGAATATTATAGTAAAAATCAAATAAATAAAACTAGGCCATATGTTAATGTGGTTGAAACGCTTTTAAAGTTGAATAAATCAAAAATTAAATTAGCAATTCTATCTAATAAAAAACATGAGAATTTACAAGAAATTGTGGATAAATTATTTCCTAAAAATTTATTTGATGTAATTTTTGGGAAAAAAGAAGAATTTGATTTAAAACCAAATCCTAAAAGTTTAATTCATATTTTAGATGTATTAGGTGTAAATAAAGATGAAGTTTTATATGTTGGTGATTCTGATGTTGATATGATAACTGCCATAAATGCAAATGTAAAAAAAGTCGCAGTTACTTATGGATATCGCGAAAAAAAATTATTAGAAAGTTATAATCCAGAATATATTATTGATGATATTTCTGAACTTCTAAAAATTATTTAAAGAATAAAAGGGCAGCAGTAAATAAAATAGACAAATAAAATTTGTTGATATATAATGTAAAGGTATTTATCAAAGAAAATTATTAAAAATAATTTTATTAAAAGTAAAAAGGGGGTACAAAAATGGAAGTTAAATTATATAATAGCTTAACAAATCAAAAAGAAGTATTTAAACCAATTAAAGAAAATGAAGTAACTTGTTACGTTTGCGGACCAACAGTATATAATTTTGTTCATATTGGCAATATGAGACCAGTTGTTACTTTTGATATTTTAAGAAGATTATTTATTAGATTAGGCAATAAGGTTACATTTATTTCAAATTTCACAGATATTGATGATAAAATTATTAAACAAGCTAAAGAAGAAGGCGTTAGCGAAAAGGAAATTGCCGAAAAATATATTGAAGCATTTGAACAAGACAGAGAAAATATTCACTCTTTAAAACCGGATTATCAACCTCGCGTAACTAATACAATGAAAGATATTGTTGATTTCATTGATCAGTTAGTTCAAAAAGGATTCGCTTATGAAGTAAATGGAGATGTTTATTTTAGAGTTAATAAAATTAAAGACTATGGTACTTTATCAAATATGAAAATTGATGATTTAGTAGTAGGCGCTAGAATTGATGAAAACTCCTTAAAAGAATCACCACTTGATTTTACTCTATGGAAGAAAACTGAAGAAGGTATTAAATTTGATTCACCTTGGTCAATGGGTAGACCTGGATGGCATAGTGAATGTGTAGTAATGATTAATAAACTTGTCCCGGGTGGCCATATCGATATTCATGGAGGAGGATTTGATTTAAAATTCCCTCATCATGAAAATGAAATTGCTCAAGAAGAAGCTTTACATAATCACAAGATTGCTAACTATTGGATGCATAATGGATTTATTAATGTAGACAATGTTAAGATGAGTAAATCATTAGGAAATGTAAAAAGAGCAGTAGATTTATTAAAAGAATATGGTGGAAACACAGTTAGATTTGTATTGATTAATTCTTATTATCGTACACCAGTCAATTTCAGTGATGAATTATTATTATCAGCGAAAAAAGAAGTTGAAAAAATTGAACAAACATATTTAAAATTGTCAATTAAACTTCAATTAGCAGGTATCTCACTAGATTCTTATGATAAAGAATTAAAGAGTAATGAATTTATTGATGCGCTATGCGATGATTTAAATACTCCAAATGCATTAACAGAAATGTATAAAACTTTAAAAGAAGCTAATGTCGCTTTAAGAGCTAACCCAAGTGACCTTGAATTGTTGACTCAATTATTCTTCACACTAAAAGATATGATTGATTTACTTGGATTAAAATTCGATTTAGTCAAATTAACAGCTGAAGATATAGCTTTATATGAAGAATATAATTTATCTAAAGCCAATAAAGATTTTGAAAAATCAGATCAATTAAGAAAGATATTAATAGAAAGAAAAATATTTTAAGATATGAAAAACTTTATTTTTGGTAAAAATACAATAGCTAATGCGCTTGAACATAACGACTCTTTAAAAAGGGTTTTAGTAAGTTCATCTTTTAAAGATGATCGCATTTTTAAGTTATTAAAAAATAAGAAAGTATCTTATAGAATTGTTTCTCAAAATGAAATTAACTCACTTGTTGGTAATGTTAATCACCAAGGGGTTATTGCCGAAATTGAAGAATATAAATATATTTCTTTAGAAGAGTTAATTAGAAAAAACCAAAATAATTCAAATAGTTTATTAGTTTTATTAGATGGAATCGAAGACCCTCATAATCTAGGGGCGATCTTAAGAAGTGTAGATGCTTTTGGGGCAAATGGAGTTATTATTGGCGCTAATAGACAAGTAGGATTAAATTCAACAGTCGCTAAAGTAAGTACAGGTGCTATTGAATATGTCGATACTTGTATGGTAACTAATTTAAATCAAACAATTCAAAAATTAAAAGAAGAAGGATATTGGATTGTCGCTAGTGATGGAGAAGCAAAACTAGACTATAGACAAGTAGATTATAATAATACAAAGATTGTATTAGTTGTTGGTAGCGAAGGATTTGGCGTTAGTAAATTATTGTTAAAAAATAGCGACTTTATTGTCAAAATTCCAATGGTCGGACATGTTAATTCATTAAACGCATCAGTTGCGTGCGCAATCTTTTTAGCTCAAATATATAATGCGAGAAATAAGTTATGATTAATATAGGGTTAACTGATTCAGAATTAATTTATTATATTAAACAGAATAAAGAAGAAGCTTTCAAGCTTCTTTTTTTACGATATAAGACAAAAATGAGAAAAATAATAAACAAATATGGATTAAATACTGTTTATGAAAGAGATGGAGATTTTCTAGAAGGTGTGTATTTTGATGCACTAAATGAAGCGGTCAATTATTATTCTTGTGATAGGGGAGTATTTTATTCTTATTTCTGTGGTATGTATAAAAACAAAATTTATGGCGCAATTAGTAAAAAGAAATGCTATATGTATAACGAAATTCCATGTCCTACAATAGAAGAAATGCTGAGTGATACACATAATTATTATTTTAATGAAGAAGCAAGTAGGTGCTTAAAATTATTATTATCTTTTGATGAAAGGTGTTATCAAATTATCACTTATTGGATGCAAGGATTATCTTATGAAGAAATCGCTAAAGTAATGAATATAACTGTTAAAGTTGTTGCTTATTTATTAAGAAGAGGGGTGAAATACTTAAAAAACAGATTGCTATAAAATATATTTTCTTTCTAATCTACTAGAAAGATTGCTTACAATTTGATATATAGATTCTTTATAAAATGAAGATAAATCAATAATATTTATATGATCCCCTATAATTTCTATAATTTCATTTTCTGGAATAAATTCTTTAGAGAAAAGCATTAATAAATCCATGCAAGTTTCTCCGACTTGCTTAAAATAATTATTGTTACTATATCCTAGTGTTTTCCTTTCTTTTAACCAGCCATCGGCATATCCTAAAGGGATGGTATAAAGATACCCATTTTCTTCTATTATTCCTTCATTATGATATCCTACATATTCATTTTTCTTTACCTTACTTATTCTATATATTGGTGATTTTAAAGATAAAATAGGTTGGAGAAAAATATGAGATAGATCTAATAGACCATATAGGGCTAAGCCAATACGATAATGGGTAGAGAAAGAATCATCAAATAGATAAGAAGAAGAGTTTATGTGTATTTGTAAATTAGAAAAATCTTTAAAAAACGGGAGAATAGATTTAAATAATTTTTTTTGATTTTGATAATTGTTTGGACCAGATAAGTGAGTATATACACCCCTTAAAACTAATCTAGATTTTTTAATTAATTCAATACATTCCGCTAAATCTTCTTTTTTTAATCCTAATCTATTTAATCCAGTATCAATTTTGATATGGATATTAAAAGAAAGTTTTGTGGATATGATTTTTTTAAGATATTGTAGAGAACAAATTGAAAGAGTAATACGATTTTCAAATAAGGTTTTAAAATTGCAAGAAGGTTCGAATAAAATTATTGAAATATCTTTAAAGTAATGTCTTAATGTTAAGGCTTCAGCACTTGTGGCAACACAAAAAGATTTAATCCCATTTTCTAATAAACATTTAGTAATTGGAATTAATCCATGACCATAAGCGTTTGACTTAACAACTGCAATAATAGGTTTTTTAATAAACTTATTTATTTCATCTACGTTTGACTTCAACTTATTTAAATTAATCTCAAGATAAGAACGCATAATACCACCAATAAATGATATGTGGTATTAGTTAATTTAAGAAATAAAAAAATCTATCAAACGATAGATTTATTTGAGTAATTTTAATTGAGTTAGAAGATCAATAAATTTTGCTTCAACAACTTCTTCATTAGTACCTTCAATTCGAATGGTGAATTCATCTTGATCTCTTATTACTAGTGACATCATGTTCATAATAGATTTTAAGTCAGCATAATCATCACCACAGTAGAGTAAAATATTACAATTAGCTGCTCTATTTGCTTCTGCTACTAATTCAGCCGCAATACGACTAGTTAATCCAATTTTATTATTTACTTTTCCTAAAATTTCTCTCATATGAACCTCCTTCGCTATACATTTATTTTACTGAAAATTGCAATATAAATCAACATCAAATATATTTAATAATTTTCTATTAGTTTTGGAATAAAATATTGATATTGTTTTTCCCACCAATACCAATGATGAGCCACGTCATCTCCCCAAGTGTCCATCCATGCGTTTATTCCTTTAGATTCAAGTATTTCTTTTAATTGGTAATGTGACCAACTAACCAAATGTTCCCAAGCGCCATTTCCTACACAGAAGATAATATTTTTTTGATTGTATAAATGAATATATGGATGATCATTTGGAATTTGTCTTAAAAATTTAACAGGGGAGTTATTGTATATATCGTGATTACACCAATTGTTCCAGAAATATGATATTTCATAACAACCTGATAAACCTAATACACCTCTAAATAAATCTGGTCTTCTAAAGAAGAGAATAGAAGCTTGAGTTGCACCCATACTACATCCGGATACGTAAGGAAGAGTGAATCCTTGATTTTCTTCATAGATAATAGGCATTACTTCATCAACGATATATTGGACATATTTTTCTTGCATATATGCTCTATGTTCATAGTTTCCAAATTTATTTGAATATGTTTCATAATCAATTGAGTCCACACAAACTAATTTGATTTGTCCTGATTCAATAAAGTTGGATAAGCAAGAAATCATCCCGTTGATTTCAAAATCATCGCTCATTCCATCTTGGCAAGGAAAAATTAAAAAAGTAATACCGTAATGTCCATATATTTTGATGTTCATATTTCTATTTAAGTGATGACTGTAATGACTAAATTCTATTTTTCTCATAATCCATTTCCTTCGGTTATATTTTATATAAAATATAATAAAACCGCTATAAAATAATGTATATTTTTGCTTTATTTACAAAAATCTTTATTTCGTTAGATTTTAAGATTAAAATAGTAACTAGTTAGGATGTGAAATTATGTTCCAAATTCTTGTTGTCGATGATGATAGAAGCATTCGCTTCTTTGTTAAGGAAGCTTTAGAATTAAATCATTATACAGTGTATACTGCTAAAGATGGGAAAGAAGCTTTAGATATTTTTGATAACAACCATATTGATTTAGTTATTGTTGATATTATGATGCCAAATATGGATGGATATGAATTTACTAAGGCAATTAGATTAATTGATAGTGAATTACCTATTTTGATGGTTTCTGCAAAACAATTAGCGGAAGATAGAAAAAAAGGATTTATTGCAGGAATTGATGATTATATGGTTAAGCCTATCGATTTAGAGGAATTACTTTTACACGTTAAAGCTTTATTAAGAAGGTATAAGATTGCTAGTGAAAGACAAATTGAAATTGGTGACGTAGTTTTAAATTATGATGCATATACAGTTTCAAAAAATGATGAAGTTATTGAGTTACCTCAAAAAGAGTTTTTATTACTTTATAAATTACTATCTTATCCAGATAAAATTTTCACTCGAATTCAATTAATGGATGAAATTTGGGGTGTTGATTGTGATACTGGTTGGGAAACATTAACAGTTCATATTAATAGATTAAGAAAAAAATTTGAAGGTTGGCCAGAATTTGAAATAGAATCTATTAGAGGTTTGGGCTATAAGGCGGTTAGAAAAATATGAAATTAAAGAAAAAAGAATCAGTTAAAAATTTTAAAACCCTATTTGTCTTTATTGTTGCAGCTATTTTGATTTTAACAATTACAATCTTATTTTTGACTGCATATATTTTTAGTGTTACAGAATTAATTACTTTGCATTTTGATGAAAAATTGGGTGGATTTGTTGTCTTAATTTTAGCGGCTTCTAGTATTATTATTGGTTTAACTTTGTCTTTTACCTTTGGTCAAATTATTATGAAGCCTATTGCTCAAGTAATTGAAGGTATGACTTTTCTAGCGGAAGGTAAATATGATGTAAGAATCAATTTAGGAGAACATAATGCACTAAAAGAATTAGGTGATTGCTTTAATAAATTAGCAATAGAATTAGGAAATAATGAAATGTTTTCTGCTGAATTCATTAATAATTTTTCGCACGAATTAAAAACCCCATTAGTTTCTATTACAGGATTAATTAGTTTAATGAAAAAACCCAATTTTCCAGAAGCGAAAAGATTAGAGTATTTAAAAATTATTGAAGAAGAAGCAAATCGCTTATCGACCATTACTACTAATGTATTGAGTTTATCTAAACTTGAAGGACAAGAAATTATTAAAGATAAAAATAAATATAATCTTTCTGAACAAATAAGAAATTGCGTATTATTGTTAGAAAAGAAATGGCGTAAGAAAAAGTTAAGCTTATCACTTGATTTTGATGAATATAACATATTTGCAAACGAAGATATGCTAAAACAAGTTTGGGTGAATCTATTGGATAATGCAATTAAATTTTCATATGATAAAAGCAATTTGATTGTTGATATCAATAGAAATGATGATTGCTTAGTTATAAGAATCACGAATAATGGCCCAACAATAAGTGATGAAAATAAAAAACTAATCTTTAATAAATTTTATCAAGTTGATAAAACTCATCAAGTTGAAGGTAATGGCATTGGATTAAGCATTGTTAATAAAATTGTCAAACTTCACAATGGTAAAGTGGAAGTAGAAAGTAAAGAAGAATTGACTACATTTATCGTATATATTCCTAAAAATTAAGACATTATGTAATACATAATGCCTTTTTGTTTATTTTCAGTTTATATTTGTGTGATATTTTATTATCGGTAAATTATGGATTTATATAAAAAAAGCCTAAAGGAGTAGTATTTTATGGGTGATAAAAAAATAATTGATGGTAAAATTTTTGAAAAAATTGTCACTAATGGTGCTTTAAATTTAAAAGCAAATTTACAAGAAGTAAATGATTTAAACGTTTTCCCAATCCCAGATGGAGATACGGGAGATAATATGTTTATGACAATTAATGGGGGATTACCTTTTTTAAAGAAAGAAGAAAGTAACGCCCTATATTTAAAAGCAAAGGCATTAGCTAATGGTATGTTATTAAATGCAAGAGGCAACTCTGGTGTTATTCTTTCTCAATTGTTTAATGGCCTTGCTATTGGTTTAGAAAATAAAGAAACTGCAAGTATTAATGAATTTGGTTTAGCATTTAAAAATGGTGTTAAGCAAGCTTATTCTTCTGTTGTTCAACCCGTTGAAGGAACAATTTTAACAGTAGCAAGAGAAGCTGCTGAATATGCTTATGAACATATTGATGAAAATAGTACATTAGATACATTTATTACAGACTATGTTTCTGAAATGAAGCATTCGTTAGATAGAACACCAGAACTACTATATGTTTTAAAAGAAGCTGGCGTTATCGATAGTGGGGGAGCAGGACTTCTTTATATCGCAGAAGGTTTCTCTGATGCAGTTAAAGGAAAAGAAATCCAAGATACAAACAATGAAGTAGGAAAGCAAACTCAAATTGATTTTTCAAAATTTAATGAAAATTCTGTTATGGAATTTGGTTATTGTACAGAATTTTTATTACAACTTCAAACTGTAAAAGTAGATGTTAATAACTTTGATGTTAATAGAATTATTAGTTTTTTAGAAACAATTGGTGATTCAATCGTTTGCTTCCAAACCGGAACAATTGTTAAGGTTCACGTTCATACTTTAACTCCATATAAAGCATTAGAACATTGTCAACAATTTGGCGAATTCCTAACTATCAAAATCGAAAATATGACTTTACAACACAATGAAGTTGTAAAGAAGGAAGAACCTAAAAAACAAAAAAGAAAAAGTGCAAGGAAAAAATTCGCGGTAATTACAGTTGCTACAGGAAAAGGATTAATTAACACTTTTTCTGAATTAGGTGTTGATGAAGTTATCGATGGTGGACAAGGTAAGAATCCTTCAATTGAAAGATTCATTGAAGCGTTTGATGATGTGAATGCAGATTATATTTATGTATTACCAAATAACTCAAATATTATTATGGCCGCTACACAAGCTAGCGAATTATATAAAGATTCTAAAATTTATGTAATTAAAAGTAAAAACTTTGGACAAGCTTATTCAACATTATCTATGTTAGATTTCTCTAGTGATGATCCGGATTTGATTGCAGAGCAATTAACTGAAGGTATGGAAAATGTAGTAACAGGTATGATTACTAAATCTATTAGAGATGCAAACATTAATGAAGTTGATATTAAAGAAGGAGAATACATTGGTTTTACTGATAAAACAATGCATGTATCAACTCCAACTAAATTAGAAACCTATAGAGGTTTATTAGAAAAAATATCAGCGCAAGATAAAGAATTCTTAATTAATATTTACGCTGATAGTGTTACTGATGAAGAAAAAGAAGAAATCAATAATTTATTACAAGAAAAATATCCTTCATTAGAAGTATATGAACTTGAAGGTAATCAAGAAGTATACGACATTATTACAATTTTAGAGTAATTATTATGGAGTGGTATTTTAGATTATTAATTATACTTTGCATTATTGGGTTAATAATTCTAATTCTATCAATCTTTTCTCGTTTATATTATTCTAGATCACTTATGGCAACTCTTGTAGAATGGTACTTAAGAATTACCACGAAGAAGATTAGTGAAGAAGATGTTCGTAATTCGTTATCACAACTTCCAAAGGCAAACGATGTAGAATATAAACTTCCAAAATTATTAAATTTAAAAGATTATGTAAAAGAAGAAAAATACCAAAATATGCAAGTATTTACTTTCAACAAAGATAAAATAGATTCTTCTAAAGTCATTATTTATCTTCATGGTGGAGCATATGTTAGACAACCTAGATTCCATCATATAAAATTTGTTAAAAAGTTGGCAAAGAAAAGTGGTTTACCAGTAATTCTTCCACTTTATCCTAAGGCTCCAAATCATACATTTGAAGAGTCTTATAAGTTACTTACTTCGTTCTATTTAGAAATAAGAAAGAAGTATCAAAAAGTTTATTTGATGGGTGATTCTTCTGGCGGAGGATTAGCTTTAGGTTTATGCGAAGATTTTCTTAAAAAGAAAATCGCTCAACCAGATGAACTTATATTATTCTCACCTTGGGTAGATATATCTTTGAAAAATGAAGATATTAGATACTATGAAAACTTAGATCCATTGATATCTAAGAAAAACACAATTATTTGGGGAAATAGTTGGACTAACAATACTAATGCGTATGATTACAAATTAAGCCCAATTTATGGAGATATGTTAGGATTAAATTCGGTTCACTTGTTTGTAGGAACTAGAGAAATTTTATACCCCGATATCAAACTATGCTATTCAATTATGAAGGATAGTAAAGTTGATGTTAAGTACTATGTTGGAAAAGGATTAAATCACGTTTATCCAATTTATCCAATTAGTGAAGCAAATTTGGTAATGAAAAAACTATTAGAAATATTTTAATGAAAGGAGAATAGTTTATGAAAAAATTTATTATTATTACAGATTCATGCAGCGATTTAGAAAAAGAATTAAGAGATCAATACGACATTGAGTACATTCCTAATACTTATAGTTTTGATGGAAGAAGCGTTGTTGCAGATTTAGACTGGAAAGAAATTTCCGTTAAAGAATTCTATGATTTAATGAGAAATGGAACTAGAATTTTAACTTCGCAAGTTACTGCAAACCAATATCGTGAAGTATTTGAAAATGCGATTAAAGAAGGTTATGATATTTTATCTATTTCTTGTTCTTCAGCTTTATCTTCTGGTGTTAAAGCAAGTTATTTAATTAGAGATGAATTATTAGAAAAATATCCTGAAGCAAAAATTATTTGTATCGACTCATTAATGTCTTGTTCTGGATTAGGTTTATTATGTATTAGAGCTTCAAAATTAAGAAGTGAAGGAAAAACAATTGAAGAAGTAGCTTCATGGGTTGAAGAAAATAAATTAAATATGCACCAAGAAGCTGTTGCAGATAAATTAATTTATTTGAAAAGAGCTGGTAGAGTTTCAGCAGCTAGTGCATTCTTTGGTGGCTTATTAAATATTAAACCTATTATTATTTCAGATGTTCGTGGTAGAAATGCAGCAGTTGAAAAAGTTAAAGGTAAAAAAGCTTCTTTTATTAGATTATGTGAAAGAATTAAAGAAAGAATTACTAATGTTGATTATCAACAAGTAGTTATTGGACATGCTGATTGCCTTGAAGATGCTTTAGAATTAAAAGAATTAATTTTAGAAAAAGTAGATTCATCATTAAATGTTCGCATCTCTTATATTGGACCTATGGTAGGCGCTAGTGTTGGGCCTGGAACAATGGGTGTATATTTCTATGGAGTAGAAGAAACATACGATTCCGAGGTCAATAACTAATGGCTAAGGAATTTAAAGTTCCAAGTAGAAAACAACCAATCTGGAAACCAATAAAAAAAGTTTTAGAGTTCTTTGGTTGGAGAAATATCAAAGTAGAATTATTAACAGATAAAATTGAAGAAAAATCAATTATTGTATCAAATCACTCCGCAAAAAAAGGACCTATGGGTTGTGAGATTGCTTTACCTGTTTTTAATGTAAAATGGGGCGCTCACGAAATGTTAGGTAATTATCGTTCTAGATGGAATTATCTAGTTAATGTATTTTATACTCAAAAACAAAAAATGAAGCCTTTAAAAGCAAAATTCAAAGCAACTTTTGAAGCAATTTTTTCAAAACGAATTTATACTGGTATGAAATTTATCGGTACTTATCCGGATGGAAGAGTAAAGATTACTATTAGAAATAGTATTAAAGTTTTAGAAGATAATAAAGCAATTTTAGTATTCCCTGAAGATTCAAACGAAGGATATTTTGATGTAATGACATCTTTCTTCCCTGGCTTTGTAATGTTAAGCGAGCAATATTATAAAATCCATGGAGAAGATTTACCAATTTATCCAATGTATTATCATCATAAATCAAAAAGAATTATCGTTGATAAACCAGTTTATGTTCAAGAATTAATTAAGCAAGGTATGAACCGAAAAGAAATTGCTGCACACTTCTGTAGTTTAGTTAATAATTTATATTTTAAATATATTGAAAACAAATAATTTATAAATCCCCTTATAGGGGATTTTTAATTTAAACTAAAGATTGTATTTTATTATTTAAGTGATATAATTACAAATAGTTTGTGGAGGAAGTAAAGATGAAAGTAAGAAAAGCGATTATTCCTGCGGCGGGATTAGGAACTAGATTTTTACCTGCAACAAAAGCAATTCCAAAAGAAATGCTTCCAATTGTTGATATTCCAACAATTCAATATATCGTTAAAGAAGCACTTGATTCTGGGATTGAAGAAATCTTAATTATTGATAATCAATACAAAGAATGCATTCATACACATTTTAGCGTTGATCAAAGATTAGAAAATAAATTATTAGAAACAAATAAGCAAGCTGACTATGAATTAGTTCATCAAATTGGAACAATGGCTAAAATTACTTATGTTCAACAAAATAATCCTAAAGGATTAGGACATGCAATTAGTTTGGGGAAAGAGTTTGTTGGAAATGAACCATTTGCAATTTTGTTAGGTGATGATATTGTTGTTAATAGAAATCCTAATGGTCTACCAGCGTTAAAACAATTAATTAATGTTTATGAGTCAACCTCTTCAAGTGTATTAGGTGTTCAAACAGTTAGTGAAAATGATGTTAATAAATATGGTGTTGTTAAACCATCATTAGTAGTTGATGAAAGAACAGTAGAAATTTGTGATTTTGTTGAAAAACCAAAGAAAGAAGAAGCCCCATCTAGATTAGCGGTTTTAGGTCGTTATGTTATTACTCCTGAAATTTTTGAAATTTTAGATAAACAAGAACCAGGAAAAGGTGGAGAAATTCAATTAACAGATGCAATTAAGAAATTATTAGACACACAAAAAGTATTTGCTTATGATTTCGAAGGAACTAGATATGATGTTGGTGACAAGTTTGGTTTTGTCAAAGCCACTATAGATTTTAGTTTAGAAAGAGAAGAATTAAGAACGCAAGTACTTGATTACATTCGTTCAATAGATAAATAATTATCAAAACAACCGATTTATTTCATTTAAGTATGGTAAAATCGGTTGTTTTAGTTTATACTAAAAAATGATTTTTAAGGAGGAAGATTAAAATCATGGCAGAAGTAAAAAAATCATTTCTATCAGTTGATGGTAATACTGCAACAGCTTTAGCTTCTTATAACTTTACAGAAGTAGCTAGTATTTATCCTATCACTCCATCCTCAACTATGGCTGAATTAGTTGAACAATACGCTTGTGAAGGCAAGAAAAATTGCTTTGGTACACAAGTTAAAGTCGTTGAAATGCAATCAGAAGCAGGTGCTTCAGGTACAGTTCACGGTGCATTACAAGCAGGTGCATTATCAACAACATATACTGCATCACAAGGTTTATTATTAATGATTCCAAACATTTACAAATGGGTTGGAGAATGTTTACCAGCAGTTTTACACGTATCAGCTAGAAGCTTAGCTACACGTTCATTATCAATCTTTGGTGACCACCAAGACGTTTATGCTTGCCGTCAAACAGGTGCAACAATGATCTGTGCTCACTCAGTTCAAGAATGTGCTGACTTAGCTCCAGTTGCTCACTTAACCGCAATCAAATCAAGAGTCCCAGTAATCCATTTCTTCGATGGTTTCAGAACATCTCATGAAATTCAAAACGTTGAATTCGTTTCTGATGAAGATTGGAGTTCATTAATTGATCAAGATCAATTACAAGCATTCAGAAAGAGTGCATTAAATCCACACTCACACCCAGTTACACGTGGTGGTGCTGAAAACGATGACATCTATTTCCAAGGTAGAGAAGCTCAAAACTCACACTTTGCAAATGTTGTTAAAGTTGCAGAAGAATACTTCAAAGAAGCAACTCGTTTAACAGGTAGAACATACGCTCCATTTGTTTACTATGGTGCTGAAGATGCTGAAAGAGTAATCGTTGCTATGGGTTCAGTTACAGAATGTATAAGAGAAGTAGTTGACTCATTAAATGCAAAAGGTGAAAAAGTAGGTTTAGTTAAAGTTCACTTATACCGTCCTTTCTCAGCTAAACACTTAGTAGATGTAATTCCTGCATCAGTTAAGAAAATTGCTGTATTAGACAGAACAAAAGAAATGGGCGCTACAGGAGAACCATTATATCTAGATGTAGTTTCTGCATTAGAACAAGAAGGACGTAACGTTGAAGTTGTTCTAGGTGGACGTTATGGTTTATCAAGTAAAGATACTCAACCAAAACACATGAAATCAGTATTTGATTTCTTAAATGCAGAAAATAACTGGCACTCATTCACAGTTGGAATTAATGATGATGTTACTCACTTATCAATTCCAGTTGATGAAGAATTCCATGTTGAAGCAAACTACACATCATGTTTATTCTATGGCTTAGGTAGTGATGGAACAGTTTCTGCAAATAAATCATCAATTAAGATTATTGGTGATGCAACAGGACAATACGCACAAGCTTACTTTGCTTATGACTCAAGAAAAGCTGGTGGTGTTACTCGTTCACACTTAAGATTTGGTAAAGAACCAATTCACTCAACATACTATATTGAACATGCTGACTTCTTATCATGTTCATTAGACTCATATATCTTCAAATTCGATATGCTAAAATGCTTAAAGAAAGGTGGAACATTCCTTTTAAATACAGACATTCCAGCTAGTGAAATCGAAGCAAGATTACCAAACAGATTAAAGAGACAATTAGCTAAGAAGAATGCTAAATTCTATATTATCGACGCTAATGCTATTGCTGGTAAAATCGGTTTAGGACGTAGAACAAATACAATTTTACAAGCTTCATTCTTCTACTTAAATCAAAGCATTATGCCATATGCAGAAGCTCAAGATTGGATGAAGAAATTCGCTAAGAAAGCTTATGGTAAAAAAGGTGATGATATCGTTCAAATGAACTGGGAAGCTATCGATGCAGGTGCAGAAGGATTAGTTGAAGTTCCAGTTAAAGCTGAATGGGCAGAATTACCAGGAAATAGAGTATATGCGACTACAGGTGATGAATACTTCGATTCATATGTTAACGTTATTGGATCATTAGATGGTTATGATTTACCAGTTAGCAAATTCACAGAATATGAATTATTAGATGGAACAATGAGAAACGATGTTACATTTAAAGAAAAACGTTCTATCGCTGATAGAGTTCCAGTATGGCATAAAGAATACTGTATCCAATGTAACCAATGTGCATTCGTATGTCCACATGCTACAATTAGACCATTCTTATTAAATGATGAAGAATTCGCTGGATTACCAGAAAACGTTAAAGATGATGTCTTACCAGCAATTGGTGGACCTCAATCTAAAGGTTTAAGATTCAGAATTCAAGTTACTCCAAGAAACTGTGTTGGTTGTGGATTATGTGTTGTTGAATGTCCAGGTAAACCAGTTAAAGATGAAAATGGCAACTTAGTCAAGATGAAAGCTTTATCAATGGTTGAATCAAAATCTCAATTCGAAGTTCAAGAACCAGCTGCAGATTACTTATACAAACACGTTGAATACAAAACAGGTGGAACACCAGTTACAACAGTTAAAGGCGCTTCATTCTTAATGCCTTATGTTGAAGTTTCAGGTGCTTGTGCTGGATGTGGAGAAACTCCATATTATAGATTAGCTTCTCAATTATTCGGTAGAGATATGTTAATCGCTAACGCTACAGGTTGTTCTTCAATTTATAATGGTTCAACTCCATTAACTCCATTCTGTACAGATAAGAATGGCGAAGGTGTTGCTTGGGCTAACTCATTATTCGAAGATAACGCAGAATATGGTTATGGTATGAGAGTTGCTACAGACTACAAACTTGCAGATATCTGCCGTATCTTAGAAGCAAATAAAGCAGAATGTGAAGAAGAATTACAAGCTGCAATTGATGATTACATCGCTCACATCAAAGATCGTGATTATGTAAGAACAATTAAAGATAACTTAGTCGCATTAGTTGAAAAATCAACTTGTGAAGGTGTTAAAGAAGTTCTTGCTTATAAGAATGACTTAGTTGATAAATCAGTATGGATCGTCGGTGGTGACGGATGGGCTTATGACATCGGTTACGGCGGACTTGATCACGTATTAGCTAACGAAGAAGATGTTAACGTAATGGTATTAGATACAGAAGTTTACTCAAATACAGGTGGACAATCATCTAAATCATCTCAAACAGGTTCTATCGCTAAATTTACAGCTTCAGGAAAGAAATCTGCTAAGAAATTCTTAGCGTTAATCGCTATGAGTTATGGTCACGTTTACGTTGCTCAAGTTTCTATGGGTGCTAATAAAGTTCAAGCTATTAAAGCATTAAAAGAAGCTGAAAGCTATAATGGACCATCTATCGTAATTTGTTACTCACCATGTGCTAACCACGGTATTAAAGGTGGATTAGCTAACGCTCAAATTACTGAAAAGAAAGCTGTTGAATGTGGATACTTCCCAATCTTCAGATATGATCCAAGATTAAAAGAACAAGGTAAAGATCCATTACAAATCGATTGCCAAGAACCAGATTTCAGCAAATTCAGAGATTTCTTAATGACAGAAACACGTTATTCTCAATTACCAAAAGTAAATCCAGAACATTGTGAAGAGTTATTAACAAAATCACAAAAATACGCTGAAGATCGTTGGAATAGATTAAAGAAATTCCACGACTAATTAAGTAGAATTTTATAGAGTGCGTTTTCGCACTCTTTTTTTGTTGAATTTATAGGTTTCTTCGATTGACATTTTCAAACGGGGGGGGGTTATAATTTTCTTAGAAAGGAGAATAAAAAAATGAAAGCACTAAATGTATTATCAAAAGTTTTCTTTGTTATTTCTGTTTCATTCATTTCTGCTCTTTGTGTTTTTGATATTGGAATTGCATCTCTAGCACAACTTGCGATTTTAGCTGTATTATTAGGTATTTTCCTAAGATACACTAAAGGGGATGTTACTCAAAGAATAGGTAATGCTTTATATATCTTTGGATGCCTTTTTGTAATTGTAACCATTTTTGTTAGCGAATATATAGCATTTGGCTGTATTCTTGCAATAGTAGGCGTAGGATTTGCTGGATTTGGTTATTTTGTAGATTTCTTAATTTATGTAAAATCAAGTAAAACTGCAAAAGTATTAAATCCAAATATGGATCCAAAAGTTGTTGCGTTAAAGACTTGGAAACAATATTGTGAAGAAGGATTTGTCACAAAAGAAGAGTACGAAGAAAAACGTAAAGAAATTCTTAATATTAACGAATAAAGAATTAATAAAGGCGCTATTTTTTAGCGCTTTTTTTGTGTGGTAATAGGCATATTGTTTTTTCAGGATTAAAAATTTATATTTCAAGATCTATTATGATTTACGCTTTAATTATTTTATATGCATTTAGACATATATTTTATTACAACGAAAAACAAGAGAATAGTTAGTTCCCTTGTTTTCTTTATTTAGATATTAAATGATTTGTATAATCTCGATCAATAGTTGGATAAGCAAAGAAATTTTCATTGATTAACTTAATTCTAGCAACTAACATATTTTTGATTTGTGTATCAGTTAGTTTTTCATTCATTGGAACTAATAAATCAAATACGATATTTGTATGTGTTGGTCCTTTTACTATTCTAAAATCATGAATAGAGCAAGGGAATGAAAAGTCTTTTAAGCAACTTAATACTTGGTGTTTTACTTCGTCTTGATAAGGATCATTTAATACTACAGGATCCATATGAATGGTAGTGAATATTTTTAACTCTTCTAGACATGCTTTTTCGATGTTATCAATTAAATCGTGAGATATTAATACATCAATTTGAGAATCGATTTCTACATGGCAAGTTGCAAATATACAATTTGGACCATAACTATGCATTTGTAAATCGTGAATTCCTAAAATATTTTCATATGATAAAACTTTATTAGTGAAAGCTTGCACTGTTTCTTTTTCTGGGGCTTTTCCTAGTAGTGGGTCTACTGTTTCTAAAATTAATTTATATCCAGATATTCCAATGAAAACTCCAACTAAGCAACCTAAAATTCCATCCAAACTTACTTTTCCAAGTGGTACAAAGAAATTAATTATCATACCAATTAAAACTACTGAAGTCATGATTACATCATTTCTTGAATCTACTGCAGTTGCTTTTAATACTGATGAATCAATTTTATTTCCAACAGAATAATTTACTAACGCTTGATAGATTTTAAATAAAATAGCAAACCCTAATATACTAAGAGTAACAACAAATTCTGTTGTTCCCATTTTAGAGTTAACTTTTACTCCTCTAGCAACATCGATAATATCCATTACAGATGAATATATTAACACTATTCCTAAAGCCGCAATTAATATTGATACGATAAATCCGGCAATATATTCAATTCTAGCGTGACCAAATGGATGATCGTTGTCCGCTGGTTTATTAGATAATTTGATTCCAATTAACGAAATGAAACTACTAGAAGCATCTGTTAAATTATTAACAGCATCAGCGGTAATAGAAATAATATTAAATAATAATCCAACAACGAATTTTAAGGAGCAAATTATAAAGTTAGAAACGATTCCAAAAATACTAGCAAGTGTGCCATATTTTGAACGGACTTTGCTATCTTTTACATCGTTAGGATTTTTAATAAATATTTTGGTTAATAATTTAAACATAAATAACTCCTTATTAATTCTATTAATTAAATTATAAGATATATAAATCAAAATTTGTTAATAATTGTGATTTTAAATTAGATATTTTTTGATTTATTGTTTTCTATTTTTTCATATTATATAATTTAATCACTTTTCTAAGAAAAGGTAAACGATTAAAAGGTGAGATTATGGAATTTATATTAAATAATATTTATTTACCACTTGAAGCAAGTGAAGATTTACTTCCATCATTAATTTCTAAAATGATTAAAGTAGATGTTTCATATATTGAAAGTTATAAAATCATTAAAAAAGCAGTTGATTCTAGAAATAAGAAGAGAATTCTTTTTGTCTATTCCTTATTAGTAAATTTAAATCGCCATTTCGATCACATTTTAATCAACCCTAATGTTAGAAAAAACACTATGATTGAAGAAATTGATTTACCACAAGTAAAATCAAAAAACAAACCAATTGTAGTCGGATTTGGTCCATGTGGAATGTTTTCAGCATTAATTTTAGCTCGTGCAGGATTAAAACCAATTGTCATTGAAAGAGGTAAAAAAGTAGAAGAAAGAATTAAAGATGTTAATGCTTTTAAAGAAAAATCTATTTTAAATCCTGAAAGTAATTTTTGCTTTGGTGAAGGTGGAGCAGGGACTTTTTCTGATGGTAAATTAATTACAGGTGTTAATGATCCAAAAGTACGTTTTGTATTAAATGAATTAATTAAACATGGAGCACCAGAAGATGTATATTATTTAAATCACCCTCATGTAGGATCTGATAAATTAATAGATGTAGTAAAAAATATTCGTAAAGAGATTATTTCCCTAGGTGGTAAAGTTTTATTTGAAACTAAATTTATTGATTTTGTGGAAGAAGATGAAGTACTTAAAGGAGTAATAATCGAAGATAAAAATAATGAAAGAAAAACTCTTGAATGCGATGATTGTATTTTAGCAATTGGACATAGTGCAAGAGATACATTTATTAATCTATATAATCATAATTTGAAAATGAATCCAAAAGCTTTTTCTCTTGGAGTCAGAATTGAACATTTACAAGAAGATTTAGATAAGTGCCAATATGGTAAAGAATATAAGAATCCTAAATTACCAAGAGCCGATTATAAACAAGTAGTTCATTTACCAAATGGTAGAGCAGTTTATACTTTCTGTATGTGTCCTGGAGGAGAAGTAGTTGGCACTCCAACTTTAGAAAATACATTAGTAACAAATGGAATGAGTAATTATAGTCGTGATATGACTAATTGTAATGCTGCGTTATTAGTTAACATTACAGTAGATGATTATTATATTAACTCTCCATTAGATGGAATGTATCTTCAGGAAGCATTAGAAAAAGAGGCGTTTAATGTAAATGAACCATATCGAGCTCCTTGTCAAAAAGTAAGTGACTTCTTACTAGATCAAGTAAGTATTTTCTATGGAAAAGTCCGTCCAAGTTATAAACCAGGTACTTACTTTACTAAATTAAGTAGCATTCTTTTACCAATTGTTTACGATTCATTAAGAGAAGCAATTCCTCTTATTGGTAAGAAATTAAAAATATTTAAAGATCCAGATGCAATCATTACTGGAATTGAAACTAGATCCTCTTCTCCAATTCAAATTCCTAGAGATGATGAATTAAATTCATCAATTAAGAATTTATATCCTGCTGGAGAAGGTGCTTCTTATTCTGGTGGAATTACAACAAGTGCGTTAGATGGAATTAAAGTAGCGTTAAAAATCGTAGAAAAATATCAAGGATAAAATATGAAATTAATTAAACATTTTATTACTATTACAAGACATCGTCATAAAGTAATTTCAATTTGTTTTAAACTTGGAATTGGATTCCAAGGATTATTCCATGATTTAAGCAAATACTCTTTTAGCGAGTTTTTTGTGGGCGCGAAATATTATCAAGGTAATAGAAGCCCAAATGTAGTCGAAAGAGAAGTCAAAGGATATTCTTCTGCTTGGTTACACCATAAAGGAAGAAACAAACATCATGTAGAGTATTGGAGAGATATCAATCCACTTACTGATAAATATGAACCTGTTAAGATGCCGTTAAAATATGTTAAAGAAATGTTTGCCGATCGTATTGCGGCAACTAAAATTTATAAAGGAAAAAATTATAAGCCATCTGATGTTATGGCGTATTATTTATCGAAAGAATCACAATTAAAGATGCATAATGACACTTCAAGAGTGTTAGAGTTATTTATGCAAATGTTAATTGATAAAGGTGAAAAAGAGACATTTAAATTCGTAAAAAAATTTAAGGAGGAAGATTATGGCAAGAATTGTAGTTAGATGCCCAATTTGTAAAGCGACAGCATCTATTGATAATAAAAAGAAAAAAATGAAATGTCCACTTTGTAATAATAAGACTCCTTTAAGCATGTGCGAAGTTGTCGTCCCTCCTGAAATAGAAGAAGAATATCATGGAAAATGGTTTCATAATCATATATTTATGGGGGTATTTACTATAATAACTGGCATTTTAGGTATTGATTTATTTGTTAAAAAGCGTTATAAAAAAGGTATCATATCTATTTTAATTTGTTGGACAGGCGCGAGTACGATACTTGGAATCTTTAGGGGATTTGATATTTTAGCTTTAGAAGATGATCAAATAGATGATTACTATAAAAACTTAAAGTAGGAGGTTTATCATGGAAATTGCTCAATATATTTTACTTGGGATAACATCGGCTTTGCTTGTTTGCTTTATTACTTTATTTGTTATTTACATTGTTAAACAAAAAAAGAAAATTGAATTCGATGTTAAAAAGATGGAAAAGATTTTAATTATTAATGCAAGTGCATTATTTGTGTTTTCCGTTGCGTTTTCAATTTTAAATATCATCGCAACATTAATGTTAAAATAAAAAGTAAAATAAAACCCTCACTTCTAAAGCGAGGGTTTCTTTTTTTTTGTGATTATTAATCGCAAAGGAATAAGTGTTTAAATAGTAAGCACCATAAGCAGTCTAACCAACCAATTACGATACCTGATGGGATTGTTACTAAGATAGCAAGGATATATTTGAATAAAGATCCTTTTCTTAATGCGTGAGACCAGCGAACGCCAATTTCAACAATCCAGTTTACTACTGGAATAAGTAACAATAAGATTTGAACTAATCTTGATTGTTTTTCAAACCATTTTTCCATAGATTTTTCCTCCTATTATTAATGTATCATATTTTAATAAATTGATAAATATGTTTTTTAATCTTTGATTAATAGATTTAAAAAATATATATTATTAATTAGGTGAATAAAATGGACTACAACTTATTAAAAGAACAATTAGCTACAAAAAGTGTTGAAGAATTAATGGATATTCAACAAGAAGCTTTACTAACAATTAGACCTTGTTTAGTTGCATTAAATAAAAGTGCAAATGTTGATGTTAATAAAGGGTTTTTCTTGTTTTGTATGGCTTGTGTTGGCTGTGATAAAAAAGTTGATGAAAATGAGTATCAATTAATAAAAAAATTCATTAACATTAATGTAACTATTTCTCAAGTACAAGAATATGTTAATGAATTATTAAATAATAAATTATTAGATTTTGCATATGAATTAACCACTTCAATTAAAAATATTTCTAATGAAGGTAAAGAAGAATTAATTCGTTTTGCTTGTTGCTTTTTAATTTCTGATAAATTTAATCAAGATAAAGAAGAGTTCTTAAATAAATTAATTAATATTCACTAAAAGTGAATTGGGATATTTTTATTTGGATTGATGATTTGATCAATTCTTGTGATAATTAAACTAATTTCACCTAGCCCGGTGGTGATGTTTTTTACTTTTCCTTGATAAGAAGCAATGTTGCCGCAAGCGAAAATGTTTTCTAATGAAGTTTGATAATAAGAATAAACTTTAATTAAGTTATTTTCTTTTTCTACTGGGAAGTTATCTTTGCTTGGTATTTGTCCATATTGAACTAATAAGTAATCAAAGTAGATTTTTTTATTTTCTTTAGTTTCGTTATCAATAATAGTTATATAGGTTTTATCATTTTCTTTATTTAAAGAAACAACATTATGATTTTTAATGATATTAACTCCAATTTCCTTCATTTTGTCAACTGAAGATTCTTGTCCTCTAAAGTCGTTTCTTCTATGAATAATAGTTGTATTATTACTTTGTGGTTTAATTAATAAAGAGAAATCAATAGCCGAATCTCCCCCACCTAAAACGACGACATCTTTATTTTTAAAAATAGAAACATCATTACAAGAGTAAAGAATATTAGAAAATTCTTTTTCATTTTCTAAACCAATTAATCTAGGAGAGAACATTCCCATACCAGTAGTAATAACTATGCATTTTGTTTGGTAATTAGTTTTAGAAGTTGTAACTATATAATAGTCATCACATTTTTTAATATCGACTACGGATTCGTTTAAATGGATAGGTAATTTATTTTCATTTGAAGAGTATTGTTCATAAAGCGATTTAATATAGTCTTTAGCTTTGATAGATTTAAAACCTGGAACATCAATAATATCTTTTTCAGGATAAAGAGAAGTAAGTTGACCACCAACTTGATCTAATGATTCAAGAACAATTCCTTTTAATTTGTGTAAAGCACTTAAAGTTGCTCCATATAATCCAATTGGACCGCAACCAATAATAATGATATCTTCCATGGTTTTTACCTCCAATAAAATTATATGATAATTTATTGTTTGCAACAATAGCATTTTCAAATAAGATTTTTAAGTGTTATAATAAAATATGGAGCGTGAAAATTTATGAAGGTATTTTTTACAAGCAAATCATTAGATGATACAAAAAAATTAGCCTTAGTTATCGCAAAAAATCTTACTAGAGGAATGGTTATTTCTTTAGATGGAGATTTAGGTGCGGGGAAAACAACGTTTACTAAATCACTTTCTTTGGGTTTAGATATTAAAGAAGAAGTATCAAGTCCTACTTTTAATATTTTAAAGTGTTATTTTTCAGGTAAATTACCTTTATATCATATCGATGCTTATCGTTTAGAAGATCAAATTAATATGGATATTGGCCTTGAAGAAGTTATTGAGGGCGATGGTGTTTGTGTTATTGAATGGGGAAGATTTATTGAAGAATTAATTTTTGAACCATTAAATATTAAAATTTCTATCATTAATGCAAGTGAAAGAATATTTGAAATTTCATCCGATTTTTCTAAATACGATTTAATTATTAACAAAATAAAGGAGGAATTAAATGTATAGTTTATTGCTAGATAGTTCAAATACTAATCTAAGTGTTGGGATTTGTAAAAACAATCAAATTATTTATCAAAACTCCTTTTCGTGTTGGCAAAGGCAATCAGAATTAATGATTCCTGAAATTGAAAAAGGATTAAAAGAAGTCTCATTATCATTATTAGATTTTGAAGAAATTGTATGTGCGAAGGGACCAGGTTCTTACACCGGTGTTAGAATTGCTTTAACTATTGCAAAAATCATTTCTCAAATGAGTGGGGCAAAATTAATTTTAGTTTCTTCTTTAATGGCTATGGGGAATGCAAATAAAAAGTATATTGCTTTAATGAATGCAAGAAGTGCAAGAAGTTACATTGGTATTTATGATCAAGGCAAAGTGATTTTAGAAGATACAATTAAGACTAACGAAGAAGTTAAAGAACTAATTAAAGAATATTCTTCTTTTGAAGTTGTAGGAGAAGGTTCGTATTTAGGAATAGAAACAACTTTACCTAATGAGGTGGAAGGATTATTATCTTGGAAAGAACTAATTAATCCTGAAGAAGATGTATTAAAAGTAAAACCAGTTTATTTAAAGGATAATTATGGAATTTAGATTTGCAGAAGTAAAAGATATTGATAGTTTATTTGAATTAGAAAAGAAAACCTTTATTTCGCCATGGACTTATTCTCAATTTGAATATGAAATAAAGGATAATAGTTTCTCTAAACTTCTATTAATCGTTAATGAAGATGAATTAATTGGATATATTGATTATTGGATTATTTTTGATCAAGCTACTATTAATAAAATTTGTATAAAAGATGAATATCGTAGACGTGGTTTAGCTCAAAAATTACTTGATATTTGTTTTAAAGAAGTAAAAGAAAATGAGTGTATGGTAATAACTTTAGAAGTTAGAACTTCAAATGAAAAAGCAATTAAACTTTATCAAAAAAATGGGTTTGATATCGTATTGACAAAACCGCAATATTATAGTGATGGTGAAGATGCTTATTATATGGTGAAAGGAGTGATTTAAGTGGATAAAATTATTTTAGCGATTGAATCAAGTTGTGATGAAACTTCAATTGCAATTTTAAAAAATGATGAATTAGTGGCTAATGTTATTTCCACTCAAATTGCGATTCATCAAAAATATGGTGGAGTAATGCCAGAAATTGCTTCTAGATTACATATTGAAAATATCGGTGTAGTTTTAAAAGAAGCATTAGAAACAGCGAAGATTACTATGGAAGAAGTTAGTGCAATTGCTGTTACTAGCGGACCTGGATTAATTGGTGCTTTACACGTTGGTTTACAATGTGCAAAGACTCTTGCATTAATGTATAATAAGCCATTAATTCCTGTTCATCATTTAGCGGGACATATTTATGCAAATGAATTTGTTTCCCCTTTAAAATTTCCTTGTTTAGCTATTGTTGTAAGTGGAGGAAATACTGAATTAGTTGTAATGGATAAACATTTATCATTCAATATCATTGGTGGAACTATCGATGATGCAATTGGTGAAGCTTTTGATAAAGTAGCTCGTGTAGTTGGCCTACCTTATCCGGGTGGAGTATCTATTGATAGACTTTCAAAAGAAGGTAAACCTACATATGTTTTACCTCGACCTAAAGATGATAAAACATATGATTATTCGTATTCTGGAATTAAAACAGCAGTTATTAATTTAGTTAATAATTTAAAGCAAAAAGGACAAGAAGTAAATGTTCCAAATTTAGCATGCTCATTCCAAAAAACTGCTGTTGATTTATTGCTTGATAAAGCTTTACCTGCAGTAGAAGAATTTAACATTAAACAAATTGTTCTTGCGGGTGGGGTTTCTGCAAATTCTTATTTAAGAGAACAAATAGTTGAAAGAACAAAAAATAAAGATGTCGAAGTAGTAATTCCACCTCTTTGGTGTACTACTGATAATGCGGCAATGATTAGTAAGGTTGCTAGTTATTTATATGATGAAAAAGTATTCGCGGATTTATCTTTAAGTGCGAATCCAAACTGGAAATTAAAAGACTATAAAAATTTTTAGAAATAGTGTAAAGTTATATATGAAATATAAAACTTAATGCCTATCAAACACTAGGAGGAATAGATATGAAAAAAATTATTATTATTGGTGCTGGTCCAGCTGGTTTGACAGCGGCTTATGAACTATTAAAAAAGGATCCAAAGAATGAAGTCATCATTTTAGAAGCTAGCAACGAGATTGGTGGGATTTCTAGAACGCATAAATATAATGGTAATAGAATGGACTTGGGAGGTCATAGATTTTTTTCTAAAGACAAAAGAGTTGTAGATTTATGGAATGAAATTATGCCTTTGCAAAGTAAGCCATCTAAAGATGATCTAATTTTAAACAATCAAAAAGAATGGGCTAAAGAAGGACCAAATCCTGAAATAGATGATGAAGTAATGTTAATTAGAAGAAGAGTTAGTAGAATCTTTTTCTTAAGAAAATTTTTTGATTATCCAATTTCAATGAAACTTCAAACATTTAAAAATATGGGTTTTAAAAACACTTGGAGAGCAGGTTGGGGATACATTGCTTCTGTTTTTCATAAAAGAAAAGAGGATAGTTTAGAAAACTTCTACATTAATCGTTTTGGTAAACCTTTGTATGAAATGTTTTTTAAAGATTACACTACAAAATTATGGGGTATTGAACCTAATAAGATTTCTGCAGATTGGGGCGCTCAAAGAGTTAAAGGATTAAGTTTATCTAAAGCAGTTTTTGGAATTATTGCTAAACCATTTAAAAAAATATTCCACTCAAAGAAAGTAGAAACTTCATTAATTGAAGAATTCTATTATCCAAAATTTGGACCAGGCCAATTATACGAAACTATGGCTAAAAGAATACAAGAATTAGGTGGGACTATTCTTTTTAACCATGAAGTTAATCATATTAATATTGAAAATGGAAAAATTACAAGTATTAGCACTATTTGCAATGGTAAAGAAGAGATTTTTGTAGGTGATGAATACATATCATCAATGGCTATTAAAGATTTATACTTATCTTTAGATAAAGAAAAAGTAGATGATGAAGTTTATGAAGTAGCAACTAATCTATTATATCGAGATTTCATTACGGTAGGTTTGTTACTACCTAAATTAAAAATTAAGAACACAACAAAGATAAAAACTATTTCTAATATTGTTCCTGATTGTTGGATTTATATTCAAGAAAGAGATGTTAAAGTAGGTCGTTTACAAATTTTCAACAACTGGTCTCCTTATCTTGTTAAAGATTTAGAAAACACTATTTTTATTGGTCTTGAATATTTTGCCAATGAAGGTGATGAATTATGGAATATGAAAGAAGAAGATTTCATTGAATTTGCCAAAGGAGAACTTGAAAAAATTGATATTATCAATAAAGATGATGTTATTGATTCATGTCATTTAAGAGTTAAAAAAGCATATCCTGCTTATTTTGGCGTTTATGATAAATTTAATTTAGTCAAAGAAGATTTATTGAAAATTGAAAACTTATATTGTGTTGGAAGAAACGGACAACATCGATATAACAATATGGACCATTCAATGGTTACTAGTTTAATCGCTGCAAGTTTAATTTTAGATGAAGGTAAATATTCTAAAAATGATTTGTGGGAAGTTAATGTGGAAAAGGAATATCACGAAACAAGTAAAGAGAAATAAGATATGTTGAGAAAATTAAAATTTAATGGAAATATCAAAAAAATATTAATTGAGTTAGGTATTTATTTACTGCTTTTTTGCTATGCAATTGTAATGTATTTAATTTTCAAACCACTTTATAGTGAAATTAGAAATGGGGTATATTCTCAATGTTTAACTATTCTTTCTCTAGCTATTATTTTTATTGTAGGAGTTATATTAAAAAAGACTAATAAACTTAGTTTAGAAATGTTGCTACTTTTATTGGTTTTAGCTAGTTTTGCTATTAGATTAGGATACATGTTATCTACTCCTTATAATTGTAGGCAACATGATACTATTACAAACAATAATGATGGACATGAAGCTTATGCTTGGATAATTTATACACAAAACGCATTACCATCAAGCAATGTTTATCAATTTTATCATCCACCTTTAAATGCTTTTACACAAAGTTGTTTTATGCATTTTATGAAACCAATTTTAGAATTATATAATTCTCTAAAAGGAGAAATGGTTTACGATACCACTCAAATGCATGTGATGTATCAAACATGTCAAATTTTAAGTTTGATGTATATGACATTATGTGGAACTATTGGAATTAAAATTATTAAATATTTTAAGATGGGAAGAAAATCATTTTTAATTGGTAGTTTATTTATTCTCTTCTATCCTAGATTAATTCAATTGTCAGGACAATTAAATAATGATGCAATTTGTGTTATGTTTTCTTTTTTAACGATTTTATTCTCGCTAAGATGGTGGAAATCTAGATCTTGGTTTGACATTATTATTTTAGCTTTATCAATTGGTCTAGCAATGAACTCAAAATTGTCTGGAGCAGTTATTTGTGCTCCTACCGCGTTTATCTTTATTTATGAATTTGTTAAGGCGATTAAAAATAAAGATTATTCATATTTAAGAAAACTTTGCATTCAATACGTAGTATTTTTATTGATTTGTGCTCCAATTGGTTTGTGGTTCCAAGTCTATGCCTATATTCGTTTTGACCAAAAGTTTGGCCATGTCTTTAGTAATTTAAATCCTGCTTTATCTGTGGCGGAATATAATTTCTTTGAAAGATTCATTAATCCATTTGATTTTAAGGATTTAACTGTTGATTTGTTTGCTAGAGCGTCTGAGAATTATAACTTATTTAACTATACTGTTAAGTGTTCTCTTTTTGGAGAATTTAGATATTGGCAAGGAGAAGGTTTTGCTTTCATTGCAATTGCGACTAATTACATAATTGGTTTATTAAGTGGAATTTTATTTGCTATTTATTTAATCGATTCCAAAAAAGAAGATTTTAAAGGTAAAATTGTGGCTTTGACAATATTAATTAGTCAATGTTTAGCAATGCTTTATTTTAATATTAAAATGCCTTATGGTTGTACAATGGACTTTAGGTATATCGTTCCTATTATTATTGGTTTTGGAATTATGTTAAATTTAGTAAATGAAAAATATAGTTCGAAAGGAAAAGGAAAGATTTTGGTAGATATTATGAATACTTTGGTATGTATTATGATTGTTGCATCAAATATCTTTTATATAGTTTGTATTTAGGTGAAATTATGGCAAAAGGATTTAAATTAGAAGTTAAACATGTCGATAAAAATTCTAAAGCTAGATATGGGATACTTCACACAAATCATGGTGATGTAGAAGTCCCAATGTTTATGCCAGTTGGTACTTTAGCAACGGTAAAAACTTTATCTCCAGAAGAAGTGAAAGAATGTGGCGCTGGAGTAATTTTAGCTAATACTTATCACCTATCTTTAAGACCAGGAGAAGATTTAGTGGCTGAAGCTGGAGGACTTCATAAATTTATGAATTATGATGGACCAATGCTAACTGATTCTGGAGGGTTCCAAGTTTTTTCTCTTGCGGATTCTCGTCAAATTACTGAAGAAGGAGTAACTTTTAAAAGTCACTTAAATGGTGAGAAGTTATTTATCTCTCCTGAAAGAGCAATTGATATTGAAGAAAAATTGGGCGCGGATATTATTATGTCTTTTGATGAATGTTGTCCATATCCAGTCACATATGAATATATGAAGAATTCAGTCGAGAGAACTTTAAGATGGGCTAAAAGAGGTAAGATAGCTCATAAAAGAGAAGATCAAGCCCTTTTTGGTATTGTTCAAGGTGGAGAATTTGCTGATTTAAGAAAGTATTGTGCTGAGGAATTAGTCAAAATGGATTTTGATGGTTATTCAATTGGAGGAACTTCAATTGGCGAACCAAAAGATGTTATGTATAAAATGGTATCTTACGCAATTGATTATTTACCTGAAGATAAACCTCGTTATTTAATGGGTGTAGGTTCAGTTGATGAAATTCTTGATGGAATTGAAAAAGGTGTTGATATGTTTGATTGTGTTTTACCAACTAGAATTGCTAGACACGGAGCTTTAATGACATCAAGAGGAAGAGTTAATATTCGCGATAAAAAATACGAAAGGGACTTTACTCCTTTAGATAGTGAATGTGATTGTTACTGTTGTAAGAATTATACAAAAGCTTATTTAAGACATTTATATAAATGTGATGAATCTTTTGGCAAAAGATTACTTTCTATTCATAATGTTAGATTCTTAATACACATGATGGAAGAAGCACGCATTGCAATTAAAGAAGATCGTTTTAGCGAATTTAAAAAAGAGTTCTTAGATAAATTTGGCGATGAAAGAGGTTTTTAGTATGAATCCGAATGAATATCAAAAATTAGCAATGACTACATTGAATAAAGATCTTTCCAAAAAAGATATTTTAATTAATGGAGTTATGGGATTATGTGGCGAATCTGGAGAAGTTATTGATTTAGTCAAAAAACATCTTCATCAAGGACACGAATTGAATAAAGAAAAAATTATCGATGAATTAGGTGATGTTTGCTGGTATATTGCCGAAATTGCTTATGTATTAGGTGTACCTTTTGAAGAGGTATTAATTAAAAATATTGAAAAATTAAAGAAAAGATTTCCTAATGGATTTGAAGTAGAAAAATCTATTAATAGAGAATAGGGTGATTAGATGGAAAAAAGTTTAGTAACTAATATCAATTATTATGATTTTGAGTTACCAGAAGAATTAATAGCCCAAACACCAGAATTAAAAAGAGATCATTCTCGTTTAATGGTGTTAAATAAAGATGAAGAGAGTATTTCTCATCATCATTTTTATGATATTTTAGATTATTTGCACGAAGGTGATGTTTTAGTTAGAAATAATTCCAAAGTAATACCTGCTAGATTGTTTGGTACAAAAGAAGAAACTAACGCGCATGTAGAGGTATTATTATTAAAAGATTTAGGAAATAACATTTGGGAATGTTTATGTGGTAATGCAAAAGTTATTAAATTAAATACGATTATTTCTTTTGGTGATGGCTCTTTAAAAGCGAAGTGTGTTGAAATTAAAGAAGAAGGCATTAGAAGAATGGAACTTATTTATAAGGGTATTCTTTTTGAGATTTTAGATAAATTAGGTAAGATGCCTTTACCACCTTATATTCATACGGAGTGCGAAGATAATTCTAGATATCAAACAGTGTATGCAAAAATTGAAGGAAGTGCTGCCGCTCCAACGGCCGGATTCCATTTTACTAGTGAATTATTTGAAAAAATTAAAGCAAAAGGTATTACTGTAGTGGATGTTACTTTACATATTGGACTTGGAACTTTTAGACCAGTAAAAGTTGAGGATATTAAAGATCATAATATGCATAGTGAAGTATATGAAATTACTCAAGAAGCAGCAGATATTTTAAATAAAGCAAAAGAAGAAGGAAGAAGAATCATTTCAATTGGAACTACCTCAACTAGAACCTTAGAATCTTGTATGCAAAAATATGGTAAGTTTGTTGAAACTAGAGAAGCTACATCTATTTTTATTTATCCTGGATATACTTTTAAGGCAATTGATTGTTTGATTACTAATTTCCATTTACCTAAATCAACTTTAATTATGTTAGTTTCCGCTTTAGCAGGACACGATTTTGTTATGAAAGCTTATAATGAAGCGGTTAAGGAAAAATATCGTTTCTTCTCATTTGGAGATAGTATGTTTATTTATGGCTCAAAGCGTTAAAAATTATTATCAATTAAGTAAAATTGAAATAGATAAAATTATTAGAGAAAACAAAAGACCAACATTAGCTTTGCATGCATGTTGTGCTCCTTGTTCTACTTTTCCTTTGGAGTTTTTAACTCCTTATTTTGATGTAACTATTCTTTATGTTAACTCTAATATTTATCCTCAAGAAGAGTATAATAGACGTTTAAATGAATTAAAAAAGTATCTAAAAATCTTTAATAATAAGAGTGAATATAAAGTAAATTTGATTGAATTTGAATATAAAAATGAAGAATATAATACAAAATTAGAGCCTTTAAAAGATCAAAAAGAAGGTCAAGATAGGTGTAAATTATGCTATTCATTAAGAATGAATCAAGCTTATAAATATGCTGACGAGCATAATTTTGACTACTTTACAACCGTTATGACTATCTCTAGACAAAAGAATTCTCAGATTTTAAATCAAATAGGAATTAACCTTTCTAATAAATATAAAACTAAATATTTTATGTCTGATTTTAAGAAAAAGAAGGGTATTGATAGAGCTTTAGAAATAAGAAAAGAACATAATTTATATAATCAAGAATATTGTGGTTGTATCTATTCTTATCAAAAATATATGGAAGATAAAAAAGATTAAAAATACAAATAAAAATATATAAATATAAATTATATAAATATAATTTATAAATTTTAAAAATAATCAAGTTTCAAATGTAGAATAATCATTAGTTATCCGCTAGTGATTTTTTTACATTATCTATTGAAACGCCATAATTGGTTGTCAAGGCTAACACAAAAATTGACACACTATATATAAATATATAAAAAAAATTAAAAAAAGCTATTGACTCTTATTTTTGAATCTAGTAGAATGTTGAAGTCGAGTCTTTTAAGATACTCGCGTAGATGTGGGAGATTGCTGAACACCGACAGCCGTTGTCATAGCACAACGAAACTTCATGGATTCAGGTAACTCACGCGGAGCGAAATGTCTAGCCAGATTTAGACTAAGGAGGAAAAGCAAATGGCAAAAAGTAAAAAGATCAGAGTAAGATTAAAAGCTTATGATCACAAAATCTTAGACTTGTCAGTTGAAAAAATCGTCTCAGCTGCAAACAACTCAGGCGCTAAAGTAGTTGGACCAATCCCACTACCAACTGAAAAACAAGTTTACACAATCTTACGTGCAGTTCACAAATACAAAGATGCTCGTGAACAATTCGAAATCAGAACTCACAAAAGATTATTGGATATCGTTAATCCAACAAAACAAACTATCGATGCATTAACACACATGGATTTACCAGCAGGTGTTGATATCGAAATCAAATTATAGGAAAGGCAGGAAACCAATATGAAATCAATCGTAGGAAGAAAAATGGGTATGACCCAAGTCTTCGCAGAAGATGGCACAATGTATCCTGTAACTGTCGTAGAAGTCTTACCAAACGTTGTTACACAAGTTAAGACTGAAGAAACAGACGGTTACGAAGCAATCCAAGTCGGTTATGAAGATAAGAAAGAATCAAGATGTAACAAACCTGAATTAGGTATCTTCAAAAAAGCTGGCGTAAGTCCAAAGTATGAATTAGTCGAATTACATGGCGACGAAATGAAATACAATGTTGGCGATGAAATTAAATGTGATATTTTCCAAGCTGGCGATATCATTGACGTAACTGGAACAAGCAAAGGAAAAGGCTTCTCTGGTGCGATCAAACGTTATCACTACACAATCGGACCTAAAGGACATGGTTCAGGATATCACAGAGGTGCTGGTTCAATGGCTACTAACGGTAGATACAACCGTGGTATCATGAAAGGCAAAAAGATGGCAGGACATGCTGGTCACAAAACATCAACTATCTTAAATTTATTAGTTGTTGCAGTTGATCCAGTAAACAACGCAATCTTAGTTAAAGGTGCAATTCCAGGACCTAAAAAATCAATTGTTACTTTAAGAACAGCAGTTAAAGTTCAAAGAGGAACAAAACAAGTTGTAAAACCATTAGTAAACTACACTCCAGCAGTTAGCGAAGTAGTTGCTGATGAAAATAACTAAGGAGGAAGAAAACATGGCAGCAAAAAGAGTTAGCTTAAAAGTTTTAAACCATGCAGGTGAAGAAACTGGTAAAGTCATGGTCAGCGCTGAAGTCTTCGGTGTTGAAGTAAACGAACAAGTCATGTTCGACGCCGTCCAAGTTTATCAATCAAACATGCGTCAAGCAACTGCTAAAACATTAACAAGAGCAGAAGTTTCAGGCGGTGGAAAGAAACCTTGGAGACAAAAAGGTACAGGTAGAGCAAGAGCTGGTTCTACACGTTCACCATTATGGAGACACGGTGGTATTGTATTTGGCCCAACAGGCGAACAAAACTACAAGTTATCTATGAATAAAAAAGCTCACAAGTTAGCAGTTAAATCTGCATTAACTTTAAAAGCTCAAGCTAAAGACATCATCGTATTAGAAAACTTAGAATTAAATGAAGTTAAAACTAAATTAGTCGTTAGCTTATTAGCAAACATCAATGCAAAGAGAAAATCTTTAGTTGTAATCGATGGTGATAATGATGCATTTGTATTAAGTGCAAGAAACATCCCAGGAGTTATCGTTACTACAACAAATAACTTAAGCGTTTACGACATCTTAAATGCTGATAGCTTAATCTTCACATCAGCATCAATCAAAGTAGTCGAAGGAGGTCTTAAATAATGGCAAGAGCAAAGAAAGAGACTAAAGTAGAAGTAGTCGAAGAAAGAAAATTTGCAGCTCCAAGTATTGAGAGCTTCGATATCTTAGTTGCACCAATTGTTACTGAAAAGACAATGAAAATGCAACAAGAAGAAAACAAAGTAACTTTAAAAGTAAAAAACACTGCAAACAAAACACAAATCAAAATTGCAGTTCAACAAATCTTCAACGTTAAAGTTGTTGATGTAAAAATTGTTAACGTTCTTCCAAGAGCTAAAAGAGTTGGCCGTTACGAAGGTAAAGTCAGCGGATACAAAAAAGCTATCGTTACTATTAGCCCAGAAGACAAGATTAACGTAATTAGCGAATAAGCCTTAAGGCGAATATAGGAGAAAAAAATCATGGCAATTAGAACATATAAGCCAACGACACCAAGTCGTCGTCACATGACAAATTCAACATTTAGTGAAATCACTACATCTACTCCTGAAAAAAGTTTGTTAGTATCTCTTAAGAAAACAGGCGGCCGTAACAATACAGGCGCTATCACATGCCGTCACATCGGTGGTGGAAACAAGAGAAAATATCGTATCATTGATTTCAAGAGAAACAAAGATGGAATCGTTGGAAAAGTCGCAACAATCGAATACGATCCAAACAGAAATGCAAATATCTGTTTAATCAATTATCTTGATGGAGAAAAAAGATACATTCTTGCTCCTCAAGGATTAAAAGTCGGAGACAAAATTGTTTCTGGTGAATCAGTTGATATTAAAACTGGTAATGCAATGGAAGTTAGAAATATCCCAGAAGGTACTTTCATTCATAACGTTGAACTTCAACCTGGAAAAGGCGGACAAATGTGCCGTGCAGCTGGTACATCAGCTCAAATCTTAGGTAGTGAAGGTAAATACGTAACATTACGTTTAGCTTCAGGTGAAGTTAGAAAAGTTCTTGCAACATGTAGAGCAACAGTAGGTGTTGTTGGAAATGAAGATTGGAACTTAGTTAACTTAGGAAAAGCTGGTAAATCAAGATGGTATGGCGTTCGCCCAACAGTTCGTGGTTCTGTTATGAACCCTAACGATCACCCACATGGTGGTGGTGAAGGTAAATGTCCAGTCGGTCGTGATGCACCAAGAACTCCATGGGGTAAACGTGCACTTGGCGTTAAGACAAGAAATACCAAGAAAGCATCTAACAAATTAATCGTCAGAAGACGTAACGGTAAAGCGTTATAGTAGGAAAGGAGAATAGTACAATGCCACGTAGTTTAAAAAAGGGACCATTCGTTGATGCACACTTAATGAAAAAAGTTGAAGCATTAAATGCAGCCCACAAAAAAGAATTAATTAAAACATGGTCAAGAAGATCAACAATCTTCCCATCATTCATTGAACATTCCTTTGCAGTCTATAACGGACACGAATTCATCACAGTTTATGTTACAGAAGATATGGTTGGACATAAATTAGGAGAATTCGCTCCAACAAGAACATATAAAGGACACACTGGCCACACTGCTGAAGATAAAGCAGCACACGCTAGATAATTAGGAGGAAAGAAGAATGCAAGCA
Organism: Erysipelotrichaceae bacterium; assembly: GCA_015059045.1. Taxonomy (GTDB): domain Bacteria; phylum Bacillota_I; class Bacilli_A; order RFN20; family CAG-449; genus UBA3210. Next base: position 58,309 of record SVBD01000008.1, read on the forward strand.
ACAGCAAAAGTTACTGGAGTTCGTGTTACTCCTAGAAAATGTCGTTTAGTTATTGATTTAATTAGAGGAAAGAAAGTTTCTGATGCATTAGGTATCTTAGCAAACTTAAATAAATCAGCATCTCCAGTAGTTGCTAAATTAGTTAAATCAGCAGCAGCAAACGCAGTAAACAACAATAAGATGGATGAATCTAAATTATACATCAAAGCAATCTACGCTAACGATGGACCAAGATTAAAGAGATATATGCCAAGAGCTAAAGGTTCTGCATCATCTATCATCAAGAGAACAAGCCACATCACTGTTGTGGTTGAAGAAAAATAGAAAGGAGAAGTAAAGATTATGGGTCAAAAAGTTAATCCTATTGGACTTAGAGTTGGTGTTAGCCGTAACTGGAATTCAAGATGGTACGCTAACAAAAAAGATTTTGCTTCTCTATTAAATGAAGATGTTAAAATCAGAAAATATTTAACAGCTAAATTAAAAGATGCTTTATTATCACACGTTGAAATTGAAAGAGTAAAAGATGTTGTTACAGTTTCAGTTTTCACAGCTCGTCCAGGTTCAGTCTTAGGACAAGATAATGCAAACATCAAAGAAATCACAAAACAAATTACAAAAATTGCAAACGGCAAAAACGTTAAAGTTTCTGTTGTTGAAGTTAAAAACCCATCACTTGATGCAAACATCGTTGCTCAAGATATGGCAAAACAATTAGAAGAACGTGCTTCATTCAGAAACGTTCAAAAGAAAGCTATCCAAAGAGTTATGAAAGCTGGAGCAGTTGGTGTTAAAACAGCAGTTTCAGGTAGATTAGCTGGTGCAGATATCGCACGTACTGAAGGATACAAAGAAGGTGTTGTCTCATTACACACATTACGTATGGATGTTGACTACGCTTTAGCTGAAGCTGATACAACTTACGGAAAATTAGGCTGCAAAGTTTGGATTTCTCGTGGATTAGCTAACAAAGCTAAAAAAGAATCTGATAAGAAAGGAGAATAGTCACTATGTTACAACCAAAAAGAACTAAATATAGAAGACCACACAGTTTAAAATACGAAGGTCTTTCAAAAGCTGGTAACGAAGTATCATTCGGCGAATTCGGCCTTCAAGCTTTATCAGGAAATTATATCACTGCTCGTCAAATCGAAGCAGCTCGTATCGTATTAGCTAGATACACAAAAAGAAGTGGACAAATCTGGATTAGAATTTTCCCACAAATGGCTAAAACAAAGAAACCAGCTGAAGTAAGAATGGGTTCTGGTAAAGGTTCACCAGAATGCTGGGTAGCAGTAGTTAAACAAAACCGTGTTATGTTTGAAATTGGTGGAGTACCAGAACAAACAGCACGTGAAGCATTACGTTTAGCTAGCTATAAACTTCCAATCAAAACAAAAATTATTGCGAAAGGAGACGTTAAATAGTTATGAAAATTGCTGAAATTAGAGAACTTTCTACAGTTGAATTAAACGAGAAAGTATATGAATTGAAACAAGAATTATTAGCTCTTCGTTTCCAACACGCAACAGGCCAATTAGAAAATGGTAATAAAATCACTGAAATCCGTAAAACAATTGCTCGTATCTATACAGTAATTAAAGAACGTGAAATCGGTATTAACTAGGAGGATCTAAAGATGACAGAAAGAAATACACGTAGAGTTATTCGTGGTGTTGTAGTATCTAATAAAATGGATAAAACAATCAACGTCTTAGTTGAAACACACAAAAAAGATCCTAAATATGGAAAAAGAGTTAAATATGCTAAAAAATATTTTGCTCACGATGAAAACAACGAATGTAATGTTGGCGATGTAGTTGAAATCATGGAAACAAGAAAACTATCTGCTAACAAACACTTCCGTTTAGTAAGAGTAGTTGCTAAAGCAACTGACGTTAAATAAGAGGAGGAAAAGAGATTATGGTTCAAACTGAAACAAATTTAGTTGTAGCTGATAACTCAGGTGCAAGAAGTGTACGCGTCTTCCGCTTATATGGTGGATCAAAAAGAAGATCTGCAAACATTGGTGATGTAGTTCTTTGCGCAGTAAAAGACGCTATCCCAAATGCAAAAATTAAAAAAGGTGATGTTGTTAAAGGCGTTATCGTAAGAACTAAAAAGGGTATCGCAAGACCAAATGGTTCTTTCATTAAATTCGATGATAATGCAGTAGTTATTATCAACGAAGATGGTTCCCCAAAAGGAACTCGTGTCTTTGGCCCAATCGCTCGTGAACTTCGTGAAAAAGGTGAAGGATATATGAAAATTATTTCCTTAGCACCAGAAGTTTTATAGGAGGTACGTCCAATGAAAATCAAAAGAGGCGACAAAGTAATCGTTATTGCTGGTGCAGATAAAGGAAAAGTTGGCACTGTTCAAAAAGCATTCCCTAAATTAAATAAGGTTGTAATTGACGGCGTTAACGTTCGTAAAAAACACCAAAAACCAACTCAAGGAAATCCAGATGGATCAATCGTTGAAATTTACGCTCCAATCCACGTTTCAAACGTAGCAGTCTATGATGAAAAAACAAAGAAAGGCTACCGTGTTGGATACGATGTAACTGGAGACAAAAAAGTACGTGTCATGAAAAAAGTTGGCACAAAATTAGACTAGGAGGAAACTGATCATGGCAGAAAGATATGTTGCAAGATTAAAAACAAAATATACTTCTGAAGTTGTAGCTAAATTAGTTGAAGCATACAAATATGAATCAGTTATGGAAGTACCACACATTGAAAAAGTTGTTATCAACATCGGTGTTGGTGATGCTACACAAAACTCAAAGTTATTAGATGATGCAGTTAGAGATTTAACAATCATCGCTGGTCAAAAACCAGTTATTACAAAAGCTAAGAAATCAATTGCTTCTTTCAAATTAAGAGAAGGTACAGCTATTGGCTGTAAAGTTACTTTAAGAGGTAACAGAATGTATGAATTCTTAGACAAATTATTCACAATTTCATTACCACGTGTTAGAGACTTCAGAGGTGTTTCTAGAAACGCATTTGATGGAAAAGGTAACTATACACTTGGTGTTAAAGAACAATTAATCTTCCCTGAAATTGATTTCGATAAGGTTTCAAAAATCAGAGGTATGGATATTGTTATCGTTACAACAGCAAACAGTGATAAAGAAGCTTATACACTTCTTGAATTACTAGGTATGCCGTTTAGCAAATAAGGAGGAGAAAAAGTATGGCAAAGAAATCATTAATCGCAAAACAAGCTCGTCCTCAAAAATTTAAAGTAAGAGAATATTCAAGATGTTCTCGTTGTGGCCGTCCACACTCAGTATTAAAGAAATTCGGCGTTTGCCGTATTTGCTTAAGAGAATTAGCATACAGAGGAGAAATCCCTGGTATGAAAAAATCAAGTTGGTAATATAGAAGGAGGAATTATTAATTATGACAATGACAGATCCAATTGCAGATATGCTTACAAGAATTCGTAACGCTAACGCAATGAAAAGCGCAAAAGTAGTAATGCCTCATTCCAACATGAAAGTTCACATTGCTGAAATTCTTAAGGAAGAAGGCTTTATCAATGACTTCACTGTTACAGGTGATGTTAAAAAAGAATTAACATTAAGCTTAAAATATGCTGAATCAGGTGAAAGAGTAATTTCTGGATTAAAGAAAATCTCAAAACCAGGTTTACGTATTAACGCTCCAGCTGATAAACTTCCACGTGTCTTAAATGGTTTAGGTATCGCTATCATCTCAACATCTCAAGGTGTTATGACTGATAGAAAAGCTAGAAAATTAGGCATCGGCGGCGAAGTTATCGCTTATGTTTGGTAGGAGGTAATAAGAATGTCACGTATTGGTAAAAAACTTATTACTCTTCCAGCAGGTGTTACAGTTACAAACAACGACAACGTTGTTACAGTTACTGGTCCTAAAGGAACATTAACAAAAACATTTGATAAAATTATCACTATTAATATTAATGGTAATGAAATCACATGTACTCGTCCAAATGACGAAATTAAAGCACGTTCATTACACGGAACTACAAGAGCTTTATTAAACTCAATGGTAGTTGGTGTATCTGAAGGTTTCAAAAAAGAATTAGAAATCGTCGGTATCGGTTACAGAGCAGCTATGAGAGGAGAAAATATCGTATTAAATATGGGTTATTCTCACGAAGTAGTAATCAAACCAGAACCAGGCGTAAAAGTAACATGTACTGATGCAACTCACGTAGTTGTTGAAGGTATCGATGCTCAAGCAGTTGGTCAAACAGCAGCAGTAATTAGAGCAGTTAGAGAACCAGAACCATATAAAGGTAAAGGTATCAAATATAAAGGCGAATTTATCTTACGTAAAGAAGGTAAACGTGCTGGTAAGAAATAGTAACTCAAGAAAGGAAATAGGAATATGATTAATAAACAATCTAAAAACGTTAGTCGTGTTAGACGTCACTTACGTGTACGTGCTAAAATCTCTGGAACACCAGAATGCCCTCGCTTGAGTGTATTTCGTTCCAACAAACACATCCATGCTCAAATCATTGACGATGTCAATGGAGTAACATTAGTAGCATGTTCTTCAGTTAGCTTAAAATTAGCAAACGGTGGAAACATCGAAGCAGCAGCTCAAGTTGGTGCTGGAATTGCTAAATTAGCTATTGAAAAAGGAATTAGTAAAGTTGTATTCGATCGTTCAGGTTATGTTTACCACGGTCGTGTAAAACAAGTAGCAGAAGCAGCTCGTGAAGCTGGCTTAGTATTCTAGGAGGATTCATTGATGGCAGAAGAAAAAGTAGTAGTAGCTCCAGTAGAAGCTACTGAAGAACCAAAAAGAGCTCCTAGAGGTGACAGACCTCAAAGAGGCCCAAGAAAAGACGGTAAAAAACCTTTCGATAGAAAAAAATCTTTTGAAAAACAATATGAAGAAAGAGTTGTTTCTATTAACAGAATTTCAAAAACTGTTAAAGGTGGACGTCGTATGCGTTTCGCTGCATTAGTAGTTATCGGTGATGGCAAAGGTAACTTCGGTTACGGAACTGGTAAAGCTCAAGAAGTACCAGATGCAATCAAGAAAGCTGAAGAAGCAGCAAAGAAAAATATGTTCCACATAACAATTGTTAAAAATGGAACAATTTCTCATGATATTAACGGTTTATTTGGCGCTTGCCAAGTTTACTTAAAACCAGCTCCTGAAGGTACTGGAGTTATCGCTGGTGGACCAGTACGTGCTGTATTAGAATTAGCAGGTATCAAAAATATCTACTCTAAAGTATATGGCTCAAGAACTCCAATTAACTGTATCAGAGCAACTGTTGATGGTTTAGTTAATCTCAAAACAAGTGCACAAGTAGCTGCACTTCGTAAATAAGGAGGTTAAATAACATGAAACTTAATGAATTAAAATACACTGAAGGATCAAGACCAACAGCAAAAAGAATTTGTCGTGGTATTGGTTCTGGCTTAGGCAAAAACGGTGGATCAGGACACAAAGGTCAAAAATCAAGAAGTGGTGGCGGAGTTCGCCCTGGCTTTGAAGGTGGTCAAAACCCAATCTACCGTAGATTACCAAAAAGAGGATTCACAAACTTCACACGTGTAGTTTATGGTGTTGTTAACGTTCGTGATCTAAATAAATTAGATGATGGTGCAGTAGTTACTCCAGCATACTTAGTAGAAAAAGGCTTAGTTGCTTCTGATTGCAAATTAGTCAAAGTATTAGGTGATGGTGAATTAACAAAGAAATTAAGCGTTTCTGCTCACAAATTCTCTAAATCTGCTGAAGAAGCAATCAAAAATGCCGGCGGATCTGTAGAGGTAATCTAATATGAAAAAGTTGGTTGCCATATTTAAAAACAAGGACATTAGAGATCGCATCCTATTCACTATTATGATTTTCTTCGTATATCGTATAGGATGTAATATCGTTGTTCCTGGTGTCACATTGAGTGATTCAATTGGTGATACAGACTTATTAAGTTTAATGAACTTAATGGGTGGTGGCGCCTTACAAAACTTTTCTGTGTTTGCTTTGGGGGTTTCTCCTTACATCACAGCATCAATTATCGTTGAACTATTATCAAAAGATGTTCTTCCAGCATTAACTGAGTTAACAAAACAAGGTCAATCAGGAAGAAAGAAAATTGAAATGACTAACCGTATTCTTACATTAGTATTAGGTGCAGTACAAGGTTATGGTATTATCGTAACAATGTATAATTCAGGTGCAATTACTTTCACTGAAACATTAGATACTTGGATGTATATTAAAACAATCATCATTATGATGGCTGGCTCAATGTTAGTTATGTGGATGGCAGACCAAATTACTCAAAAGGGTATTGGTAATGGTGTCTCAATGTTAATTTTCGCAGGTATTGTTTCAAGTCTTCCTTCACAAATCTTCTCAGCAGTTCAATACTTCGTTTCAAGCGAATTAATGACTGAAGAAGTAAGAATTGTTCAAGGTGCATTAAAACTTGGATTATACTTAGCAACATTCGTCTTTATTATTGTATTCGTTACATTTATCGAAAAATCAATTAGAAAGATTCCAGTTCAACACTCAGGTACAGGTGGAGCATTAAACGCTAAAGTTAATAATACTTCGTTCTTACCAATCAAAATTAACTCAGCTGGTGTTATTCCAGTTATCTTCGCAGGTTCATTATTAATGGCTCCAGCAGTTATCGTAAGTTTCATTGTTGAAGATTATACTTCAAATGAAACAATTACAAATATTCTTAACATCTTCAACCAATCAGCATTGACAGAAATGCCTTGGTTTGATGGAAGTACGTGGTACATGCCTTGGGGATTAATTATCTATGTACTACTAATCTTCGCTTTCAGTTTCTTCTATTCTAACTTAACAATTAATCCTGAAAATCTTGCAGAAGATTTCCAAAAAAGAGGAACTTACATTCCTGGAGTTAGACCTGGTAATGAAACACAAAGATATGTTGGTAAAGTTTTAAATAGAGTTACATTCTTAGGAGCTACAGCATTAACATTTATCGCTGCTTTCCCAGTAATATTAACTCTACTTGAAATCGTTCCTCAATCATTAGCCCTTGGAGGAACAGGTATGATTATCGTCGTTGGTGTTGCTTTAGAAACATCACATCAAATCGATGGTCTAATCGCTTCGCAATCACATGCAAGCGTAGCATAAGGAGGTTTATAAAATATGAATATCATTTTAATGGGCCCACCTGGTGCTGGTAAGGGTACTCAATCAGAAAGAATTCTTGAATATGTAAAGATTCCACATATTTCTACAGGAGATATGTTTAGAGAAGCTATCAAAAATCAAACTGATTTAGGAAAGCTAGCTCAATCTTACATTAATGCAGGAAATCTTGTTCCTGATGAAGTTACAATCGCTTTAGTAAAAGAAAGATTATCTAGAGATGATTGTAAAGATGGCTATTTACTTGATGGTTTCCCAAGAACTATCCCTCAAGCAGAGGCATTACAAGTAATGGCTAAAGAAATCTCACGTCCAGTTGAATTAGTAATTAACATTACAGCAGACAAAGAAGAATTAGTTAAACGTATCTCTGGTAGACGCGTTTGTCCAAAATGTGGAAATTCTTATCACGTAAGTTTCAAACTTCCAAAAGTTGATGGAATTTGCGATGCATGCGGTAGTGAATTAGTTCAAAGAAAAGATGACACAATCGAAAGTTTAAATGTGAGATTAGATGCCTATGAAAACCAAACTAAACCTTTAATTGATTTCTATAGTAATTTAGGATTATGTAAGGAAGTTAATGGTCTTCAAGACATAAATGATGTATTTAAAGACATTCAAAAGATACTTGATGAGGTTAAGTAATTCATGATATCTATCAAATCTAGTAGAGAAATTGCTTTAATGAAAAAAGCAGGACATATCTTAGCTAACGTATTTGAAGTACTTGAACCTTTATGTAAACCTGGTATTACTACGAACCACCTTTCCCAAGTTGCGGAAAAGGTGATTCGTGAAGCTGGGGGCATCCCAGAAGAAAAAGGATACTATGGATATCCCGCTGCAATTTGCGCATCAGTCAACGAAGAAGTTGTGCATGGAATTCCATCAAATCGCAAATTGAGAAATGGAGATATCATATCAATTGATATTGTAGTATCATATCAAGGTTACATGGCAGACGCATGTCGAACATTCAAGGTAGGTAATGTGTCTAGTAATGCTGAAAAGCTTGTTAGAGTTACTGAAGAATGTTTCTTCAAAGCGATGGAATTTGCAAAACCAGGAAATCGAATTGGCGATTTATCTAGTGCAATTCAAAAACACGCTGAAGCTAATGACTTTAACGTAACTCGCGATTTTACAGGACATGGATTAGGCAAAGAAATGCATGAAGATCCAATGGTTCCAAACTTTGGAACTCCAGGAACTGGACCTATATTAAAAGAAGGAATGACTCTTGCGGTCGAACCAATTATCTTAGAAGGAAGAAAAGATGTATTTATTCTTCCTGATGAATGGACAGCAGTAACATGTGATAGAAAATTAGCTGCCCATTACGAAAATTCCATTGTTATTACAAAAGATGGTTACGAAATTATAACCAAGAAGAGTGAAGGGGAATAGAAGAATGGCTAAAAATGACGTCATAGAAGTAGAAGCGGTTGTCGTTGAAACATTACCTAACGCACAATTTAAGGTAAAACTTGAAAACGGCATAGTAATTCTTGCCCACGTTTCTGGTAAAATCCGTATGAATTACATTCGCATCTTACCAGGTGATAGAGTTACTGTAGAAATATCGCCATATGATTTAACACGTGGTAGAATAACATTTAGATACAAATAGTATCGGCTAGATTCATAAAGCTAGCATTAAGTAGGAGGAAAAATTTATGAAAGTTAGACCTTCAGTAAAACCAATTTGTGACAAGTGTAAGGTTATCCGCAGAAAAGGCCGTATAATGGTAATCTGCATTAACCCAAAACACAAACAAAGACAAGGTTAATTTTAGGAGGATATTAAAATGGCACGTATTGTAGGTGTAGACATTCCAAATGATAAGCAAGTTGCTTATTCATTAACTTATATCTATGGTATTGGATTATCTACTGCAAAAGAAATTTTAAATGCAGTTAACATTGATCCAACAATCAGAGTTAAAGATTTAAGTGAAGAACAATTAACAACAATCAGAAACGAAGTTTCTAAATACAAAACAGAAGGTGATTTACGTAGAGAAGTCGCTCTTAATATCAAGAGATTACAAGAAATCGGTTGCTACCGTGGATTAAGACACAGAAGAGGTCTTCCAGTTCGTGGACAAAGAACAAAGAACAACGCTCGTACACGTAAAGGACCAAGAAAAACAATTGCAAATAAGAAAGTTGCAACTAAATAGTTAGAAAGGGGAAAGAACAATGGCAAGTAAAAGACCAACTACTCGTAAAAAGAGAATTAAGAGAAGTTATACTAAAGGTGTTGCACACATTCATTCTACCTTTAATAACACAATTATTACTATTACTGATGAAGCAGGAAATGCAATCGCATGGTCAAGTGCTGGTGCATTAGGCTACAAAGGAGCTAAAAAATCTACTCCATTTGCAGCTCAATTAGCAGCAGAAGCTTGTGCTAAAGCTGCTTTAGATCAAGGCTTAAAAACAGTTGATGTTGATGTAAAAGGACCTGGTCCAGGTCGTGAATCTGCATTAAGAAGCTTACAAGCTGCTGGATTACAAATTCAAACTATTACAGATACAACACCAATCCCACATAATGGTTGCCGCCCACCAAAGCGTCCACGTGGTTAGTCGTGTAAACTAACTAAAACAAAACAAATTTTAACCAGGGAGGATCGCTATGAAAAAATTTGAAAAACCAGGATTTAAAATTGCAGAATACAATTCAGATACAAATTATGGTCACTTTGTTATCGAACCTTTAGAAAGAGGCTTTGGTACAACTTTAGGTAATGCATTAAGAAGAGTTCTTCTTTCTTCTTTACCTGGAGCAAGTGTATATGCAATTGAAGTAGAAGGAGCACGTCACGAATTCTCTTCTCTTGATGGAGTTGAAGAAGACGTTACATCTATCGTCTTGAGCTTAAAAGATTTAGTTTTAAAGATTTCTGATGAAACTGAAACTTCTCACAAATTAACACTTTGTGTTACAGAAGCTCGTGAAGTTACAGCAGGCGATATTGTTTGCCCAACTGGAGTTGAAATCATTAACAAAGACTTAGTTCTTGCTCACGTTAATGAAGGTGGTAAATTAGCAATGACTATCTATTGCCGTAATGGTAGAGGATATGTTACTGCTGAAGGAAACAAAGATGCAAATTTCCCTATTGGAGTTATTCCAACAGATTCTAATTATTCTCCAATTACAAAATGTTCGTGCGTAGTTGAAAATACTCGTGTTGGGCATAACAATAATTATGACAAATTAGATATGGAAATCTGGACAAACGGTTCTATGCAAGCACATGAAGCAATTGCTTTAGCAGCAAAAATCTTAGTATCTCACTTTGAATTATTCGTTGAATTAAGCGAAAAAGCTCAATCTCAAGATATTCTTGCAGAAACTGTTGAAGAACCAAAGAATAAATATCAAGATATGACAATCGAAGAATTAGTCTTATCGGTTCGTTCATCTAACTGTTTAAAAAGAGCAAATATCTCTACAGTTATTGAATTAACACAAAAAACTGAAGAAGACATGATGAAAGTCAGAAACTTAGGTAAAAAATCATTAAAAGAAGTTAAAGAAAAATTACAAGCAATTGGTCTTGGCTTCAGAGAATACGAATAGAAAGGAGCCTTAAGTAAATGAGTACACAAGGACGTAAAAATGTTCATGGTAAAGGTGGCGTAAGATTTAAAGCTGCTTATACAAAGAGCAAATATGAATCAATGTTAAGAACTTTAGTTACAGATTTAATTGTTCACGAAACAGTTACAGTAACTTTAGCTACAGCAAAAGAATTATCAGCTTTAGCAGATAAATTAGTTACTCTTGGAAAAAGAGGAGATTTACACGCTAGAAGATTAGCTGCTAGAACAGTTAGAGATGTTTGGGCAGATGAAAAAAACAAAGTTACAGCACTTCAAAAATTATTTGGTGAAATCGCTACATTACATAAAGATCGTAACGGTGGATATACAAAAGTTTTAAAAGTAACTAATAGACGTGGAGATAACGCTCCAATGGCTATTGTAACTTGGACAAGATAATTAATTTCTAAAAAATTAACCTTCCTTATGGAAGGTTTTTTTATTTGTTAAGATTATTAAATTGACTAATTTAATATATTAAATTATCATTTAATTGTAATAAGGAAAATATTTTTATCGTGGGTATAAAAGTGTTTCTTTAAAAAAAGGAGAAAAAATATGAAAATGAAAAAGATTTTTATGTTTATGCCATTTCTTTTGGCTGGCTTTCTTTTAACTTTGGCATCATGTGGTAATCTTGGTGGCGGAGGAAGTTCCGTTAGTGGCGGAGGCAAGGGTGAACATAATTGGACCCTTGTAACTGGAAAACCTGCTACATGTCAAGAAGAAGGTATGAAAGACTATTATACTTGTAGTCATTGTAACGAGTATAAAGGTACAGATGGATCTATTTATACAAGTTTAGATGAATTTATTCTTCCTAGAGTAGATCATAATTATAACTATGTTGGAGGATTTACTGGATGTGAAGGCGAAGGCTTAAAAACTCACTTCACATGTGAATATTGTGATACTTTATTTGATGAATATAAAAATCCTACAACTGAAGAAGAGCTTAAAGTAATTGGACAACATAATTTAAATTATGTATATGGTTATGAAGCTAGTTGTACTTCTGAAGGAAGAGTAGCTTATTATGAATGTTTAAAATGTATGGAATGTTTTGAAGATGAAAATGCTACAGTAAAAATTAATAGAGAAGATACAATCATTCCTTCAACTCATAATTTAACTCATTATGACGAAGTTAAAGCAACATGTGATAATTCTGGTAATAAAGAATACTGGCATTGTAACTCTTGTTATACTTATTTCTTAAGTGAAGAAGCTGTCACTAGTGCTGAATGGAGTGAAATCTATTTACCTCAATTACAACACTCTTTTACTAAATATGAAGTTGAAAGTGAAGAAACATGTGAAACAGATAGAGTAGAAGTAGCTCATTGTGATCACGAAGGTTGTGATGAAATAGATACTAAAACAATTGAAAATTCTAAATTAGGTCACAACTTTGTTGATGGAAAATGTACAAATTGTCAATGTGATGAATTTTCTGAAGGTTTAGAATATTATATTGAAATCGATGAAAATGATGAAGCAGGTATTGTTATTACAGGTTTAGGAACTTGTACGGATAGAGATATTATTATTCCTGAAAAATTAAAGGGAATACCAGTAGTTGCTGTCAATTTTTACTATTCAATTGATATTGATTCTATTTATATTCCTAATACTGTTAGAAGTATTCGTAGAATTAATTCTTCTTCTTTAAAAGAAGTTATTTTTGATGAAAATTGTGCTCTTGAAGAATTAGAATATGAAGCATTTAGATGGTGTACATCTTTAGAATCGCTTTCACTTCCTCAATCTTGTCAAAAGATTGGAAGTTACGCATTTGCTGATTGTACATCATTAAAACATATTAATTTAGATTTTGTTGTTGAAATTGATGAATACGCATTTGCTGATTGTACATCTTTAGAATCTGTTTCAATTCAAAGAGCAACAAAAATTGGAGCTAATGCATTCTATAATACAACTGGTTTAGGTAGAGTAGAAATGAACCAAGCTACCGCTTTAGAAACTATTGGTTTTTATTGCTTTAGAAACAGTGGACTTACTTACATCTCTTTACCAAAATCATTATCTAAGATTGCAGAAAGAGCATTTGAGGATTGTCATAATTTAGAAACTGTAGTATTCCAACAAGGTAATACTTATATTGATGAATATGCTTTCTTTGGATGTGATTCGTTAAAGGAAATTAATTTACCAAAATCAATAGTTTCTATTGGTGATTCAGCATTTAAAGATTGTGCTTCATTAGAAGTAGTTAAAATGGATTCTACTGTTTTAGAAACAGTTGGTGAATCAGCATTTGAAGGTTGTGAATCGTTAAAAGAAATTTACATGCCAAATAATACTGATGTCGATTTCTTAGCAGGCGCATTCATAGATGCTGAAGCTATTGAAACAGTATATATTTCAAATACTCATGTAAATCAATGGTTAACATATAACTTTAGCGATGAAACATCTAACCCATTATATGTTGGTAATGTAACAGTTAAAGCGTATGTTTCTCAAGTCAATGATTATGTAGAGATTGATGGTATTGATTTAACAACAACTTATGGAACAACAGTTCCTCACTATGCATTCTATAATACTAAATATGAAATTAAAGGATTAGAATCAGTTATTTTTGCTGGAGATTATGCTTTTGCAAAAGTTGACACATTAGTTAATATATATCTAGATAAATGTGCGTTTATTGGTGTTGGGGCTTTCTCTGATTGTAAAAATTTAGAAACTGTCCGTTTCTTGACTATTGATAGTCCAACTCCTGCAGCAATCTGCGGACGTGCGTTTGCTGGTTGTGATAAGATTACAAACTTAGTCATCCCTGATTATATTGATGAATTTGGCATGGGTGCATTTGATGGCTTATTTAATTTAAGATCATTATCACTTCCATTTATTGGTTTAGAAAATAAGAGTAGTGAAGATACATATCAATATCCTTTAGGTATTTTATTCTCAAGAGAATCTACTTCTGGAGTTGATACATATTCTGTCACTCAACAATACTATAAAGATAGCTTAAATAATTTAGTTAGTGAGACTTTCTATATCCCTAGTTCATTGAAACATCTCAGTGTAACTTCTCAAGAAGAATTATTAACAGGCTCATTAATGAATATTAAACTTGATTCATTAACAATTAACGAAAATTGTTTAACTTTAAATAACAATTATAACATTTCTGGTGATTCCTTAATTAAACACTTTGTTTATGAGGGTACTTTAGAAAAATGGTTTAGAGCGAAAATTATCGGATTAACTTATACAGGTGATTATTTCTATACATATGAAGATGGCGTTAGAACTTTACTTGAACATATTGTAATTCCTGAAAATATTATTAACATCAATAGCAATTTATTCCATGGAGTACAAAGTGTTAGATCATTAACAATTGATCATAAAGTATTATGTAATGTTAATTATGCATTCTTATGTCCAAATCTTTATGAAATTTATATTACAGCTGATCCAGCAGTATTTAATTTAACATTAACTCCTGGAGGATTTGATGAATATGGTAATGCTTCACGTTATGCAAAAGTAATTCACTATTCAAGTGAAGATCCTTCTATCTTCTACGAAGATGAAAATGGATTTAAATTTATTTGTTATGAAGATACAAAAGTATTATATGGAACACCTGCTCCAATTGATGGATATTTAGAATTACCAGAATCATTTACATATAATGAAGAAGTAATTACAGAATATACTATCGCTCCTAATACTTTCGCTGTTGTAAACGGATTAAAAGAATTAGTAATTCCAAATAGTGTTACAGATTTAGCTGAAGGTGTCTTTGGCGGTTGTTCTTCATTAGAAAAATTAACAATTCCTTCAATGTATGGAAAAACATTATATGCTTTATTTGGATGTGAAGAAGCAGATGATATGGAGACTTCTTTAGAAGAAGTATATGTAACTAATGAAACTACAGATATTGCAGAAAGAGCATTCTATAATTGCGATTCGTTAGTAGTAATCCATATTGAAGGTACACTAGAAAATGTTGGTGCTTATGCATTTGGTTATTGTGATAGCTTAGAAGAAGTAATTCTTGCTGATTCAATTAAAACATTTAGCATTAGTGTATTTAGTAATTCAGGTTCATTAAAGAAAGTATGGTTACCTGCTTCATTAGAAGTTATTGAAAGTAACTTATTCTATTATTCAAAAGGTTCATTAAAAGAATTAAGAACACCATTTTTAGGTGAAAGCAGAGATGCAACAGATAACTGTTCAGTCAAATACTTATTTGATAATAGCGCTAGTTATTATAGTACTTCTGCAGTATTAGAAACATTAATTATTCTTGGTGGAAAAATTACTGATAATGGAACTAAATTTGCAAGTCTTAAAAATTTAACAATCCCAGTATATTCTTCAGAAGGTGTCTATTTTGTAGTTGAAGATGAAGATTCAATTGAATCGGTAGAAAACTTATACTTTGCGGGAACATTAGTAGATTGGACTAATGTTAATAACCAATACATTAGCGCTTTCAAAAATCACGATAACTTCTATTTATTAGATGAAAATAATGAATATTATAAATTAAGTGAACAAGAAACATTAACAATTCCTGCTTCAGTTACTTATATTGCTCCTTATGCTTTTAGTGGATTAAGTGGAGTACAACATATTAGATTTGAAGAATCTTTTGAAACAGTACAAATCTCTCAAGAAGCATTTAGTGAAATGAAAGATGTTAAAACAATTATTGTCCCAGAAAATTGTGAATTTATAGGTACTAGTGCTTTACGTGCTTCATCTTTTGAAGAAATTACTCTTCCTAATTTAATGGTTAATGGCGAAAATAAAACATTATCAGATTTCACAAAGTATTATTCATATAGTCAAGATAAAAACTATGTATTAAAGAAATTAACTTTAACAAATGCAACAAAATTTGAATTAGATCAATTAACAACCTTTGTTGCAATTGAAGAAATCTACATGCCTACAACATTAACAGATGTCGATTTTACATCAATTTACTCGACATTAAATGTAAGAATTGTTCCTGAATCATTAAGCGCAATTTATATTGATGGTGATTTAAAGGCATATTGTGAATCAAAAGCATGTGCATTAACAAGTGGAACAATTCCTGTTTACATTAAAGATGAACAAGGTGAATATTATAATTTAAGAGAATTAAAAACGATTATTATTCCAGAAAATACAACAATTGTTAACAAATATGCATTTAATAACTATAGAGATACTATTATTTATATTCCTGGTTCAGTAGCCGCTATTGAACAAAGAATGACATGGCATGAAGGTACTGATAGTAACTTAAATACAAATGTAGTTGTTATTTCTGAAAAATATTATTCCAACTTACCAATTGGAGGATTCTCTGGTTATACTCCAAATGATGTATATCAAACTGATGATTTCGTTTATTTATTAAAAGACGGCGAAGCAAAATTAGTTTCTGTTGTTAATAGAGATATCGTTAATGCAGTAATTCCTGCAGTTATTAATCATAACAACCAAACTTATAATGTTGTAGAAATTACTCAACAAGTATTCTCTAATCTTGAAAAATTAGAAAGTGTAGAACTTCCAAATACATTAGAATTTATTAGAACATATTGCTTTAGCAATACACCAAATTTAAGAAAAATTGTAATTCCTGCAAGTGTTTTATATATTGAAGAATATATGTTTGGAAGAAACTTCCAAGATACTCCAACAGTTGTTTATATTCTTTCACCAAATGAAAACAGTTTCAGCCCATATTGGGATTACACTGGTGGTGGAATTGGAGATTCTAACTCAATTTACGATTTAACTAATCCTGATTATGGTACAAATGGATATTATTATAATTACTATTATTTTGAAGATGGTGATTTTGAATACATCGTTTCAGATCATTACTATAGTACAACACTTCAAGAAAGAGAAATTGTTGTAGCTAGATATATTGGTGATGGTGGAGAAGTAGTCATTCCTGATACAGTTATGTATGAAGGAGATGAATACGAAGTCAAAATTATTGGTGGTAAATCATTTAGTAAGTCTGATGTTACAAAAGTTACTTTAGGCGCTAATATTAAACAAATTCAAGATAGAGCATTTAGAGATTGTGACTTACTAGAAGAAATCGTATTTAATGATAAAGTCTTCTATATTTCTGATTATGCTTTCTATGGTTGTGATGCTTTAGAATCAGTTACAATTCCTGTTAACGTAACTCAAATTGGTTATGAGGCATTTAAAGATTGTGGCGCTTTAACTCAATTCAATTTTGAAGAAAGAAATGGTGCAAGTTTGAATTTGGGTTATGATGTCATTGATGGAACAAATATTGAAGTATATTATCACCCAGAAGAAATTTCTTCTAACGTTAAAAATTTAATGAATTATAGTGATCATATTATGTATTACTTAGTTGAAGCACCTTCTTCAGAAGGAATTATTACCGAAACAGAAGGAGAAATGGTTTTCTATTATGGAGTAAATGATGAAACTTTATATAATAGTGAAGAACTTGATGCAACATTCTATTTAGATAAAGTAAATAATATTGCAATCTTAATGTTTGTAGATGATACTTTAACAAATATCGATGTCCCTGGAAATATTGAAGTAGATGGAAAATCTTATAAAGTTACTTTAGGTGTTGGATGTTTCGCAAATAGACCAATTGAAACATTTACACTTAATGAAGCAATCACTGAAATTCCTCAATATGCTTTCTATAACACAGATATTACTGAAGTTGAATTAGAACACGTTGTTACAATTGGTGATTCAGCATTCAGATTATGTGAATCATTAACTAGATTTGTTGTTTCTTCGACACTAGAAAATATGGGTTGGAATGTTCTATATGGATCAAACAATGTAGTTTATTTAGATATTCCATTTATTGGTGAAAAAAGAGATGGAGAACATCAAACAATCGCTTTCTTACATGGTGGTTATTATAGTAATGGAGTTCTTCAAAGTAACGCTTATTTAGGTGAAAGATTACAAACTGTTATCATTAGAGAAACCACTCAGTTTGGAGAAAATAGTTTAAAAGGTTTACGCGTTGATGAATTATATTTACATGGTGATGTTGAATATATTTCAGGATATGCTTTCCATGATGATGGAACAAAGAAAGGTGTTTATAGAGTTTATCTATCTTCTACTAATTGTGATGTTAATGCAATCTCAAATGTTGCATGGAGACTTCAAAACATGAACTGTATTATTCTTTATTCTGGAGAATATACAGAAAGTTATGCTAATGAGTTCATTTTTGGAAATTATACAGAAGATACTTATCCAACAATTGATCAAATCACCTATAAGATTGATGGAGAAAATGCAATTGCAATTCATGTAGAAACAACATTAAAAGAACAAGAAGAATTTGCTCTTCCAACAACAATTGAGTATAAAGGTAACACATATACAGTTGTAGAAAATCCAAATTCTAATTAAAACTTAAAAGCGGGATTTTGTACTTAACCCCAAAAGTTGGACTAACTGAAAATGTTAAGCACATATTAATTTATTCAAGGATTGTTG
>SVBD01000028.1 GCA_015059045.1 Erysipelotrichaceae bacterium
AAAAAAAAAAAAAAAAAAAAAAAAAAAAAAAAAAAAAAAAAAAAAAAAAAAAAAAAAAAAAAAAATATAAAAAATAAGGCTGGAAATAATAATAATTATTATAAAAAAAAAATAATAATAATCATAATAAAATATATATATACAAAACGCGTGACTATAATGGACTCACTAAAAATTTATAAGGTTCTACCACTATTAGAAGATTACGATAACCATGTGGTGGACTGGATTGAGGATCTTGGTAATCTAATGAGGGTCTGTAATATCAAAGACCCAGAAAGAATATTTACTTGGGCTTGTGAGGCGGTAGATGCTAATACTAAGGCTGCTTTAAGGAGGTTAGTAGATAAAAGAAACAATGTATATCCTTCCTTAAAGGATATACAAAAAGCCATAGAAAAACACAAAGGAGTTACGGAGGGTGACAAACTTACTTATTTACAAGGTCTCATTATTCAAGGCGAAGAAACAATTAAAAGTTTCAATGATAGGTATAGAAGATTATATCATGACCTTCCAAGAGATTATCAAAAGATATTATCTGTTAAAAATTATAGAAATTCCATCAAATCAAGAAACTTCGCATATTCCCAAGTATTCATTTCTAAATGTGAAAGTCTGAATGAAGCATATGAAATAGCAGAAACCGCAGAAGAAGCTGAAAAGGAATGGGAAAGAGCAACCGCTTCGAATCAAGAGAACTATCAACAAACCTATGGTTCAAGAAGAAAAATTTCCAATAACATATCTATGCTTACACAAAATATTGGGAATGTTAGAAGAAATAGAACAGATGCATTTAATTATTTTAATAATAATTTAGAGTCCAGTATGCCGACCAATAATGGGAACTTTAGAAATAGACTTCAGAACTACTTTCAGTACAATAATCCAAGTTCTAGAGACTACACTAATAATTATAACAATTTTAGAAGGAACAACTATTATGGAAACATACCTAATAACAACAACAATATAAATAGAATCTATAATAACAGTAATAGCTATAATAACAAGGAATATGGTAATTTTTCTATGAGACCAACGCATTACTATAATAATAACAATTACTCCACTAGTTCTAATTTTAATGCTTATAACGAACCCCTAAGAAGAAATTATCAACAGAATAACAACGATGAAGTTATGAACGGTAACCCTAATAACAATCAAAGTCAAATTAATAAAGAGAATACTGAAGGTGCTAGTCGAAATAAAGTAAATATTTATTGTCATCGTTGCTATCAAACTGGGCACAAAAGTAATAATTGTCCATATACATTTAAACAACTAGCTGATATGGAAGAGAAAGGTTTACTTCCTAAAAGAAATTTAAACTTGTAAATGGGAGAAGGATAACTTCCAGTAAACAAACCAACTTAATAAATTATAATATTAATACTAGTATTCTAGAAACAAAGGATAAAAAAAATTATTTATATAAAGATGAAAATTCCAATAAACATGTGGAGTTTAACGATATATGTGCAAGTAATGAAAACAATGATACTTTTGAGAATACTAGAATTGAAAATAAAAATACAAATATTAATAATGAAGTTAATAAAGAATATACAAAATTAAATAATTATACTACAACAAAAATTAATTATAATGATGATTCCATTTATAATGAATCAGAGGAAATAAACTCTGATAAAAATGATCATAGTAATTATTTTGATATTACGAAAACTAACACTAACACCATAAATAACAATGTACTTGCAGCTACAAGAAAAGATAAATCCATAAAAGTTAAAATGAGGACCCCGTATAAACCTAAGGAAGATGATCCACCCAACAAATATGAATCAATAAAAAGAAAGGATAGATTAATAGATAATCCCATCGCTATCAACACTAATGCCATGAAACACAATTCCACAATAAACGATCATGCACTTACTAATAATGATGTGGAAATGAAGGAAGTTGAAGGAATAAATAACCATAAGCAGGACACAAGCGTGAAGAATTCAATTGAAATAACAAATGACCTTAATAAGCAAGTTCATAGAACAAATAAAGAACAAATAGATAAAAACAAAACAGAGAAGTTAGAACAATTAGACGTTTCTATCATTAATGAGAAAAATATTTCAAATGCCAAGAGAAAAGCTAGAGCGGAGAGAATTAAAGAAATTAAAGAAAGTGTAGTACAAACCAGAAATGAAGAATCCAAACGAAAAATTGATCAAGTGGAAAGACATATAAGATTAATGAAAGGATTTGAGAATTTTAAAATGGACGACTTAATAGGTGAAATAGCTTCAACGGAGGTTACCACTAAGTTAGTACATTTACTCGATTTATTTCCAAAATTTAGGACAGCTTTTTCTCAAAAATTACGATTAGAACCCCCACTTGCTACAAATACAATTACCAATGTAATTACTGCCATCAATAAAAATAAGATTGTTAAAGTGAATGGATGGGTAGAAGGGGTAAATACGGATATTCTGTTAGACTCCTGCGCCAGTGTTAATATGGTATCAAGAGAATTTTTAAGGAAATTAAAATCCACCTTAAAACCAATCGGAAGAATAATGGAAACCATATTTCAAGCTTTCTCGAATGCAAACACACGTACTGACATATATAAATTAAAGATAAAAATTGGCTCTTATACATTTGAAGAAAAATTCCGTGTAATCGAAAAGAGTGACCTATTCGACTTACTTGTTGGAATCGATTCACTAAAAAGAAATAGATTCATATTAGACTTTGTTAATGATAAACTGTATCTTATTGATAATTCTAATAATAATGTGGAGATTGCTCATCTTAGGTATGATATTAAACTACCAACGAGTTCTGACTCTGAAAGTGAAGAGCAAGAGGTTGAGGAACAAGAGGATGTCCAAGAGATAAATAATGGTGTGCCTATGCTTTTAACCATTAAGAAGAACAGTAACGAAATTGAAGAGATAAAGGAAGTTCCCAAATCAACTATAGAAGAACAAGAAGAGGTAGAATCTAAACAAGATATTATTAAGAAAATTGTTGAGGAAGTACCGAACAAATTTAAAAGCCGCGTGAATCGAATCTTTGAGGAATATAAAGAGGTCTTAGCCATAAAAACGGACGATTTAGGAAATACGAAGCTACTACCTCATAGAATAAATCTTCTTCCAGGGATTACACCATTTAAACAGAAACCATATAGATTGTCCCGTGTACATTTTAAGGTATTGAAGGAGGAGATCACTAAATTAATCAAAAACAAACTAATAGAACCCTCAGATTCTGCTTGGGCATCTCCCGCGATCTTAGTGGAAAAGAAAAACGGGAAATATAGATTGTGCATAGATTACCGTAAGTTGAACAACTGTACGATTAAGGATTCTTACGCGCTTCCTCGAATCGATGAAATTCTTTATGCTATTGGGAATACAGCTAAAATACTTACTACCCTAGATCTCTTTTCGGGGTATCATCAAGTACCCATGTTTGAACAAGATAAAGATAAAACGGCATTCACTACAATTTTTGGTAACTACGAGTTTAATGTAATGCCATTTGGACTAACTAATGCTCCCGCTACCTTTCAACGGGAGATGAATAGAATTTTTTTTGAACTCATAGGGAATTGTATTTTTATTTATATCGATGATGTTATTATTTTTTCTGGCTCTTTTGAAAAACATTTAGAAGATATAGTTAAAGTTTTTAAAATCCTCAGAGAAAACAATTTAAAGATCAATATAGAAAAATGTCACTTCTTCCAAAAGGAAGTGGAGTTGCTGGGTCATTTACTTACGGTGGATGGTTTAAAGCCGGTCCCTACTAAAGTAGAAGTAATAAAGCGATGGTTACCTCCGAAAAATATTACAGATGTAAGATCGTTTCTGGGAGCCGTTGGTTACTACAGAAGTTCATTCCGAACTTCGCTGCAGAAGCTACTTCCTTATTTAAATTATTAAAGAAAAATTCTAACTTTCACTGGGGCCCCGAGGAGGATCTATCCTTTCAGACATTAAAGGATAGATTAATAACTGCTCCAATCCTCTCATTACCGGATTATGACAAAGAATTTATTATCAGAACTGATGCATCAAGAAAAGGGATTGGAGGGGTTTTAATTCAAAAGGATGAGGATGGAAATGAACATCCTTTGCATTTTGTTAGTAGAACTTTGAAGTCAGCTGAACTAAATTATAATGTTACAGATTTAGAAGGACTTGCTGCTTTTTATTGTGTAAAAAAATTCAAACATTATATCTGTGGCGGTAAACCTGAGCCAATATTAATTACAGATCACAAGCCATTAGTGGGATTCTTTAAGAATACGGAACCAACCTCCTCTAGACACGCTAAATGGATAATTTTTCTTAGTTCTCTAAAGGTGAAAGTAAAATATGAAGAAGGTAAGAAGAACGTAGTCGCTGATGCTCTATCAAGATTAACAATGGATCCAGTAATACCCAACGATAAATCTATATTAAGTACCGAGATTGAATTAATAAATGTAAATAGTGAGGTAAAAGGGACGTCAGAATCTAAGAAGGATAGTAATTTCCACAATAATATAAATATACAAAATTTTGTTAATAATAAAATTATCGAAATAAATGGTACTAAATACTATAAGCAAGGTGATAGTCTTAGAAAAATAGTGGTAAAACCAGAAGAAAAATTACGATTATTGGAGTCTGCGCACAATATAGGTCACGAAGGAATTTTCAAAACATATTGTAGATTAAAACGTGACTACTATTGGAGTAACATGAGCCGT